>JAAFKE010000009.1 GCA_013298215.1 Cytophagales bacterium | reverse complement strand
AATTACCTTTGAGCAAACCGCCCAGCACCTCGTATCGCCCCGCCACGGTTCCCGCCAAGTAGCTTGGGTTGGGAAACTCGGCTTGCAGCAGCACCGCCGCCCCACCGTTGAAGACCGAGATGGACTTCTTAAATCCAAACAAACGCACCCGCATTCCCACGTCGCCCTGCACGTAGGCGTAGGCTTGCCCCTTGGCATACCAGCCGTTGATGCCCAGTTGCGGGCAAGTGCTACCGTAGTCTTGGAGCATCAGATCAAAGCCGCCGCCCACCTCGAAACGGGCGTAGAAAATCAAAAACTGGAAATCGCCCGTGCTGAGGCTCAAATCTGCGCCGAAAGCAATGCCCCTACCGCCGAGCAACTCGGTGCTTTGGCGCGTGGTGGGCGTTTGGCTAATGCCCAACAACCGCTGCACGTGCGGCGGCGGCGGCGGAAAGGCGGGAATGCGGTGGCCAAGCATAAAGTAGGCCCTCAACTGCGCCTGCACGGGCCCCAAACCCGCCCGCAAGCCCAGGCGGTCGGTGGGGCTCCCCGCGTGGACGTACCACTCCTTGTCGTCGAAGTGCGCCACCACCCATCCCACGCGTCCGCCAGGGCCAACTCCGCTCACCACACCATTGGCCACGTTCAAAAACGCCTCGGCTTGTCCGTGAATTTGCCCGTTGCGAAAATCAAACAGCAAGGCCGCTCGCAGGTAGAACTTGCCCGACAACTGGCTCAGATTCAGCGGCGGCAACTCCCGCTCCGCCTTTTTTTGGAGGCGTTCTTGCGAGAACGCCTTGCCGCTGTTGGCATCGGTGGCAAAGGCCGCATCGGCACGGCTGACCAAGGTTTTAAAAGTACCTTTAATGGCGGTCGAATCTATGAGATCGGTTAGGGCGGCCGACAGTTGCGCCTCGCCAAAAAAGCCGATGCTGTTCAGGCCACGGTCTTTGGAGTAGACCATTTCTAAACCCAGTTTACCCGTCAGCAGTTTGCCAGCGGCGGGGCTGCTGAGGCCGATTCCCACGGCGGCTTTGAAGCCAAAGGCCACGTTGGCATCGGGCAGGTAGTTGATGCCGCCCACGGGGCCATTGCTAACATTGACCTGGGTGGTGGCGGCCTGTGGCCGCAGGTTGTGGTAGACCGTTCCGCCGATGGCGGTGATGGCCAGCGGCCCCGCGACGGGAATCGAAAAGCCGCTGGCGAGCGCTTCGACGTACCAGTAACGGAATCCCTCAACGTTGAGCGAGTCGTCGGTTTTGCCAAACAAACCCAGTGCCGATGCGGTGATGCTGGATTTGAGTCCTTTGACCGTCAAGGACACCTGCCCCTCGAATCCCGAACCGTAGATGGGTCGGTTAGAGAACTGGCTGACGCGCCCCGCGATGGTGAAGTTGGCGGTTTGGGCCGAGATGCCCAACTCATCAACAAATATGCGTTCAAAACGCCAAGTTTCGGTTTGGGGGTCGAAATAGGAGGCAATTCGGACGGCGGTTTTGGCCGATACTGCCTCGCGCATCAAGTTGATGGAGGCCGCAAAGTAGAGCGTGGCTTTGTCGTAGGCGGCCGTGTCGGAGGAGCCGCGCCCAAGCGGGCCGCGCCCAAAGCTCACTCCCGCCCGCTCGACGACCAGCGGCAGGCCGAGGTAGCGGCAGTTGCCTTGGTAGCCAAAGTAGTCGGCCGACAGGCGCGGGCTGACGGACTGAATGGTTAGATTTTGGAAACTAACGCCCGCAAAGCGCACCAAGTTTTTGGAGTTGAGCGTGTCGGCGGTGCCGCTGGGGGTGGTGCTGATGCCGAGCGAGCCGCTCAAAACGGCCTTGGGCAAAAAGGCACCATTGACCACTTTCAGCTCCACGTAGCTGCCCGCCAGCAGGTTGGCTTTGGCCTTCCAGAGGTCAAACTGGAGGTTGGAAACGGCGGCCACGGCGAGTTGGTAGTTGCCGCCGCGCTCGATGCGCCCCGCAAAAGCGAGGGCTTGGGAGGAATCGTTGGGGTTGGTAATGGGCAGTTGGAGGCGGCCCGCGAGTTGTCCACCCGTGAGTTGGTTTTCTTGAATATCAACGGCAAACTGGGTGAGGGACATTCGCCAGTTGTCGGCGCGGCCCGAGTCGAGGGGAATGGCGTTGGTAACTTGAAAGCGGCCCGAAACGCCGTTTTGGTCAATGAGCAGGTTGGAAGCGCCGACGGCTATTTTGCGGCCAGTGGTGCCTTTTCGTTTAAACTCGGCGGGCAGCACCAGTGCCACGTTTTGGGCGTAGATGCCGCGCCAGGTTTTGTAGGCTACATCGCCAGGCGGGGCGTTGCGGGCCACGTAGCCCACGGGGAAGGCGGCGGGCGAGAGGGTGGGGGCGTTGGTGAGGTCGCTGAAATCGAAAACGACGTTCTGGACGATGAAACCCAGTTTCTCAAAACCTTTGATGGCAAAAGGCGAGTTGAAATTCATCGTGCCGATGATGTCGTGCAAGCCCGCGCTGGTTTCGATACTGAACGACCCCACCACGGGGCGATTAGCTACGACGCTGAAAGTGAGCGGGTTGAGTGGCACGAGCATTTTTTGCGAGAACAACACATCGGCCGATAGCTTGGCGCGTTCAAAACCAGTTTGGCAGTTGAAAACGGCGTAGGTTTGGGCAAGCTCGTCGCTCACTTGGCCGTTGGGAGCCAAGCCGTTGCCGCCCTTAAAAACGACGGTAAGCTGCTCGAAAGGTAGGGCGAAATCGCCCAGTAGCAGGGCGCGAAACTGCCCCGACAGACCGCCGTTTCGGGTGAGGCCAATTTGGTCTGCGCCAAAAAATAGGGTTCGTTCCGCCGCGCCACTGCTGGCATTGGGGGCGGGCATCCGCAAGCGAATGTAAACGGTGAGTTCGGCGCGGTCGGCTTTGAAAATGGCTTTTGAGATGGCCAGTTCAACGGTGCTGTTGCCGATGTTGCGTTTGAGGCCCACGGGCAGCACCACCAAATCGTCGTAGGTCAGGCTTTGGCGGTACTGGTCTTGGGCATCGAGTTCGGCAAAAAGCTGGCTGGCTTGGGCGCGGGCATCAACCAACTGCGGGCTGAGGGGCCTAATGTGGTGTTCTTCGGCACGAACACCCGCATTGACCAGCCACAATAACAACAACAATAGTGGTTTTCTCATTTGTGTTTTTGTTTACCTTCTACCAAATTTCAAAATAAAATCCTTTGCCTTTATCCTCGTATTTCATGGTGGCTTCTACTTTTTTGGCTTGTCTGTTGTAGAGATGATACACGCAGGTATCATAAACAAAACGGGTGCTGTCTTTGTAAACGGTCTGGGCAAACTGGTTTAAAACTGACCGATTAAGCTCTTCATAATCAACATCATATGTCACCCTACCCCAAGATTTACTGAGTTCTTTGCGCTGTACCTTTTTGTCGTGTAGGGTGTCTGATTTATATTCAAACAGCATATATGATAATCTCATGGTGTTGTTTGAATATCGTGTAAATTGACTAACAGTTATATTTTTTTCGATGTTATCCCAATCAAGCTCGTCACTGCTACCAGTGTGATGCCATTTGGAACCAGACTCAAGAAAATCATCCTTCATAAATACAATATTTTTGTTTTTGTTGGCAAGCATTGTGGCTTTTCTGAATTTATTTATCTTTTTGAATACTTCTTTTGCATCACAAAAGCAATCCAAAACAAAATATCGATTCCTATTTTTATATTGCCAGTCATCAAAATGAAAATAGTATTTATTCAAGTTTTTTTTACAATTCTCGCAATCAGAATGATTGGAATAACTATTGTAGCTCCACCATAAAGTTGCAATCAAAAAAAACAGAAAAAAGATGGTTAAACAAGATTTCATGGTGTAGTAAATTGTTTTCGGTGTCTAATAACTGTTTCGAAGGGCTGGTATCCACTCATAAAATGCTGTAACATAAAAAAAGCCTTCAGGGAGCTTGGAAGAAACTTGGGGTTGGGGAATTTAGCGGCTATATCGTCCCAGTCTGCTCCAAACCAATCTCGCATGGTAAAGATTGTCTTTATAGTACGCCGAGTGCTGGGTAAGAAGAGCGAATTGTTGGTGTAAGGCGGAACGGGTACGTTGTAAGTAGTTTCCACAATGGTTGTCTCTACCTCTACACGCTGAACAAACCCCATCAAGCCGTAATAATCAAATATAGGTATTTCTTCAATAGCACTAAAATTCAACCTGCCTATACCCCCTGCATTATTGGTGGTAACAAAGACCAAAGAATCAGTGATGGCATTGAAGTTGTTTTGATTGACGAAAGGAGCAATTCGATTGATAAATTTGACGTAATAAACAATGAAAGTAGGGTTTGTTCCTAAATTAGTTGCTATTGGCGAATTTTCATCAAAGACCAATGTTTTTCCTTGTCCGCCATAAAAAGCAGCCAAAAGGCGCTGCTCCGAATCATCTGACAGCACATTTTTGATGCCATCAAAAGGTAGGCCGCGCCCTCGCTCAAAAGTATGTCGTAGGTCAGCCTCGCTATACCGTTGCCATTCAGCAAGTCTGCCAATGCGCCTTTGTACAATATCTGCCGCTGGGTTGTCGGGCGTGTTGGGGGTGGGTTGGTCGTTCCAGCGGCGCGATATGTCATTTTGCGCGGCCAAATCGCCAAAACTCAACGTCTTTTTGAAAAGTATTTTTTTCGTTGTTTGGGGTACCATGGCGGTAATGATGGGCTGGATGTTGTTGGCATCGCAGTTGGCAGTGGCCGCCACGCGCCCGCCCGTGTTGGTGCAACCCACAAAGGTATTCAGCACGTTGAGCGCGCTGTCTAAGTTAGTCCTCATTTGCAGCCGCTGCGCTTGGGTTAGGTTGGTGTCGGCCACGGCAGCCGCTTTTTGTTGGGTCAATTCGGCCACCAAACCTTGGAGCTGGGGCTTGTTGCGGTCTTGGTAAGCCCCCAACAAGTCGGCAATCCGCACCAGCAAGTCTCGGGTTTGGTTGATGGCCGTCAGTTCTCCGCCCACCACGTTGCTTTCGGTGGGGTCATAGACCGATTCGAGCCTACTGCCGTCGGTGAGTTGGTAGCAGGTGTTAAAGTTGGCGTTTTCAAAGGTGGTCAGCAGTTCTTGGCCGAGGTACGGTACGCGCACTTTGGCCACGCCCGTCCAGCCAGTGGCCGCCGAGCCGCCCGTTACGCTCAAGACCACGGCCACAAAATCGGCGGCATACACCGTGTCGCCCGCCGAGAGGTGGGTCAGGCGGTTGTTGGGGTCGTTGGGCACGGCAGGCAGCGTGGCGTTGGGGTTGCAGACGTAGAGCGTGTCGTAAGTTTGGCAAGCACTGCCCCGCAAAACGGTGGTCGTCTGGCAACTGCGGCCATTTTTGGTGAGCAACAGGCTGTACGGGCCAATGACGGGGGCCGTCAGCGTGGGCGTGTTGGCGGTTGCGTTGGTGGGCCGCGTCCACGTGTAAGCCGCGCCCGTGTTCCAAAATCCAGCGGGCGACATATCTTGTACCGATAGCGTCAGTGGTTGCAGCGTTCCGTTGAGGCGGGGCAACTGGTTGGTTTCGCTGCCATTGGCGGCCAGTGCTTTGATGCGAATAAAACAGGAAGTATCGGCAGCCGTATTTGTCTTTTTGGTTGTATCAATAGTAGCCACGTAAAACTGCCCGTTGGTGGGATTGGCCTGAAAGCCTGGCAGCAATTTGATGTATTTACTGGCCGTGTCGCCTTTGGGCAGCGGCACGGGCGCATTCCTGACGATGGTCGTGTCGCCCAAAAACTGCCCGCGCTGGGTCGTTGCGCTGGGTTGGGGCTGCCAACTTGCCAGCGAAACGGCTAAAATTAGGATAGAAAGAGTCAGTAAACGTTGCTTCATTGGTTGGTTTTTGGGCATAAAAAAACGCGAGTAACTACATCATGCTTTGTAAGTGAGGTTCTGGTAAACCTTGAAGACAAAGAAAAGTAGCACCCGCGTATTACACGGGCGCTTGCTTTAACTTGCCTGTCTTCGATAAAATTTACCAGATTTCACTTACAGGGTCGTTTGCAAAAACGCTATATTATCTATTTTTGAGTTTTGTTTATTCGATAGTTTGTTGTGTTTGATTTGCTGCGGAGTAAACCTACAAACGGGGCATGTGGTTTCAAAGCAAACGGAAGATTATTTTTTTATGTCCCACAACTATTTTTGTTTCCGTCGCGGTTAGAAAACTGGCTGACGCGCCCCGCGATGGTGAAGTTGGCGGTTTGGGCCGAGATGCCCAACTCATCAACAAATATGCGTTCAAAACGCCAAGTTTCGGTTTGGGGGTCAAAATAGGAGGCAATTCGGACGGCGGTTTTGGCCGATACTGCCTCGCGCATCAAGTTGATGGAGGCTGCAAAGTAGAGCGTGGCTTTGTCGTAGGCGGTCGTGTCGGAGGAGCCGCGCCCAAGCGGGCCGCGCCCAAAACTGACTCCCGCCCGCTCGACGACCAGCGGCAGGCCGAGGTAGCGGCAGTTGCCTTGGTAGCCAAAGTAGTCGGCCGACAGGCGCGGGCTGACGGACTGAATGGTTAGATTTTGGAAACTAACGCCCGCAAAGCGCACCAAGTTTTTGGAGTTGAGCGTGTCGGCGGTGCCGCTGGGGGTGGTGCTGATGCCGAGCGAGCCGCTCAAAACGGCCTTGGGCAAAAAGGCACCATTGACCACTTTCAGCTCCACGTAGCTGCCCGCCAGCAGGTTGGCTTTGGCCTTCCAGAGGTCAAACTGGAGGTTGGAAACGGCGGCCACGGCGAGTTGGTAGTTGCCGCCGCGCTCGATGCGCCCCGCAAAAGCGAGGGCTTGGGAGGAATCGTTGGGGTTGGTAATGGGCAGTTGGAGGCGGCCCGCGAGTTGTCCACCCACGAGTTGATTCTCCTGAATATCAACCGCAAACTGGGTGAGGGACATTCGCCAGTTGTCGGCGCGGCCCGAGTCGAGGGCAATGGCGTTGGTAACTTGAAAGCGGCCCGAAACGCCGTTTTGGTCAATGAGCAGGTTGGACGCACCGACGGCTATTTTGCGGCCAGTGGTGCCTTTTCGTTTGAACTCGGCGGGTAGCACCAAGGCCACGTTTTGGGCGTAGATGCCGCGCCAAGTTTTGTAGGCCACATCGCCAGGCGGGGCGTTGCGGGCCACGTAGCCCACGGGGAAGGCGGCGGGCGAGAGGGTGGGGGCGTTGGTGAGGTCGCTGAAATCGAAAACGACGTTCTGGACGATGAAACCCAGTTTTTCAAAACCTTTGATGGCAAAAGGCGAGTTGAAATTCATCGTGCCGATGATGTCGTGCAAGCCCGCGCTGGTTTCTATGCTGAACGACCCCACCACGGGTCGGTTGGCATCGACGCTGAAAGTGAGCGGGTTGAGCGGCACGAGCATTTTTTGCGAGAACAACACATCGGCCGATAGCTTGGCGCGTTCAAAACCAGTTTGGCAGTTGAAAACGGCGTAGGTTTGGGCAAGGTCATCGCTCACTTGGCCGTTGGGAGCCAAGCCGTTGCCGCCCTTAAAAACGACGGTAAGCTGCTCGAAAGGCAGGGCGAAGTCGCCCAGCAGCAGGGCGCGAAACTGCCCCGACAGACCGCCGTTTCGGGTGAGGCCAATTTGGTCTGCGCCAAAAAACAGGGTTCGCTCCGCCGCGCCACCGTTGGAACTGGGGGCGGGCATCCGCAAGCGAATGTAAACGGTGAGTTCGGCGCGGTCGGCTTTGAAAATGGCTTTTGAGATGGCCAGTTCAACGGTGCTGTTGCCGATGTTGCGTTTGAGGCCCACGGGCAGCACCATCAAATCGTCGTAGGTCAGGCTTTGGCGGTACTGGTCTTGGGCATCGAGTTCAGCAAAAAGTTGGCTGGCTTGGGCGCGGGCATCAACCAACTGCGGGCTGAGGGGCCTGGCGTGGTGTTCTTCGGCACGAACACCCACATTGACCAGCCACAATAACAACAACAATAGTGGTTTTCTCATTTGTGTTTTTGTTTATCTTCTACCAAATTTCAAAATAAAATCCTTTGCCTTTGTCCTCGTATTTCATGGTGGCTTCTACTTTTTTGGCTTGCCTGTTGTAGAGACTATACACGCAGGTATTGTAAGCAAAACGGGTGCTGTCTTTGTAAACCGTCTGGGCAAACTGGTTTAAAACTGACCGATTAAGCTCATCATAATCAACGCTATACGTCACCCTGCCCCAAGATTTACTAAGTTCTTTGCGCTGTACCTTTTTGTCGTGTAGGGTGTCATTTTTTAGTCCAAACCACAGGTAAGATAGTCTCTCCCAATTAGTTGTATCTCGGGTGAATTTAGCAACCACCACATTGAAACTTATGTTATCCCAATCAAGATCGTCACTGCTACCAGGATGCTGCCACTTGGAACCAGACTCAAAGAAATCATCTTTCATAAATACACTATTCTTGTTTTTATTGGTAAGCATTGTGGTTTTTCTGAATTTATTTATCTTTTTGAGGACTTCCTTTGCATCACAAAAACAATCCAAGACAAAATATCTGTTGTTGTTGTCAAATTGCCAATCATCAAAATGAAAGTAATATTTATTTAAGTTTTTTTTGCAGTACTCGCAATCTAAACGGTAAGTATAATCATTGTAGTACCACCAAGAAAGAGGCACTGAAATCAATAAAAATAAAATTAGGAATGAAATAGATAAGCAGGATTTCATAATGTGTTCTAAATTTTGAGTCTGCTTACTTTCTACCAAATTTCAAAATAAAATCCTTTGCCTTTGTCCTCGTATTTCATGGTGGCTTCTACTTTTTTGGCTTGCCTGTTGTAGAGGTGATACACGCAGGTATTGTAAGTAAAACGGGTGCTGTCTTTGTAAACCGTTTGGGCAAACTGGTTTAAAACCGATCTGTTAAGCTCTTCATAATCAACGTTATACACCACCCTGCCCCAAGATTTACTAAGTTCTTTGCGCTGTACTTTTTTATTTTGCAAGGTATCGGTTCTGACTCCAAACCAAAGCCCAGATAATCTTTTTAAACTGGTTGTATCTCGGATAAATGAAACGGCTACCAAGTTGGCAAATACTTTGTCCCACTGAACTTCATCTTTGCTTCCATAATATAAACCTTTGTCGCCCTTTCCCTCTGATTCATAAAAATCGTCCATAAGGAAGGTAACATCTTTATTTATAATATTAACTATATTTTTTCGCATGGTATTTATTTTTTTTAGGACTACTTTTTTGTCACAAAAACATTCCAGCAAATAATAATTCACTGTTTTATTCCAGTGTTCCCAACCTTCGAAATGAAGATAGTATTTAGTCAAGCTTTTTTGACAGTTCTCGCAATCTTTATTAGCTCTATAACGGCTATAACTCCACCAAACAGTAGGAATAAAAATTAATAAAAATAAGATAGACAGGCAAGATTTAATCATGTGTTCTAAAGTTTGAGTTGTGCGCGATGCCTAATAATGGTTTCAAAGGGCTGATAGGAATTTCTAAAATGTTGCAGCATGAAAAATGCCTTTAGCGAAGTCGAAAATCGCTTGTTATCTTCTGGACCAGGGGCTATATCGTCCCAGTCCGACCCAAACCAGTCGCGCATGGTGAAGGCAGTCTTCAAGAGGCGTTTCGTACTGGATAAAAAGAGTGAATTATTGGTGTAGGGTGGCGTGGGTACGTTGTAAAATATTTCTACTACATTGGTCTCTATCTCTATTCGCTGAACAGCACCCATTAATCCATAATAATCGAAATCTGGAACTTCATTCGGATCACTAAAATTAGGGCGACCAATGCCTGTCGCATTACCGTTATCATTGAAAACATAACTGTCAGTAATAGCACTGAAATTGTTTTGATCAATCAAAGGTTTGATTCGATTTGCAAACCTTGAAAAGTATGATCTAAACGTAGGGTTTTTGTCTAATTTGATTGACACGGCATCGTTTTCGTTGAATAAAACGCTGCGCCCCCCTCCGCCATAAAAAGCATCTAAAATGCGCTGTTCCGAATCACCTGACAATGCACTTCTGATACCGTCAAAAGGCAGAAAAGTGCCAGTTCCTTCAAAAATATTTCTCAGTGCGGCATCGCTATACCGTCGCCATTCGGCAAGCTTTCCAATGCGTCTTTGCACAATTTCTGCTGCCGTATTGGGCGTGTTGGGGTCGGGCTGGTCGTTCCAGCGGCGCGATATGTCATCTTGCGCGGTCAAATCGCCAAAACTCAACGTCTTTTTGAAAAGTATTTTTTCCGTTGTTTGGGGTACCATGGCGGTAATGATGGGCTGGATGTTGTTGGCATCGCAGTTGGCAGTGGCCGCCACGCGCCCGCCCGTGTTGGTGCAACCCACAAAGGTATTCAGCACGTTGAGCGCGCTGTCTAAGTTAGTCCCCATTTGCAGCCGCTGCGCTTGGGTCAGGTTGGTGTCGGCCACGGCAGCCGCTTTTTGTTGGGTCAATTCGGCCACCAAACCTTGGAGCTGGGGCTTGTTGCGGTCTTGGTAAGCCCCCAACAAATCGGCAATCCGCACCAGCAAGTCTCGGGTTTGGTTGATGGCCGTCAGTTCTCCGCCCACCACGTTGCTTTCGGTGGGGTCATAGACCGATTCGAGCCTACTGCCGTCGGTGAGTTGGTAGCAAGTGTTAAAGTTGGCGTTTTCAAAGGTGGTCAGCAGTTCTTGGCCCAAGTAGGGCACGCGCACTTTGGCCTTGCCCGTCCAGCCACTGGCTGCCGAGCCGCCCGTTACGCTCAAGACCACGGCCACAAAATCGGCGGCATACACCGTGTCGCCCGCCGAGAGGTGGCTCAGGCGGTTGTTGGGGTCGTTGGGCACGGCAGGCAGCGTGGCGTTGGGGTTGCAGACGTAGAGCGTGTCGTAGGTTTGGCAAGCACTGCCCCGCAAAACGGTGGTGGTCTGGCAACTGCGGCCATTTTTGGTGAGCAACAAGCTGTATGGGCCAATGATGGGGGCCGTGAGCGTGGGCGTGTTGGCGGTTGCGTTGGTGGGCCGCGTCCACGTGTAAGCCGCGCCCGTGTTCCAAAATCCAGCGGGCGACAGGTCTTGTACCGATAGTGTCAGTGGTTGCAGCGTTCCGTTGAGGCGGGGCAACTGGTTGGTTTCGTTGCCATTGGCGGCCAGTGCTTTGATGCGGATAAAACACAAAGTATCGGCAGCCGTAATTGTCTTTTTGGTTGTATCAATAGTAGCCACGTAAAACTGCCCGTTGGCGGGACTGGCTTGAAAGCCTGGCAGCAGTTTGATGTATTTACTGGCCGTGTCGCCTTTGGTCAGTGGCACGGGCGCATTTCTAACGATGGTCGTGTCGCCCAAAAACTGCCCACGCCGAGTCGTCGCGCTGGGTTGGGGCTGCCAACTCGCCAGCGCAACGGCCAAAATTAGGATAGAAAGAGTCAGTAAACGTTGCTTCATTTGTTAAGGTTTGGGCATAAAAAAAACGCGGAGCTAATACTTTTACTTTGAATCTGAGGTTCTGGAAGACCTATCCAACAAAGTAAAGCAAAGCCCCACGCATTACGCGAGGGGTTTGCCCACTCTACCTGCTGGATTGGAAATTTTGGTAGATTTCAAGCACAGGTTTCGTTTGCAAAAACGCTATTTTACATATTTTTAAATTCTATTTGCTTTGGTTTCTTCGATGGTTTCTTGGATTTGGTTTGCCACGAATTAAACTACAAATGGGGCATCTGGTTTCAAAACAAACGAAGGATTATTTTTTTATGTCCCACAACTATTTTTGTTTCCTACTTTCATATCGACTTTAAAATTACCTTTGAGCAAACCGCCCAGCACCTCGTATCGCCCCGCCACGGTTCCCGCCAAGTAGCTTGGGTTGGGAAACTCGGCTTGCAGCAGCACCGCCGCCCCACCGTTGAAGACCGAGATGGACTTTTTGATTCCATTTTTTTCTACATTGCATTTTATTTCCACCCGTTTTCAAAGTCATGTTTCGTTCGGTAGCACTTTTTGGTCAAAACAACCTCCTCACTATTTTTGTGGGTATCAACCTGGCACTCATTGGCATAGGCTCTTGGGTATACACCCAGCATATTGTCGATAACATAGACGAGCGCGAGGTGCGGCAGCTGCGTTTGCAGGCCAAAATATTGCAGTATGCTACCCTGGTTGGCAACGACCAAGAGACTACCTTTTTGCTCGATCAGATAAACGAGAATATTATGCAGAGCCATATCCCCGTTATTTACGTCGATGAGAAGGGCAACCCGCAGTGGAGCCGCAACATAGACCTGCCCGAAAGCGCAAGCCCCAAAGTGCGCCAGCAGATTTTGCAACAAAAATATGCCGAAATAAAAACCGAACACCCGCCCATCGAGATCGACCTGGGCGGCCTGAAACAGTACATTTATTTCAGCGATTCGTCGCTGCTGGTGCAGATGAAGTTTTTTCCATACGTACAAATTGCCAGTATCTTGGTGCTCGGTTTTTTGGCTTACTTGGTGTTTAGTGCCTCCCGCACCGCCGAGCAAAACCGCGTTTGGGTGGGGCTGGCCAAAGAAACCGCCCACCAATTGGGTACGCCGCTGTCGAGCTTGATGGGTTGGGTCGATTATATGCGCGGCGAAGCGGGCATCAGTGCCACCATAACCGACGAGATTGAAAAAGACGTGCAACGGTTGGAGATGATTACGTCGCGGTTTTCGAGCATTGGCTCTGTGCCGATCCTAAAACCCGAAAACGTGGGCGAGTTGGTTGAGCAATTTTTAACCTACCTCACCCGGCGTATATCTACGAAGGTAAAACTGACGGTCGATAACCAACTGCCGCAACGCATGATGACCAACCTAAACCGTAATTTGTTTGAATGGGTGGTAGAAAACCTCTGCAAAAATGCCGTTGATTCGATGGGGGGGGTGGGGGCCTTGAACGTAAGGCTATTTACACTCCCCAAAGACGAAATTGCCATTGATATTTCTGACACGGGCAAGGGCATAAGCCGCGCCAACCAACGCAAAATTTTTAAGCCTGGCTACAGCACCAAAAAGCGCGGCTGGGGGCTGGGGCTCACTTTGGCCAAACGGATTGTGGAAGAATACCACGGCGGTAAATTGTTTATCAAAGAAACGCAGGCCGACAAAGGCACAACGTTTAGAATTATTTTGAAAACCCAGGGCGTGGCATCATAAAGCCATCGGTCGGCAAAAGGGTACTGTTATTGAGGCTTAGTTTTGCTATGTTTGCACAATGAAACCGATCATAGAACTACTAAGCCAGGCTGAAGGCTTGCGTTTTGAGCGCAAACGAACCGTGCCAAGTGCCTACAAAATAGCCCGAACGCTGGCTTCGTTTGCCAATACGTCGGGTGGTACGCTCTTGGTTGGGGTCGAAGACGACGGCAAGGTGGTAGGGGTGGCGTCGGAATTGGACGAATTGTTGCTGATCGAAAAAGCCACCGAAGCCCTCACCGTGCCACCCATCGTGATTCAGTATAAATCGGTGCTTTGGGATGGCCACTTGGTGATGCAAATAGAAGTGGCGGAGAGCGCAGAAAAACCGCATTTCGTGATCGACGAACACGATAACCGCACCATTTACGTGCGCCAAAAAGACAAATCGGTGCCTACCAATCGGCTGGTTTTTAGCACCGATGTGGTCGATAAAAAACTTTTTAAAGAACCCTACGTCAAGAAACTATTGCAGTTTCTGCGCCAAAACGACAGCATTACCGCCCTGCGTTTTTCTGATCTCGTAAACGTGTCCCAATTTAGGGCGGGTAAACTCCTGCACCAACTGGCCCAGCACGGCGTGCTGATAGCGGTCGATAAGCCCCGTCCCGTCCGGTACAGCTTGAAGGTATAAGTATTGGGTGCTTCAAAACTGACGGAGTTTGGCGTTCACCCACTCAAACTCCTGGCTCAAATCCGTTGCCGATTGGATTTTTTCTAAACTCAGTAGTACGTTTTTTAAAAAAACGCGGTACGACTCCGAGGTTTCGAGCGTGGGGCGGTGGGCCATAGCAGCGCGAACCTTGGCCCAGTCGGCCACAAAATCCTGCAAAGGCTGCTCAAAATACACCTCCCCAAATCGGTCAAAGATAAACTTTTCGGCTACCTCGTTGGGGTGAATCAGATCGGGTTTATAAAAACGGTAATCGCGCAGATCGTCGAGCATAAGTTCGTAACTCGGAAAGTACGACACGCCTTGGTGCGCCTCCGTAATTTGGTGGCAAGCCAGCCGCAAAACCGCCTTGCTCACGGCGTTCAGCGGCAAGGTGTCGCGGGTGTGGCGCACTGGGCTAACGGTCAGAATTACCTTCACGTTTGGATTTACGAGGCGTATTTTCTGGTAAAAATCGGCAAAAGCCTCCTCTATTTGTGCCACCCCGAGCAACCGTTTGTCGAACGCTCGGCTCGGCACTTTGTGGCAGTTTGAGGCTATTTGTTGGCTTTCTTTGTGCCGATACGCCCAAGCCGTGCCGAGGGTAACGACCACAAAATCGGCGTTGAGCAGCCAACCACGGGTGTGGCGCAGCGATGCCACAATGCGTTCGTTGAGCGCGTCTTTGTCGGTTGCCCAAAACGAAGAGTGGAAATCGTGGTGCAGCCAAAGGTCGGCCTGTTTCACAAAAAAAACCTCGGCGGGCGCATCGTTGCCGAGAGCCATTCCGAGGTTTTTGAAGATCGAGAGCGGGTTAAAGACCGTTCCGAACGGATTGACCAACGTTTTGACTTTGTTGGCGGTTAGTTGCTCGCCCAGCACGTTGGCAAAACACGAACCCACCGTGACGACCTGGCTGCCCAGCCGCATTTGGGTGGCAGCACGCGGCAGCACGAGTTCAGTTCGGAGGTTCATTGTGGCGGCGTGCTATGCCAAACGGTTTAAGCAATTGAGGTCCTCAAAAGCAACGGTGAGGCGTTTGGCCATGCTTTCTTCGCCTTTGCGCAACCACACGCGGGGGTCGTAGTATTTTTTGTTGGGCGAATCATCGCCGTCTGGGCTTCCGAGTTGGCTTTGCAGATAGCCTTCTTTGGCTTTGTAATACATCAAAATGCCCTCCCAAGTGCTCCACTGCATATCGGTGTCGATGTTCATTTTTATGGCTCCGTACTGAATGGCCTCGCGGATTTCGGCGCGGCTCGATCCCGATCCACCGTGAAAAACAAAGTTTACTGGCAGCGGGCCTGTGCCATATTTTTGCTGGATAAAATCCTGCGAATTTTTCAAAATAATGGGCGATAATTTCACGTTGCCAGGCTTGTAAACGCCGTGTACGTTCCCAAAGGCCGCCGCAATGGTGAAGCGATCGGATATTTTTTTGAGTTCTTCGTATGCGTATGCCACCTCCGAAGGCTGGGTATAGAGTTTGGAGCTATCTACGTCGGTATTGTCTACACCGTCTTCTTCGCCGCCCGTCACACCGAGCTCAATTTCGAGGGTCATGCCCATTTTGGCCATTCGCTCAAAATACTTGGCACAGGTTTCGATGTTTTCGTGGAGGGATTCTTCCGACAGGTCGAGCATGTGCGAGCTGTAAAGCGGAACACCGTGCTGGTCGAAGAATTTTTCGCCCGCGTCGAGCAGGCCGTCGATCCAGGGTAGCAATTTTTTGGCGCAGTGGTCGGTGTGCAAGATCACGGGCACGCCATAAAGCGCCGCCATCTGGTGCACGTGCATAGCACCCGAAACAGACCCCGCAATGGCGGCCTGTTGGTTGGTGTTGGCCAGGCTTTTGCCCGCATAAAACACCCCGCCACCGTTAGAAAACTGAATAATAACGGGAGAGTTAACGGCCTTGGCGGTTTCTAAAACGGCATTGACCGAGTTTGTGCCCACCACATTGACGGCTGGAAGCGCGTAGTCGTTTTCGTTGGCGTGTCTAAAAATATCGCTCACGCCTTCGCCCGTTACCACGCCTGCCTTAAATCTGCTTGTTGTTTCGCTCATAATTGTAAAATTCGGTATTATTTCAAGATTAAATTTTGTGAAACTATCTCCAAACCAAACGAGGCTTTTCAAAGGTGCAATTTAACAGATAAGGTTGTTTAGTTGGGTATGTGTCGGTAATTTATCGTTGAAGCTACTCCGATTCAGTAGTTATTTGCATTGTTTTTGTTAGTTAATGTGAGATTGAGCCCCCAAATGGAGTTACATCACGAAACTACGCCCTTTTTTTGGTGTGAAATGAAGTTTTCCCCTTGACTTTTTTGGAGTTGCTTTGCTGGTGCTTTTGGCCTGTTTTCGTCAAAAAGTCCTAACTTGCGTTGTTTTCAATAGCAACAAAGATGCGTAGATATCCAGTAGGTATTCAAGATTTTTCGGAAGTTCGCAAAGGCGGCTACGTCTATGTGGACAAAACGATGTTTATAGACAAGCTCTTTTGGCATGGCAAATACTACTTTCTTTCTCGCCCACGGCGTTTTGGTAAGTCACTGTTTTTGAGCACCTTAGATTATCTGTTTCAGGCCAAGCAAGATTTTTTTGAGGGTTTGTACATCTATGACAAATGGGACTGGACTAAAACCAACCCCATCATCAAGATTTCGTTTAGCAACATTGGCCACAAAGATTTGGGGCTGCGTGAGTCCATTAATGCCTGTTTAGATGGTATTGCCGTAAAATACGGGTTTACTCTAAAAACTACTTATAATAGTGGAAAATTCCAAGAACTCATCGAAATCCTATTTGCCTTGCACGGCCAGGTGGTGGTGTTGATAGACGAATACGACAAGCCGATTATTGATTATTTGGGAACTGATACTGGAAAAGCAGTTGAGAATAGAGAAATCCTCAAAGCCTTTTATTCGATTTTGAAAGATGCCGACCCCTACCTCAAATTGGTCTTCATTACGGGCGTTTCCAAATTCTCGCGCGTCAGTATTTTTTCGGATTTGAACAATTTAACAGACTTAACCACCGACAGCGATTTTGGGGCTATTTGTGGCATTAGTCAGGAAGAATTAGCCCGTGATTTTGTGGAAGAATTACAGATTTCTGACCCCGAAAAAATCAAGAAATGGTACAACGGGTACTTGTGGGGAGGCAATGTGCGGGTTTACAATCCTTTTTCGTTGCTACATTTTTTTAGGGGAAAAGAATTTAAGAACTATTGGTTTGAAACGGGTACGCCCACGTTTTTGATAAACCTGGCCAAAGGGCAGCAACTCTACGATTTTGAAGCATCAGAGGTAAGTATCATACTCTTAATAATGAAAAAATTGGTGGTCTTGATTTCTAAGTAGTCGTCCCCGCTAATCCCAATTTTCAAATCGAGATTTGCAGAGTACAGACTAAACGTTCGCGCTGGTTCATTTTAAGTTCGGCGGAGCAAATAGCATTTTACGAATTGAAAATAGCACATTCGCGGGCGTTCTGGTGGCGGGCAGCTTAAAATTTGTCTTTATGGACAGCACGCTATCCAAATAAACTGGTAAACCCGCCTTTCAGTCAAGTATTTTACAAAAGTAGGCACGCGCCGCCGCGTATATTCCAAACAAACGCTAAATACCAAAGCCGCTCAATTGTGACATTGAGCGGCTTTGGTTTGGGGACGAAAAACGGGGTTAGCTTAGTTTTTCTTTCAAATAAGCCAGCGCATTTTTGTAGGCATCTTCGGCGGCGGTTTGATTGAAGACTGGATTGCTCGGATTGGCAAAACCGTGGCCCGCATCGTACATTTTGATGGTTACGGCCTTGTTGGCTTTTTTCATGTTTTCTTCAAATTCGGTTACAGTTGCCACTGGTATTCCCTTGTCTTGGCTACCAAAAATACCCAGTACGTTGGTATTTAATGTTTTGAGTTTTTCAACGTCTTTTTCGGGGCGGCCGTAGTACATTACGCACCCAACGGCCTGCTCGCCCTCCAAAATGGCCGATTTGAGCGACAACATACCACCAAAGCACCAGCCCACGCTGGCAATCTTGGCTTTTTTACCCGCCAGCTCAATGGCACCTTTAATGATGGCATCGATGCGCTCGGGTTTGGTCTGCGACATCAACTTACCCGCGTCGGCGGGGACGGTGGCCAGTTGCCCGTCGTACATATCAATGGCTATGACGTTCACGTCGCTGAGATCGGTATAAAAAACCTCGGCTTGGCGTTTAATATGGTCGTTCAAACCCCACCATTCTTGGAAAACAAACAGCCATTTTTTAGATTTTTTCGGGGCTTTAAGCATAAAACCGCTGGCCGTTTTGCCGTCGGGTGTGGCAAAAGTAATCATCTGGCCCACCGCGCTGAGGTGTGTGTAGGGCAAAGGCTGCGGGTGCATAGCCTGGAAATCAGGGTCTAACGCCAGTGCAGCCATGTCGTTGGCCGCCAAATCGTTGGCCGCACTGTGGCAAATCGGAATTGGGCGGGCGGTTGGCTCGGGCTTAAAAGTGAGCCCCATGAGCGCGCACATAAAAGCGATGGTAAAGAGTGTTTTTTTCATTTGAGTGGTATGTTTTAGTTGCAGCGTTCGTCGCCCGCGTGGTTAGTGATAATTTTATTCTTCTATTCTTAATCTTTGGATTTGTTCAACTGTTAGACCCGTGTCCTCGGCAATGTCGTCATCTGAAAAACCTCGTTTAAAAAGTCTCCTCGTAAAATCTTTTTGGACTTTTGATTGAGCAAAACTCATTCTGCCTCAGTCGTCTTGCTCTCTCATCAAAACGTAGTCGTAGGCTTCTAATTCTGCTTTTGTCCAGTTGTGTTTATCGGCCCTCTGTAAAAAAACCTATCTGCAAGAATTGGAACAACTGGCAAATAAAGGCTTGATAGACCTTTTTTACGGTGATGAAAGCAGTGTTAGTAGCGAAGGTTATGTGACATAGCTGGCAATTGTCGGATGAAAAGGTGTCTATTTATGTAAAAAAAACTACAAATTAATGTTTTTTGTCTTATAGGCAGAACTGAATATATTCAAGCACTTACCCATAGATACCTGTGTTTATATTTGGCAAAGCAATGGTTTTTACGCCATGCTCAACTGCCAATATTAGGCTGTTTCGATAGCAATTTTGAAATTTTTTAGGTTTGTTAAATATTCCGCCACCGCCAAGCAGAGATGTATTGGCAGCATTTACAATAGCATCGGTTTGGCATTTGGTAATATCGCCTTTAATGACTTCTATTATTGCCATAAAAATGTTTTATCTTACCTAATCATACCCCAACACAGGCGAGAGCCATTTTTCGGCGGTTTCTATGTCCATGCCTTTGCGGGCGGCGTAGTCTATCACTTGGTCTTTTTGGATTTTGCCAATCGTAAAATACTTTGCCTCGGGGTGGGCAAAATAAAACCCGCTCACGCTGCTGGCCGGATACATGGCAAAACTTTCGGTGATGGTAATGCCCGTGCGGTCGGCATCGAGCAGATCCCAGAGAATGGCTTTTTCGGTGTGGTCGGGGCAGGCAGGGTAGCCTGGCGCGGGACGAATGCCGTGGTATTTTTCCGAAATCAAATCTTCGTTGCTCAGGTTTTCGTCTTTGGCGTAGCCCCAAAATTCCTTCCGGACGCGCTCGTGCAGCAGTTCGGTGAAGGCTTCGGCGAGGCGGTCGGCAATGGCTTTGAGCATAATGCTGCTGTAATCGTCGTGGTCTGCCTCGTATTTTTCTAACAAAGTTTCGATGCCCAAACCAGTCGTAACGGCGAAAGCACCGAGGTAATCAGCCCTCTGGCCCCCAGAGGAGGAAACAGTGAATCCCCCTTTGGGGGGTTGGGGGGCTACAAAATCGCTCAAACACAAATTAGCCAGGTTCTGGGCTTTTTGGTTTTGCTGGCGTAAATGATGGAGAATTGTGGATGATTGAGTGATTGAATGTTCACCAGTATCATTCATCATTCTCAATTCATCATTTATTACCCGATACTCAGTGCGTTTTTGTTGGCCTTGTCCCGCAAAACTCACTTCAAATTCTTCAAAATCGTGCAACACAATATCATCGCCGTCGGAGTTGGCGGGATAAAACCCAACCACTGCGTTGGCCGTGAGCAATTTATTTTTAATGACACCGTCCAACATCGCCTTGGCATCTTTGTAAAGTTTTTTGGCTTCATCGCCCACTACGGCATCCTCAAAAATTTTGGGATATTTACCGCTCAGTTGCCAAGTCTGAAAAAAAGGTGTCCAGTCAATGTACTTGGCAATTTCTTCGAGCGAATAATCGTAGAAATATTTGTTGCCGAGCCATTGTGGCTTGGTGGCTTGGTACTGCGCCCAGTCAATGTTGGTTTTATTATTACGGGCGGCCTCAATGTCTATGTAGTCTTTGGCTTTGGTGCGTTTGGCGTGGTCTTCGCGCATTTTGGCGTATTCGGCCTTAATGTCGAGCAGCGCTTGGGCGTAGGTTTCTTTGGTTTGGGTGAGTTTACCCGCCACCGGCACGGCGCGGCTCGCGTCTAAAACGTGAATAACGGGCCCCGAATAGTGCGGGTCAATTTTAACGGCAGTGTGAATCCGCGACGTGGTGGCCCCGCCAATGAGCAGCGGCATGGTGAAACCTTGTCGTTGCATTTCTTTGGCCACGCCTACCATTTCGTCCAAGGAGGGCGTAATGAGGCCCGAAAGCCCAATAATGTCCACGTTGTGTTCTTTGGCGGCGGCCAAAATTTTGTCGGTAGGCACCATTACGCCCATATCAATGATTTCGTAGTTGTTGCAACCCAACACCACACCCACAATGTTTTTGCCAATGTCGTGCACGTCGCCTTTGACGGTGGCCAACAAAATAGAAGCCCCCTTACCCCCAGAGGGGGAATTTCGACCCTCTGCCCCCCCTCTGGGGGTTGGGGGGCTTGGGCTTATTTTTAGTTCTACTAGTATCTTGTCTAAGGTTTTTTCATAATTACGCAATACTTCATCGTTAGTAACTCTTAATACTCTAAATCCCTTTTCATTGAGCCAAGCTGTTCGTTGCTCGTCTGATTCTTTATTTTCAGGTAATTGATGAATCAAACCATCAACTTCGATAATTAGATTTTCACTCAAACATACAAAATCAGCGATGTATTGACCGATGATATGTTGTCTTCTAAACTTATATCCTTCTAATTCTTTTCCACTCAAACCATTCCAAAGTAAAGATTCTGCTTCGGTTGGTTGATTTCTCATCCTTTTAGAAAAATCTTTTAATAACCCGTACAAAATCGGGTCAGCCGTTTCTCTGTAAAGCCCCCTTGCCCCCGGGGGGGGAATTGTTGATTGTTTATCTACTCCCCCCCTGGGGGTTGGGGGGCTGTTTTTTTCCGCTTCAATAAACGGTAACAAATACGCCACAGCCTTTTTCATTACCCTTGCCGATTTTACGACTTGCGGCAAAAACATTTTCCCTTCGCCAAACAGGTCACCCACCACATTCATGCCGTCCATGAGTGGGCCTTCGATTACGTGCAGCGGCCTGTCGGCAGCGGCGCGGGCTTCTTCGGTGTCTTGGTCAATAAACTCCGTAATGCCCTTAATCAGCGCGTGTTCGAGGCGTTTGCCCACGGGTTGGTCGCGCCAAGCGTTGTCTATTACTTGTTCTTTACCTTTCGATTTAAAAGTCTCGGCAAACGTAACCATGCGCTCGGCGGCATCGGAGCGGCGGTTCAAAATCAAATCTTCGCAGTGTTCGAGCAGGTCTTTTGGCAGGTCATCGTAAACCCCCAACTGCCCCGCATTTACGATACCCATGTCCATACCCGACTTGATGGCGTGGTACAAAAACACTGTGTGAATGGCCTCTCTGATGGGTTCATTGCCCCGAAACGAAAACGACACGTTCGACACGCCGCCGCTCACTTTGGCGTAGGGCAAATGGGTTTTTATCCAGCGCGTGGCGTTAATAAAATCAACGGCGTAGTTGTTGTGTTCTTCAATACCCGTGCCGACGGTCAGAATATTGGGGTCAAAAATAATATCTTCGGGCTTGAACCCCACCTGATTGACCAAAATCCAGTAGGCACGTTCACATATTTCGATGCGTCGTTCGTAGTTGTCGGCTTGGCCTTGTTCATCAAAGGCCATCACCACCACCGCCGCGCCGTAGCGTTTCACTTTTTGAGCCGATTCTATAAATTTTTCTTCGCCTTCTTTCAACGAAATAGAGTTCACGATGCACTTGCCCTGCACGCATTTCAAACCCGATTCGATGACCTCCCATTTCGAGGAGTCGATCATAAACGGCACGCGGGCGATGTCTGGCTCGGCCATGAGCAAATTGCAGAACCGATTCATGGCCACTACGCCGTCAATCATGCCTTCGTCGAGGTTAATATCAACGACCTGTGCGCCGTTCTCGACCTGCTCCCGCGCCACGGCCAGTGCCGCATCGTAGTCGCCTTCCCGAATCAAACGGGCAAATTTCTTAGAACCCGTTACGTTGCAACGCTCACCTACGTTTACAAATTTAATATTTTCGGTCACGTTAAATGGCTCTAAACCAGACAGTCTTTGAATTTTTTCGACTTCGGGAATCTCGCGCGGCTGATATTTGGCGGCCACTTCGGCAATGGCTTTGATGTGCGCGGGCGTGGTGCCGCAGCAGCCACCGATAATATTCAAAAAGTTATCCTGCAAAAATCCTTCGACGATTTCGGCCATCTCGGCGGGGCTCTGGTCGTACTCGCCCATTTCGTTGGGCAAACCCGCGTTGGGGTGCGCCGAGGTCATAAAAGGTGCTTTTTCGGACAAGGTTTGCACGTAAGGCCGCATTAAATCGGCTCCCAAAGCGCAGTTCAAACCCACCGAAAGCAACGGCATGTGCGAGATAGAAGTCAAGAATGCCTCGGTGGTTTGGCCAGAAAGCGTGCGGCCAGAGGCATCGGTGATGGTGCCGCTAATCATAACCCCTATCCCCAGCCCTTTCCCCTGCTGGGAAAGGGGGCTTTTAAAGTCCCTCTCAGTAGGAGAGGGATTTAGGGTGAGGTTCGTATTAAAAGGAGGGGCCGCCGCTGCGGAGGAGTGATTTACATTCAAGTCCCTCTCAGAAGGAGAGGGATTTAGGGTGAGGTTATTTTTTATTTCCGCTAAAACCCAATCTAATTCATTAATCACTTGCTCATTTGAGAACCTTATCACCCGAAACCCTTCTTGATTAAGTATCCATGTTCGGTAAGCGTCGTAATCTGGATTGTCAAACTCTTGGTGGATACTACCATCAATCTCGATCACTAATTTTTTGTCAATATTCACAAAATCAACAATAAAATCTGCGATGGCATGCTGACGACGAATCTTGTAGCCCAACTTTTGACCTCTCACCGCTTGCCAAATTATATCCTCCGCTTCCGTTGGATTTTTGCGATTTTCCCGCGCGAAAGGTTTCAAAACTTTCCACTTATCCCAATCGGTAGTCCAGAAATTAGGTTTCACCTCAACCCCCAACCCCTTCTTCTTCTGAGAAGGGGGGCTTACTTCCTGTTCAACCCCTATCCCCAGCCCTTTCCCCTGCTGGGAAAGGGGGCTTTTAAAGTCCCTCTCAATAGGAGCGGCCGCCGCTGCGGAGGGATTTTGGGTAAGGTTACTTATCGCAAACAACGCCGCCTTCGCATTCAGGGTGTCAAAAATAGTTTCTACCAGCAGCACGTCTGCCCCACCGTCAATGAGTCCGCGTATTTGTTCCGAATACGCCTCCACGAGTTCGTCGAACGTAACTGCCCGATAACCAGGATCATTCACATCGGGCGACAGCGACAGGGTGCGGTTAGTTGGCCCAATAGACCCCGCCACAAAGCGCGGTTTGTTAGGGTTCATGGCCGTGTATTTATCGGCGGCCTCGCGGGCAATGCGCGCCGACTCGTAGTTGAGTTCATACACCAAATCCTCCATGTGGTAGTCGGCCATGGCAATAGAAGTACCCGAGAAAGTGTTGGTTTCGAGAATGTCGGCCCCTGCTTCCAAGTACTGCTCGTGGATTTCCCGAATCACATCGGGGCGCGTCAGCGATAGCAAATCGTTGTTGCCCTTCACCTCGTGCGGAAAATCTTTGAAGCGTTCGCCGCGATAGTCGGCATCGCTCAATTTATATTCTTGAATCAAAGAACCCATCGCGCCGTCGAGTACGAGGATGCGGTTTTTGAGTACTTCTTGGATGTCTGGTCGTTGCATTACAGTTCGTTATTATCTAAAATTCTGTTTACAATTTCTTTCAACTGTGGGATTCTTTGTTGAACAGATGTCCAAACAATTTTTGTACTTATTCCAAAATATTCATGTGCAATAATATTACGAAAAGCCCTCAATTTGTTCCATTCCATTTCAGGATAAGCCATTTTGAAATCTTCTGAAAGATGATTGGCCGCTTCACCGATAATTTCCAACTGTCGCTCTACTGCCGATTGTACCAACTCATTTTCTTCAAAAGAAGCTTCGCTTTCGGTCTTCGTGAAGTCTTCAATTTTACGAATGGCCTCGCTAATGTGTTGGATTCTCACTTTATCATTTAGCATACATCAAAATTTTTTCGGCATTTATCATCGGTGCCATAAATTTTGAAAGGCCATCGGCAGCCACCAAATCAACTTTATGATTGAACAGCTTTTGTAGATCTTCCGTCCAATCATACAAATCAAACAAATCTACGGGCTTTTGAGAATAGTCAATATCCAACAACAAATCAATGTCGCTATCGGCTTTTTGCTCATTGCGGGCATACGATCCAAACAGATAAACGCTTTTGATTGGTTTATCAGAAAAATAGCTGGCGGTGGTTTGTTGAATGTTCATTGATTTTGTGTACTGCTACCATGATTTTATTCGTTTGTCCTTCAATTTTTTAATCCTTCCAAAAACAACCTATATTTCCATTCGCATCTCGAGCAGATTGGGCTTAAACCCAGCTTTTGAATAGGCTTTTTTAGCCGAAATATTTTCTTCATATACTTCGAGCCGTACTTCGGTTATGCGCCTGTTTTTTGCCCATTCGATGAGTTTATCTACTATTTTTTGGTTTATCGCGTGGCCCCGAAAAGCGGGCTGAACGTACATAAAACCCAAATAAGCGTATTCAGTAAATTTTTGATACGACTTGCCCTGCATTATTTTTGCGTAGCCCGAACCTACAATTTCATCATCAACAACGGCTACCAAAACTTCCGCATCGTCGGCCTTTATGAGGGCAATTAGGTCATAATAGTGGATTTCGCCCGTCTTCAAAGAACTATCAAAGGGTCTTTCCACTTCAATAATTCCCTTTTCAAAAAGCAACAATTGGTCAATGTCTGATTCTTTTGCTTGGCGTACCTCGATTGTCATTATTAACGTCTTTTTCAATCCCATTCATCCAAAAACACTTTTCCTGCGCTTCACGTTCAAACCCCAAACTGCCGCAAATGATGGTCTAAATGAATACTGGTCAGCTTAACGGCCTGGCTTTTAGTCATTTTGCCAAATACCGGGTGCTCACAACCCTGAAACTCAGGTAGCCCGAGTATCTTTTTATACGAATCCAAAAGCGTGCCGAAGTCTCGCTCAAAATCCGTCGGCTGGGTCATGTATTTTTTGTTGGGGTCGAGTTCAGACACCGTTTTTAGGTTTTTGGGCATGGGCAGCGGCACGTTCAAAGCTACCCAACGCGCCACGCCTTGCGTGAGTTTATTGCCGCGCGGGCGGCAGGGTAGTTCGCCCAAACAAATTCTGATCTGGTCGGTGCAGTGCGTCAGCATTTGGCCAACGCTCATGCTGCCCCAGAGGCCCTGAGACTGCGGCGTGAGCTGCGCCAACCGCGCTACTATTTCCTTTTCTTGGTCCATTTTACTGTTTTTTTCAAACGCTACAAAATTAACACAAAAACCATGGATGACGTTTTTGTGGGGGTATTAAGTTTGGCGATTTCTGATATTTTAGATTTTTCATCTAAAATATCAGAAATTTTTTAATTAATTTTGGTGAAAAAATTCAAAAAAAAGATAGCCAGTACAAAATGTGTATGATAAAACTCGACGCTACCGACCATGAGATTTTAAAATCACTCCAAAAAAATGCGCTCTTCACCACCAAAGAGCTGGCCGCCAAGCTAAATCTGTCGTACACGCCCGTGTATGAGCGCATCCGCAAGCTCGAAAAAGAGGGCATTATCAAAAAATACGTGGCACTGTTAGACCGCCAGAAGATTGGCAAAAACCTGGTGGTTTTCTGCAATATTTCGCTCAAAGAACACAGCCGCGCCAACGGCGACCGCTTTGTGAAAGCCGTGCTTGCCTTCGAGGAGGTAACCGAATGCTACAATATTTCGGGCGGCTACGATTTTATGCTCAAAGTTGTGGTGAACGATATGCCCGCTTACCAACAGTTTTTGATGGACAAGCTGGGTACGTTGGATAGCATTGGCAACACCCACAGCATTTTTGTGATGTCCGAAATAAAGCACGAAACAGCGCTGGTGGTATGACGCGCCCGCTACGCCGCCGCCCGGCGGAGGCGGTCGTTGATGGCCCGACCGAGGCCTTTTTCGGGCAGTAACTCGGCAAAAATAACGGCCACTTTTGCCCCGTCCAAAGTCCTCAGATACTCAAAAAGATGCTTGGCTGCTTGGCCGTAGTCGTGGCTGGCCGAGAGCAACATTTGGTTTGCCAGTGGTAGTTTGGTGCTGGGTTGGGCAAATCCCAAAAAACCGACTTGATCTGCGCCGTGCGTTGCTATTACGCCCGCTAAATCGTCGATAAACAGCTTCTTGCGGGGCGAATAGTGGCTTTTGAGCATTCCTGGTGCTTGTGGGTTGGAGGTAGAGTGGGCCACAACCCGCACCCTCCCTACGGCCTGCTCAATTTCTTCTAATGCCAAACCGCCCAGGCGATACACAACGGGCTGGTTGTGCTCGAAACCCACAATGGTGGACTCTATCCCTACCCCACTTTGGCCGCCGTCTAAGATGTATTTTATTTTTGCACCCAACTGATTTTCAACGTGTTGTGCAGTGGTAGGACTTATGTACCCGAACGGATTGGCACTTGGTGCCGCCAGCGGAAACGACAATGATGCCAACAGCGCAAGCGTAAGCGGGTGGTCGGGAACCCGAACGGCCACGGTGTCGAGCCCAGCCGTAACTAAATCTGAAATAGCACCGCTTTTGGGCAAAAGCAGCGTGAGTGGCCCTGGCCAAAAACGGTCGGCCAGCACCCGAGCGGCCTCGGGCAGGTGGCGCACGAAGGGTTCTATTTTTTGAAGCGAGTCGGCATGCACAATCAACGGGTCGAACTTGGGACGGTCTTTGACTCGAAATATCTCGAGAACCGCATCTTGATCGAGGGCGTTGCTGGCCAAACCGTACACGGTTTCGGTTGGAATACCCACCAACTGACCCGCTTCTAAAAGCAATTTTGCGTATTTAATGTCCGTTCCAATCTGTGCCATTGTGGCGCAAAAATACGTTCCGTGGGCGTATAATTGCCCGTTTGTTGGCATTATTTTCTACTTTTGTGGTACAAGTTTGTTTTCATCCTTTCAAAATACAATATGCTTCGTTCCAATACCTGCGGAGAACTCCGATTAACCGACATCGACAAAAACGTGATCCTGAGCGGCTGGGTACAGCGCGTCCGCGACATGGGAAATATGCTCTGGATTGACCTCCGCGACCGCTACGGCATTACGCAACTGATGCTCGAAGAAAACCGCAACACCCCCGAAACCCTGGCTTTGGCGCGCACGCTTGGCCGCGAGTTTGTGGTGCAAGTCCACGGCACGGTGGTGGAGCGGGTGTCTAAAAACGACAAGATCCCCACGGGTGCAATCGAAATCAAAGTCGAAACGCTCACGGTTATGAACGCCGCCAAACTGCCGCCCTTCAAAATAGAAGACGAAACGGACGGCGGCGACGATATCAGAATGAAATACCGCTACCTGGACTTGCGCCGAAACGTGGTGCGCCAAAACCTGCAACTGCGCCACAAAATGGCCCAGCAAACCCGCGCCTACATGGATGCCCAGGATTTTATTGAGGTCGAAACCCCCGTACTTATCAAATCTACCCCCGAGGGCGCGCGCGATTTTGTGGTACCGAGCCGCATGAATCCTGGCGAGTTTTACGCCCTGCCGCAATCGCCGCAGACCTTCAAGCAATTGCTGATGGTGTCGGGTTTTGATAAGTATTATCAGATCGTAAAGTGTTTTCGGGACGAAGACCTCCGCGCCGACCGCCAGCCCGAGTTTACGCAAATAGACTGCGAGATGTCGTTTGTGGAGCAAGAAGATGTGCTAACTATGTTTGAGGGATTGATCCGCCATTTGTTCAAGAACGTAAAGGACATAGACCTGCCCCCAGTGCCGCGCATGACCTACGCCGAGGCCGCCCGCAGATACGGCTCCGACAAACCCGATACGCGGTTTGGAATGGAGTTTTGCTATTTGAAATCGCCAGAAAAGACCCAAAACAACTTGGTGCACGGCAAAAACTTTGGGCTGTTTGAAGAGGCCGAAATGGTGGTAGGTATTTGTGCCAAAAACTGCGCCGACTACACCCGCAAACAAATGGACGAGCTGACTGAGTGGCTCAAACGCCCCCAAATTGGCGCAAAAGCGTTGATATACGCCCGCTACAACGCCGACGGCACGCTAAAATCGTCGGTCGATAAGTTTTATTCGGAAGAAGACCTTAAAAATTGGGCCAACGAAATGGAGGCCGCCCCAGGCGATCTGATGCTGATTTTGGCGGGCGAAACCAACAAAGTGCGCAAACAACTCAGCGAGCTACGCTTAGAAATGGGCAACCGCTTGGGCCTACGCAAACCCGATGATTTTAAGGCACTTTGGGTGTTAGACTTTCCGCTTTTGGAATACAGCCCCGACGACGACCGCTGGTTTGCCATGCACCACCCCTTTACGAGTCCAAAACCAGAGGACATTGCACTGCTTACCACCGACCTGGGAGCCGTGCGGGCCAATGCCTACGACATGGTTATTAATGGTACGGAGGTGGGCGGCGGTTCGGTCAGGATTTTTCAACGGCCTTTGCAGCAACAAATGTTCGAGATTTTGGGATTTAGTGCCCAGGAGGCCAAGGCTCAGTTTGGTTTCTTGATGGATGCCTTCGAGTACGGCGCACCGCCCCACGCGGGCATTGCCTTTGGTTTCGACCGCCTGTGTTCTATATTTGGCGGGGCCGACTCGATTAGAGACTACATTGCTTTTCCAAAAAACAATTCTGGCCGCGACGTAATGATCGACGGACCGTCGGTGATTGACCAAAAACAATTGGACGAATTGAAAATCAAAACTGTTTTATAGCCCCTAAACCTCCCCAACCAATGACTTATCAATCGGTATCACTCCAAAAAAACGCGGGAATCCTCACCCTCACGCTCCTCGGGCCCAGCAAAGGCAACGCCATGGGCCCCGAGTTTTGGGAGGAACTCCCCGAGGCCATCGACGAAATTGCGGCTATGGACGACGTAAAGGTGGTCGTTGTGCGGGGCAACGGTGCGCATTTTAGCTACGGCCTCGACCTCCCCCGCATGATGCCCAAAATGGCGCGTTCAATTGGGCCAGATACCAAAGGCGAACAGCGCCGCCAGCTCATGCACATGGTGCGCCAGATGCAGTCGGGTTTCCTCAAAATGCACCAGTCGCCCAAGCCCTTCATTGCCGCTATTCATGGTTGGTGCATCGGCGGTGGCCTAAACATGATCTCGGCGGCCGACATCAGGCTGTGCAGTTCCGATGCCAAGTTTAGCTTGCGCGAGGCGAGGCTGGCCATCACGCCCGACATTGGTGGCTTGCAATGGCTGCCCACCATCATTGGCCAGGGCTACACCCGCGAGCTGGCTTTTACGGCCAAAGACTTTGATGCGCAGTTTGCCCAAAAAATTGGCCTCGTAAACCACATCTACGCCACCCCCGAAGAACTATTTGCCGCCGCCCACACCATGGCCGAGCAAATAGTGGCCAACTCGGCTATGGCCGTGCAGGGTGCAAAAGAAGTGCTAAACTACGGCCTCGGCAAAGACATTGAAGCGGGGCTGCAATACGTGGCCGTGTGGAACTCGTCTCAGTTGCAATCGGCTGATTTTCAGGAGGCTATCGTGGCATCTCTCGAAAAACGCCAGCCCGTTTACAAATAACAACCGTCGGTTTGGGGTTATCATTGAACAAACAAAGTGAAATTAGCGTTTTTTAAAAGTACCAAAACTACGACCACAACACGGTTCTAAAAAATGATCGAACTCCCCGTTATTCAGTCTGAACGAAAGAAAAAGCCCGATTGGTTGCGCGTGAAACTACCCACGGGGCAAGAGTACGCCAAAGTTCGCAAACTGGTAGATACCCACAAACTGCACACTATCTGCGAAAGCGGCAGTTGCCCAAACATGGGCGAATGCTGGGGGGCTGGCACGGCCACGTTCATGATTTTGGGCAATGTATGCACCCGCAGTTGTAGTTTTTGTGCCGTGGCCACTGGCCGCCCCAACGAGTACGACACCGACGAACCCCGCCGCGTGGCCGAGGCCATTCAGCTCATGCAGGTCAAACACGCCGTTATTACGTCCGTCAATCGGGACGAACTTAAAGACCGTGGGGCCGAAATTTGGTACCAAACGGTCGTTTCTATTAAGCAATTGTCGCCCCAAACAACCATCGAAACGCTTATTCCAGACGTAAAAAACAACTGGGATGCACTCGAACGAATGATTGAGGGTGGCCAAGAAGTGGTATCTCACAACGTCGAAACCGTTGAGCGACTTTACCGAGCCGTGCGTCCGCAGGCCCGCTACGAACGCAGTTTGGAGCAGATCAGGCGCACCAAAGCGGCAGGCAAGCGCACCAAGTCGGGCATTATGTTGGGGTTGGGCGAAACCCAAGACGAAATTTTTAGTGCCCTCGACCACCTGGCAGCCAGTGGTTTAGATATTCTCACGCTCGGGCAGTACCTGCAACCCACCAAAATGCACCACGAGGTGGTTGAGTGGATACACCCCGAAACATTCGATATGTACCGCCGCGAAGGCTTGGCGCGCGGACTAAAATACGTGGAGGCTGGCCCGCTGGTGCGTTCGAGCTACCACGCCGAAAAACACGTGAACGTGTAGCAAGCCATGAAAAAATACGATTTCATCATAGCGGGTGGCGGAATGGCGGGCCTGAGTTTGGCTTATTATCTCAACAACAGCCCCCTGCGCGATAAATCTATCTTGATCTTAGACCGAGAGATTAAAAACCAAAACGACCGAACGTGGTGTTTCTGGGAACGGGGGCGCAGCAATCCATTCGAGCAGATCATGTGCCGATGCTGGGAGACGGTGGCTTTCAACGGGCCAGGGCTTAGTAAAAACCTCGACATGGGTGGCTACTACTATAAAATGATGCGCGGGTTAGATTTCTACGATTTTGTGCGCTCAAATCTCCAACAAAACCCAAACATCACCTTCAAACAAGCCACTGTTGAGCGTATCAAAGACACACCTGAAGGTGGTTTTGTGATTACCTCCGACGAACCCTACTTGGGCAATTACGTTTTCGACAGCACCACGGCACTCAAACTCAACTTGGCCCAAAACCACAACCTGCTCCAGCATTTTAAGGGGTGGGTGGTCGAAACACCCCAGGCGCGTTTCGACCCCGACGTGCCGATGATGATGGATTTTGGGATAGACCAGGGCGGAGACTGCCGCTTCATGTACGTTCTGCCGTTCAATAGCAAAAAAGCGTTGGTAGAATATACCCTTTTCAACGAAGCACTTTTGGAGCAAGGCGTGTACGACGCGGCACTGAAAAAGTATTTTGAAAATGACCTTAAAATAATCGACTACCAAGTGTCAGAAACCGAATATGGGGTAATTCCGATGAGCGACGAAGCGGTGGAACGTTTTGTGGGCAAACACGTCGTCAAGATCGGGATGTCGGGCGGGGCAACCAAGGCATCTACTGGCTACACCTTTCTGAGAAGCCAACGCGATCTGCAAACGATGGTAAAAAACCTGGCCGAAAAGGGCAGCCCAGTCGTAGAAACACCTTGGCTGGCGCGCCGGTTTAAGCTCTACGACAGCATATTGCTGAACGTACTGGAAAACAAACGGTTTCCAGCGGCGGGGGTGTTTGCCCAGTTATACAAGCACAATCCGCCCGCGCAAGTCTTTAAGTTTTTGGACGAAGACACCACCATTGCCGAAGAAATTCGGATATTTTTGACGCTCCCCATTGGTGTGTTTTTAAAAGCCGCCTTCGCCGTACTTTGGCGAAAACTCTGACCCCATGAACGCCCAACAAGCCGCCACCCAAATGAACCAGTACGGACGAGATGCCGTGCCGTTTTTGTTTGTGATCGACTTCTTGGCGCAGAAACCGCTCGTTTTCAAGTTGGCCAACATCGATGCAAGCCAGATTAGGTACGCCATCGGTAGCCAACCCACCAACACCGCCGCACCCGACACGCCGTTTTGGCTCAAAAAATACCCCATCGCTTTTGAAACCTACCAAAGTGCTTTCGACGAGGTGATGAGGAACCTCAAAGCGGGCAATTCTTTCCTGACCAACCTCACCGCACAAACGCCAATAGAAACCAATTTGGGGCTCGAGGAAATATTTGAACGCAGCCGCGCCAAATATAAGCTGTGGTTAAGGGACGAGTTGGTGTGTTTTTCGCCCGAGACCTTTGTGCAGATTGTCGGCAACCGCATTGCGTCGTTTCCGATGAAGGGCACGATCGATGCCAGTTTGCCCAACGCCGAGCGAGTCATTGCTGCCGATACCAAAGAGGCCGCCGAACACGCCACCATCGTAGATTTGATCCGAAACGACCTGAGTATAGTGGCGCAAAAAGTGTGGGTAGCGCGCTACCGCTACGCCGAAGAAGTGCAAACCAACGAGCGGCGGTTGCTCCAAATAAGTTCTGAAATAGCCGGAACGCTGCACCCCAACTGGCAACAAAACTTGGGCGACCTGCTCTTTACGATGCTTCCAGCGGGGTCTATTTGCGGCGCACCCAAGCCCAAAACCGTCGAAATTATTCAGCAAACCGAGGGCTACCAACGCGGCTACTACACGGGTATTTTTGGGGTTTTCGACGGTCAGAATCTCGATAGTGGCGTGATGATCCGGTACATCGAAAACCAAAATGGGCAGCTGGTCTTTAAAAGTGGGGGGGGCATAACCGCCCGCAGCACTGCCGCCGCCGAATACCAAGAAATGATCGATAAAGTGTATTTACCTTTCTGCGCCCATGACCAACCCACCGCTTTGCATCGAAACGATCCGCGTTTGCGGGCGCAAGTTCGAGGATCTGTTTTGGCATGAAGCCCGCCTAAACCACACGCGCACTGCCCTCTGGAAAACATCTGACCACTTGATTTTGAGCGACTTACTGGCTGTTCCAGCCTTGCTCGATGACGCTTTGTATAAATGCCGTGTGCTTTACGGCCGCAACATTGAGCGCGTTGAGTTTGAAGCCTACGCACCCCGAAGCGTTCGATCTTTGAAACTCGTTGAGGTGGGCAGTTTGGATTATAAATACAAATACGCCGACCGCACGGCTCTTAATGCGCTTTTTGCCCAGCGCGGCCACGCCGACGACGTACTGATGGTTCGAGACGGGTTAGTCACTGACACGTCGTATGCCAACGTTGCTTTTTTTGACGGCCAAAACTGGCTAACGCCCGCCCAGCCACTGCTCGAAGGCACGCGCCGCGCCAAATTGATAGCAGAAGGAAGGATAATGCCGAAAAAAATAAGCGCAGACGACCTAAGTAGGTTCGTCTGCGCTCGGTTGATGAACGCCATGTTGGATTTTGACACCACGCCCACGATTGATATTGCCGCTATTGCCTTCTGGGAATACTTGATTTAGATTTAATTATTACAAACGGAACGCATATCTCGGCTGGACAAACGCAATCGTCTTCCACATACAGTGGGCAGCAACCCTCAGCAGGACAGTCGCCCTTGTTCACTCTCACCGAATACACACCCACCGCACCCACTCTGTAGGTAGCTTTGGTAGCGCCTACTATTTTCACATTATCTTTGAACCATTCGTAACTACTGTAGCCAGCTGGCGCACTGACCTCCACACTGTCTTTGCGGGCTACACATATTTTAATTGGCACGCTCACACAAGCTATGGCATTGTCATCTTCGTTCACGGCGGGTGCATTACCAGGTTTCGAGTCGACATCTTCTCCGCTCATTTTCCATATTTGAGCCGTGTTGCAAATCAAACCAGCCTCAAAACCACCTGAGCCATTCACAGTTGCCACAATGGTGAGCGTATCGGTAAGGCCAGGGTTTAAGCTAAAGCCAGACCAAATCCCCGTTGTAGAATTGTAAACACCATTTTTTACGGTTGCACTTTTAAAGGTCAAATTACTGGCCAACGAGTCACGCACTTCTATTTGTGTGGCAATAGCCAGCGGGTTTGTCCCCTCGTTAGTCACAACGACCTTGAAGGTCACTTGGTCGCCAATTTTGTGCTTGCACTCACCGACTACATATTTTTTAATCGCCAGATCGACTGGCATCACCAACAGCCCTATGTCGAAGGTGTGGTTATTTTGGCCAGGCAATCCCGTATTCAATTCAATGATAGCGGCAGCGTTCACCATTTTGGCATCCGAGTCGCGGAGGTCAGCATTACCAATACTGGGACGATCAGGTACTGTGAGTCCCAAAAGCTGCGCCAACGATTTGTTGGGCGCAACCACCGTGCCAATACACTCGCCTATCTGAGTTGTGGCCGTGGCTGATAACACCTGGTTCATGTCCATTTTAATTTGGTAATTACTTTCAAAATTCAGGGTGCCCCTCACGTTCATGTCGCCGAAGAAAAACTGGCCACCGTTGGCGGTAGTATCTTTGGCCACTTCACTATTGCCGTTTTTTACGTCTACCAATGTCACGACCAGGCCATCAATGCCTGGCTCAGTAGGATCTTGGATACCATTGCGGTTTTTATCGAACCACACCCGATTTCCAATTTCGATCAGCCCCTTGTTACACATAGCAACCAAGTCGCCGACCCCACCCGACTTGCCAACTGTACCTGCTTTCGTAAAATCATATATCGCGTAGCCTCTAATAAACTTGCCAGTTGTGGTGTTATAGGTTCTAAAACCAGCTGATGTATAAACATCGTCGACTGGATCCATGGACGATACCATTACCTCGCCGCTACCAGGCAACAAAAATGAGCCGCCGTTCAAAATATCGTTGTGGCCTCGTTTACCATTAGCATACCAAATATCTTCACTATAAAACTCACCTCCGCCAGGGCCTTCGTTGTTGCCAACGCCCGTACCACTTAGGCTGCCCGTTTTACCGTTGCTTTCCAATGTGTAAGTACCATCAGCGTTTGGGGAGGCACGTAGCATGTCTCCACTCATAAATCCGTTGTAGCCCTTTGGATCGGTAGGTTGGGGATTTGGGCTCGACTGACCATTACTTGCTTGCAAACCGAATCGATCCATAATATTGACTACCAGCGCACCGTCGTCTCCAAATTCAAAATCGGCGAAAATGGCCTGGGGTTGCATCACGAACCCCTGAACAGAGTTCTGATTACAAGGCTGCGGAAAGGTGTTCGTCCATGGTAAAAAATTAGTGTAATTAAAGCAATTAGGTGGGGTGGGGTCGAGTGGCCCTTTGTTGTAATTGAGCGGAAACTGCAGTACAGTTCTGTAGTTACCAGTCGATGGGGTGAACTCGTAAAGGGTGGCTCTTAGATCAGCAGTATTTTGCGATGTTTCGGCCGAACACACCACCCCGATATACATTTTGCCACGGTACGCTTTGAGTCCCCAAGGGCGGTAGTCGCCGTTGCTACAACCTGGGTTTGGAATACTAAAAGACCTAACAACGGCGGGGTTTGTTGGCGCCACGGAGGGTATGCCCACGGGTATTTGGTACATCTTTTTGTCGAACAGGTTGATGAACCAAATATCTTTCTGGTCTTCAGAAAACGTAAACCCTCCAATACCAGTCGTAGCGGCAGCCCTCATACTGGGCGCGTCCGTACTTTGGACCACTTTGTCGGCGGGTAAATTTACGTGCGGTATCGGTCCAGTGTCAATACCCAGCGTTTTCACATCCAAAAATGGCGTGGTAACTGCTGTAGGTCCAGATATATCTATTTTATAGATGCCACCAGTACCCAAAGTCCCTAAACCAACGTGCCTGCGAACCAACGCGCTATATAGCATTTGTTTCGACCGCAGCTGATACACCGATCCCCAAACCGACCCAATGTCCTTGGCTTTGGCCAGTACTTTCATGGGGTAAAGGTCCTGAGTAGCTATGCTCCGGCCTTCGGCCAAGGTATTAAACTGCACAATGGCGTCATCCTCTCCCGCCGAGCCACCCGCAAGCGGATCACCGTTCACATAACACGATGTTACAATATTAACACCTCCGCTGCTTTTGCAAAAGTCGTTGGGGTAGTTGAGCGGCATGGAAACATCGGTGGCGGGTGCTTTGGCAAACTGAACCGAACTACGGTTGAGCACACCAGCCGCGCTGACGGTATCTCCGGCCATAAAATTCGAGAACTCAACCCGAACCAAACTACCAGCTGGAACGTCGGTAACACCAAATGAGTACGTACCGTCGGCATTGGTAAGAACTACTTTGGGCGTGACATTTGTACCTACAAAAAGGCTAACCCGTACATTGGGAATGCCGGGTTCAATGGGGTTTGCAGTGCTTCGTAGGCCGTTTGCGTTGTAGTCACGAAACACAGTCCCGCTGATTTGAGCGTGGTTTTTCGAGACACACAAAAAAAACAGAACAAATACAATTTGCCAAGTGCAACGATTATTCTTCACTCCAACGGATGCGAATAACTTCTTCATAAATCTCAAAAAAGTGAGTAATTGATATAAATTTTTCTTTTTAAAACTAAATGTACTATTTTAATTCTATTGTTTTCCACTATTTTCTACTACCTTGACTTCCATCACTCAGTATATACCTTCCGTAGCGAATTTTGCAACCATGCCACTTTAGCCTTAGAGAGGGCATTTTGGTTGTTCAAGAGTGTCTCGTGCAACAGTCTTTTGAGCAATGTCAAGTATTTACTAGCTTTGGGTTGATCTATACCAAACGCATGAGCGGCCTGTTCTTGGGTTGTACGGTCCTTAACATAATATAAAATAAAACAAAGCGCCTTCCTACTATCAGAAAAAATACTGTTCTCTCGCTTAAAGTTTCTTCGATGCCGCTTCTTACCTTCGAGGGTATATTCGGACAAATAATACTCCAACCTCTTGGAAAACACCTCGTTAAGCGTTTCAAAATCAGCGGATTTTATTCCGACAATTTCGTAACTGGGTAGGTCTTTGTGGTTGGTATTATGGTCTGTTGGCATCTCAAAACAGGCATATTTATGGAATACTTATTCAAGTATCAAATACCTTGCCATTTTTTTATTATGTTTTTTTTACACTACCTTAGCGTAGTATTTAAACGAATTAAAAGGTTGATTTATAACGAATTAGATAATTTTGCTGGCGACGAAAATCCTACTCTTTTTGTAGACTTAATTCTACCCGTCCCCATTCCTAAGTTGTTCACCTACCGGGTTCCAAGAGATATGGCTAAGGCTACCAAAAATGGTGCCAGAGTTATTGTTCAGTTCGGGAAAAACCGAATCACCACCGCCGTTGTGGCGCGTATCCACACCACGCCGCCCAGCCAATACCAAGCCAAGTATGTTTTAGAACTATTGGACGAAGACCCCCTGGTGACTCCCTACCAACTGGGTTTGTTTGAGTGGATGGCCGAATACTACATGTGCAACATTGGCGAGGTCATGAACGTAGCCCTGCCGTCGGGCCTAAAAATAACGAGCCAGTCGAAAGTGCAGTACAACCCCGATTTTGACTACGACCAACTGCTGACCGACCAAGAGGCAAATTTGATCGAGGAACTCAAAAAGCACCAATCGCTCACCTACGACGAACTGGCCAGAACCGCCAGCGAAACCAACATTAACCCGCTCATAAAAGCCCTGGTGGCCAAACGCGCCATTATTATATATGAAGAAGTGCGCGAAAAATACAAACCCAAAATAGCCAAAAAAATTAAACTCAGCGGGCGCTACGAAACCCGCGAGAACCTGTTTGAGCTGCTCGACTCATTAGAAAAGCACCAAAAACAACAAGAAATAGTCCTGCGCTACTTAAGCCAAGTACCCGTGCAGGTGAACCCCGTGGCCAACCGACTGGGGGCTGACAAAACCGTTTTTAGTGCCGACGAAAACCTGTCGGACTCGGCCCTGAAAACGCTCCTTAAAAATGGTGTTTTAGAAGAGTTTGAGGTCGTAGTGTCGCGGTTGAGCGAAATGGAAGCCGAGAATAAAATGGGGAATCTCGACATAAAACTCACACCCCACCAGCAGGCCGCCGCCGAGCAGATTATGGCCGACTTTGCCGATAAAAACATTGTGCTCCTCCACGGCATAACGGGCAGCGGAAAAACTGAGGTGTACATAGACATCATCCAAAAAGCCCTCGAAAGCGGCACTCAGGTGCTGTTTCTACTGCCAGAAATAGCCCTAACAACCCAAATGGTGGTGCGCCTAAAAAAAGTCTTTGGCGAAAAAATGGGCATCTACCACTCCAAATTCTCCGACAACGAGCGCGTAGAAGTCTGGAAAGGAATTGTGTCGGGGCAGTTTCAGTTTGTGCTGGGGGTGCGGTCGGCCATATTTTTACCCTTCGACAACCTGGGGCTCATCATCGTGGACGAGGAACACGAAAGTTCGTACAAACAATACGACCCCGCCCCGCGCTACCACGCCCGCGACGTGGCCATGCTCATAGCCCAGCGGCAAGGCGCAAAAGTGTTGCTGGGGTCGGCCACGCCATCGGTCGAGACTTATTTCCAAGCCCTGCAAGGCCGCTACGGATTGGTGCGCCTCACCGAACGGTTTGCCAACGCCGCCCTCCCCGACTTTGTGTTGGTAGATACCAAGCAGGAAAAAAAACAGAAACTGATGAAACACGAGTTTTCGTCCGTTTTATTGACTGAAATGGAAAAAAATCTGCGAAATAAAGAGCAAACTATCCTTTTCCAGAACCGGCGCGGCTACTCCCCCTACCTGCAATGCGAAGACTGCAACTGGATATGCAGCTGCGCCAACTGCGCCGTGAGCCTCACCTACCACCAGCGTGCCGCCGAGTTGCGCTGCCATTACTGCGGCCACAAAGAGGCCGTGCCGCGCACCTGCGCCGCGTGCGGGTCGGCGCGGGTGCGCACGATTGGCTTCGGCACCGAAAAAATTGAGGACCTACTCGCCACGCTCCTGCCCACCGCCAAAGTGCAGCGCATGGACTTAGACACCACCCGAACCAAAAACGCCTACCAGCAAATTATTAAAGAATTTGAGGACGGCAACGTGGATGTTTTGGTGGGCACACAGATGATTTCTAAGGGGCTCGATTTTGACAACGTAAGTCTGGTAGGCGTTTTTGATGCCGACCGCATGATAAACTTTCCCGATTTTAGGGCCACCGAACGCGCCTTTCAGCTCATTACGCAGGTGAGCGGTCGCGCTGGCAGGCGTGCCGACCGCCCTGGTAGGGTGCTCATTCAAACCGCCAACCCAAACCAGGAGATACTCAAAAAAATCGTAAACAACGACTACGAAGGTTTTTACAAGGCCGAAATCGTTGAACGACGGGACTTTAATTACCCCCCCTTCACGAGGCTCATTAAACTGACCGTTCGGCACGCCGACGCTGAGATTGCCAAAAAGAGTGCCGAAAAACTGGCGGCATCGCTCGTACCAGAGCTCACCCAAAGCCGCGTCCTTGGCCCCGAGGCTCCGTTGGTGGAGCGGGTGCGAAACAAATTTTTGTTTGACGTGGTAATAAAGTTAGAACGCGAAAAGGTGAATTTCAAGGCTGCCAAAATGTTCATCGCCGACCGCATTGTGGACCTGATGAGCAACAAAAAACTCACTGGCTTAGACGTGGTCGTGGACGTAGATTGCATCTGAGGATTTGAAGAGCCCTGCCCAGCCAATACCCGTTTGGCTGGGGGATGGCAACCGTAAGCTAAATTTAGACAAAATTGATTTTTATTCTCAAATTTTTGCCATAATTTTGCACTTTACAAAGAAAACTATCTGTTCATAAATAGTAATGAATGAGGCGTTTTGTGACATACACAATCCGAAATCAGTACTCAAAATTCAAAAAATGGAAACTGCAACGCGAACTTACATTCCGTACAAAGTAAAAGACATTACGCTCGCCGAGTGGGGGCGCAAAGAAATCAGGCTGGCCGAGGCCGAAATGCCAGGTCTCATGGCCATTCGTGCCGAATACGGCCCGTCGAAACCCCTCGCAGGAGCGCGGGTGGCTGGTTGTTTGCACATGACGATCCAGACCGCCGTTTTGATCGAAACCCTCACCGAACTGGGTGCGGAGGTAACTTGGTCGTCGTGTAATATCTTCTCGACCCAAGACCACGCCGCCGCCGCCATTGCCGCCGCAGGCATTCAGGTGTACGCCTGGAAAGGCCAAACCGCCGAGGAGTTTGACTGGTGCATTGAGCAAACACTGTTTTTTGGTGAGAGCCAGCAGCCACTCAGCATGATTTTGGACGACGGAGGTGATCTGACCAACATGGTTTTCGACAACTATCCAGAGCTTATTGATGGCATAAAGGGACTGTCGGAAGAGACCACCACGGGCGTGCACCGCTTGTACGAGCGCCAACGCAAAGGCACTTTATACCTGCCCGCTATCAACGTGAACGACTCGGTAACAAAGTCTAAGTTCGACAACAAGTACGGCTGCCGCGAGTCGCTCGTCGATTCTATTCGCCGCGCCACCGACCTTATGTTGGCGGGCAAGGTGGCCGTTGTAGCTGGCTACGGCGACGTAGGCAAGGGTTCGGCCGAATCGCTGCGTGGTGCGGGTTGCCGCGTTTTAGTGACCGAGATCGACCCAATTTGCGCACTGCAAGCTGCCATGGACGGTTTCGAGGTAGTAACCATGAACGAGGCCACCGAAAGAGCCAACATTTTTGTGACCGCCACTGGAAACCTCAGAATTATTTCGGGCCGCCATTTCACGAAAATGCGCGACAAAGCCGTGGTCTGTAACATCGGCCACTTCGACAACGAGATTGACATGGCTTGGTTGAACGATAACTACGGACAGACCAAAAACACCATTAAACCACAAGTAGATATGTACACCATCGACGGCAAAGATATTATTATCTTGGCCGAAGGACGCTTGGTGAACCTGGGCTGCGCCATGGGGCACCCATCGTTTGTGATGTCGTGCTCGTTCTCTAACCAGGTGCTGGCACAACTTGAACTGTGGAACAACACGGCTGCCTACGAAAAACAAGTCTACACGCTCCCCAAAAAATTGGACGAGAAAGTGGCCATGTTTCACTTGGCTCACGTGGGGGCAAAATTAGATATTATGGACGTGGAGCAGGCCGACTATATCGGCGTGTCGCTCGAGGGGCCGTTCAAAACGGAGATGTACCGCTACTAAGCCCTAAAAGTTAAATTCGTACCCAAACCAAAAAAGACTATCCGAGGGGGTAGTCTTTTTTGGTTGTTATAGAAATTAAGCGCATTTAGGAAATGACCTTGAAGCGGTACGCCGCTCGCAAGATTATTTAGTAATGGTTGATTTATCTAAAATGTACTATTTTTTCAAATGCGGGGGCAGCCACACTCAACGCTAAAAAACGCCGTAAGACGCGGCTTTAAAGAGCCAATAGATCGGACAAACTACCCTTTTGACGCACCCTGATCCCCTTTTCGGTTTGTTCTACCGTGCAACAGTCGGCCAGTGGGTCGTGGTCAAAGAAAAGAATGTGCTCTTGGGCAAGGGCGCTGCGGAGTAGCACCTCTTTTTCAGCCATTGTTTGGAGTGGTCGCACGTCGTAGCCCATCACGTAGGGCAGCGGCAGGTGCGCACTCGACGGCACGGTGTCGGCCATAAAAACAACCGTTTTATCTTTGTACCTCACGTGGGGTATTATCATTTTGTTGGTGTGGCCGTCGCCGTAAGCCAGGTCAATATTGGGGCCGAGGGGCTCGGTGTGCTGGTCGCAAAAATAAAGTTGGCCACTCTCAAAAATGGGCGCAATGTTGTCTTTTAGAAAAGTAGCTTTTTCGCGGGCATTCGGGTGGGTGGCTTCGTGCCAGTGTTCGCTGTGCGTCCAGTGCCTGGCGTTGGCAAAAGGTAGCTCAAAACCAGTTCGGTCGCCGTTCCATTGCACCGCACCGCCGCAGTGGTCGAAGTGCAAGTGCGACAACACAACGTCCGTCACCTCGCTGGGGGCATAACCCGCTTTTTTGATCGATGTCAGCAAGTCGCCGCTGCCGTGGCGGTAGTAAAACCCCTGAAACTTGGCATCTTGCTTGTCGCCCATGCCCGTATCGATGAGCACCAATCGTTTGCCATCTTCGACCAACAAGCAGCGCATAGCCCAGCTGCACATATTGTTTTCGTCGGCCGCGTTTAGCTTTTGCCAAATCGACTTCGGCACCACGCCAAACATGGCACCACCATCTAATTTAAAATGACCTGCGTCGATCGTACTGAGCCTCATTGGGTTTTGGGGGTTTTAGAATAAACTATTAGCACGGGCAGCTTGCCGAAGTACGGGAGTTAAATTACGACAGCCCAGAACTGATTATGATCGAAAACTGGGGGTAAAAATAACAACAAAAAACTAACTATAGACCTGTTTATGCAAACATGGCGATTTGTCCATTGATTACAGGTGTCATTTCGTCAAGAAAATTGTCCCATAATTCCAATGTCAAGCTAAGATTGTACTTTTCGTTTAGCAGATTTAATGCTGTTTGTAAATTTTGTTTGTCAATCGTTTTTGCTAATTTTAAAAGGTCAATTCGCATTAACACATCTTTGGTAAACGTTCTTTTTGCGTCGGCAAAAGTTACGGATTGCAAAAACTGCTTTGTCGTGTCCGAATTTAAAAGTATCAGCGCATAAACCGCAAATTCTATTTTATCAAACCCAATCAAATAACACGTATCGTCGAGCATCACGGGCTTGCCTGCTTGCGGAAGAATCAACGTAAAATGAAACGTTTTGTAAAGTCCTGATATGGCAACTTTGTACTGTTTGAAAGAATAGTCACCAATCCCAAAAATCGAAAATAGCGGTTTGTTGTTGTAAATACTTGATTTTCTTGCCTCAAAATTTGCTTGGTGTGCTGTCAGGTATTGATACGTTTTCGGATACTCGTATTTTATGTACCCAGTTTCTTGTCCAACTTTTCTTTGGGTAACGATTGTGAATTTTCTTGTTTGGTCAATGACTGTATTTTTAAGGTCAGAGCTTTTGAGCAAACCATAAACCAAATCGTCTTCTAATTCCACTTCTTCATGTAAGCCATTTACATAATGCCCATTCAGCGGGTCGCCCCCCGCTTTGTCTAATTCCATTATGCTCGAACAGTCGTGTTTTAAGCCTTGCCGCCAAACAAAAGGACATTCGCCGTCAATTTGTTTGGTATGAATGTAGGTGTCAATGTTTGAAACAAATTTGCGGGCGGCGTTCTGCGCGTCTAACCAACCAAATTTAAGCCTCTCCCTAATCCTCTCCGAAGGATAGGGAACTGAATCGTAAAAATCAAACTCGGTGCAGTCAAATTCGGGCTTGGTATTTAATTTACAATAAAACAAAGATGCCTCAACGGAGACATTAAACTCCTTTTTGCTGTCGATGCAATGCTTTTCGATGGACGCAATGTTGTATTTGTTTTTAGTTTGGTCAAAAACAATGTTTTTAATCACCGAATTTTTAACCAACAAAAGCAGATGCCCTTTCATTTTTTGAAAGGTGTTAAGCATTGTCAAAGTAATGGATTCGGCAATGTCAAAGTTGCCTTTGCCCGTCATGGCATCTAAACCACTGTGATTTTTAAAGTTCGTTTTCTTTGGTAAATTCGCGGATTGCCGCCCAATTGAATTGAGGCTTCCCAATTTTGAGTTGGTAACCCACGGCGGGTTGCCAATTATTAAAATGTCAGCTCCACCTAAATCCTCCGCAGAAGGCAGGACTTTTTTAGAAAACTCTTTTTCAATTTGTTTGAAATCGAAGTCGAAAACATTGCAATGCGCTACTGAAATTTTAGGCTTATTTAAGTTTGGGTGCGAAAGATAAAAGCCTACAATATTAAACTTAGTTTCCCACACGTAAGGTTTATAAATTTCAATGCCGAATATATTTGTGATGCTCGGGAAATTCTTTAAGCAAGCAACAATAAAGTTGCCTTTTCCACAGGTTGGTTCAACAACTATTTCGGGGGAAACGCCTTTTGAAACTAAATGTAGCGTTGCTTTATTTGCCAAATTTTCGTTCGTCTGAAAGTCGCCATATTCGGCTCGGTCGGGCTCTTCGAGTGTATTACAGTTATCGGAAATGACTTCTTTGAGTATTTCTAAATCTTCGTCGTTGTCAAAGAAATCCTGAATACCGAAGGCTTCGAGTAGTTGGGAATTGGCTAATTCAAATGATGAAATAGCCCTTAAACTTTGATTTAAGAAATCTGAAACCTCACTACTGATGTTTGCTCCAAATACTTTCATCATTTTGGCTTATTGTAACTTACGATTTTAGAAATACCCGAAACGTCGTCTGCCAACGCTACAATTCTTTGATACTGCAATCTCCATTGCAAGGCATTGGAAATGGTCAGATAACCCTGTTCTGGTGGCGATTGTAAAATTTGTTCAGCCAATTTCGACAGCGTTATTTCATCCGCTGGAATATTCTTGTCTTGTAGATACGCAATAATATCAGCTTCATTGGCTTTGTCCTTAACCATTTCTCGCAAACGAAAAGTAGTGGTGTAGTCGGCAGTTCGTTCTTTTGAAACAAATGAACAACTCACAAAATCAAGCGTCGCAGTTTTTGTGTTTTCATCGTCCGTTTTGTCATAAACGAACACAAGTAGGTTATAACCCAAACCAAATATTTTCTGTTTGGCATCTTTGAAAGGGCAAGATGATTGGGGCTGTTTGATGGAAGTTACTTTGATGTCCGTCAAAATATCTTCTGAGGGCAAATCAACGCCACTTGCCGATGAACCAATTGTAACTTCGTATTTGTCGCGCAAATGCTTTTGAAATTTCTGTTCAATCAAAGTTCCAACGGCTTTACCATCGGTAACGCCGAAAAGTTCTTTGTGTTGAAACTTCGACTGCCCAACGCAGAAAAGCTGGGCTTCTTCAATGAGTTTGGGTATGGTAAGTTTTTCGTTAATTTCCATACTGCAAATATACCGCATTTACCAAAGCCAGCACCTGACTACACTGAGTTACTTGCTGCTTTTGGCCGAGTCGATGACTGACACAACGGCCGTAAAATTGATGGACGTGGAGGCGGGCGACGTGTTGGCAAACACCGTAATGGTTTTGGCTTGCGGGCCTGCCTTGCCTTTGGTATTAAACTTTATTTTGATGGCTGACGTATCGCCAGGGGCCACTGGTTCGCGCGGCCACTCGGAGGCCGTACAACCGCACGAAACCCCCACGTTGTTTATAATGAGCGGAAACTCGCCCGCGTTCTTAAAACTGTAGGTGTGTTCTACCACATCTCCTTCTTTGAGTTCGCCAAAGTCGAACGGCTTGCTGATGTCTTCGGCAAACTCAATTTTTGGTAGTTTATCTTGGAACTCGCCTGCACTGCTTTTGTTTTCTTTGTTTTGGGAACAACAGAAAAGAAAAAACAACAGTGGGGCTACAGCCATACGTGTTTTCATGGGCGATTTGGGGTGTGTTTATGCGGGTTCGTTTTTGATTTGGGCCATAAGTCGGTCCACGTCTTCGAGTAGCCGTTCGGCCTTTTCGCGGGCATCGTTCACCACCTTTTGGCCTTCGGTTCGGGCAATACTATCGCCGAGGTCTTTGCCTTCGAGGAGGTCTTCGATCAATTTTTGTAATTGCTCCCGGTATTTCGACAACTTGTACGAAACCTTGTCGCGGGTGATCTCCCCCTTGTCGGGTGCATACAATATTCCAATGGCCGCGCCCGTGGCCACGCCCGCCAAAAATGCAATTAAACTTCTGCTCGATTTGCTCATGGGTTCATTCATTTGGTTGCTGTTACTTATTATCAATCAGTCCGCGTCCGCTTTTGCGTATTTTGTTGTTTTCTACCAATTGTTTAGACAAAACATCTAATATTCCGTTCACAAAAGTACCGCTTTTGGGTGTACTATATTCTTTGGCTATCTCAATAATTTCGTTGATGGTCACCTTCACTGGAATCCCCGGGAAAACCATCATCTCGGTCAGTGCCATTTTCATTAAAATATTGTCGGTCATTGCCACGCGGTCGGCGTCCCAATTTTTGAGTTGGCCGTTGATTAATTCTTCAAAAACGTGGTCGTTTTCGACCGTTTTGTTGAACAACTCCTCCATAAACCAGCGGTCATCCTCCCAATTTTCCGACAGCGTCGAGAGCTTAAAAGCGTCTTCGCTGGTGGCGGTTTTGAGGGTTTTTATGCCCATGTCGCGCACCACTTGGTGGTTTTCGGCCCAGTTTAGGTCTTTTGCCTCAAAATACGTCGTGCAGCCTTCGCTCTTTAAAACGAGTTGGCGCAGGGCATATTGTGCCATTTTCTGGTCTTCGTCGGGTGTGTGTTGGTGCGCTTGGCAGTATTGGCGGTAGGTTTCGTCGGTTTTGAATACCTCCCGATAAACCCGCCGCAAGTCGCCCGATTGCTCCGTCCAGCTGATGCCATGCCTGGCAGCTTGGTTTTCGAGTGTTTTCGATGCCACAAGTACCTGGATAATTTCGTTCGAGTCCAAACCCGATTCCTTCGCAATCACAAAGTCGGGGTCGTCGTAGGCGCGCTCGCGGTCGTTTTTGGCAATTTTACCAAACTCGGCCAGCATCGTCATCACCCAAAGGTACGACTCATAGGCCACCTCCGACTCTTTGAGCATCGTTCGCCCGTAGGCTACGCGGTCTTCGCTCACCTTTTTTTGGTAATACTCAAACGCGGTTTGGGCCGTTCGGTAGGCTTCGGTGGGCAGGTCTTTGTCTTTCGACACATCAACGCCCTTGGCAATCTGGTCGAGGGCGGCCAGCGATAATCTTCGCATTTTATCCAACTTTTTGGGTTCTTGCGCCACCATTGAGTTAAGATCTGGCCTAAAAGTATCCGCAATAAAGTCGATCGCCAACTGAAAATCCGACGCTTCGGCCTGGCGCAGGGCGTAGAGCGCCTGCATGGTTTTAATTCTGAGTAACCTTCGGTTTATCATGCCGCAAAACTAAGAAATTCTGCGCGGTTTGCAGTAGCTTGGCCCGAACTTTTGGAGATACGCCCTTTTTTGTACTATATTCGCATTCAATAAACCCTCAGAAAAATGACGTATTGCTTGGGCGTAAGAGTAGCATCTGGTTTGGTGGCCTTGGCCGATTCGCGGCTCACGTCGGGTTCGGAGGTATCGGTCAATAAAAAAATATCCATCCACCAGGTCGAACACCACTCGCTGTTTATTATGACGTCGGGGCTGCGCTCAGTGCGCGACAAGGCCATCACGTACTTCCACGAGGCCCTCGAAGAAAACAACAACCATTTCGACAAGCTCTACAAGGCCGTCAATGCCTTGGGCCAGCAGGTGAGGCGCGTTGCCAACGAAGACAAAGAAGCCTTAGAAAGCGCTGGGCTGGGCTTTAATCTGTACGCAATTGTTGGGGGGCAGTTAGAAAAAGACGCCGAACATAAACTTTTTTTGCTCTATCCCGAGGGCAACTGGGTGGAGGTTGGCGAAAGTTCTCCGTTTTTTATCATTGGCAATTCTGGCTACGGCAAACCACTGCTGTACCGAAGCCTTAAGTTTGACACCACCATGCAGGAAGCCCTCAAAATGGGTTTGCTCTCGTTCGATGCCACCTACGTAAGTGCCAACGACGTGGATTACCCGATTGACGTGGCCATTTATGAGCGCGACAGCTACCAAATTCACGAACACCGTTTCGAGAAAGAAGACCTCACCCAGCTCACCCACCAGTGGCGGCTGCTGCTCAACAATGCGGTTCAGCGCCTGCCCAACGAATGGATGGAGCCGCTCTTCGATCAAACTGGCGTGTTGCGCTAACCCAACCAGATGCCAGACGTGGGGCTAACCGAAGTTGAAGTAGATTTTATACGTGCCAATCTCGACGCAGACGTAACCAAACTGCTGCTGGCCAAAGCACCCCCTGGCCTCCACGCCCAAAAAATGGCCGAGCAGATTCGGGCGCGCCAAAAAGCCAAAACCAAACTACCCACCTGGTACGCCAACGCCCAACTGGTTTTTCCAGCGTCGTTGTCGGTAGAGCAAGCATCCTCCGAACCAACGGCCCAATACAAAGCCTCGCTGATCGACTCCGAGGTGGTCATAGACCTCACTGGCGGTATGGGCGTGGACACCTGCGCGTTTGCGGGCGCGGCGCGGCGGGTGGTGTACGTAGAACGCGACGCGGCACTGGCACAAACTGCCGCCCATAATTTTGAAACCCTCGAACTAACAAACGTGGAAGTTAGGCACGGGATGGCCTTTGAGCAGGCCTTCGACGAAGCCGATGCGCCAAAAACAACCATTTATTTGGATCCCCACCGCCGGGGCAACGCCAACCAAAAATTGGTGCGCATGGCCGACTACGAACCCAGCATAAGCCAGCACCTGGGCGTTTTGTTGCAATACGCCAGGCGGGTAATCGTGAAGGTGTCGCCGCTCATAGACCTCACCCAAGCCCAGCGCGATCTTAGCGGTCACGTCGTACAGATTCACGTGGTGGCCGTAGATAACGAAGTAAAAGAAGTTCTTCTGCTCATAGAACCCGTTGCCAAAACAGTTCTTTTCGTAGCCGTAAACCTATCGACAACACACCAAACGAACGTTTTTTGCTTTGATCCCGCCCTCGAAAAGACGGCGAGTGTGGCTTTCAGCGCCCCCCTAAAATACCTCTACGAACCCAACGCGGCCATGCTGAAAGCGGGTGCTTTCAAAACCACTGCGGAGCGGTTTGGGGTTTTAAAGATTGGGCTTCACAGCCATTTGTATACTTCTCAAAACTTAGTGGCCAATTTTGCGGGGCGTATTTTTGAAGTAATGGCCGTTTGCCGCGCCGACAAAAAAGAGGTACAAACGCACCTGCCCAACGGCAAAGCACACCTAACGACGCGGAACTTCCCGATGAAAACCGAAGATTTGAAACAAAAACTCGGCCTCAAAGACGGTGGCGACACCTACCTGCTGGCCACCACGCTCCACAACGGCGACAAACGCGTAATAGTGACCAAAAAAATAACCAACCCCCATGTTTTTTGACCCGCAATTAGACAAAATTTACCCGAAAGAACCCGAATCGCGGGTCATTATTCGGTTTCAGGACTGCGACCCGCTCAACCACCTGAACAACTCAAAGTATTTTGACTACTATTTCAACGCCCGCGAAGACCAAGTAGCCACGCTCTACGATTTTAGTTTTGGCCGCATGTTTACCGAAACCCAAACCAGTTGGGTGGTATACCAGCACCAGATTTCATACGTTCGGCCCGCCCAGGTGAGCGAATGGGTGCGGATTGTGTCAAGGCTCATTTATTTCGACCAAGACACCATCGTAACCGAGTACTACATGACCTCCGACGACCGCCAAGAACTGAAAAACGTGCTTTGGGTTACGTCTAAGTTCATCGACGTGGGCTCGGGCAAACGCCGCCCCCACCTACCATCGGTGATGAACTACCTGCAAACGATTTGCTTGCAGGACGTAGATTTCAAGAAAATGGTCTTCAATGAACGCATTCGAGAGATCAAAAAATCGTTGGGGGCTTGATATAGCACCTATTTTCTAAAAAAACCACGCCCCAACCTTGCTTTTTGGCGGGGTTTCCGTAATTTTGCACTCCATTTTTGACTTAATACGTCGTTTTCATTTTTTTTACAAATTCTAAAAACAATTAAATGCCTACTATACAACAGTTAGTACGTAAGGGCAGAGAACAACTGAACTGGAAATCGAAATCTCCAGCCCTTGATTCTTGCCCGCAACGTCGTGGCGTATGTACTCGTGTATATACCACCACGCCAAAGAAGCCAAACTCGGCATTGCGCAAAGTTGCCCGTGTGCGCCTGAGCAACATGCGTGAGATAAACGCCTACATCCCAGGCGAAGGCCACAACCTGCAAGAGCACTCGATTGTGTTGGTGCGCGGTGGCCGGGTAAAAGACCTGCCAGGTGTGCGTTACCACATTATCCGTGGGGCATTAGACACCGCTGGTGTGGCTGGCCGCAAGCAGTCGCGGTCGGTTTATGGCACAAAACGCCCTAAGCCAGGCCAAGTAGCCGCCCCTACAAAAGGTGCACCTGCCAAGAAGAAGAAGTAAACCCACTGGCCGCGTTTTTTAGTAGAAACGCTGGCATAAAGGGAAGTAATGCCCAAGTTTGGGCATGAATTAGTTTTAAACGAAACCTGTTTCAAAAAAAAATGCAATGAGAAAAGCAAAACCAAAAAAGAGATACGTGTTGCCCGATCCTAAATTTAAGGACATACTGGTGACGAAATTTGTGAACAATTTGATGTTCGACGGCAAAAAGACAACCGCCTACTCGATTTTCTACGGAGCTTTGGAAATTGTTGAAACCAAAACCAAAGAGAACTCATTAGAAATGTGGCGCAAGGCACTCAACAACGTTATGCCAACCGTGGAGGTGAAAAGCCGCCGCGTGGGTGGAGCCAACTTCCAGGTTCCGACCGAAGTTCGCGCCGACCGTAAGGTGTCGTTGGGAATGAAGTGGATGATAAAGTACGCGCGTTTGCGCGGCGAGAAAAACATGACCGACCGCTTGGCGGCCGAGATCATAGCAGCAGCCAAAGGCGAGGGGGCATCGGTCAAGAAAAAAGACGATACCCACCGCATGGCCGAGGCCAACAAGGCGTTCTCGCACTTCCGGTTCTAAGTCAAGTAAAGTATTTTGCAAAAATGGACACGAAGGCCAGCCGAAAGGTTGGCCTTCGTGCGTTAAAAAAGCTACTTTTAAGTTTCAAAACTAAGTAAACGTAACTGAATAATCGACATTTTACATTTTGCAACTATCTTATCATCAGATATTTATTCGATCATTCATTCATTCAAAATTCAACATTATTACTTGCCACCCCCGTGAACAAACGTAAGATTTTTAATGACCCCGTTTACGGATTTATTTCCGTGCCAACCGACCTTATTTTTGACCTGATCGAACACCCGTACTTTCAGCGGTTGCGGCGCATCAAGCAGTTGGGCATGGCGGAGTATGTTTATCCGGGGGCTTTGCACACGCGCTTCCACCACGCACTCGGGGCCATGCACCTAATGGGGCAGGCCCTGGCAACGCTGCGCGAAAAAGGCCAGCACATTGAGCAGGCCGAAGGCGAAGCCGCCCAAATAGCTATTCTACTGCATGATGTAGGCCACGGGCCGTTCTCGCACGTGCTCGAAGACAGTATTTTGAGCCACGTTCCGCACGAGCGCATTTCGTTGCAAATTATGAAGGAACTCAACCAACAAATGAACGGAAAACTCGAAATGGCCATTCAAATGTTTGAGGACTCGTACCCACGGCGTTTTTTTCATCAACTCATTTCCAGTCAGTTAGACATGGACAGAATGGACTACCTAAACCGTGACTGTTTTTTTACGGGCGTGGCCGAGGGGGCAATCGGCACGGAGCGGATCATTAAGATGTTGGATGTGTGCAACGACCAGTTGGTGGTTGAAATAAAAGGAATATTGAGCATAGAAAATTTTTTGAACGCCCGCCGACTTATGTACTGGCAGGTATATTTGCACAAGACCTCCACCTGCGCCGAAACCATGTTGGTGCAGGCCATAAACAGGGCGCGTGAGCTGCTGAGGGCGGGCGATACGGTGTGGGCGCTACCCGATTTTTTGACTTTTTTGACCCAAAACGTGCTACTCGAAGACTTTGAGAACACGCCCAAGTACCTCCAAGCGTTTACGCAATTGGACGATTACGACGTGTGGGCGTGCCTGAAAGCGTGGGCAAAACACCCCGACCCAGTGCTGAGTACGATCTGTGGAATGTTGTTGGAGCGGCGTTTGTACAAAATTCAGTTCTCGGACACACCATTTGCGCCCGAAAAACGTACTGAGATCGGCGAGCTACTGCGCGGGGCGGGCGTCGCAACGGACGAGCTACCCTATTTTGTGGTCGAGGGGCAATCTACCAACGCCGCATATTTGACGAGCAGCGAGCGGATTTTTGTTAAAATGAAAGACGGTAGCGTCCGCGATATTGCCGAAGCGTCGGACCTACCTACCATTAAAGCACTGAGTAATATAGTCAGAAAATACTATATTTGTTGGGCGAAAGACGTAACTTTGTAACGAAATAAATACCTCAAAACTCATTTGATGGAACTCACCGCTGGACAAATAGCTACCCTGCTGAATGGTGAAATTGAAGGTGATAACGACCTCAAAATAAGCCGATTATCAAAAATAGAAGAGGGTAAGACGGGGAGCATTTCGTTTCTGGCCAACCTAAAATACGAATCGTTTATCTACGAAACGGAGTCGTCGGCGGTGATTGTGAACAAAACTTTCGAGGCCAAGAAAGCAATTTCTGCCACCCTAATCAGGGTCGAAAACGCCTACTCGGCCTTCACGCAGTTGTTGGAACAATACGAAAAAATAGTTAAGTACAACAAATCGGGCGTTGAACAACCCTCGCACGTGGGCGCGGGCACGAGCATTGGCACGGGAGGCTACCGAGGTGCTTTTTCGTACATTGGCAAAAATTGCACAATCGGCAACGACGTACTGATCTATCCGCAAGCCTACATCGGCGACAACGTGCGCGTGGGCAACGGCACGGTGCTGCACGCCGGCGTGAAAATATACGACAACACCCACATTGGAAACCACTGCCGTATTTTTGCCAATGTGGTCATCGGAAGCGACGGCTTTGGCTTTGCGCCCCAACCCGACGGTTCGTACAGAACGATCCCGCAGTTGGGCAACGTAGTGATAGAAGACCACGTGAGCATTGGCGCAAACACAACCATCGATTGCGCCACAATGGGCTCGACCATTATAAGGCAGGGCGTAAAGATCGACAATTTGGTGCAGATAGCCCACAACGTGGAGATAGGCAAAAATACCGTTATTGCCTCGCAGACGGGCATTGCGGGGTCGTCGAAAATTGGTGAGAATTGCGTTTTTGCGGGGCAAATTGGCATAGCAGGCCACGTAACGGTGGCCAACCGAACCCAAGTGGGCGCACAGTCGGGCGTGAACCGCGACATCAAAAAAGAGGGCCTTTCGCTCAATGGCACGCCCGTTATCCAGCTCAAAGACAGCCTAAGATCGTTGGCAGTACTGCGGCGGCTACCCGAATTAGAGAGACGCATTTTAGAGTTAGAAAAACAGCTTAAAGACAACATCCATTAAAAAAGATGCTCAACATTAAACAACAAACCATTCAGAAATCGGTCACGCTGTCGGGTGTGGGCTTGCACACGGGCGTTGCGGCAACGATGACCTTTGTGCCAGCACCCATCAACCACGGCTATAAATTTCAACGCATAGACCTGCCCAACCAACCAACCGTCGATGCCGACGTAGATAACGTAGTGGACACCTCGCGTAGTACGGTATTGGAGCAAAACGGGGCGCGGATTCATACCTGCGAACACGTGTTGGCCGCCCTGGTTGGTTTGCAGATAGACAACGTACTCATACAATTGGACGGCCCCGAACCGCCCATTATGGACGGCAGCGCCATTAAGTTTGTGGAAGCACTCCACGACGCGGGCTTTGAAGAACAAAACGCATCTCGCAACTACTTTGAAATACCCGAGTATGTACACTACGTGAACGACGAGATGGGCATTGAGATCGCCGCCCTACCGCTCAACGATTACAGAATGACGGTGATGGTCGATTACAACTCGCGCGTTATCAGTAGCCAGCACGCTTCGCTCAATAACATTACGCTGTTTGAGCAAGAAATAGCCCGTAGCCGCACGTTTTGTTTTTTGCACGAGTTAGAAATGCTGCACAAACAAAACCTCATTAAAGGCGGCGACCTGACCAACGCCATCGTGATTGTGGACCGCGAAGTGAACGATGAAGAACTCGAACATTTGGCCAAGTTGCTCAACAAACCCAAAATTGCGGTTAATAAACAGGAGGGTATTCTCAACAACTTAGAGCTGAACTACCCCAACGAAATGGCGCGGCACAAACTGCTCGACGTGCTGGGCGACTTGGCACTGGTAGGCCGCCCCATTAAAGCCCAGATTTTGGCCGCCCGACCTGGCCACGCCGCCAATGTGGCCATGGCCAAAAAAATAAAAAAACTCATGAAGCTGGCCAAAAGTGCCGTGCCGCCCTACGACCCTCGGATGCCCGCCGTGATGGACATAAACCGCATTGCCCAGATGATACCCCACCGCTACCCGTTTCTGATGATCGACAAGATTTATTATTTGGACGAACAGAGCGTGGCCGGGGTGAAAAACGTGACGATGAACGAACCCTATTTTACGGGGCATTTTCCCAATAATCCGATTATGCCAGGCGTTATGCAGCTGGAAGCCATGGCCCAAACGGGGGCTATTTTGGCACTCAGCACCACCGCCGACCCCGAAAACTACTGGACGTTCTTGGCCGCCATCGAAAACTGCCGTTTCAGGCGCAACGTGGTGCCTGGCGACACAGTAATTTTTAAATGTGAGTTTACGTTTCCGATCAAACGCGGAATTGTGAAAATGCACGGAGCCGGGTACGTGGGCGGCCAACTTGTTTGCGAGGCCGACATGACGGCCAGTTTAGTTAGAAAAAAATGATCCAAGGGCATCGGCCCACTTATTTATTTGAAATGTTACAACCATTAGCATACATACATCCTGGAGCAAAAATAGCGCAAAACGTTGTAATTGAACCATTTGCCGTTATTCACAAAGACGTAGAAATTGGCGAGGGCACCTGGATAGGCTCGCACGCTGTTATTAACGAGGGTTCGAGGATCGGAAAAAATTGCAAAATATACTCGGGAGCCATTATATCGGGCGTGCCGCAAGACCTCAAATACCACGGCGAATATACCCTTACCTTCATCGGCGACGGCACGACGATCCGGGAGTTTGCCACCGTGAGCCGGGGCACCGAAGAACACTGGAAAACCGAAATTGGCAAAGACTGCCTCGTGATGGCCTACGCCCACGTGGCCCACGATTGCCGAATCGGCGACCACTGCATTATTGGCAACACCGTGCAAATGGCCGGGCACGTGCAGGTGGGCGACTGGGCCATTATCAGCGCGGTGAGCGCAGTGCACCAGTTTGTCAAAATTGGCGCACACGCCATGGTTTCGGGCGGGTCGTTGATCCGAAAAGACGTGCCGCCCTACACCAAAGCCGCCCGCGAGCCGCTGTCCTACGCGGGCATAAACTCCATCGGAATGCGCCGCCGAGGGCTTTCTAACGAAAAAATAAACGAAATACAGGAGTTGTACCGCTACATTTATTTGCGCGGACTAAACAACACCGAGGCACTCTCGCGCATTGAGTTAGAACTACAACCGTCGAACGAGCGCGACGAAATTGTGAACTTTATCCGCAACTCAGAGCGCGGAATCATCCGCGCACCCAGCTCAAACGCCAACGAATAACCGTTTTTTATGACCACCCAGCAAACAATCTCGCCCATTGATGGCTCGGTGTATGCCGAGCGCACTTTGGCCACTGCCTCCCAAATTGAGCAGACTTTACACAATGCTGTGGTGGCTCAAAAAAGCTGGAAGCGCACCCCGCTGCCAGAACGCGCCGCCGTTTGCCAGCGCGCAGTTCAGTATTTTATAGACCACGCCGATGCCATAGGCCTCGAACTGGCGTGGCAAATGGGCCGGCCCATAAAATACGCGCCCAACGAAATAAAACGCGGCTTTCAGGAACGCGCCCAACACATGATAGCCACCGCCGCAGGTGCACTGGCCAATATTTCTGTGCAGGAAAAACCTGGTTTTCAACGGTTTATAAGAAAAGAACCATTGGGCGTGGTGCTGGTGCTGGCCCCCTGGAACTACCCTTACCTGACTTCGGTAAACGTTATTATTCCAGCCATTATGGCGGGCAACGCCGTGGTTCTGAAAGCCGCCGCCCAAACACCCCTCTGCGCCGAGCGATACGCCCAAGCATTTGCCGAAGCTGGTTTGCCAGCGGGTGTTTTTCAGTATTTGCACACCACCCACGACTACGTGGCGCGAATAATTGCCGACCAACGCATTGATTTTGTGGGTTTTACGGGATCAGTGGCGGGAGGCCGCGCCGTGCAACGCGCCGCCAGCGAGCGGTTTGTGGCAACGGGCCTGGAACTGGGCGGCAAAGACCCAGCCTACGTGCGCGCCGACGCCAATCTGACCGATGCCGTAGAAAACCTGGTAGACGGCGCCATGTTCAACTCGGGGCAATCGTGCTGCGGCGTGGAGCGCATTTACGTCCACCAAAACCTGTACGATGCCTTCGTGGAGCAGGCCGTGGCACTCACCGAAACGTATGAACTCGGCAACCCCTTGCACACCACCACCACCCTTGGCCCGATGGTGCGGACCAGCGCGGCCGATTTTGCAAAAAATCAGATTAATGAGGCCGTTGGCCAGGGCGCAAAAACATTGATTGACCCCCGAAAATTTCTGGCACACCAAGACGCAACGCCCTACTTGGCACCCCAAATTTTGGTGAACGTAAACCACCAAATGCGGATTATGACCGAAGAAACCTTCGGGCCAGCGGTTGGTATTATGTGCGTGCAGTCGGACGAGGAAGCCATTGCGCTGATGAACGACAGCACGTATGGCCTGACGGCATCGGTCTGGACGCAAGACGTGGAGGCGGCCCTGCGCATCGGAGACCAGGTAAATACGGGTACGTGGTTTATGAACCGCTGCGACTACCTCGACCCCGAATTGGCCTGGACGGGTATAAAAGACTCGGGGCGCGGCTGCACGCTGTCGGCACTGGGCTACGATTCGCTCACCAGGCCCAAATCGTTTCACGTTAAGGTTTGGTAAAAACCAATCTATTTGCTACTTTTGCGGGCTGATAGTAGCAAATGCGCCCGTAGTTCAATGGATAGAATTGTGGTTTCCGGTACCATAGATAGGGGTTCGAATCCCTTCGGGCGCACTTTTTCAAGTCATTCAGGCACCCAAAACCGCCTCCCTCCTCCCACTACCAGCCTATCCGAGTTTATTCGAGCAGTTATTTTAGAGAAAACGAGTGCATCATTAGAAGTGCTGTTACCTGCATTCCTTTACTTGTCAGTGGAGACACTGACAAGGGCGGGACTTATCAGTGGAGACATTGACAAGGGCGAAATTTTCACCAAAACCAACTCTTAAAACACCCCGTTAATATTTATCAAACGGCTAAGGAACGTGAAATAAGTAGTTAGATTTTCAATTGTAAATATCTGATTATGAGTTGTTATTCAATGACTCAACCACTCAATAATTCAAAACTCATTCCTAAGGTTTCATTCAATTATTTTTCGGTACAATTGATTTTGTAACAAGATTTCAGCTACTTTTTTTTCTCCCTTTTCGTTCCAATGCCCATCACAGGCGTGGTAAAATTGAGCTGGGTTCTTTTCGAGGGCTAAAATCGGCAGCAGATCTATGTATTCTACCCCTTTTTGTTTCAAAAATGAAGCCATTTTAGGTGCAAGGGTATTTTTATGGTTTTTCTGATAAAGTCGAATGTCTTTCAAAATGGGGATGGTTAAGACCAGAATCTTTTTACCTTCGGCTTCTTCAAAAAGTTTCTCTAAGGAATAGCTAAAAGTTGCCCACTTATCTTTGGGATATTCCTCAAAAACACTGGTTTTATTATACCTTTTCGCTGCTTTTTTGTTTACGATTTCACCAACTAAGCCCACCACGAACGAATTATGATACAACTCACCTTGTAGCTTCTGAGCGAGGGGTAAATTCCAATAAACGGAGTCTTTGGTGGCATGAATCTTATTGGGCTTATCGTAATTTACTTTAGACCCATACGCCTGATCGATGGATGCCAAAGAGTAGCTTAATTTATAGCCCTGTTTTGTGTTTTTCCAATAGGGGCGATAGATGGGAAAGTTAATCAAATGCAAATCGTCTCCCTCCGAAAAATCTTGAAAGTCGTTGGCGGGCAATATACCAATGATAACTGCATCGTGCTCGTATTTTTTAGTTAGTTCCTTGTAAATCAGGTAGTAACCGATCGGGCTCGTACCATTAATCCCAAAATTCAAGTGCTCATTTCCCGTACTTTTCTCTAAAATATCCGAACCGCGTTCGTCCGTATTCACCATTATACCTTCCATAAAAGAATCTCCCATCACAGCGATTCTTCTTTTGTTGGTTGTATTTTTAAAAGAACGTTCTTTATCTCTTGCCCCTACACTGTTGGTTTGATAACACAGGATTTTATTGTCTTCGCAGCGTATTTTTTGCAGAGAATCATTGGGCAATCGCCACTTGCCAAATACCTTATTGAAGTCTCCCCAAAAAGGGCGCTGTGACGTTTCTACGTGCGTATTTACTAGTAAAAGGGCGTTGCTGGGCCGTTCAAATTTAACCAACCCTACTTTGACAATACCCCAACTAAAAAATTCTAAAAATAGCCAAAGCAAGATAAATACGAAGGCCGAAAGAGCCGTATTTTTGATAAAGGGGCTGCTCGATTTAGCCGCCAGCAAAATAATAATGACCAATCCGATAGAAAATGCAATGTATTTAATTAGGTGATTTACACTGATATTTTTGATAAATCCATCTTGGTTGCTATCAAGCCATGTAAGGCACTGAGCCAGCGAGAATAAAATTACGCACAGGCAAACTATTTTATATTTTTGCCAAAATTTTACGGTGGGAGTCATTATGGTACGTGTTAAATGGGTGAGTAGTATTGATGTAATAGAACTGTTTTACTGCAACAAGTTGCTAATTAAAGTGTTTCTTTACAAAAAACAACTTCCACGGCTATTGCATCAGGGCGACCGCATTAACAAATAATCTTTGGTAGATAAATTGCCAAGTAGCCATTTTATCGTCCCCCCCCCACGAATGTTAAAGGAGTATCGCCAAATATTTTTTTGCAAAATAACCAAAAAGTTATTGAAAATTTCGATAATGCGGTTGCCCTGGCTATTGCATACAAAGCCGTTGAAGTTGTTTAATTTTTCTTAGAACTTGTCGGGGAATATAATTTGGTTTAGTAATTGATTCTTTGTAACATTATTGTTGAATTAGCCAATAAGAGCCAAGTTACAGAAGATTCTATCGTTCTTTCGTAATCTTTGGTAATTCTACGAAAAAACGGGGTCGCCCGTGCGATTAGTCCAACTAATAGTTCTTTCAACTACCCATCTTTTAGGTTCTACTATAAACTTCTTTCCTATTTTAGGTTGCCCCATTGCTGGGTAAGCATTGCCACCAATACGAGCAGATTTTTCATATTTATAGCCTCTTTTTTCAACAGATTTTGCGAAAATACCGTTATATGCTGTATCTGCTAAAAACTTTTCTATGGTCTTTTCTACATTACCCAAATTATCTAAGAGAGCTAACGCTCCTTTGCCATCAGCTATATTAGCAGCATGAACCACAACGCCCCATAAACGCCCTTCTATATCTACTAAAAGTTGCCTCTTCCGACCATTTACATGCTTATTACCATCAATACCCCTATCTTTTTCCATCATTGGTGACAATTTAACACTCTGACTATCAACACATAATAAACTTGGTGTCTTAGCTCGTAGCTCTTTTTGCCTGTCAATCTCATTAAGTCTGATATTTATAGCTTCTATTATTCCATTAGATTTTCATTCTTCAAAGTAGTAATTAACAGTCGTCCATTTAGGATATTCAGAAGGCAAATTTCGCCATCGACAACCAACTCGAACCATGTATAGAAGCGCATTTACCACACTTCTCAATGATAGAACTCTTTTTCTTTTGGTAAAAATATCTGATATTGCATCCAACTGGGAATCCGTCAGTTTTTCAAACTGTTTAGTCATTATTTCTGTCGTTTTGTTGCAACAAAAATAAACACGATTCTCTTTATTTTAAATTCCCCGACAAGCTCTTAGAAAACTGATTATCATACCTGTATCTCTACTTAGCACCAACAATCTTTACCTAAAAAATAGGATAAATATGCAAACCTTACCCACAATGGCAAATGCCCACAAGGATATTCCAGGGAACCCTTCGGCGGCAAAAAGTAGCGCACTCAAACTCAACGACCGCTCCAATGGGCAAGCACTCAGGGTATTGAGTGAGGATGACTGGAATTTTTGGGTACTAAACGGCTACGTGGTCGTTAAAAATGCAGTGTCGCGGGAGCAAGCCGCCGAAACTGCCCAGTTTTTGTGGGATTTTGAAGAAAAAGACCCCAACAACCCCCAAACCTGGTACAACGCCCACGCCGATGCGGAGCGCAACCCCATGCAAATGAAAGAGCTTGCTGGCACGGGTATGGTTGAGGTGTATAACCACCAACTTTTGTGGAACAACCGCCAAATGACCCGCGTACACGATGCTTTTACTGACATTTGGGGAACCGAAAAACTGTGGGTTACCATCGACCGCGCCAACCTGAACTTCCCCCTCCGCGATGGATTTGAGTACAAGGCTTTTATTCATTGGGACTACGACCCCGACACCAAGCCCCAAAACGTGCAGGGGGTACTGGCCCTGGCCGACCAAACCGACGAAAATATGGGTGGGTTTCAGTGTATTCCAGCACTTTTTAGAAATTATGAAACTTGGAAACTGACCCAACCCGAGGATCGTAACCATTTTAAACCCGATACAACTGGGTTTGAAAACGATTTTCATAAGGTGAAACTAAACGCTGGCGACCTACTTATTTTCAATAGCCTGCAGCCCCACGGCATAAGGGCCAATAACTCGAAAGATAAAGTTCGGGTGGCGCAGTATATCTCGATGATGCCCGCCGAGGAAGACAACGAAACGCTGAGAAACTGGCGCGTGAACTCTTGGCAAAATCGGATTGCCCCCGAAGGATACGCGTTTCCGGGCGACGCCCGAAACTGGGAAAAAACCAAATACCAGACCGCCACGCTGAACGAGCTGGGCAAAAAATTGCTGGGCTTAGAAAAATGGTGATGCCCGCAGCCTGACCCCCGAGGTGGCGCAAATTTGCCGTCATTGGCGGCCTTGCACCTTATTTTTCCAGTAGTTTTGCAACGGCAGGTAGTGCGGCATAGGCAACTGCCGTTCGGAGAAGCCATTCGTGGCAGTGTCGTTCGTGGAAAATGGCAAGGGCCAAGTATGATGCCACCATTGCCCAGAGCTTCAAAGACCCAAGTGATTTGTTTTCAATGGGTTATGCCAAGCATCGGCGTAAGGATTTAGCCCAATTGAAAATCATGCTTAGTACGATAGGTAGTTTTGGGATGCCCTTATGTGTTGAGGTGTGTAATGGAGCTGCTTCGGATGATGTATTGTATTTACCGATGATAGCACGGGTGGAAAAGACACTCGACAGCCAAGGTTTGTTATTTGTGGGTGACACTAAATTAGGCAGTTGGGGTAATCGTTGCACCATTGCTCAAAAAGGGCATTACTATTTGCCCCCCTTAAGCTGTGTCCAAGTATCGTTTAGTCATTTGCAAGACTTAGTAAAATCAGCCCAAGAGTTCATTTATTTTGGGGAGCATTATAGCACAAACCGCCGCGTACATGGTAGATTCAAGTAATAAATACCAAAGCCGCTCAATGTTAGCATTGAGCGGCTTTGGTTTGGGGTACGAAAAACGGTGTTAGCTTAGTTTTTCTTTCAAATAGGCCAGCGCATTTTTGTAGGCATCTTCGGCGGCGGTTTGGTTGAAGACCGGATTGCTCGGATTGGCAAAACCGTGGCCCGCATCGTACATTTTAATGGTTACGGCCTTGTTGGCTTTTTTCATGTTTTCTTCAAATTCGGTTACGGTTGCCACTGGTATTCCCTTGTCTTGGCTGCCAAAAATACCCAGTACGTTGGTATTTAATGTCTTGAGTTTTTCAACGTCTTTTTCGGGGCGGCCGTAGTACATTACGCATCCCACGGCCTGCTCGCCCTCCAAAATGGCCGATTTGAGCGACAACATACCACCAAAGCACCAGCCCACGCTGGCAATCTTGGCTTTTTTGCCCGCCAGCTCAATGGCACCTTTAATAATGGCATCGATGCGCTCGGGTTTGGTCTGCGACATCAACTTGCCCGCGTCGGCGGGGACGGTGGCCAGCTGCCCGTCGTACATATCAATGGCTATGACGTTCACGTCGCTGAGATCAGTATAAAAAACCTCGGCTTGGCGTTTAATATTGTCGTTCAAACCCCACCATTCTTGGAAAACAAACAGCCATTTTTTAGATTTTTTCGGGGCTTTAAGCATAAAACCGCTGGCCGTTTTGCCGTCGGGTGTGGCAAAAGTAATCATCTGGCCCACCGCGCTGAGGTGCGTGTAGGGCAACGGCTGCGGGTGCATAGCCTGGAACTCGGGGTCTAACGCCAGTGTAGCCATATCGTTGGCCGTACTGTGGCAAATCGGGATTGGGCGGGCGGCTGGCTCGGGTTTAAAAGTGAGCCCCATGAGCACGCACATAAAAGCGATGGTAAAGAGTGTTTTTTTCATTTGAGTGGTGTGTTTTTAGTTGCGGCGTTCGTCGCCCGCGTGGTTGGTGATAGTTTTATTCTTCTATTCTTAATCTTTGGATTTGTTCAACCGTTAGACCCGTGTCCTCGGCAATGTCAGCATCTGAAAAACCTCGTTTAAAAAGTCTCCTCGCAAAATCCTTTTGAACTTTTGAAACTTCTTTTGCAATGCCAGTTCTTAATGCAAAACTCATTCTGCCTCGGTCGTCCTGTTCTCTCATCAAAACGTAATCGTAGGCTTCTAATTCTGCTTTTGTCCAATTGTGTTTGTCGGCATCTTCGTAGGCACTTTTCAAGCCTTTGTCAGTAACGCTGTCAGGAATTACCGTTAAATCTTCCGAGTTCTTGATAAAATAAACCCATTGGTCAATGATGGTCGTTAATTCAGTTTCTTTTTTCTGAAACTTCGGAAGTTCAATAAAGTTAAACTCAATGTCAGTTATAAAATTTTCGCCCGTTTCGGTGTCAATAATTTTGTGTCGGCTGATGTAGTCTTTGTTTTGGGTGACTTCAAAGTCTAAAATTCCGATAAAAAAAGTTGGGTTCAGTTTTTCGTATAAATCTCCTCGGTCAATCTGAGAGGAGTAACTTTTTGAGGCGTAATACAAAACTCGTTTGTCAAAACCGTCTACCTCAGCCACCTGCATCTCCACGATGTAGCTTTTGTCGCTTTGGTCTTTGGCTTTCACGTCCACGATCGTAACTTTCCCGCCTTTCAAAGCTGGCAGTTGGTAAGGTGTTAGAATATCAACCGACACGATTTTTTTGTCGTTTTCCAACAACAAAACAGCGTTCAGAAAAGAAATTAACACTTCTTTTCTGTTTTCGTTACCGAAAATCTTTCGGAACGCAATGTCGTTTTTTATATCAACAAACTTCATACCGCAAAGATACCTTTTTTTGTTCGGTGTCTCAATTTTTCGGGTTTGTGGAAATGACTAATAGCGGTTAGGGCTACGCCCAACGTTCTTTTTCAACAAACGCAAAACGAGCCAAGGCACAAGCAAACCATCAGCTTCGGAGCCAATCAATAAGTTTTTGAGCCGTTGCGCCAGGGTTGTCGTCGGCCACGGCAATGGTCGAAACCCGCTCGGCGGGCCGTTGCGCCAGGCCGTGCAGGTAGGCTTTGTCGTAGTAGTCCAAAGTAATGTTGCTCACCTGGGCGTAGTCGTGGGCGGCAAGTGCCGTCAGCGCGGCCTGGTAGTTTTGGCCGCCGAGTCTTTTTTTGATCCGCTCGGTGGCCTCGCAGAGCAGCTGGTGGTTTTGCCCGCCGTACTCGCGCACCAACCGCCCGATTCTAATTTCTTTGGGAACGTCCACAAAAACCATCGGCGCGTGGCTCATTTGTTCCCACAGCGGCATTGGCACGTAACAATGCCCAACGAGGCGGCTTTCGTCTTCGAGCCAAATGGTTTTTTGGGCATCGAAACCCGCCCATTTTTCGTAGATGAGGTTCTCGAAGTGCTCGGTAGTGGGCTGGGGCAACTGGCCGATGGCTCCGTAGGACGACCCCTTGTGCTGCGCCAACGCCTCCAAATCAATAACTTGCTGGCCTTGCAGGGCCAATTTTTTCAGGATTTCGGTTTTGCCGCTGCCCGTTTTGCCGCCCAAAACCACCAACTTTCGGGGTTCTTCAAATGCCGACAAAATGTGGGTGCGGTAGGCTTTGTAGCCACCCGCAAGCGTGGCCACTTGCATACCTGCCGTGTTGAGCAACCAACCAAAACTACCGCTCCGCATTCCTCCGCGCCAGCAGTGCACCAGTACTTCCGAACATTGCGGGTCGAGTGCCTGGGCGCGTTGCACAAAATCTACCAGCTTCGGTCCCACAAACTCCAACCCCAGCAACACGGCCTGGTCTTTGCCAATTTGTTTGTAGGTTGTGCCTACGCTGGCGCGTTGGTCGTCGTCGAAGAGCGGGATATTTACCACGCCAGGGATTCTGGCGCGGGCATACTCCGCCGGCGACCGTACATCGATGACGGGTATGGTGCGGGCTTTTTCTAAAAATTCTTCAATGCCGAGTGCCTTCATTTACCCATCTATGCTGTTTCGAGCGGTTTTACTGTGCTTCTTGGTCGGCTTGGGCGGTTTCGGTTTTTTCTGGCACTTCAAAAGCCTGCGGTAGGTTCTTGGCCACGATATTGTACCAGTTTATCAGTTTTCTAACGTCCGACAAATACACGCGCTCGGTGTCGTAGTCGGGGGCTACGAGGGCCATAAAATCGGCCATTTCGTAGTCTGAGGCTGTTTTAGCGTTTGGCAGTGGCTTATCGGCAAAGTGCGCGTGTACGCTCATCATCACGTCGCCCAGTGCCAAATTGGTGTTGGGATCTTGCGTAAAAATCGAAATGTCTTTCAACACCGACACCCGCGCCGTTGGCCCGAGCATGGTTTTTTCTCTTTTATCGTCCAAACTCTCCACGATTGCTCCCGCGCGGCCAGGTTTTAAAATTCGGTACAAACCACTTTTGCCCGACACGTGGGCAACTTCTCTCAATAGTTCCATGTTTTAATTTTATTCAGGTTATTATTTTTTCTCATTGTTAAAAGAATCGTTCCACTCGCCAATTAGGTTCAAAATTTCTTTTTTTCCAATCTGCTCGGGCGACGACGTAACGAACATCGGGGGCATTTCGGCCCACGCTTCGGCTATTTTGTTTTCGTAAGCGGCCACGCTTTCGGATAGTTTTGTCTGGCTAATTTTATCGCTTTTGGTTAATAAAATATAAAATGGCAGGCCCTTCTCGCCCAAAAAACCGATAAAGTCCATGTCTATTTGCTGCGGCGGAACCCTCACATCGAACAAAACAAAGGTGCAGATCAGGTTCTCGCGTTTGAGCAAATAGCCGTTTATCATCCGCTGGAACGTATCGCGCTGGGACTTACTCACTTTGGCGTAGCCGTAGCCTGGCAAATCGACCAGAAACCACGTGTCGTCCACCAAAAAGTGGTTTATCAGCTGGGTTTTACCAGGCTTCCCCGAGGTTTTGGCCAGACCTTTTTGGTTCACGAGCATATTGATGAGCGACGATTTGCCCACGTTCGAGCGGCCAATGAAGGCATACTCTGGTTTACTGGGCGGCGGGCACAGTGCCAACTCTGGGCTACTCTTCACAAAAACAGCGCGGTTTACTTTCATCCCACAAAGATAACGTTTTGGCACCAAAAACCGTGTGTATGTCTCAAACGTATCTCCACAGCCTTTTCGTGGTCTGAACAATTGGGCTTAAATTTGTCGTTCAAAAACGCATTCTAACGCTATCTTCATGTTGTTGTATTACATAAAGGCTTTTCATATTGTTGGCTTTGTGGCCTGGTTTGCGGGTCTTTTTTATTTGGTGCGGATGTTTGTGTACCGCGTAGAGGCCGACGACCGCCCCGAACCACTGCGGGCAGCGTTTCAGGATCAGTTCAATAAAATGGCGTGGCGGGTCTATAAAGTAATCTGCAACCCCGCCATGATGATTACCTGGGCGTGTGGCATTGCAATGACCATCATAAACCCCGCTTACTGGCAAATGGGTTGGTTTCAGGTCAAATTTGCACTTTTGATTCTACTGGTCGGGTATCATTTGTGGTGCAAGCGCACCATCGTTGGGCTGGAGCGCGGCCAAAAACCATTCACGTCCTTTCAGTTTCGGTTGTTGAACGAACTCCCCACCCTATTTTTGGTGAGCATAGTCCTGCTGGGCGTTCTAAAAGACACCCTCAGTTTTGTTTATGCCTTCGGAGGGGTGTTGATTTTTGGGGTTGTGCTGTTTGTGTTTGCCAAAATGTACCGCGCTGCTCGCGCCAAAAACGACAAGTTGTAGGCCACAAAACCACCCTCACTCCTACTGCACTTTATAAACAACCACGCCCGCGCCAGGCAAACCGCCCTTCGTAATGCCCTCAACGCGCACCCGCACGGTGGTGGCGGCATCGGTATTATAAAAACTCACCTTGGCCTTGCCGTCGGCATCGGTGCGAATGCTGGGCAACCAAAAAACGGTAGACCGAAAGTCGGGGCGGCTGTTTTCGGGAACGTTCACGTCGTAGCGGGGCGTGTAAAACTGTTTGGGCGTATAAAATCCCACTATTTTTGTGTTCAATGAACCTTCTGCTGGTTCGTTCGAGTAATCGAAGTTGGGGTTGCCGCGCTTGGTGAGAATGGCAATGACCCCGCCCGCCCCCTGCGACCCAAAAATGGTGGCCTTCACGCCCTTCAAAACCTCAATGGCATCCACGTCGGCCACGGGTATCGACATGACGTAGTCTTTTGAGGTGGGCATTCCGTCTACCAAAAAAAGCGGTTCTATGTCTCCCGAAAAAGTGGACGCGCCGCGTATCTGCACCGACATATCGTTGCCCGAGCCCCTCACCTGCACGCCCGCCACGCGCCCCTGCAAAATCTGCAAAACGTTCATGGCTCCCGCCGAATTACTAAAATCTACTTTTATAGTCGCGTCTGGGGTGGAGTATATCTTGCGGGCATCGGGTTCGACGTATTTTTTGGCCTTAATAACCACCTCGTTGAGCAGCTTTTCGCCGCTATTTCTGATTTGCTTTTCGATGCGCTGGTACTCCTCCACCCGTTTTAGGTAATCGGCCAAGTCGTTGGCGTCAAACTGAACTGGGTTGTAGGGTATCTTGGCGAGCGTAACGGTGGCCGGCGCAAAGGGGTCGAGTTTTACGGTGAAGTTGCGGTTGTCGCCCTTCAAACTTTGGGCTTGCAGCAGCACCCGAACGGTGTCGCTCAGGGTCAGGTTTAGCAGTCCGTAGTCGCCGTTTTCGTTGGTTTCTAAGGTCACAAACGACTGCACACTATCGCGCTCGGTCATAAAAACGGTCATCTTTACCTTTCCAGCCGACTTTTGGTTTGGTTTCAGCACGCGCCCCACTATCGATATTCCCTGTTCCAGAAAATACTTGGTCTTTGGCAACGAATCCTGCAACACGTCTTTCCACAAAAAACGCCTCCAACCTTGCGTTAGCAGCAGGTTGTCTAATTTCGCGACGCGGTCGGTGCGGGTGGCATCAAAATAAAAACTGGGCTGCTCAACGTACCCTTTTAGATCGGAGGTCAGTAATAAATACGAGGCAATGTTGAGACCGTAGCTGTTTTTCTCGATCACCTGCCCCGCGTCGGTGGCCACCAGCGACAGCTCGGCCACCACGGGCGCACCCTTGGCATCTTTCACGCTCACTGTCAGGTCGGTACGCTCGCGAGTGCGGTAGGTTTGCTTGTCGGGGGTGAGCTCAATTTGCAGTTTTTCGTTTCGGTTTATGTACACCAAGCGTTCGCAAACGGGCCGATTTTGCTCGTTAAAAATAGTGATGTGCGTAATGCCCTCGGGGAGTTTCTCGCGCGGGATACTCACCAACGCTTGTTTATTAGCCACTGGAATGGCCGCCGAATAGGTCACAAAACCGCGCGTGTGGGCAATGAGCGTGAGGTTTCCCGGCGCGTCGGCGGGGCGGTTGTTAAAAACATAAATTTTGAGGTTCAGTTTATTGGCAATGTTATCGACCATCATCGAATAGCCCTGCGGCAACACCTGGGGGAGGTTGTAGTCTTGCAAAGGGCCGTCGGGGCGTTGCATTTTGACGACGTACTGGTGGGCAACTTCGGGCGTAAAATTAAAATAACCCATGCCAAGGTGCTGGCTCCGAAAGCCCACAATGGTGTCTTTGGTGGTTTGGTCCAGCACAAAACCCTCCACCTCGACCCCCAACCCCGTGGGACTAACGGCCTTGAAGGCTACTTTGCCGCCGATGCCCGCCACCAAATTGCCGCCCTCGGGAAAAAACTGCACGTCGATCGGGTCTAACGCGGGCATTGAACCAGCAGCAGGGCGTTGGTCTGGCCGGTAGATAGTGAGGTCTTTTTGAAAGAAAAAGTCGTCCGAAAAGTTGCGCATCCAGCCCGTGTAGGCCCTAATTTTATAGTCGCCAGCGGGCAATGAATCGGGGAGGAAAAAATCTCCTTGGCCGTGGCCAGCCTCCATTTTTATTTTTCGGTTTGCCACCACTTTGCCCGCCACTTTATCGACCAAATCTACGTAGAGCAGCGTGCTGGCGGTATCGGTGGCGTGGGCCATGGCATCTACCACGTAGGCCTTAAACCAGAGCGTTTCGCCGGTGGCGTAGTAGGGTTTGTCCAAATGCAAATAGGTTTTTTCTTGCGGAAAAGTCAATTGGTACTGATCCAGTTTGGCCAGTAGTTTTTGGTAAAAATCGTCTTCAATGAAACGAAACGCGCCCAATGTGGTTAATACCAAGAGTGCGGCCGTTAGAAAAGCGCGTGGTTTTAGGGTCATGGCTACGATAGTTAATAAATTCGCGTCAATATACAAACTACTTTTGTAGCGCAAAACAGACAAGCAGGCGATTTTTTTTTGACTCCACATAAACCATAATTAGTTTCGATCTTTGCGCTTTATTTCAAAAAACCAACCCCAAATGTACCGAATCTGTTTATGTATTGTTGTGTTTCTGGTGTGTGCATCTTGCGCCACCGACGCAACGGAAGTACCCAAAAAATACTATGACCTTCAACGGTTTATAAATAGCCAGATTGAGTTGCTTAACCGAGCCAAGCCAACCGTCGAAAAGCAAATGCGGGCGGCGGGAGCTGCCGAACAGGTTCTGACGGCAAACATTGATTGGGGCAAAGAACTCGAACTTTTTTTGCAGGCCGACCTCAACAAAGCTGCTTTTCAGGCCAGCTACAACGTGGCCCGCCCCGACTCGCTCACGTACCAATACACCCTCCGAGCAACGGAGAAATTGCCCGTAAAGTCGCTGCATATTTGCCTTGATTCAGCCTCGGGGCAGCCCGCTTTGGTGGAGGCACTCTTGGCGGTCGAGAATAAATTGTACCGATCAGAAAAAAAAATACTGCTGCGCTGCGGTCAAACCAAAAAACGCTGGGTGCTGCAAAGCTACCAGATTAGTGGCTTTCAGAAGTTGGTGCTGACCGACCAGAAAAATTTTGAAATAACTGGCGTAGTAAAACATTAGCGCGAATTTTCGTACTTTTGCTCTTCAATAAACCAATAAAAAAACAATATGTTACAAGCAGAAATGATTACCGAAAAGGGTACAATGCTAATCGAATTTTACGAAAAAGACGCGCCCAATACCGTTAAAAACTTCGTCGATCTGTCTAAAAATGGGTTCTACGACGGCCTGACTTTCCACCGGGTGCTCCCCGATTTTGTGATTCAAGGCGGCTGCCCCGATGGCACAGGACGCGGAAACGCAGGGTCGAATATCAAATGTGAGCTTACGGGCGGAAACCAGTTTCACGACCGGGGTGTGCTCTCGATGGCGCACGCAGGCCGCGATACGGGCAGCTCGCAGTTTTTTATCTGCCACAGTCGCCGCAACACCGCCCACTTAGACCGCAACCATACCTGTTTCGGAAAAGTAATCGAGGGCCTCGACGTGATCGATGCCATTAAGCAGGGAGACATCATCCTGAAAGTAAACATTAAAGAAAGTGAAGTAGCCTAACCGTTTGACAATCAAGACTATGGAGAACCCGTCGGAACCCGAACAACAAATAAACGTAGAGATTTCGGACGAGATGTCGGAAGGAGTCTATTCTAATTTAGCGATGATTGCGCACTCCAATTCGGAGTTCGTCATCGATTTTATTCGCATGATGCCCGGCGTGCCCAAGGCCAAAGTAAAAGCGCGGATCATCATAACGCCCGAACACGCCCAACGTTTGCTCACGGCGCTGAAAGACAATATTCGCAAATACGAAGAAAACTTTGGCGACATTCGTGCCTTCGACGAGGACATGGGTTTTAATTTTCCGATGGGTTTTAGCGGCCCAGTGGGCGAGGCGTAGCCAAAACGTATAAAAAGTAATCTATGGAGAATCCCGTTTTGATATTTGGAGCCAAAAGCCTCGCGGCGGCGGCTCTCGATATTTTTCTGCGCAATGGCGTGGTGGTGTATGGTTTTTTGGACGACGACAAAACGCTCCACAACACCGAAATAGGTGAGGTGAGCGTTTTGGGAAGCACCGACGACGACGGCTTCCTGAAATTAATCGGCAAAAAATGCGAAGCATTCGTGGCACTCGAAGAGCGTGCCGAGCGCAAAAATACCGTCGAAATGCTCCATGAAAGGCGGAGCGTGCAGCCCGTCAATGCCATCCACGACACGGCGATGGTCTCTACCATGGCCTCAGTTGGCCACGGCAACTTCATTGGTGCGCGGGTGGTCATCAACACCCGCGCCTTGGTGGGTAGCCATTGCCTGATCCACGCGGGCGTAGTCGTAGAACCCAACGCCTCCATTGGCGACTTTGTCCAAATTGGGGCGGGGAGCATTATCGGAAACGCCGCATCGGTGGGCGACAACGCCTTCATCGGCTCGGGCGCGGTGGTGGTCTCGGGCATTAAAATCGGCAAGGGCGCGCGCGTTGGAGCGGGATCGGTGGTGGTAGAAAGCGTGCCAGCAAACGCCACAGTATTTGGAAACCCCGCCCAAAAAGTGGGCAAATAAATATGAACGAAGAAAAAAAAAGTGGTAAAATATTCGACGTCGTCATACTGAGGCGGCTATTTGGTTTTGTGAAACCCTACCGCCTCCAATTCTGGGGCTTGGTGGGCGTAATCATGGTCAGTGCAGTACTTGCGCCGCTCAATCCGTTGCTCATCAGACGAACCATCGACACCGAAATAGCCACTGGCAACTACCCTGGGCTGGCCAAAATGCTGGCCTTGATGGTCGGGGTGTTGGTATTCCAAGCTGGATTTCAGTTTCTGAACACCTACACGTCGGGGTGGTTGGGGCAAAACGTGATCCGCGACATTCGAGTGGCACTCTACGACAAAATACTGAATCTAAGGCTCAAGTTTTTCGACGACACCCCCATTGGCCGCCTCGTAACCCGCGCCATATCGGACGTAGAAACCCTGGCCGACGTGTTTTCGGAAGGCATGGCATCGATCGCGGGCGATATTTTGCAACTGGTACTGCTGGCAACGGTCATGTTTTACATCGAATGGCGGCTCACACTCATTAGTTTCGCCATGATCCCACTCATGGTGGTAAGCACCTACATATTCAAAGAAAGCATTAAAAAATCTTTCAACGAAGTGCGAAACGCCGTGGCCAACCTCAACTCGTTTGTGCAGGAACACATTACGGGCATGAATATTGTGCAAATATTTAGTTCCGAAAAAATAGAATACGCTAAATTTAAAGAAATAAACGCCCAACACCGCGCGGCACACATTAGGTCTATCTGGGCGTATTCGGTGTACTACCCCGTGGCCGATGTTATTCTGGCCGCCGCCACGGGTCTGATCGTCTGGTTTGGATCAAAAGAAATCCTAAACTACAGCGTTTCGTTTGGCACTGTTACGGCTTTTGTGATGCTCATAAACCAGTTTTTTAGACCCATCCGAATGCTGGCCGACCGCTTCAATACCCTCCAAATGGGCATTGTGAGCACCGACCGCATCTTGAAACTCCTGGACTCGGACGATTATACGGCCAACAATGGCAATTATACTCCCGCCACGCTCCGTGGCGACGTTGCGTTCGAGAACGTCTGGTTTGCCTACAACGACGAAAACTACGTGCTCAAAGATATTTCATTTCGGGTACAGGAAGGACAAACGTTGGCATTTGTGGGTGCAACGGGCGCGGGAAAATCGTCGATCATAAACTTACTGAGCCGTTTTTACGAAATTAATAAGGGTAGCATTTTTGTGGACGGCACCGACCTGCACCAGTACGAACTCGGTGCGCTTCGCCGTCGGATCAGCGTGGTTTTACAGGACGTTTTTTTGTTTTCGGACACCATCCACAACAATATTACGCTCGGCAACACCGACATAAGCCGCGCCCAAATTATTGAAGCGGCCAAGTTGGTGGGTGTCCACGATTTTATTCAGCGCCTGCCAGGCGGCTACGACTACAATGTGATGGAACGCGGCGCAACGCTCTCGGTGGGCCAGCGGCAGCTGATCTCGTTTGTGCGGGCCATGGTGAACGATCCCAAAATTATTGTTTTAGACGAGGCCACGTCGTCGGTAGATACCGAAACGGAGGAACTCATTCAAAGTGCCATCGAAAAGCTCATGAAAGGCCGCACGGCCATTGTTATTGCCCACCGATTGAGCACCATCCAAAAGGCCGACAACATTATTGTACTGGACAAAGGCGAGATTAAAGAACAAGGAAACCACCAAACACTCCTCGAAGCCGACGGCTTCTACGCAAATCTGCACCGAATGCAATACAAAGAGGTGGTTCAATAGTGTGGGTACGCAGCCATGGCACAACTTATTCTCATATTCATTGGTGGTGGTTTGGGCAGCGTAGCGCGTTTTTTGGTGAATCGCTCGCTCCAAAATATCGTTCCTCAACCGCCAGTTTATGGTACCCTACTGGCCAACCTCATGGCCAGTTTCGTGCTCGGCATTTTTTTGGGCTGGGCCACGCTGCGGCAGCCCGCCCAAACGGATCCGTTGCGGGCGTTGGTGGCGGTGGGGTTTTGCGGCGGGTTCAGCACTTTTTCTACTTTCAGCAACGACACCCTCCACCTTTTCCAGACCAACCGCACGGCCGAGGCTCTCCTAAACATTTTTGTGAACGTGGCTGGCTGCCTCGCACTCACCCTGGCGGGCGTGTGGGCTGGCAAACAATTGCTCTAAAACTTGGCCAACGCCCGCCGAGCCAATACCAGACTAACCACCGCCAAGATGGCCGCCGCCAAAAACGGCGCACCTGGGAAATGAACTGGCGCACTCGGACTCGTAAAATAAGAAAACAGGCTGGTCATGAGTACGGGGCCAAAGATGGCCGTCACGCTCAAAATACTCGTCAAAGTTCCCTGCAACTCGCCCTGGGCGTTGGCTGGCACTTGCTTGGAGGCAATGCCCTGAATGGCCGGCCCAGCCAGCCCCCCAAAAGCGTAAGGCACCATGATGGCGTACATCATCCAACCAGCAGATGCCAACGCAAAGCCTAAATTGCCCAAGGAGTTGAAAGTTAAACCCAGAAAAACCGATTTTTTTTCTCCCAATTTAGGAAGAATGATCCGCGTGAGGCCGCCCTGCACAATGGCAACCATGAGCCCGACGAATCCCAGCGACAAGCCAACGGACATGGAACTCCACCCGAACTTTTCCATTGTGTAGTACGTCCAGGTGCTTTGGGTAGCGTAGCCAGCCACGTACAAAAAAACCAACGGCCACAACAAACTCAACACAATTGGGTAGCGTTTTAGATTGGCCAACGAACTAATCGGGTTGGCGCGTTTCCAGTCGAAAGTCCGTCGGTTTTCGACAGAAAGCGACTCGGGCAGCACAAAATAACCGTACACCCAGTTTAGCAGTGCCAAACCCGCCGACGCAAAAAACGGAACGCGCGCGCCGTAGTCGGCCAGTAAACCTCCCAGCGTTGGCCCCAAAATGAACCCCACACCGAAGGCCGCGCCCACCAACCCAAAGTTTTGGGCGCGTTTTTCGGGTTCGCTCACATCCGCGATGTAGGCGGTGGCGGTCGTGAAACTCGCCCCCGTGATACCCGCCAGGATGCGCCCAACAAACAACCACGTGATGGTAGGCGCAAAGCCCAAGAAAATATAATCGACCCCTAAGCCCAACAAAGATGCTAAGATGACGGGCCGCCGCCCAAACTGGTCCGACAAACCACCCATAATTGGCGAAAAAACAAACAACATGACCGAGTAAGAAAACGAGAGCCAACCCGCGTATTGGGCGGCTTCGGAAAGCGTGCCGCCGGTGAGTTCTTTGATGAGCTGAGGAACAACTGGAATGATGATCCCGATTCCGATTACGTCGATTAGAATGGTAATGAATACAAAAACAATGGCGGGGCTACGTTTATCGGACATGATTCTATAATTTGCCGCAAGATAGGGACTTTGCCGTAGAGTAGTCTGATTCTACTTGATATACGGCAAAAATGACTACTTTTGAAGTCCCAAAACACTCCATTTTTTTATTATTTTTTTTGATTTTTTGACATGAAAATTCTGGTTTTAGACAACTACGATTCTTTTACATACAATTTGGTTTACATACTGCGCCAGCTGGCCAACGATGTGGAGGTACACCGAAACGACAAAATAGCCCTCGAAGACGTGGCCGCCTACGACAAAATTCTGCTGTCGCCAGGGCCTGGCGTTCCGTCGGAGGCGGGCATTTTGCAGGATCTGGTTCGCACCTATGCCCCCAGCAAAAGCATTTTGGGCGTGTGCCTCGGCCACCAAGGCATTGGCGAGGTTTTTGGGGCAACGCTCCTCAATATGCCCCAGGTGCTGCACGGAATCGCCGACCGGGCCATCGTGACCGATTCCAGCGAGCGGCTTTTCAGAGGACTGCCCGCCGAATTTATGGTGGGGCGCTACCATTCGTGGACGGTCGTGGGCGAAAGCCTCGCCGACTGCATGACAATAACAGCCATTGATGAACATAATAACGTGATGGCCCTCGCCCACAAAACCTACGATGTGCGCGGGGTGCAGTTTCATCCTGAATCGGTTTTGACCCAGCACGGCCAGCAAATATTGGCGAATTGGCTCAATAATTAGTACTTTTGAACCATGAAAATCATTCTCGACCACCTGCTCAACCACCAGTATTTATCAAAAATGCAGGCCCACGACGTGTTGCTTCGGATGGGGCGCGGCGAGCTGAACAACGCGCAGATAGCGGCCTTTTTGACCTCTTTTGCCATGCGCGGAATAAGCGTGGACGAGTTGGAGGGTTTCAGAGATGCCATGCTCGAGCTGTGCGTGAACGTGAGCGAACTCGCTGATTTTGACCCCATGGACGTTTGCGGAACGGGCGGCGACGGCAAAGATACCTTCAACATTTCTACCTTGGCCTCGTTGGTGGTGGCGGGCGCGGGGCAGGCCGTGGCCAAGCACGGCAACCACGGCGTGTCGTCGGCGGTGGGGTCTTCTACGGTGTTAGAAAAACTGGGGGTAAACTTTACCAACGACCGGGACAAACTGCGCCGAAAGTTAGAAACCGCCCGAATCTGCTACCTGCACGCCCCGCTTTTTCACCCTGCCATGAAACACGTTGCGCCCGTTCGCAAAGAACTGGGCATTAAAACGTTTTTTAATATGCTCGGACCCATGACCAACCCCGCCTTTCCAAAAAAACAACTGGTGGGCGTTTTTAGCCTCAACTTGGCGCGGCTTTACGCGTACTTGTACCAAAAAACGGACAAAAAATTTGTGGTTCTCCACTCCTTCGATGGGTACGATGAGATATCGCTGACGGGTGATTTTAAAATCATTACACCCCAAAACGAACAAGTTTTTACCCCTCAACAGTTGGGGTTCGATGTTGTGAAACCCCACGAACTCACCGCTGGCGAAACCCTCGAAGACTCGGTACGCATATTCTTAAACGTACTGAATAACCAAGCCACGGCAGCCCAAAAAAATGCTGTATTGGCCAACGCGGGCATGGCACTTCACGCCGCCAATGCCAAACTGCCCATTTTAGAGGCCATTGCCCAAGCCCGCGAATCGCTCGAAAGTGGACGCGCATTGGTGTGTTTTAAGAAATTGATCGAACCATGAGAAAGCACCTACTACTCCCGCTCCTACTGGCTTTGTTGCAAAGCGGCCACTCCCAAAATTTGCTGGGACTAACCACCAGCAGTTTTGCTGGCACCAACGCCCTGGTACTAAACCCCGCGTTGGGGGCGGCCAACCCGCACCAATTCTACGTAAATCTGGCCACGGCCAGCGGCCACATGAACAACAACTTTGGCCAATACGGAGGAGCCAACTCTCTGCTAAACACGGTATTGCGGGGCAAGAGCATATCACCAAACGACATCAGCGAGCTGCCTGGCAACGGCTTAAAATCGGGCGATTTGCTGGCCGATTTGCGCGGCCCAGCGGTGATGCTGGCACTTAAAAACAAAAATAGCATTGCCATTTCCACGCGTGTGCGGTCGGGTTTTCAGCTGAGAGATGCCTCCAAAACACTAATCGGGCTGGTACGTGCCAAATTGGACGACCCTGCTTTTTATAACCAAGCCCTGCGCGACGATGCTTTCAGCGTTAATTCTAACGTATTGGCCGAAATTGGCGTTAGTTACTCGCAGGTTGTTTACGAACAAGACCAGCACTTTTTGAGTGTCGGCGGCACGCTCAAACGCGTGAGCGGTGTTTTTTCGGCCCATTTCAAAAATACGGGTATGAACTACCGCGTCGAACCAGCGGGGCAGCCCGACGAAGGGCTTCTGTTTATTAGCCAAATTTCGGGCGAATTGGGCTACACCACCGCCGAGGGAATTGGTAAGTTTTCGGTCGATCCGAGCCAGATTCTCTCCAAATTTAAGCCCAGTTGGTTTTGGGGGCAAGGCACGCCTGGCGCGGGTTGGGGGTTTGACCTGGGCGCAGTGTACGAGTTCAGACCAACCGCCGAACACTACAAACTACGCGTTGGCGTGGCGGTGACTGACATAGGCGCGGTCAATTACAAAACCAACACGAATAAGTTTTTTTTTGATACCAAAGGCCGCGAAATTGATTTTGAACACACCCTCGAGCTTCCAACGGTGGAGCCTAAACTGAACCTGACCAATGCCAACAACGTGGGCCAGTTTAGGTCGATGCTGCCCACGGCACTCAATTTGACGGCAGACTTGCGCCTCAGCGACGATTTTTACGTCAGTGCCACGTACATTCAAAACTTGGTAGCGGCTGGCGCGGTTGCCATGCGCCAGCCGTCGCTTTTGGCCATCGTGCCGCGTTTTGAGGGCAAAGGTTCGGGCATTGCCGTGCCCATAAACTACATCAACGGCGCGCTCCGAGCTGGCATCGCGGTTTGCTTTGGCCCCGTGTTTTTGGGGAGCGACAACGTGTTGGATTTTGTAAACAACAAAGCGCGTGGGGCAGATATTTACGCGGGGCTGGCCGTAATGGGCCTGCGAAAGAAAAAGCCGTAGCGGGGCTGATTATAAAATGTCTTTCAGCGCCAACAGGTGTCGAATGTCGTAGGTGGGCTTTTGGTCGAACAAACGGCCCTCGGGGTTATAAAAAACCGCGTCGATGCCAAAGCGTTGCGCACCCATCACGTCGGCCTCCCAATTGTCGCCGATCATAATAGACTCCGATTTTTGGGCTTTCGCCGCGTTGAGGGCGTACTCAAATATCTGCGGGTCGGGCTTTTTGGCGTTGGCGCGTTCGTTGGTAACGACGTGCTCAAAATAATGGCCGATGCCCGAACTGGCCATCTTTCGGGCTTGGATAGAGTCAAAGCCATTGGTAACAATGTGGAGCTGGCACTTGGCGGCGGCAAAGTCTAAGATTTCGCGCGCGCCGTCGAGCAAATGGGGTTTTTCGGGCAGAAGTCTTAGGTATTCTTCGCCCAGCTCTTGGTCGGCCAGGGGTAGTTTCACTACGCCCAACGACTCGAAAACGAGCCTAAAACGATTTTCGCGAATGTAGCCGTGGGCAATGCGCCCTTGGTCGAAGTCGTTCCAAAGATTTTTGTTGATCTCCGTAAAATTTCGCAAAAAACTGGGCAGCGACTCCACCCCAAAGTTTTGTAGTTCGAACCGCTCGTAGATCTCCGTCAGCGACTCGTGCGAGTTGCGCTCAAAATCCCAAAGCGTGTGGTCAAGGTCAAAAAAAACGTGCTTGTAGGCCATCCTAAAACGAAATAACCAAACGTTCTACTGGCTGATTATTAACCAAGTGGCTCTCTACGATCTCTGCCACGTCGGCTACCTGTACGTTGCCATAAAAAACACCCTCGGGATAAACCACCAGCGCTGGGCCTTTGCCGCAAACGTCCAAACACCCCGTGCGCTGGGCCCTAATCTCTACCTGCAAGCCGTTGTCTTTGATGGCGGTCTTGAAGGCATCGACCAGTGCGAGGCCGTGGGTCGATGTGCAGCACTTTTTGGGCGCGTCTTTGTCGTTGGTGCAGACAAAAATATGTTTTTGGTACTTCATTTTATTTCTTGTTTTTCTTTTGAGCGTCCAACTCTTGCTTGGTCAATTCTGTTTTCTTTTTGGCCTCTTCGGCGGCTTTCATTGAGCGGTCGAGCAGGTCAGAGAACTTCGATTTTTTCTTTTCGCCCGATGCTATTTTGACGCGGGTGTCGTCCAAAATTTTCCGAATCTTGGTCTCGTCCACAAATTTACGGATAATCTGCTGTTGCAGCACCGTCACCACGTTCGACACAAAATAATACCAACTCAAACCCGCCGCAAAGGTGTTCATCACAAACATAAACACCACGGGCATTACGTAGCCGAGGGCTTTCATGTTCACGGGGCTATTGGGTTGGGCGGGTGTAATCTGGTTGTTGTACCAAGCATACACCACCTGCGAGACCGTCATCAGTAACGTAAATAAACTAACGTGCGAACCGTAGAACGGAATGGTGAAGGGCAAGTTTACGATCGAGTCGTAGGTGGCCAGGTCGTGCGACCATAAAAATGATTTTTGGCGCAGTTCGATGAGGTTCGGGAACAAGAAAAACAGCGACATCAGCACGGGCATGGTGGCCAGCACTGGCACGCACCCACTGAGGGGGCTCACGCCCACTTCTTGATACAACTTCATTTGTTCCTGCTGTTGGGCGGCGGCATCGTCGCCCACTTTCTTGCGAATCTCCTCCATTTCGGGGGCCAGCACGCGCATTTTGGCCATCGAAATGTACGATTTATAGACCAGCGGGGTGAGCAAAAACTTCACAAACAATACCAAACAAATAATCAGGATACCGTAGTTGGAAATATACTTCTCGAAAAAAGTAAACAGCGGCACAAAAAAGTACTTGTTGAGGGGCTTCACAAAGGCGTAGCCCAAATATACGTTGCGGTCGAAACCCTCGATGGGTATTTCCTTCAACAATTGGTAGTCGTTGGGGCCAAAGTAAAAAGCGTACTGGCCTTTGCCTGCCTTAATGTCGGCAATGGGGAGCGTTACTTGTGCCTGCGCGGTTTTCACCACCGACGAGTCGTTGGGTACGGTTAGGCTAAAATCGCCATTGCCGAAGCCCGTGTTTTTGGCCACAAAACCCGCCAAAAAGTATTTGTGCTTAAAAGTAAACCACTGCACGGGCGCGTCGGCTTTGGTTTCGGAGCTGGCCACGGCATTGAGGCCCGTGTCGCTCAGGTCGTTGTCTTGCCAAATGTTAATAACGGCACTTTTGCGGTTCTCGTTGAGGTCGTTTTCAAATTGCCCCATTTGGTTTTGCCAAACGAACGTCACTGGATCATTGCCAGCGGTGGCAACGCCCGTAAGTTGGAGGTCGTAGTCAATCAGGTAACTGTCGGCTTTGATGGTATAGGTTTGCGCCACAAACTGCGTTGCCGACAGCGGGAGTTTGAACGTGATTTGTGCGGAGTCTTTGCCCGCAACTACCTGGCTCTTGGCATCGGTACTAAAAAAAAGGCCCGAAATATCCACTTTACCCTTATTAGTGGGCAGGATCATCTCCGTTTTATTGCCTTTTTCGGTTATCAGATAAAGTGGCTTTTGGTCGTATGTTTTGTATTTTTTGAGCAGCACCTCCTTTATTTTTCCCCCTTGGGTGCTAAAAGTCACCTTCATGTTGTCGTTTTCTACAACCACGTCTTGGGCTTGGCCCGTGGCGGCGGCGGCAAAGTCGCCATATACAGCTTTGGCGGCGAGCGAGTCTAAAACGGGTTTAGCGGCAGCGGCGGGCGTTGCTGTTTTGGTTTGATTTTGGGCTACTTTGGCGGGCTCGGGTTGTTTTTCGGGGGCTGGAAACAGCACACTGTACCCGATAATCAGTGCAAACATGAGCGAAAGCCCAATAACTTGATTTTTTTCCATTACTTCAATTACTAATTTAGGGCTACGGTCGGTTTTGATTGGCCGCAACGGGTGTATTTTTGGGGGATGGTTTCCAAAACAAGCCGCAAAGTTACGGCATTAAGCGCGGATTGCAATTTGTAAAATACGTTTTCTGACCGCCCACCACATAATGAGGCCCGAGCCGTTGGGGGCTTTGAATGGGTGGCCGAACAAAAAAGAATATTTTTCTTGCGTAAAGCCATCTTTGCGCGTAATTTGTAACGAACATCAACTGGCAGTCTCAATGGATTATCGTATGCTGAAAGAATGGGTGCGACACGGTGAAGGCAAAAACTTGGAGTTTAAGCTCAAAACCAACCACCCCGACAAGATTGTGCGCGAGATTGTGGCCTTTGCCAACTCAGACGGAGGCTACCTGCTGATCGGCGTGGGCGATGATAAAAGCATCAAAGGGCTAAAATACCCCGACGAAGACGAGTACATCCTAACGCGTGCCATCGAAAAACTCTGCGTGCCAACTATACATTATTCTATGGAGCGCGTGCAAGTTGAAGACGAGCGCGAGGTGCTGGTTTTTAACATTCCCAAAAGCCAGGCGGGGCCGCACGCTGTGCTGTCAGAACTCGAACCTGCGGCTTCGATGGGTGGCGCTTCCCCAAAAATAGCTTTGGCGGTGCCAGTTGCCACCAAACGAACCTACGTGCGCGTGGCCGACAAATCGGTGCAGGCAAGCCGCGAAGTACGGGAAATTTTGCGCGGGCGGCGTAAGCAGCGTAACGTTCGGTTTACGTATAGCGAAAAGGAGAAAAAACTCATGCAGCACCTCGACCAAAACAAAAGTATAACGGTGGATGACTTTGCGAACGTGGCCGATATTCCGCGTAGTATGGCCTCTAAAACGTTGATTTTGCTGGTGCTGGCAAATGTTTTGCGGGTCCACCCCAGCGAAGTGAAGGACACGTATACCATGGTGGCGGTGGCTCCAGCGGTTTGACAATAAAAAATCAGCCGCCTTCAAACGAATGCGGCTGATTACTACACTACCTAAACCTCTACCATTATCGTTGCCTCAACGTTTCCTTAGAATAGGGGCACACGCTGTGGACTGTATTTTCAATATTTTCTACCTTCGTTTTGTCATGCGTAGGTGCTTTCACCACCAGTTTACTGACCATTTAACGCTCCGCCGAGCAACTTTATTGTACCACTGCGCCCACCAGCTGATCCTGCGGTTGCCGTGTAGAATACAGCCATGTGGTTTGTTTATGAAAACGTAAAAAGTTGTGTTTCAGACTATATAACGATTGGTGACGTAAAAAGGTTTGCAGAAATTGACCATTTTCGGTACTTTTGAGTTCAAAATTTATTTGTTTAAATGAACCAACCCGCCCATTTGTTGCTTGTCTTGCCCTGTTACAACGAGGAAGAGATTCTACAAAAAACCAACCAAACCCTCCAAGCCTATTTTGGTGAACTCCTCCAAGCAGGTTTGATCGGTTCGGAAAGTAAAATTTGCTTCGTCGATGACGGCAGCCGCGACCGCACCTGGGCGTTGATCGAAACTATTTGTAAGGAAAACACCAATGCGATCGGCCTGAAACTGTCCCGAAATTTTGGCCACCAAAGCGCACTGCTCGCGGGCTTAGAACACCACGCGGGGCAATTCGATTGTTACATTACGATCGATGCCGACCTGCAAGACGACATCCGAGCGATTGAAAATATGCTCCTAAAAAACCGCGAGGGCGCGCGCATTGTGTACGGTGTGCGCGACGACCGCTCGACCGACTCGTGGTTTAAACGCCAAACGGCGGAATCTTTTTATGGCTTAATGCAAAACATGGGCGTTCCAGTGGTTTTTAACCACGCCGATTTTAGGCTCATCGACGACCGCGTGCTGCACGAGTTTCAAAACTACCGCGAGACCAATATGTTTCTGCGGGGAATGTTTCCGCTCATTGGTTTTAGGAGCGACAAGGTGTTTTATAAACGCCTCAAACGCGAAGCTGGCCAAACAAAATACCCGCTCAGTAAGATGATGCTCTTCGCCTGGAACGGCATCACGTCGTTTTCGACCACGCCCATGCGGATGGTGCTTTATTTTGGACTGTTCAACTTTTTTATTTCACTCCTCATTCTGGGCTACGCTGTAAGCGCCTTTTTTTTCAAAGAAACAGTGCCCGGCTGGACTTCGACGCTGCTACCGCTCACGTTTTTTAGCGGGTCGAACATGGTTGCAGTCGGTCTGATCGGCGAATACGTGGGTAAGATTTACGAAGAAGTAAAAGCGCGTCCGCGTTTTATCATCGAAAAAACAGTGTAAGATGCTCTCTTTTTTTCAACGTCCAGCCCTGGTTCATTGTTTCAACCTCGGCCTGCTGGCTCTGGTGCTGCTGCCGCTCGTGGTGCTGGCCTACTACAACCACCCGTCGCCAGCCGACGATTATTGCTACATCGACACCGTGCAGCGGTTTGGGTACTGGGAGGCGCAAAAATACTACTACGACGGTTGGTCGGGGCGCTATTTTGCCTATTTGCTCAACCACTCCAACCCGCTTTTGTTTCATTGGTACGCGGGCTTTAAAGTGTGGCCAGTGGTGCTAATGGTCGGTTTGCTGGCGAGTTTATTTGCGCTCATCAAGCAAGCCACGGAGGTGTCTTCGCTGGCGGTGGCGGGCTACGGCAGCATGATTTTCTGCTTGTTTATTCTCAAAATCCCCGTCCTGTCCGAGTTTTTTTACTGGACGGCCGCGTCGTCGCTCTACACAGTGGGTAGCATCTTAATTTTAACTTGGCTGCTCATGCTCGCGCGCTGGTATGGCCTGCCAAGCGGTAATTTGCGAAACCTCACGGCGGTCTTTATTGGCTTTTTGACCTTTGCCATTGTTGGTTCTTGCGAGCCACTTTTGTTGGTTTTAGCCGTTCTGTTGGGGGGCATTTTCGTTTACAGGTGCGCCACCACCCGCAAAATAGACCCGTTTCTCGTTGGCATCTTGGCCGTCGCGGGGGTTTCGTTCTACCTTTTTTTCTCCGCCCCTGGCAACGCCCTGCGCCTCAACGAGTATCCCGATGCCCGCAAAATTCCGTTTTCGGTCGTTGCGTCTTTCAGTATGTTGGGGTCGTTGGTGGGCAAATGGGTGTCGGTGGCTCTGCTGGCTTTCAGCGTGTGGTTTCTCACGCAGGCGCGCGCCCTGGTGGTGCATCCCAACGGCCAGGCGCGCGCCATCTTTGCGGTGCATCCAGCTTTTGCGGGGGTTGTTTACGTGGGCATCATGGCCGCTCAAGTATTTACGGCTTTTTATGGCACCAACACCGCCCCCACCACGCGGGTGCTCAATGCGGTGTATTTGTTTTTTCTGGTCGGGTGGTTTTACAATATTTTGGTGTGGGTGAGCCACTACCACCAAACCAAACCAGCCCTGCGCGTGGCCGAAGCCCCCGTTGCGTCTAAAGTCTTGCTGGCGGTTTTGATTGTGTACGGTTTTCGGAACAGCGCGGTCGTCAAGATGATATACAACGACGCCCTACGCGGCAGTGCCGCCCAGTACGACCGCGAGATGACCGCCCGCCGCGCCCAAATTGTAGGTTCGTCGGCCAAGGTTATTTACCTCCAGCCGCTCACCCAGATTCCCGAATCGCTGTTCGTAGAAGACCTCAAACCCAACCCCAAACACTGGTGGAACCGCTGCATGGCCAGTTATTACGGCAAGGAAATTATTATAATTACCGACCAAAAAAAATAGCCTATGCTTTTCAATTCCATTCAATTTATCTTGTTTTTTATTGTAGTCACGTTGGCCTATTTTAGCCTCAACAAAACGGGGCGCTGGGTGCTGTTGCTGCTGGCAAGCTGCTATTTTTACATGGTCTTCAAGCCTGCCTTTATTCTGGTGCTGGCCTTCACTATTGTAATAGATTATTTTGCGGGACTTTGGATTGAGGGCGAAAAAAACGTTCAAAAACGCCGTTGGTGGCTCATTATCAGCATCATATCCAACGTAGGTATTTTAGCATTTTTTAAGTATTACGATTTTGGGATGGAGAACTTCAACCGCGTTTTTGCGTCGGTTGGTCTGGCCATTCCTCCGCTCGGGGCCATTTTGCCGCAGACCCTCCGCGACTGGATGGTCACGGGGTCGGGGTCGGTTGTGCTGCCCATCGGCTTGTCTTTTCATACTTTTCAGGCCATGAGCTACACCATCGAGGTGTACCGAGGCAACCAAAAGGCCGAAAGGCACTTCGGTATTTATGCGCTTTACGTCATGTTCTACCCGCAATTGGTAGCCGGGCCCATTGAGCGGCCGCAGAACGTGTTGCACCAATTTCACACTTATTTTAAGTACGATTTTGAAAACGTGAAAGCGGGGTTGATGCAGATGGCGTTTGGGGTCTTTAAGAAATGCGTCATCGCCGACCGCCTCGGGCTGGTGGTGGAACACGCCTACCACCAGCCCCACAACCACAACGGACTGACGCTACTGGTGGCTACGTTTTTTTATACCTTTGTGATATACTGTGATTTTTCGGGCTACTCCGACATTGCCATTGGCGCGGCGCGGGTAATGGGCTACGATCTCATGGAAAACTTCCGCACGCCTTATTTCTCAAAATCTATCGCCGAATTTTGGGGGCGGTGGCATATTTCGCTCTCCACCTGGTTCAGAGATTATTTGTACATTCCGCTGGGCGGCAACCGCAAAGGCGAACTGCGCGGCTACGCCAACCGAATGATGGTGTTTTTGGTGAGCGGCCTGTGGCACGGCGCCAGCTGGAAATTTGTGATCTGGGGCGGCCTGCACGGTGGCTTCCTGCTCGGGGAGTCGCTGCGCGACAAATACCTCCGCGCGTTGGGCATAAAACTGCCCACTGGCAGGGTCTATTCGGTATTGCAGGTTTTTTTTACGTTTTTGCTGGTTATGCTGGCCTGGGTTTTTTTTAGGGTCGAACACACCAGTGATGCTTTCGTTATTCTGAAAAAAATAGCCCGAACGTCGCTCTCAGACTCGCTCAAAACCCCGCTCAACGCGGTAGAAATGTGGTTCTGCGTATTTTTGATCCTATTTTTACAACTCAAAGAATATTTTTACCTGTACGTTCCCACCAAAAATACGGTTGTTTTCTACCTACTTTTTGTTGGTACATTGGCACTCACTTATTTTTTCGGAGTGTTTGGCTCAAATCAGTTTATCTACTTTCAGTTTTAGGTATTTCGGCACTTGAATAATAATGTTGAAGCAATTCGCCACTCGTTTTGAATGATTGAGTGATTGGATGATTGAATGAAGGAGCTGCCCGCGCGATTACTAAATGACTGACCCACGATTAAGTAAATGAATCTTGATAATCAACGTTTTTTACTTTGCAACCATATGACTATCCAACATCATTCAAAAATTCATTCATTCAAAATTCAACATCATTACCCATCCCCCCACAATGCAAAATTTTATTAGCATCGCCGACACCACCGACATCAATGCCCTCGTGCGGGCGGGCATCGAAGCCAAGGCCGACCCGTTCAAAGACCAGCACCTGGGCAAAAACAAAACCATGGGGCTGCTTTTTTTTAATGCCAGCCTCCGAACCCGACTCAGCACCCAAAAAGCGGCCCAAAATTTGGGCATGAACACCATCGTGATGAACGTAGGAACCGACGGCTGGGGGTTGGAAATGGAAGACGGCGTGGTGATGAACGCCGACAAAGCCGAACACGTAAAAGAAGCCGCCGCCGTAATTGCCCAATACTGCGACGTAATCGGAATCAGGGCCTTTGCTGGCCTGCAAGACCGCGACAAAGACTACGCCGAATTGGTCATGAACCAATTTAAAAAATACGCGGGCGTACCAATTGTCAATTTAGAATCGGCCACGCGCCACCCTTTGCAGTCGCTGGCCGACTGCATTACGATCGAGGAACTTAAAACCAAGCCGCGCCCAAAAGTAGTGCTCACGTGGTTGCCGCATTTTAAGGCACTACCGCAGGCAGTGGCCAACTCTTTCTGCGAATGGATGAACCCCTGGGACGTTGATCTGGTGGTGACGCACCCGCAAGGCTATGAGCTTGCACCCGAGTTTTTGGGCAATGCCACCGTAGTTTATGACCAAAATGAAGCCTTAGAAAACGCCGATTTTGTGTACGGCAAAAACTGGTCTTCGTACCAACAATACGGCCAAGTGCTAACCCAAGACAGCACCTGGATGATGACCGCCGAAAAAATGGCGCGTACCAACAACGGCAAGTTTATGCACTGCCTGCCCGTGCGCAGGAACCTCAAAGTGACCGATGAGGTTTTAGATTCTGATGCGTCGGTGGTGGTGCAGCAAGCTGGCAACCGCGAGTGGTCGGCGCAGGCGGTCTTGCGGGATATTCTGATAGACATGGCCACCAAAAAATAATTTTCACCCCCAAACCCCTCACTATGCTTCCCAACATTCCCAAAAATCAGTCTCAGCGCGTTGTGATCGTGGGCGCGGGCTTTGGCGGCTTGGCACTGGCCAGAAAATTATCTGAAAACACTGACATTCAAGTAGTTATTATTGACAAAAATAACTACCACCAGTTTCAGCCGTTGCTGTATCAGGTGGCCATGGCGGGTTTAGAACCCAGTTCGATTGCGTTTCCGCTGCGAAAGGTTTTTCAAAATAAAAAAAATGTACACATCCGCGTCACCGAGGTGACGGGCATTAACAACGCCCAAAATACCATCGAAACCACGCTCGGTACCATCGAATACGACTACTTGGTGCTGGCCATTGGGGCAACAACCAATTTTTTTGGGATGCCAAACATCACAAACCTCGCCCTGCCGATGAAGTCTATTGCCGAGGCCATTGCGCTGCGAAACCGTTTATTGCAAAATTTCGAGGATGCCGTTACCGCCGAAAACGACGATATTAGACGCGGGTTGCTCAACGTGGTGGTGGTGGGCGGAGGCCCCACGGGCGTGGAGGTGTCGGGAATGTTGGCCGAAATGAAAAAGCATATTTTGCCCAAAGACTACCCCGAACTCAATTTCGATGCCATGCAAATCTACCTTTTTGAATCGTCGGGGGAGGTGTTAGAAGTCATGTCGGACGAGGCATCGGCGAGCGGTAAACAGTATTTAGAAAAACTGGGCGTGAACTTGCGCCTCGGCGAACGAATCACGGATTTTGACGGCCAATACGCCTACATCAACAACGGCGACAAGATCAGAACCAACAACGTGATCTGGGCGGCGGGTATCACAGGCAACTCCGTGGCGGGCATACCCGCCGAGGCCATGGCCCGTGGCAACCGCATTAAAGTAAACAACTACAACCAAGTGGTGGGTTTAGAAAATGTTTTTGCCATCGGCGACATCGCCAGCATGGCCCAAGAAAAATACCCCAACGGGCACCCTCAAATGGCCCAAGGTGCCATTCAGCAGGGGACTTTGTTGGCAAAAAACCTACTGAAAGCCATCGCAAAGCAACCCATGGAAGCGTTTTCTTACAAAGATTTGGGGTCTATGGCCACCGTGGGACGCAATTTGGCAGTGGTAGATCTGCCATTTTGGAAGTTTCAGGGATTTTTTGCGTGGCTCACTTGGATGTTTGTGCACCTGATGGCCCTGGTGGGCGTTAAAAACCGCCTCCTGGTGTTTCTCAACTGGGTTTGGAACTACGTTACCTACGACCAAGCGTTGAGGCTCATTATCAGGTCAAAAAAAAGTTAGCAGTCGGGATCATTCCAGATTTGCCAGGCTTTTTCGGCTTGCAACTGTAGCATTTTCAGGCCGTTGTGGGCGGCTGCGCCGTGGGTTCTGCCTTTTTTGAGAAATAGCGTTTCGGCGGGATTATACACCAGATCGTACAAAAAATGCTGGTCGGTTAGCTGCTCATACGCAATATCGGGGCAGTCATCAACGGCAGGAAATGTACCCACTGGCGAGGCGTTTATAATAAGTTGGCTGTCGTTGGTGATGCGCGAGTTTCTGAGGGCTTCGTATGAAATTCGGCGGGCGCTGGGGTCGGCACTGCCCCCCCGCGAAACAATTTTGTACCCAATGTGTAGATCGTCTAAGGCCGCCAAAACCGCCTTTGCCGCCCCGCCGTCGCCCAGCACGAGGGCTTGCATTGCGGGCGCGGCATTGCCCAACCAGTCCTCCAAAGATTGCCTAAAGCCGTAGTAGTCAGTGTTGTAGCCAGTCGTTTTTCCGTCGGCACCGATTTTGATTGTATTGACCGCCCCAATTCGCCCCGCCGACTGCGCATCGAGTTTGTCTAAAAGTGCCACCACGTTTTGTTTGTGCGGTATCGTTACGTTCAGCCCTCTGATGTCTGGATTTTCGGCAATTAGCTGCGGTAGCTTTTTGTAGTCGGACAGCTCAAAAAGATCGTATTGGTGGTTTTGGATGCCTTCGTTTTCAAATTTTTCGGTAAAGTATTTTTTTGAAAACGAATGTCCGAGCGGAAAGCCAATGAGGCCGTAACGGGTCATAATTCTACGTTTTAAGAAACCGTTTCTAATTGTACCAGATTGCTTTATTTTTATTAGACAGGGAATAAATCAGAATACCAACGCCCAACAGAACGGCAGGAATACTCAAAATTTGACCCATATTAAAAGGCAAGCCAGCCTCGAAAGCCTCCTGATTTTCTTTTAAGTACTCGAACAAAAAGCGCAGGCCAAACACCCAAATAATGAAAATACTCAGGAGCATTCCCTGCGGAGTTTGGCCCCTAAAACGATTCCAAAGGAAATAAAGCACCCCAAAAAGCACCAAACACGACAGTGCCTCGTATAATTGGGCGGGATGGCGCGGATAAACGGGCAAAAATTCGGTGTTTCGTAAAAACAAAAAGGCCCACGGCACGTCGGTAACTTTGCCCACAATTTCGGAGTTCATTAGGTTGCCGAGTCTAATAAAAAAACCACCCAAGGCAGCCACGATTACCATGCGGTCGGTGAGCCAAAAGAAGTGCATTTTTTGCGTGCGGGAATACACCAACAGTGCCAACAAAATGCCAATGAGTGCACCGTGGCTGGCCAAACCCGCAAAGGGCGGCATGATAACCTGCAACGGGTCGTTCATAAAAACGGAGGGTTCGTAGAAAGCAAAATGCCCAATTCTGGCCCCCAAAACTGTCGAGATAACCATCGTGAGCAGCAACGAGTCTAAGAGCGATTCTTCAACTTTTTCGACCTTAAAAATATGGGCCATAATACGCTGACCAAACAAAAAACCCGAGGCAAACAGCAGGCCATACCAACGAATTGAAACGGAGCCAACGGCGAATATTTCGGGGTCTATGTTCCAATTAATGAATGAAAACATCTCAGAATGAGTTATAAATTAGGGTTTTTGGGGTTTTGGTGGCACGCTGCCTACCCAAACTTGGAGGCAAATATAAAAATATAACCCCAAAAGAAAACATGAAATTTCTGCTCGTTGGTTTGGTAAAACTGTACCAGGGTGTTTTATCTCCTTATTTACCAAACGCTTGCCGCTACACGCCCACTTGCTCGCAGTACATGATCGAGGCCATTGAGAAGCACGGCGTTGGCAAGGGTGGCTGGCTGGGTCTAAAACGCTTGGCCTCTTGCCACCCCTGGGGCGGCCACGGCCACGACCCCGTTCCGTAGGTGTTCACTAACGCTTACGGCGGTCGTCGCGGCGGCTTTTTTTGAGGCTGGCAATGGCCTCTTTGGCCTCCTTAAACTGGCTCGATTTGCGTTCGGCCTTGTCTTGCGCCAACTTGTAGTAGCGCGTTGCCTCGTCGTAGTCCTTTTTTATTTCGGCAACGCGGCCCAGACCCATCAACGACGACAGGTAGTAGCCCGCTGTGGTTGAGGACGTTGCAACCGAAAAATTAATGGCCCGCTGGTAGTATTCGATTGCTTTGTCGTAGTCTCGGTGCAGGTTTTGGTTGTAGTAGCCCAGCACGTAAGCGGCGTTGCGACCGCTCACGCCTTCGTAGCCAGCCATGCCCTTACTTATTTTGTCAAGAATACTCAGAGCCACCTTTTCGGCCTCAGGGGCGTAGCCCCGCACAAAGGCCGACCGGCAGTAGTAGCGTTCAAAGTACGGATTGTCGGGAAACGTCTGCCACATATATTTGGCCAGTTCGTAGGCTTTTTCGTACTGGTTTTCGTAGCTGTAAATCTGCATCAAAAAATAACGCGCCTCGGTACGGGTATAAAACGCGTTGTTACCAGTTTTTTCTAATTGCGCCATCCCAAGGTTTTTATTGCCCTTCGGGAAGAGCCACAAAACGGGTTTTAGCAACGGATAATTTTGCGGAATCCAGTCGGCGTAGTAATTATAAAGTCCGTCGCCGAAGAGCAGCTCAGGACTCAAATCGCCGTTTCCTTTGCATTTTTCCATGTACTTCAACGCATTTTTACCCGCCAGCGTGGCCTTGGCCCAGTGCTTGCGTTCGGAATGAATGCGCCCCTTGAATGCGTAGGCCGCTGACAAAAAAAAGGCGGGTTCAATTTTGTTGTCTTGCGCGTCGTATAGGCGTTCGGCCAGCACAATGCTCGAGTCCATCAGTGCCAAACATCGATCGTCGTAGGCATCGTTCTCAGTATTGGGCACTATCTTCCACCACTCGGCCAGGCCCATCAAAAAATACGGCATGGGATGGCGCGGGTAGCGGTATTGCAGCCAACGAAAATCTTTGTCGGCTTCGGCAAACTTAAAATTGTACATTTTATTAATCGCCTCGGTGGCCTCGATCTGCACGCCTGGGTTTTGGATCACCATGGCGTACTTTTTATCAAAATCGGCCGACGAATACAATTGCCCAAACCCCACCTGCGCCAGCACTGCCAGCGCGGCAACCCTCATTATTGTTTTGATAAATGGCTGTTTTTGTTCACTTTTCATGGCTACCGAATCGTTGGTTTTAAGACTACAAACGTTATTTTTGGCAAAACGTGTGCAAACAAAACACCTTTTATGCAAATCTTGTTTCTTTTTGTGAGTATATACAAAAAAACACCGAAAACCCACTATGCCGCCAGACTCCTACACCAAAGCAGCCCTGCGACCTTATTTTTTAGCCCAACGAAAAGCCCTCGCGCCCGCCGCCGTGTCAGCATGGAGTGCGCAAATCTGCCAGCAGTTGCAGGCGTTTGTTCCCGCCGACGGCGGTACGCTGCACACTTTTTTGCCAATGGCCCACCAGCAAGAAATAGACGTTTGGCCGTTTCTAAAAGACCTGTGGCAGTGCCACCCTCGGGTGAGCACCTGCGCGTCCGTGGCAGATTTTGCAACTTTAACAATGGCTAATTATTTTGTCGATGCGCAAACCCAGTGGACTACAAGCCGCTGGGGAATCTCCGAGCCCGACCCAATCGCCCAAACGCCTTGCCCCACCGAACGCGTAGGAGTGGTGCTGGTTCCGCTGGTGGCTTTCGACGAGCGGGGCTACCGAGTTGGCTACGGCAAGGGTTTCTATGACCGCTTTTTGGCCCTTTGCCAGCCCAACACGATCAAAATTGGGCTGTCGTTTTTTGACCCCGTACCAGAAATTACCGACGTTGGCCCCAACGACGTTCGGCTCGACTACTGCATTGGCCCCGCCAAAGTGTGGTGTTTCAAATAAAAAACCAAAAATTTGGCCGTATTTCTTGCTTCACCAGCTTTTAGGCAGTTATTTTGAAGCCAAGGTTTAGATTACTTTATTACCACAGTAGCGGCTCCTATGACCCGCCAACCTCGGTAGTCTTCTTTTACAAATGGACTTTTTGAAGGCCAAAAAAACAGATAATATGAAAATTGCAGTAGTGGGCGCCACTGGCTTGGTGGGCAGCGAAATACTAAAAGTACTGGCCGAACGCAACTTTCCCGTTTCGGAACTCATTCCAGTTGCGTCCCAAAGATCAGTTGGTAGCGAGGTTCTTTTCAAAGGCAAAGCCCACAAAGTGGTTGGTTTTGAAGCGGCCATTGCCGCCCAACCAGCCATCGCCATCTTCTCGGCGGGGGGCGGCACGTCGCTCGAACTGGCCCCAAAGTTTGCCGAAGCGGGTATCTGTGTGATCGACAACTCGTCGGCGTGGCGAATGGATCCAACCAAAAAACTGATCGTACCCGAAATAAATGCCCACACGCTCACCAAAGACGACAAAATAATTGCCAATCCCAACTGCTCAACCATTCAGATGGTGGTGGTGCTGAACCCATTGCACTTAAAATACAAAATTAAAAGGGTGGTGGTTTCGACCTACCAGTCGGTGACGGGTACGGGCGTGAAAGCGGTAGATCAGCTCTACGCCGAGCGCGAAGGCCGCCACGATGCCCCCAAAGTTTATCCGCATCCGATAGACCTCAACGTGCTGCCGCACATCGATTCGTTTTTGGACAACGGCTACACCAAAGAAGAGATGAAAATGGTGAACGAAACCCGAAAGATTATGATGGACGACACCATCGCGGTGACGGCCACGGCGGTGCGGGTTCCGACCGTTGGTGGGCATTCGGAGTCGGTAAATGTGGCGTTTGAGAACGAGTTCGATCTCGGCGAAGTGTACCAGATTTTGAACGACGCGCCCAACGTGGTGGTTCAAGACGACCCAAAAAACTTGTTGTATCCCATGCCGCTGACCGCCCATGGAAAAGACGAGACGTTCGTGGGGCGAATCAGGCGCGACGAAACGCAGCCCTGCACATTAAATATGTGGATCGTGGCCGACAACCTCCGCAAGGGCGCGGCTACCAACGCCGTTCAAATTGCCGAATACTTGGCCGAAAACGGTTTGGTGTAGTGCCTGCGCCCGCAGTGGCGTTATTTGAGCAATGCCGCCGCCGCCGCACGCGTGGCCTCAAGGTCTGACTTTATTTTCTCGATACTCAACTTCATTTCTTTCTGAATATCCAGCATCTGCTCGGGAGTCACGTCGGGGGCTGGCTTGTGCGCCTCGTGGGCGTGTTCTCCTTCGGCGTGGTTGTGTTTCATACCAGGCACGGTCACGATATTGCCCTCCCAGGTTTCAAACGATTGCTTGACGGCGGCCATGGAAGCCACGAGAGAATCGGCGGCGGGCATTTTTTTAGCCGCCAGAAGTGCACTCAAACTATCAACGGCCGTAAATTGTGCCTCAACACCCTCGCCCATTTCGTGGGCCTCGTTGTGTATTGTGCCAGCTTCTTTTAGTATTGGGTCTTCTTTTTTGTCCGTTGCACAGGCAACAAAAAACACCAAAATGGCAGCTTGGAGGGTATAAAGTAGGTTTTTCATTGTTTTTAGATTTAGTTTTGAATTTCTCTCACGTGATAACCCCGATCCCTTATTTCTTGAATCAGATCGGCCTTGTCGATCTTACGAAAATCGTACCTCAACGACACCATGGAATCGTGGGCTTTGATCTGCGACGGGATTACGCCCTCGACGCTCCCAATCTCGTCTTTAAAAGCATTGATCGTGAAATCTGCTTTCTTCACGTCGAGTTGAAGCTGGCGCGTGGCCATAACGCGCTCAAAATGTACCGATGTCATCTTATCTTGGTCGGTCTGAAACCACTTGCCACGGTGCAAGTTCAGGCCAGTACCGAACGAAATCAGTAGGGTGGCCAACAAAATACCGTCACGAACTACGTGTGGTTTTGGACCACCAACCAGCACTCGCCTGAGCATCCAAACAATCATAACCAATTGGATACCAGACAAATAAATTTGATACTTTGCCATTTCGCTGCTCCAGTGCGCCATGTAGCCGAGGCCAATAATTGGCACCAGCCACGGCAGCATACAACAAAGTAGGTGCAACCCGCTGAGAAACAGAATAGAAAAGGTGTAATTACTGGCTTTCATGTTGTTTTTGCAATTATGTTGCAAATATAAAAAGATGGCTGCTTACTGCCAAACTTGACGCACAATAACTTTCAGGAATTTGGTTAATCAAGTAATAATGCTCCGAGCGACCCAACAAAATTCGGATGGCTACTTTCTGGCCCAACATTTTTTCGTAAATTTGATAAGAAATTTAGATGAAAATGAAGCAAAGAATTTACGTAGACACATCTGTCGTTGGTGGTTATTTTGACGATGAGTTTTCGGCGGATACAATTCTATTTTTTGACCGAGTAATAAATGGAGAAATCATTGTAATTATTTCGGACATTCTTGAAGCTGAACTTTTAAGAGCCCCTGAATTTGTGAAGGAATTATTGACAACAATTCCGAAGGAACAAATTGAAAACATACGACTTTCGCCAGAAGCAACTGAACTTGCAGACAAATACATCGAAGCAAAAGTGGTTGGCAAAACAAGCCGCGCCGACTGCCAACATATTGCCATCGCGACACTTTGTAAAGCTGATGTTTTGGTAAGTTGGAACTTTAAGCACATCGTAAACCTTGACAGAATTCGTGGTTACAACGGAATAAATTATCAATTGGGATACAGTATGATAGAAATTAGGACACCAAAAGAGATTACAAGATATGGAAGCGAAGATTAAACAAACCGAAAAAAAGTTTGATGCAATAAAAGTAATGCGTGAAATCCGAGACAAAATAAGTCTTGAAATTATGAATATGTCATACGAAGAAGAAAGGGCATATTTGGATAAACTTATTGCTAACGCACACACTAAACTGAAATAGCACTACCGTCAAAACTCAACATTATTACTTAGATTGTACCAATGAAAAAAATTATTTTCCCGTTCATAATGGGCCTTTTGTGTAGTTGCGGCTCCGACGAATCGCTCCAGGCGGGGCGAGCTCTGATGCAACAAGGCAAATTTAAGGAGGCACTCCCACTGCTCAACAAAGCCGTCGAGGCCAACGCTTCGGCTGCTACCTTCAACACGCGCGGGGTGGCGTATTTCCAAATGAAAGAATACGAAAATGCGCTTTTGGACTACGAGCAAGCATTGAAAATTGACCCAGAAAGTTACCAACCTTACTTTAACCGAGCCAAGCTGAGGGTCGTAAAGAACGAAACCGACGCGGCTCTCAGCGACTTCGCCGAGGCCATCAGGCGGTCGCCCCAAACCACTGATATTTACTTAGATCGGGGGCAGTTATTCGACTTGTTGGGGCAGTTGGACAACGCCCTAACCGACTTCGACAAAGCCGTGGCGATTGACCCAAAAAACGCCGTGGCGTGGTACAACCGGGGCAACATTTATTTTCAGAAAAAAGACTTGGGGCTTGCCATCACCAGTTTTCAGCGGGCTGTGCAACAAGATAAAAAATTTGGGAAGGCGTTCAATGCGCTTGGAATTGCGCAGTTGATGCAAAAAAAACAATCTGAGGGCTGCTTGAATCTACAAACAGCCCTCAGATTGGGGTATAAAGACGCGAAAGTGGCGTTGGATCAGTATTGCCAGTAGGTGTTACTGGGCTTTTTTAGCCTTGTTTTGAAAGTACAAAATCGCGAAAATAACCGACAAACACAACGGCAAAATGGCGAAGGTTTTGAGGGTGGCTGCGCCAGACTGCTGGTCTAAAAAACGCCCCAAGATGGGCAGTACAATCGACACCGAGAGCATTCCTGCCCCGCCCATGATGGCCAAACCCAGCGCTCCCGTTTTGGGCAAACTCTCCGACACAAAACCCAAGTTGGTGGGCCAAAAAAAGCAAATGCCAGTGGCAAAAACACCCGCCGCCACAAAAGTCATACCGCCAGTGGCTTCGCTGAGGGCGTAGAGCCCCAATGCCGAGAAAACCGACGAAAACAGCAGCATGCCCAAAGGCGAAAGACGGTGCACAATTGGCCCCGCAAAAAGCCGCCCCACGGCCATGAGCCCGTTGATGAAAACCAACACCAGCAGACCACTCTGCCCAGTGCCCTCCAATAATTTAGTGATGAGCTGCCCCGTGCCCAGTTCAGTAGCGGCGGAGATCATCATACAAAAAACCAAGAGTAAAAAGAAAGGCTTGATGCAGGCTTTGTACATATCGCCCGACGAAACGCCCGACGAAACGCGCTCGGTGACGGGAACAATTTTGTCGAAAAACATAACTCCGTAAATAATATTGGGAATCAGCATGGTGGCAATCTGGTACTTCCAGCTAATGCCCGCCTCGGTCATAAAATACCCAACCAGACCGCCAATAACAATTCCGCCTGGGAACCACATGTGGAAACGGTTGAGCATCTTGGTTTTTTCGTCGGTGTACATCGACGTTACGAGTGGGTTGCAGGCGGCTTCTACCAGTCCGTTGGCCACGCCAACCACGAGCGTAGAAAGATAAAACGACCAAAAATTATCGGAAAAAATAGTCCAGACAATCCCGACCAGGTGGCCCGCAAACGCAATGTAGATGAGCTTTTTGATGCCCAACAAGTCGCAGAGTGGCCCGCCGAAGATCATGGCCAGCGTGAAACCCCAAAAAGCAGTGGCGGCTATCCAGCCCGCGTCTTCGGCGGTGAGGCCAAACTGGTTTTGCCAGACGGGCACCATGCCCGCCCGCAAGCCAAACGACATGGCCGTGGTGATGAGCGCAAAGCAGCCCGCCGTGAAAAGTCCCGATTTATTAATTGTCTGTGTCATTGGTAAATGGTTTAGTGGTAGGTTTGTCAGGAATTAAATTAAAAGGTCTCGAACGTTTTTTTAAGTAAAAACGATTGCAATTCTACTTTATTCAGACGACAAACTAACTACTTTTGATTCATTATTACCAAAAACCCTCTTTAACAACCGTAGTGTTTATGCAAAGAAAAATCAGAATGGGAATGGTGGGTGGCGGACGCGGTGCTTTTATAGGCGCCGTACACCGAATGGCGGCCGCCCTCGATGGCGAAATTGAACTGGTGGCGGGGGCCTTCAGCCAAGACCCCGACAAAGCACGCGCCTCTGGGGCCGACCTCATGCTACCGCCCGAACGTTGCTACGGATCGTTTCAAGAAATGATCGAGCAAGAAAAAAAGCGCGCCGATGGCATTGACATTGTGTCGATTGTGACCCCCAATTATATGCACTTTCCGCCCGCCAAAATGGCCTTAGAAAACGGTTTCCACGTCATTTGTGACAAGCCCGCTACTTTTTCGCTCGATGAAGCCGTTGAGCTCAAAAGAATAATCGAAAAAACGGGGTTATGCTTCGGCCTCACCCACAACTATACTGGCTACCCGATGGTGAAACAGGCGCGCTTTCTGGTGCAATCGGGCGCGTTGGGCAAAATCAGGAAAATAGTGGTGGAGTACCCACAGGGCTGGCTGTCGGAAAATGTGGAGCTAACTGGCTACAAACAAGCCGAATGGCGCACCGATCCGAAGCGGTCTGGCATGGGTGGGGCGGTGGGCGACATTGGTACGCACGCCGAAAACTTGGCCGAATACATCACTGGCCTGAAAATAACCGAGGTCTGCGCCGACGTGAGCACGTTTGTGGACGGCCGACTGCTGGACGACGATGCCAATGTGTTGCTGCATTTCGAGAACGGAGCCAAAGGGCTTTTGCATTGCAGCCAAATTGCCAACGGCGAAGAAAACGGGCTCAACATTAGGGTTCACGGCCAAAAGGGCAGCGTGCGGTGGCAACAGTTAGAACCAAACACGTTGCACCACTACGACAACGACGGTGCGCGCACCTACCGACCGTCGGTGGGAAACCTTTGCGACAGTGCCAAGGCGCACATTCGTTTGCCCGCTGGCCACCCCGAGGGATATTTAGAGGCCTTCGCTAATATTTACCGCAATTTCAGCCGCACGGTTCGCAAAACAATAAACGGCGAAACGCCCAACGCCTTTGATCTTGACTTTCCGACAATTGACGACGGTATTCGCGGAATGCAGTTTATCGAAACTGTGATTGAGTCTGGGCGCAGCAATGCTAAATGGGTGAAATTTAAAAACTAAACCACACAATGAAAACCATCAAAGGACCAGCCGTTTTTTTGGCACAATTCATGGGCGACCAAGCCCCTTTTAATTCATTAGAAAACATCTGCAAGTACATGGCTTCGCTGGGGTACAAAGGCGTGCAACTGCCAACCTGGGATGCGCGCGTGATTGACCTCCAAAAAGCCGCCGAAAGCAAGACCTACTGCGACGAATTGAAGGGAAACTGCGCAAATTGGGGCGTAGAAATAACTGAGCTATCGACGCACTTGCAGGGCCAGTTAGTGGCCGTGCATCCTGCCTACGCGCCGATGTTCGACGGTTTTGCCCCCGCCGAACTCAAAGGCCACGTCGATGCCCAGCAGCAGTGGGCTGTGCAGCAAGTAAAATGGGCGGCTATGGCCAGCCAAAACTTGGGGCTGCGGTCGCACGTTACTTTTTCGGGGGCTTTGATGTGGCCGTTTATGTACCCGTGGCCTCAACGCCCGTCGGGGTTGGTCGAGACCTGTTTTACTGAATTGGCCAAACGCTGGAAACCGATTTTAGACCTGCACGAAGACTGCGGAGTGGACGCTTGCTACGAATTGCACCCCGGCGAGGACTTGTTCGACGGCGCAACCTTTGAGATGTTTGTGGATTATTTGGGCGGCCATAAACGTGCCAATATAAACTACGACCCCAGCCATTTTATACTCCAACAACTTGACTATCTGGCCTTTATTGATCTATACCACGACCGCATCAAGGCGTTTCACGTCAAAGACGCGGAGTTTAACCCCACGGGGCGGCAGGGGGTTTATAGCGGCTACGCGGGCTGGGCCGACCGAGCGGGGCGGTTTCGTTCGCTGGGCGACGGGCAGGTGGACTTTTCGGGTATTTTCTCTAAACTCTCGCAGCACGATTACGACGGTTGGGCGGTACTCGAGTGGGAGTGCGCCATCAAAGCACCCGAGCAAGGCGCGGCCGAGGGTGCGCCGTTTATCGACAGCCACATTATAAACGTAACCGCCAAGGCTTTCGACGACTTCGCGGCATCGGGCAAGGACGAGGCTTTTAACCGACGGGTGTTGGGGCTATAAGTTGGCTTTTTTGCGCGTCCAGTACCAATAAAAAGGCACGCCCGTGAGCATGAGGCCAATTCCCATGAGCGCCTCGCGCGGGCGTGCTTGCAAGGTGTTGAAGATCAGAAACACGCAAAAAATAATGAACAAAGCTGGCACAACCGGGTACCCAAATGCCTTGTAGGGGCGCGGGGCATCGGGCATTTTGCGGCGCAATATAAAAACCCCCAGTGTGGTGGCTCCGTAGAACAAGAACGACGCAAAAATGAGCATATCCGTCAGCTGGTCGAAACTGCCCGTAAAAATCAAAATCGATGTCCAAACTCCCTGAATCCAAAGTGCGTTGTTGGGCGTTTTGCTTTGGGGGTCAATCACAGCGGCTTTCTCAAAAAACAATCCTTCTTGCGCCATAGCATAGTATGCCCGGGCGGCCAGCAGGATGGTGGTGTGGGTGCAACCAAGGGTAGTTAGCAATATTAAAATAGAAATAAAATACACGCCACCCTCGCCCCAAAACACCCGCACGGCCTCCACCGCCGCTATGGCGTTGGGGGTATTTTTGATGCGCGTGAGCTCCTCAATGGGCAGCAAAGACAGGTAGGCCGCGTTGGTTAGTAGGTAAAGGGCCATGACGATGAGCAAACCCGTGAGCAGAACAATGGGAAGATTTCGGTTCGGGTTTTTGATTTCTCCACCAATGTACCCGATGCTACTCCAACCTTCGTAGGCCCAAAAAGCGGCCAGCATAGCCGTAAAAATACTGGTAAACAAACCCACGCTGGTGCTGTGAGCGGGCGTAGCAACCGAATGTTGGAGGTTAGACAAGTGCGACGACTCGCTGCTGAGGCCAAATACGACGATCGTCAGAATACCAACGAGCACCGAGCCCGTGAGCCACTGGCTGATCTGCCCGCCGAGTTTAACGCCCCGCCCGTTTACCCACGTCAGTGCCAACACCACCGCCACCGTGAGGAGTTTGACACTCAAGTTCTCGAACGGAAATATAACCCCAAACACCCCAACCGAGGCCAACTCAGCAGACACCACGGGCAACGGAACGAGGGCATTGAAAGACTGCGAAAAAACGTAGGCAATAGACGCAATAGAAGCCGAGCGGATGACTGCGAAACTTGCCCAGCCGTACAAAAACGAAAAAAAACGGTTGTAAATGGTGCGGTAATACCGGTACTCGCCGCCCGTACCAGCCAGAAGCCCCGCCACTTCGGCGTTGCTCAGTGCGCCCGCCAAGCTCACCAAACCGCCAAGAACCCAGCAAGCCAGTACCAAAGTTGGCGATTGCAGCTCGGCCGACATGGGAGCCACTTTTTTGTAAATTCCTGACCCTACAATTGAGCTGACGATCATGGCGATGGCCGTAGGAAGACCAATGACGGCGGCAAGTTGAGTACCCGAGGGCTTAGAAGTAGCTGGCATGAAAAATAATTGGGTTTGGTTGCAAAGGTTTGGCGGTCAAGATAAAACTTTTCTCACACTACTTTTGTAATTTTAACGTTTAATATTGGCGTTTTACCCACAAAAATACGCGGCAAAATAATATCAAAACAAATCAAAATAAATTGGTCTCATTCTTTAAGTAGGCTTAGAAGGTAATTATGGCGTATAATAAACACATCTTTGCGGGTATTGGCGGCATTAACCCAGTTGAAAAGGGATATTCTAAGCACAAATTTTACACAATGAAATACAACAGCATCGCGTTATTGACCCTCATGGTGGGCATTTGGAGTTGCGGCTCAGTGGGTTCGATCCAAAAACAGGGGATCAAAAAGTTTGAGAACGGCGAGTATGACTTGGCCATTAAAGACCTCCAAAAAGCCGCAACGGCCAGCGTTGCCCCAGCGCAGACCAATTATTACATCGCCGAAGCCTACCGAATGTCCGACCGGTCTCAACTGGCTGCCCCCTACTACCAAAAGGCCATCGACGCTGGAGCCGCCGACCCCGACGCTCGGTTTCACTACGCTTTTGCGCTCAAATCGGCGGGGCAATATACCGAAGCCGCCAAGCAACTGGAGCAATACATCCAAACCAAGCCGCTCAACAAAGTTTATTCTGAAAAGGCCAACCGCGAGTTATTCACCCTGCGCGGCATCGACGACATTATAAAAATAAAATCTTTTTATGAGCTAAAACCCTTGGAAAAAATCAACACGGCCGGGGCAGAGTTTGCCCCGATTGTGTTGGGAAAAGAACTTATTTTTACGGCCTCCCGCAAAGATAAAATATACAAAACAAACGGCCTACCCATGCTGGGCCTGTACAAAACGCAGGTGTCCGAAACTGGCGAAGTATCTGGCGGGGCCGTACTTTTTAGCAACAGTATCCTGGCGGGCGAAGCCAACGAGGGAACACCGACTTTCTCGAAAGACGGCAAAACGGTGGTCTTTGCCCGGGGCAATACTGGAAAGCGCAAAGGTACTGCCGACGTGGACTTGTACGTGAGCCGGCTGGTAAGTGGCACTTGGAGCGCCCCGCGAATGATTCCCGTCAGCGATTCGCTGGCTTGGGATGGGTCGCCCGCTTTTTCGGCCGACGGCAAGACGATTTACTTTGCGTCGAACCGCCAGGGTGGCGTGGGTGGTCTGGATATTTACCGCACAAACATGGATGCCTCGGGGCGGTTTAGCAAGCCCGTAAACATGGGCAAAGACATAAATACCCCAGGCAACGAAATTTTTCCGATTGTGGGGCCCGATGCCAAACTTTATTTTGCCTCCGACGGCCACCCTGGGCTCGGTAAGTTAGACCTCTTCGTGGCCACTCGCTCGCAGGGTGTTATTAGCATCGACAACATGGGGGCTCCTTTTAATACCCGTTTCGATGATTTTGGACTGGCGTGGCTCGACGAATACCGGGGTTTTTTTGCCTCCAACCGCGACGGCGGTAAGGGAGACGACGACGTTTATTTGTTCGAAGACACCCGCGTAAACTTAGACTCCATCCAGCTGGCCAAGCTCGACCCCAAAGACCCCCGCTTCGGTGGAAACCTCGACATCGGTACGCCCAAATTGGTCAATTATTACCTCTCTGGCATCGTGACAACCAACGAAGCTCCCACCACGCCCCTGGATTCGGCCACGGTGCAGGTCTTCGAGATTGGTGATGATGGCACAGAAACGCTCATAGGCGAGGGTAAAACCCGCGAAAAAGGCAAGTTTGGGACTTATAAACTCCAAGAGGGGAAAGAATATAGTATTTTGGTGGCGCTGCCAAAGTTCCTCAACAAACGCGAAACGTTCTCGATGGCGGGGCGAAACATCCCGCCCGTTTTCTTGAAAAAACCAGTGACCGATACCACTTTTGTGACCGAAATAAAATTAGACAACAACCTGATCGGGACATCTTTTGTGTTAGACAACATTTATTACGACCTCAACAAGGCGAACATCCGAAACGATGCCGCACCCGAACTGGATAAGGTAGTGACTGTGATGAAGGCGAATCCGACGCTAAAAATAGAACTAAGCTCGCACACCGATGCCCGCGACACCGACGCGTACAACCAAACACTGTCGCAACGACGTGCCGAATCAGCGGTTAATTACATCCTCTCAAAAGGCATAGAACCCGACAGAATTGTGGCCAAAGGCTACGGCGAACGGCAACTCATCATTAAAAACGCCAAAACCGAGGAAGAGCATCAGAAGAACCGCCGCACCGAAATTACAATCTTAGAACTGTAATCGCGCCAAAAAATCCACGATCCGCGCCGATGCCCGCCCGTCGCCGTAGGGATTCATCGAGCGGGTCATTTGTTGGTAAACACCTGGGTCTTCTACGAGTTGCGAGATTCCTGCCACAATGTTTGCGCGGTTTGCGCCCACCAACCGCACCGTACCAGCGGCAACTGCCTCGGGACGCTCGGTGGTGTCGCGCATCACCAAAACGGGTTTACCCAACGAAGGGGCCTCTTCTTGCACCCCGCCCGAATCGGTCAGTATGGCCCAGGCGTTTTTCATGGCAAAGATAAAATCGGGGTAGTCCATCGGGGCGGGCAGATGCACGTTAGCCAACCCGCCCAACCGCTCATAAACGGGCTTTTGCACGTTCGGATTTAAGTGAACGGGGTAAACGATTGTTAAATCGGGGTACTTTGTGGCCAACTCGGCAATGGCATCGCAAATATCAATAAAGCCCTGGCCGAAGTTTTCGCGGCGGTGTCCCGTTACCAACAAAACCCTACCACCCGACCCAAAAACTGACTTTATCTCGGGCGTAATTTGCTCCGAAAACATCTGTACTTTATCGCTGGCATACATGAGCGCATCAATAACGGTGTTTCCAGTCTTAATTATTTTCAAAGCTTCCACTCCCTCCTGCCGAAGGTTTTGTACGTTACTATCGGTTGGTGCAAAATAATAATCGGTTATACGATCTGCTATTTGGCGGTTGGCTTCCTCCGGAAAAGGCGCTTGAAGATTCCACGTGCGCAGTCCTGCCTCTACGTGCCCAACCCGAACGCCCGCGTAAAAAGCCGCCAAAGATGCCGCCAAACAAGTTGTTGTGTCTCCGTGTACCAGCACCACATCGGGCCTAAAATCGGCCAACACTTGCTTCATACCAGCCAATATCTTGCAGGTTATGTCGGTTAGGTCTTGGCCTGGCTGCATAATGTCAAGGTCATAATGGGCTTTTATGTCAAAGAATCGCATAACCTGCGTCAGCATTTGGCGGTGCTGAGATGTGATACAAACGCGGTGCTCGATGGCTTCGCTCTGGTTTAGTTCATGCACTAAAACCGCCATTTTAATAGCCTCGGGGCGCGTACCAAAAACAGTCAATACTTTCATTTAATTGCGTTTTTTAAGAACATAAATTACCCAAAACAAGCGGCAAAATCTTGCCAGCTGTGCTTTTTGAGGGCATCAAAATTACGGTTTCCGATCTCTAACAGCTCATCCGAACTCAGGGCCAGTGCCTGCCGAATCCGATCTTCGAGCGTATGCGCGTCATCGAACAACAGTTGGGGTTGCTCCGACAGCCGTTCTTTGACCACCGACAAGTTTGGTGCAACAACGGCCTTCCTAAAACCCATAGCCATAATGACCGATCCCGAATTTTCGATTTTTTTAAAGGGCAACACCACCACGTCGGCTGCCTCACAGTAGTGTTGTAGCGCGTCTGCGGCCACAAATGTATTGTCAAATCTAACCGCATCGGTCAGTTCTGACTCAATTTTGGTTTGGTAGGTAGCATCCAGCGCTTTCCCAGCAATGAGCAGGCGTGTATTTGGGAGATTGAGTTTCTTGAAAAGTTGCACCAATTCCAAAACCCCTTTGTAGGGTTTGACCAGCCCCATGTACAGCAATATACGTGCATTTGGGGGGAGCATCAAAAACTGCCGTGCGCTCGTTTGGGTAGTAGCGTCTTCATAAAAGCCCACGTAACTGCCCTCTGGCACAACCCTAAAAGTAGCAATGGGTACGTTCAGTTCTAATGCCGCCCGGCCAAGCGAGTCTTCGGAAAAAACCCGAATCCAGTCGCAGTTTTTGGCTAAAAAGCGTTGGCAAAACCGATGTACCCAAAGCATCTTTGCGTCGTGGGGAACAATGTTGTGAACCGTCCAGACAATTTTTATTTGCAGTAAATACCTGACTATCAATACCTGAACCACAAACGCAGGAACACTCAACAGCGTCATCCAATTGGTTTTGCGCCAATAGTAGGAATTAATCCAATCGAAATGCAAATAACTGGGTTTAGAGAACAGGCTCGTTTGGAGAATACCAAAAAAGCGGCTCGGCGCACCATTAAATGCCCAAAGCCGCCCCTGCTCATTGAGTCCCTGCATCATTAAATGCTGGTACGGATTGCCGATTCCTGCCACTGGCAAGCAGGCGATTTTTATTTTTTTTGCTTGCAACTTCAAAACACATCTTTTAAAAAAGTACCCCGTCCGAACCGAAACTCAGACGGGGTACTTTTCTCATTGAAACACCGTACCCAGCAAATTAATCTTTCTTAATATACGACTTATTACCGTTTGAGTTGATATAATAACGTCCCCCGCGCGGCCCCTCATAAATAGTGCGGCCTTTGTCGTCTTTACCAGCAGCCTTGTCTTCGCCAGCTACTTTGCGGCGGGTTCCGTTGTCAGCTTCGGCACCATCATCGGTTTTAGTCGTTTTTCTTACGCCCTTCTTAGTGGTTCCTTCGTCATCTTTCGAGATTTTTTTGTCGTCTACCTCCTCTTTGTCTTTTTTAGACTTTTTTTCTGACTTATCGGCCTTATCTTCATCTTTTTTAGCCTTTTTATCAGCTACCTCCTCTTTGTCTTTTTTAGACTTTTTTTCTGACTTATCGGCCTTATCTTCGTCTTTTTTGGCCTTTTTATCAGCTACCTCCTCTTTGTCTTTTTTAGACTTTTTTTCTGGCTTATCGGCTTTATCTTCATCTTTTTTAGCCTTTTTATCAGCTACCTCCTCTTTGTCTTTTTTAGACTTTTTTTCTGGCTTATCGGCCTTATCTTCATCTTTTTTGGCCTTTTTATCAGCCTTATCTTCTTTGTCTTGCTTAGACTTTTTTTCTGGCTTATCGGCTTTATCTTTTTTTTCCTTTTTTTCTTTTTTAGACGTGTCGTCTTTTTTCTCTTTCTTCTCTTTTTTCTCCTTTTGAGCGTAAACTTCGTTGGTTGTCACAAAAGTGGCATTTAGTATAACCAGCAGTAAGACTATTATTTTCTTCATTTTTTTTATTTTTTGAATTGACGTATATGTGGTAAAAATAGCGAAATTATTCGTTATTTTAAATGTTAATCTAACCTACAAGTAACTTATATCATGAGTCTGATCCCATGTCGTTCTGTTTTGTTTTTATTTATGGTGTTTTTATATTCATTCAACAGTTGGGGGCAGGGATATCTGAGCCTTGCTGGCAAGGTGAGCGACAAAAGCACAAAATTGCCTATTTCCAACGCCTACGTCGGTATTTTAAGCAAAGGCACTGGTACAATTACCAATATCGAAGGGTCATTTGCGTTCCGATTTCCAAAAATAACCTCCGATTCGAGTCTCGTGGTTGCAGTCATAGGCTATAAAACATATTCAATAAAAGCCTCTTTTTTTCCAGCCAATCAAAAAGATATTTCAATTGAACTCGAACCAGCGCAACCTCAGATCGTTGGCGAGGGCTTTGTCAAACAATTCGAGGCAAGTACGCTCGTTCGAAAATCCCTGTGGAAGATCAAAAAAAACTACCCACAAACGCCATTTCTTTTGGCTGGTTTTTACCAAGAAACACTCCAACAAAACGGGGATTATGTAAAGGTGAGCGAGGCACTCGTCAGAACCGAAAAAGACCTAAGACCAAAGGCAGTTGTGCCAGAAAAAGTAAAAGTGCTCCGCGCACGCACATTTGAGGGCACAAATCGTTCTAAAAAACTCAACGGCTACGAGTTTCCCAACGGAGCTGCCATAGTTGCGCACAGCATCGAAAGTGGTATCCCCGAATACCTGAATGGCGGAAATATTAACAATTATAAATTCGAACTGGATGACTCGTTGCTTTATTACATGGAAAAAAGTGTCTATCAAATACGCTTCGCAGCCATCGACAGCGGGATCGTAGCCGCCAGAAATGGTAAAATTTTTATAAATTCCACCGACAGTGCCATCGTCAGGATCGAATACGAGTTCCTACCCCAACACATTGTCGATATTTTTGAGGCCGACAAAAGCGCGTTCAACAAGAAAAAACGGGTGGGAAAAAGGCTTTTTGCGGCCGTCAATTACAAGCCTTTCAACAAAAAATGGTATTTACAAAACTCCGAAATGTTGCTTGAAACTCAATTTGAAGACGTTGTCGGCAGTATTCACCTGCATTTTGTGACCAACGAAATACTAAAAAGCAATGGAAACCTAATACCCGAAGGAGACATGATGATCTCTACCGACGACTTCCCGCACCAAACTGTTGCTAAATACGACGAAATAATCTGGGGTAGTTTCAATTTTATTCTACCTACCGAACGCATGCGCCTCATCAAAGATCGCTTGTGATACGTACCGCCTCTTCAAGATTTCCGTAACTAAAACAACAGAATATTTTGGATTGATAATGTCCGACCTTCCCTTCTTGTTGTTCCTTGCGACGGCTACCGTAGCGTGGCACTAAATCTACTTGGCTGTTGTGGGAGTGGTATTTGAGTGAGTGGAATTGTGGGTGTATGGAAGGGTGTGGTTAGGCTTGGAGTTGAGTTATAAATGCAAAAAGTGCCCCGACGGCTGATTAGGCTGTTGGGGCACTTTGGCTTGGTTTAATATTCAGGCATCTACCTACTTTTGCGGGGTTGAACCAGCTATCATCGGCGTTACGGGGCTTAACTTCTCTG
>JAAFKE010000008.1 GCA_013298215.1 Cytophagales bacterium | reverse complement strand
CATATGGTGGAACTCCTATAACTTTGACAGACCGCATTCGGCTCTCAAAGGTAAGACCCCACAAATGGTCTATAAGAATCAAGAGTATCTCCAGTCAATAGTGGTTGCGGCATAAGGGGGGAGGACAATTGGAGCTAATATATTCCTTGTCATCTGAATAGCATGAGGATAAATAATATTAAGATTTTGCAAAAACACTGTAAAAAAATAACGTTTAAAGTCATAATAATAAGCAGAGATAGGCTCTATAAAACCTTGTGTAATATCAATATCTTCAGAGTTATCGTCTAAGCAATATAAAAGTATTGGAAATGAGCCCATTTCGTATTTTTCGTATATAATCGTAAACTCCTTAATAACTGAATTTAGTTGATTATCTCGGTTACTATTGAATTCAAATTTCCTAGCCTTTATAAAAAGGTCAATTGTATCTTTATATGCTTCCATATTTTAATCAAATAAGGTTTTGTATTTAATCTTCGTTTGTTTTATCAAATCTTGTAAAGCATTTTCAATGGTAACATCATAAATCCCATCAGCTTTGTAAATATTCCGTAAATCACCAATATCAAACTCCAATGCTTCCTTTGGAGATAATGCAAAATATGCTGTTTTTTCAGAAGAACTCATATTGCTCATGAAAGTTTTTGTTCGATTATGTCTAGCTTGCTTTATTAGGAATGTCAAATTATTAAAGTATCATTTTTATATCTTTGTATTTTACTTAGAAATCTCTGCAATTATGCAAAGATACAGTGAATTTATTGAGCAAAAAATGCTTTTGTTTTACCAAGACTTGGGTGAGCGAGAACGCCGTCATTATGCCTATCTTGAATCTGAGAAATTAGGTCATGGAGGTAAAAAATATATCAGAGATTTGCTCAAGATTTCCTATAAAACTATCCGAAAGGCTGGTAATGAAATTAAAAATCCATCTTTATTTCCCCCAATTCCCAAGAACAGACAAAGGAAAAATGGAGGTGGTCGCCCTTTTTTTTTATCAAATTTGAGCTAATTCAATCTTTATTAATTGACTGGATAAATCGACATAAAGCTGGGAGTCCAACCGACCCAACTGTTTATTGGATACATTTTCGCCCTGCGGAAATAGCGAGATTGTTTAAAGAAGAAACAGGTCATGTTCTTAGTCATCGTTCGATTAAAAAACAACTTCGAGGAATGGATTTTAAGTATAGAAAAATGTCGAAAAATCTTCCCACAGGACAATACGAACAACGCAATGTGCAGTTTCAAATCATTTGGCAAATTATGTTAGCGACTACCCTTAAAACGCCTATTATCAGTACGGTTCGCCGCTGCGATTGACTGTAAGAAAAAAGAACTTATAGGCAATCTTTATAGAACAGGGAAGTGTTATACCAAAGGACAAACTAAGGTCTATGACCATGACTACTCGTATTTAGCGGATGGTAAGGTAATACCGCATGGAATCTATGATATTCAACGTAACGAAGGCTATATTACCATAGGAAATAGCCATGAAACAGCCGATTTTATTTGTGAAAATATCCTTTGGTGGTGGGATAGTTTCGGCATCCATCAATACCCTGATTCAGATACAATTGTAATCTTATGTGATGCAGGAGGTGGAAATAGTTACAGACATTATGCTTTCAAAAAAGAGTTACTTGACCTTGCTGAAATAATTGGGAAAAATATTGTCGTCTGTCACTATCCGCCCTATGCTTCAAAATGGAATCGCAGCGGCGAACCGTGTGATTGAACACCGATTGTTTGCTCATGTTCACCGAGCAATTCAAGGAGTTGTTTTTCTTGATTATAGAACAATAAAAACATTAATCGAAAATACTTCTACTAAAACGGGACTAAAAGTAGTAGCACGAATTGTAGAAAAAAAATACCAAATAGGAATAAAAACCTGTAAAGATGAGGTGGATTGGAAACGGATAAAAATGAACCTTGAAGTTCCAAAATTATCCTATACAATCGCAGCTTAAAATGTTACTTTATTATTAATTCATTCCTAACAGATATTCAAAAATCTGAAAATAAAGCATTTAGCAGTGTTAGAGTGGGTATAGAACACGTCTTTTCGTCAGTAAAAATTATGAGAATTTTAAAGGATAGAAATCGAAATTATAAATATCAATACAGAGATTTAATTTTTAGAACTGCTTGTGCTTTACATAATTTTAGACGCACAAAAAGAATCAAAATAGTACAAAATAAAGAAATTATATGTTAAAAATATCTAATGACTACATCGTAACAGACCATCGGGTGATGCTTGGCAAGCCCGTACTAAAAGGTACGCGCCTGACGGTTGAAATGATTCTGAGAAAAGGCTCAGAAGGCGCAAGTCATGCCGATATGCTCAAAATGTACCCTCATTTGACCGAGGCGCATTTGCTGGCAGTCCTTGCTTACGCTGCCGATGTGCTGGCCAATGAAGAATCATTGCTTTCTGTCGCATGATTTTGGCCGACGAAAACATTGACCACAGCCTCATTGCATCTATCCGACAATTGGGCATTGAGGTTTTTTCTGTTTATGAACTTCAACGTGGAACACCAGACATTTTCAAAGACACCGAACGCATTAGACAAATTTTAATCAAAATACTTTCCGAACGCCGCCCGACTTTGTTTGGTAAATTCACCACCGTTACAATCCATAAAATCAGAACGAGGGTGCTTTAAGTCGGCAAAAACAAGCAAAAAATAGGTTGTTTGTTCATTGTTTTGTTTGTTAAACGGTTTGCAAAACCTTGTGCTGTACTTTGACCTGCCGTAGGTTTTGGACGGCACAAGTGCCAACAACAACCGAAAAGACAAGAATCAATTACAATCAAGCATTGTAAACGTGCCAGTGGTGGTGGTTTTGGTGGTATTGTCAAGTTCAGAAACCTCAGTAATGTAGCCCTTGGTGTTGGTCTTTATGGCGGTGGTTTTGCCCGTGCCGTCTGACACCAACTTGCCGCCGCCGTCATCATAGAAAATCTCGTAGGTCGAGCCTTCGCCGCCTATGTTGGTAGTCCACGGATTGCCCACCAACACATCATAAGGTAGGCCGTAGTTGGCCAACAACTGCTCGGGCGACTTGGCAACGCCCACGGCTTTGACGACGTATTCAAAATATTTGTAGTTTTTTAAGTCGCTGTAGCCACTCTTCACCATGATGCCGTTGGCATCGTATTCAAAATATTGTTTGCCGTCGTCCGGCGTGCCGTATTCAATCGTGAACTCAGTTATTTGACCAGCGGCATTGTATTTGATGTTGTTTACACCTTTGTCGCCACTGGCATACACAAAAGTAGTTTTGCTGATTTTGCCGTTGGTATAGGTATAGGTTTCAGAGCCGTCGGCTTTGCCGTCGAGCGTCCAAACCGACTTGGTGAGTAGCCCCGCAGCATCATACGTGAAGGTATAAACGTACTTAGCGGTTTTACCAGAGCCCGAGCCGTCGAGCTCGCGGCTCATCGTGGTGATTTTACCTTTGGCGTCGTAGGTGTAGTTGTGTTTGTTGCCGTCGCCACGGTCAAGGGCCGAAAGTTTACAGGTATCAGGTGCGGGGTCGTCTTTTTTGCAAGACCAAACTACACCCAACAGCAAAGCGAGGGCAAGAAACGAGCGGAAAATAGGTTGTTTGTTCATTGTTTTGTTTGTTTAAACGGTTTGTAAAAAATTGATTGTGTTTGTTAAAAAAGACACATATCCATTCGCGCATTTCTGATGATTCCCGTTGGCCCCGATTTCTCATCAGGGTTTGCAAGGCACAGCGTTTCTAACGCTTTTTGTTGCCGCGTTTTTTAATGCAGTGTTTTTGTAATTAATTGGTTGTTAAGTATTTAGTTTACTGACACCCACCCACCTGTACCTTAAAAACAGTTCCGTTATCGGCCTTAAAGCCAGGATTTAAGGTGATGCTTTTTGCTTCATAGGTTGCTTTTGTGTCCGTGCCAGTGATTTTGTTGGTGGCGGTGATTGTGCCTGTGGTAGCGTTGGCTTGCTTAATAATGGTACCTGTGCTAATATCATCGGTCGGAGTGTTGGTGCTTGATAGAGAAAGGCTCGGTGGGCAGGGTGGAGGCGTTACGATAACCGAAAACTGCGGACTCGTAATTACACAAGGGGCAACCGTGCAAACAAAAGTGTAGTTTGTGTTGGTAGTTGGCGAGACCGTCAGCGTTGGAGTTGTAGCTCCTCCATTCGACCACACAACAGTGCCTCCACTACAGCCGTTGGCAGTTAGAGTAAGGCTACCACCGAAGTTGATGGTTGCGGGGCTTGCGGTAGTTGATGAAATTGTGGGAGTTGGACAAACGATTGGGCTTGCGTTTTCGCAAACGCCAGTGTTTGTTAAAGTTACTTCCGAATTGTCGGTATCTTTTATCCAAACCGCCGAACATGGTGGACGTTGCGATGTGAACAAAAACTTAGTATGGTATAATCTTTGATTTTGACCTGAACTGCCTGCCGCTCCGCCCGCCAATTGCCAAATCTCCCAAACATTTTGATTTCTTGAAATAAATTTCCCGCTCCAATAAGTTTGTCCATAAGAACCAGAGGTAAGCGTTACTCCAGAATTAAAATAAGGAATATTGGCATCGAAAGTGCCACTTTGCGGGCTTGCTATTGCTGGGCTTCCGCTTCCGCCATCTGCGACTAAATATCTTGCTCCACCTTCACTATAACTGACATCAAGGGCATTATTGCCCGTTCCACCAACCGTTAATTGATAAGGTACTTTTAAGGTTGAAAAAAACGTACAACCACTCACCGCTCTTTGTACGGTATATTCGGTGGTGGTGGTGGTGGTATGACTAAGCGAAGTGCCCGTGCCTATTTGTGTACCTCCACCATAACCTACGGCAAGAGCCGTTGAAGCTGACCAAGTAAACGTGCCCGCAATAACTGGTACAGCCAAAATCAACGTTTGCCCGACGGTAGTGATAGGGTTTGGACTGGCTATAATTGTACCCGTTGTGTTAGGAATGTAGCTGAGTAAATAGCTCGCACTGGTCAAACCCGTGGCTGGGCAGAAAGCAGTGTAAGTAACATTTCCCGAAAAGTCTAAAATAGATAATGCTCCAGAGTTTCCAGTTGGCTTGGGTGCATTGGATGGAGTGCTACTCCAAACAACATCATTGCTGCACCCAGCCGCTGTCAATGTTACCCTTGGAATAAAGACCTGTACCGACAGCACTCCACAGATAGGATTGTCCGACGCACTTATGACGGGAGGGCCGTTTACGGTAACGGTTGTACTCGTGTTGGTTGCAGATTCACACGTACCATTTACGCATTTTGCAGAATAAGTAGTAGTTAGGACTGGATTAACAGTTCTTGGATTTGTTGTTGAGTTATCTTCCCACTTTATGGTATTGCCCGAAGCACAAGTAGCTGTCAGTAAAACATTTGTACTCGGATTTACTTGTGTATTTGGATTTTTGGTTATGCTTGCAGGAGCAGCAGGAAGAGCATTTACAGTAATAATGACAGTCTGATAAGTGCTACAAGTTCCATTTACACAACTAACTCGATAATAACTTGTAGCTGTTGGCGATACATTCGTATTAGTAAATGCAGCGTAGATATTTCCATTCCATAAACCCCACTCTTTTGTACCAGTGGCACAAGTGCCTTGTAAATTGACGGAGACACCCGCACAAATAGTTTGAGAAGCAGTAACAGCAGTAGGATTAGATAGATTACTTATCGTAACATTTACAGTTTTACTACCCGAACAAACGGGATAACTGGTATTTTCACACTTGATAGTATAAGTTGTAGAAGCACTTGGCGACACCGACACCGAAGCATTATACAAAGCATTGTAGTTAGTATAGGTATTATAACTTGAAAGAAGTGTGTTTGAAGCATCATACCATTTTGGATAAGTATTGGTGCAAGAACCAACAAGATTAATACTGCTTCCTGCCGTACAAATATTTTGGTCGGCGGTTACATTCGTAGGGTCGGCTATTTTATCAGCTACGGTAATCGTAGTTGTTACAAAATTACTATTACAACCATTGCTTTCACAACGCACTCTATAGGAAGTTGTTGCTGTAGGCGTAACAGTAGTGTTCGTAAGTGCAGAACTGGCAGATACAATGCAAGAACCTGTCCCACTTGCTGAATACCAAACGGGTGCGCCAGAGGCACAAGTAGCATTCAAATTAATAGATTGTGTATTAGGTGTAGTAGCGGTACACAAGGTCATACTACTTGTTACACTAGTAGGATTGCTTGGAGAAGCAGAGCAATAACTAAAACGAACAGTTTGATTATCTAAATTCCAGTTTTCTGGGCAAGTTGCGGCAGTACCATTCGTTCCATCAATATTCTCTACACCAATCTGGAGTTTTTTTACTCTATTTATACTCGAACTATAGGTAGCAGCACTATTGGTATTATGTACTTCAATTTTACCATCACTTTCATAAAGCTGTGTTTGAATGTTTAAAATTTGGTTAGAGAAAGAAAAAGTAGCAGGAATTTTTACTTTTTTAAAATTCACAACCAAGATTCTATTCGGAGCAGTACCCGAAACAAAATAATTTATTATTGCTGTTGAATAATCAGGATAAACATTAGGGCTGGGATAATTATCGTAAGGATTTATAAAGGCAAAACCTATAAAATTATTCGGTAAATTGGTTGATGGAATTATGTTGTTACCTAAATAATTCTGATTGGCACTACTAAACGATAATGTTCCTGTTGGATTAATATAAAAATTCGTGTAGGCATTACCATAAAAATTAAAAGTAAAACCAATGGGCAGGCTACCCGACGATGTTGAAGAACTTACAGAGGCTGTGAGCGTAACGGCTGTGCCAGTACCTGCAATTTCATTGATACCAGAAACAATGGTAGAAGTATAGCTTTGCCCAATAGTTTCCCCGAAAAAACCCGTGAGCAGCAATGAAAGTAGGATTATCTTTTTCATATTATTTAAAGTTTAATTGTGAGTTAGATTTTTCAGAAAGCACATTTTGCCTTCTCAATTGAATGGGTAATGGTTGCCATAATTACCTAAAACAGCGCACAGGTAAATCGTTAAAGATGTAGATGCGCCGCCGCGTTGGGTTAAAAAATGATGAGTATTAGAAATTAAAGCGTTTTGGCAAAGTCTTTCAACACTTTCCACCTTCGGCGGGCTATCGGAATGCGCTTGCCGTTGTTGAGTTCTAACTCCGAGCGAAGCCGACTGCCCAAATTCTTGACGTGTTCAGTATTGACATAATGGCTTTTGTGTACCCGTATGAAGTGGGGCGGCAAAGCGCCTTCATAAAAAGCCAGCGTGTGCGACATGAGCGTTTTGCTGCCGTCCAGAAAGAAAAATAACGTGTAGTTGCGGTCGGCCTCGAGCCGAATAATGTGGTTGGGATCTACCGCCTTGCGGCCAAACCAAAGCAAAGGAAGCATAGTTGAGGACATGGTCTTATTGAGTTAGCGTCTTACCAATGCAAACATAAACCAAGCGCAAACAAAATATCGGGCCGTACCCGCCACCGTCGGGTTTCAGTAGGCGAACGGTCGGTTTTAGTAGGTGAGTGATTAAACGGTCAATGAAAACGGAGCCAAAACCCCGTTTCGACCTTTGGATTGTATTTTCTGTCGTTCACCTACTAATACCCGCAACTCACTGATTGTTTATTGCTTGCTGTTGAAAATGTGGGTAATATTGAGTCTCTTTCAAAGTTGCGATCCAACCTGTTCCAACATGACATAGAATGCTAAGTAAAAAAAGAGGTACCCTGGTCTTGCTGTTGCTGCTTGTATGTTTTCACGCTGCCTTGGCACAATTCAAACGCATCACGAGCAGCGTTGGGCAGAAATATCCGATGCCTGCTTTCGACATGAACCGCGCCAAAGACTCGGTTTATACCAGGGCGGTGGCCGATAAAGCACACGAGTTGTTGGCAATCGAAAAGCAAAAGCCACCGAGTCTTCGCCGCGACTCAACCATACTGAGGCTCTACAATTATTTGGGGGCGTTGTATAGAGAAACCAAAAGCCACAAAGACAGTTGCTTGTACTACGGCAAAAAAATGGTTGCCTACGCCCAATCTTGCCGTAACGTTGAGTTTGAAGTAAAGGGTTTGTTCCAAGAGGCGTACTACTACCGCAACATAAAAACCAACACCGAAGCAAGCCTACGGCTTTATTTGAAAGCCTACAAAGTTGTTGAAAACGCCGACCACGATCCGCAGGTTTTCTGGCGAATTTGCTACAACCTGGGCGATGTGTACACCAACATCAGAGAATACGATAATGCTCTTAAATATTATCAACAAGCTGATAGCCTAATGAAAGCTGGCACGGGTCTGAGCGTTGGAAGTGCCTGGGCCTACCAAGTTTCTATATGGCAGGGCGTGGCCATTATCAACATAAAGAAAGGCAAATACGATGTGGCCGAAAAATACTACCGCCTCTGCCTCGATAACCTAAAAAACGTTCCGATTAAAGGTAATTATGCCAGTGTTTACGACGATTACAGTGATTTTTTGCGGACACAGAACCGCACCGACGAAGCCATTGAATACCGAAAAAAAGCCGAAACGATATGGTTTGAACTCGATAAGTTCGAGAATTTGTGCAGCACGCAGTCCTTGCTGGCAGACTATTATTTGTCCCAAAACAACTTTGAACTCGCCCAGCAGTATGCCGAAAAAGCACTTTCGTTGCCCCGAAAACCACGGATAGGCGTTCAAAATTCGTACCGAGTGCTGTACTTGACCGAATCGAAGAAAGGGAATTGGAGGAGCAGTTTGGCAAATTTTGAAAAATACGTAATCGCCAGAGATTCGGCAACTGCGATTTATAACAGCGAAGAATTGTATAAAATCCAGAGCCAATTTGACCTCGAACGGATCGAATTAAAAAACAAACAAGTGCAGGATTTGCAGGCGAAAGAACTCTTGAATATTCAGCAAAAAAACAAGTTTGACCAGTTGAAATCAATGGCCGAAAGGCAACGATTTTTGGACCAAGCAACCAGCGAAAAACTAAGAAGCCAAATTGAAACGCAGACCCTCAAAGAGCAAGTCAATAAACAAAAATTACTCTCTACCGATGAGAAAACAAGGCAAGAAAATATTATTAAAACCCTGAAAATAAAAGAGTTAGAGCAAAATAAGGTTATCGAAGACCGCTCGAGAAATATTTTGGTTTTGGGATTGACGATGGCGATAATTTTGGGGTTTGTGTTGGTTTGGTACAACCGCAAGCTCAGGGCAAATTACCGAGAATTAAAATCAAAAAACAAAATCATTGAAGACGTAACGCACAGAATTCAAGCAACCGAAATATCGGCCTTGCGGGCGCAGATGAACCCGCACTTTATTTTCAATTGCCTCAATTCTATTCAGCTTTTTACGGCCCAAAACGAAGCCGAAAAAGCCTCGGAGTATCTCAGTAAGTTTTCGCGGCTCATCAGGCTGGTTTTAGAAAACTCGCGTTCCGAAAAAGTAACGCTCGAAAACGAACTCGAAACCCTGCGGCTGTACATAGAAATGGAAGCCATGCGTTTCAAGGGCAAAGTGTCGTACCACATCAACATTGCCGAGGGTATCGACACGAGCTATATTCAGATTCCGCCGTTGCTGGTGCAACCCTTCGTCGAAAACGCCATCTGGCACGGCCTCATGCACAAAGATGCGGGCGGCACAATAGGCGTAGAAGTAACCCAGCCCAACGAAAATCTGCTGCACATCGAAATTCTGGACGATGGCATCGGCCGCGAAAAAGCGGCAGAATTTAAGAGCAAATCGGCCACCATCAATAAGTCTTTTGGCATGAAAGTAACCAACGAACGCATCGAACTCATTAACCAATTGTATAACAGTACCACCAAAGTTCAAGTTTTTGACCTTCAAAATCAGCAGGGCCAAGCAACAGGAACGAAGGTGGTCGTAGAAATACCAATTTAAAATCAGTATAAACCATAAACCAAACTCAACATGAACACTTTAAAATTTAGCTTAGCCCTCGGTTACTTTTTGGTAGCCACCTGCCTCATGGCACAAGTTCATACCACTGACTCTTCCAAAATAAGTACGACTATTGACCCTTCAAAAATGAAAATATCTATTAATCCTAAATACTTGGCACCGTTATCGAAGCGAACACTCTATACCGACGGCAAAAAGCTACGAGATTTGTGCGGTGCTGAAATCGTGTTGAAGGGTGTCAATAAAATGGTTGTTTTTGATAATATAGACTCCGAAGGTGTTTTAAGTTTTGCCGAAATTGCCAAAACAGGAGCAAATTGTGTAAGAATTGCCTGGGGAATACAAAGGGGCGCGGTTGTTTCGAGCGATTTGCAACTGGATCGCATCATTACCAACGCCAAAAACAACGGCCTCATACCCATCGTAGGGCTTTGGGACTACACCGATGCTACCGACGGCGGATTCAGCCGTTTGCAAGAATACGTCAATTATTGGAAACGCCCAGCCATGGTGCGGCTCATTAGAAAACATAGGGCTTACCTAATTGTAAATGTAGGAAATGAAGCCGCAGGGGGCGACGAAAACAACCCCAGCGATTTGGATATGTACGCCAATGCCTACAAAGATGCAATTATTCAAATAAGAAATGTGGGCGTTACGGTTCCGTTGATGATAGACGGAATGGATCGCGGCAAAAGCCTTCATTGTTTTGCTGTCAAAGGCGTAGAAATTCTAAATGCCGATAGAATCCGAAACATTATTTTTGATTTTCATCCCTATTGGCCTAAAAATTATACTGATGTTCTGGAAGGCGGCAGTTTTATTGTTAATAAGTTTAATGAAATCCGTACCGTTCCCATCAATATCGTGATGGGTGAAATTGCCAAATATGGGGCTTATGCAGGTGCAACAGTAAATCCATGCTCAGATGCGGGACTGGTAGATTATGCCCAACTTATCCGCCAGTCCGATGCCCAAAACATAGGCTGGTTGGTGTGGGAATGGGGTCCAGGAAACCAGTGGACGGTGGCGGGCGATTGCCCTGAGTTGGACATGACCACCGACCGAACCTACACCTCGCTGGCCACCACCACCGACCCCCGAAGACTGTGGAGTAGGGAGGTGGCCATTGATGCCCCAAATAGTATAAAAAATACCGCCCGCAAAACACCATTTATGTTGAGTGGATTCAGAAGATGTCGTCCTTAAAACCAAGCTAAAACATTGAAAAAACTGCTTTTTATATTACTTTTTGGCACTTTTGGGCTTTTTGCCCAAGATAGTCCGCAGCTTCATTTCGACCATATTACAAACGAAATGGGGCTGCCAAGTAATACTGTGACCTGTGCCCTCGAAGACAAACAGGGTTTTATGTGGTTTGGTACACGCAGAGGACTTACCCGTTTTGATGGGTATGAATTTAAGGACTTTAATACTGATGAGATTTTTGGCGTTGCCCAGTCGGCAGACGGTACTGTGTACGTATCAACAGACACCGAAAAGCTACTGGCCCTTGATCCTGTTTCTAATAAAATAACCGTGATAGACGGCAAAGCCGATGGTGGGGCTTTTCATACTTTTATTGATTCTTACGGCGATGTTTGGTATTCGGACCGCAACGGCATAAACCGCTATAATCCTAAAACCAAAAAAAGAGCCTATTATCCACTCAAAAAAACGACCTATGTTTGGAACAAAGGCAGGGTTGTTGAAGATAAAAACAGAACGATTTGGGTATTGGGCTTGGAAGTGGGTTTGTTTAGATTTGACCGAAAAACCAATAAACTGGCCTGTGTAGTGGGTTTAGATTGCCCGAGAAAAAACCTATTTGATGCTTCCGCAAGTAGTGAGTTATACCAAGGGTTTGCAGAAGATACTGCTATACTTTGGATAGCATTAGGCGGACAGGGTTTGTTGAGATATAATACCGTAAATAATTCTTACAAAATATTTTCTTCAGCCGAGAAACCATTTATTTTTAGTTTGTCAAAAGGAAAAGATAGCAACAACAAACCAATTTTCTGGATTGGTACAGATAATGGCATCGGTATTTTTGACCCAAAAATCGAAAAATTTGAGTTCCTAAAAGGTATTTTGCCTACTCATTTTTCGGTAAATCACATTATACAAAGTCGCAACGGGAACGTTTGGTTTTGTACCTCTGAGGGACTCCTGCTCTACTCGCCCCACAAGCAAGCCATTCAATCTTATAAGCTACCAACTTTTAATCCGTTGGCGAAAAATAATAATACCAATGCTATATTACAAGACCGAACCGACCCGTCGGGTCAGACTTTTTGGCTACTTTCTGCCTACAATGGCCTCTGGAAATGGAATCGAAAAACCAATACCACTACCGCATTTTCGGTGCCAACATCAAACAGCACTTTTGAAGGATTGTGGTTGATTCAAGACACAAAAAACCGTATTTGGGTCGGTGGAAATCAGTGGAAAGACAATGGAGTAACTTCCACTGAAATGCAACAAAAAAACGAGGGTATTTTTCTGTTTGACCCTCAATCCGAAAAATTCTTACCAACGCCCTTTACCACGCATCATTCATTTTTTAGCGTACCGTTTTATTCTGTTGGCAAGATAGATACCAAAAATCGGTTTTGGATTGCCAACCATTACGAGGGCGTTCATGTCCTGAACCTTTCTGGAAAGGAGCTACTGCTTTGGGACAAGGCCGCTCACGACAAAATGATGAAAGATGGCAACTGGGTAATGGATATTCTGGAAGATAAACAAGGCAAGATGTGGTTTGCAACCTACAAAGGACTGTGGTATTTTAATGAGCAAACCAAAGCATTTGTTGATGTTACGAAAGACAAAACTGGGTTTAACAATGGCAAAGCCTTTCTTAAAATAGCCCAGGCCAATGATGGTAACATTTGGGCAGTAGGTTGGCATTTTTTGGCAAAATTTTCGGCATTAGGGAATTTTCTAAAACAATGGTCTAAGCAAGATGGCATATACGACTATGAATGTAGGAACATAGCGGTAGATGAAAAAAATCAAGCATGGATTGGGACGTACGACGGCTTACACCGATTTGATGAATCAGAAAATAAATTTCGGAGAACAACCATCGAAGACGGCCTGCTGTCTAATAGTACGATGGCGGGCTTTTGGCTAAAAGGAAACGAGCTGATTGTTGGGCAAAATGGCGGCTGGAATACAGTTGATACCCAAAAATTGGGCGAGGTTGTTCCGAGTACGAACCTGCAATTTTCGGAAATATTGGTAAACGGACGCGCCGTTAGCACAACCAACACTGCCGAAATAGTTTTGGAAAGAGAAGAAAATGACGTGCAGTTTAGTTTTACGGCACTCAATTTTGAAAAGAAGCACCTCCGAAATTTCCAATACTTTTTAGAAAATTGGGACGACAAATGGCAAAATACCAATCAAAATACGGCGAGCTATTCTAATTTACCACCTGGAAATTATGTATTCCACGTCAAAAAACCGTTGGAAAACTGGGGTAGGGAGTTGATATTTAAGTTTACGGTGAAGTCTTATTGGTATGAAACACTGTGGAGCAAAGCACTTTTGCTGCTTATGCTTTCGGCTGTTTTTGTTTATTTTTATGTGAGCAGAAGAAAATACAAGCAACTGTTTTTGAGGTTACAAGCGAAGGAGGCCGAGAACAAAGAAAAAGACGATGAGTTTAGTAAAATACAGATTCAATTCCAACAAAAAATCTCGCAGACCGAAATCACCGCCTTGCGGGCGCAGATGAACCCGCACTTTATTTTCAATTGCCTCAATTCTATTCAGCTTTTTACGGCCCAAAACGAAGCCGAAAAAGCCTCGGAGTATCTCAGTAAGTTTTCGCGGCTCATCAGGCTGGTTTTAGAAAACTCGCGTTCCGAAAAAGTAACGCTCGAAAACGAACTCGAAACCCTGCGGCTGTACATAGAAATGGAAGCCATGCGTTTCAAGGGCAAAGTGTCGTACCACATCAACATTGCCGAGGGTATCGACACGAGCTATATTCAGATTCCGCCGTTGCTGGTGCAACCCTTCGTCGAAAACGCCATCTGGCACGGCCTCATGCACAAAGATGCGGGCGGCACAATAGGCGTAGAAGTAACCCAGCCCAACGAAAATCTGCTGCACATCGAAATTCTGGACGATGGCATCGGCCGCGAAAAAGCGGCAGAATTTAAGAGTAAGTCGGCAACGATAAACAAGTCTTTTGGCATGAAAGTAACCAACGAACGCATCGAACTAATTAATCAACTTTATAACAGCACCACCAAAGTCCAAGTCTTTGACCTCAACAACCAACAAGGCGAAGCATCGGGTACGAAGGTGGTCCTAGAAATACCGATATGAAAGCAATAATCATTGACGACGAACCCAATGCGGTCGAGCTGCTGGCTTTGCGGCTGGCCCAAAAATGCCCACAAGTAGAGGTCGTAGCCACCTGCACGAGCAGTGTTAAAGGCGTTGCCGCCATCAGGGAGCTGCGGCCAGACATTGTTTTTTTGGACATCGAAATGCCCCAAATGAACGGTTTTCAGGTATTGGCTGCCGTGGAGGACATTCAGTTTTCGCTGATTTTTGTGACGGCCTACGATAAATTTGCCCTCAAAGCCTTTCGATACAGTGCCATTGACTATTTGCTCAAACCCATCGAAACAAAGGAACTGGTGGAGGCCATCAGCAAAGCCGAAAGGCAGGCGCAAACATCTAAGGAGCAGGTTGGTATTTTTAAACAACAGTATGGCAGCAATCCGAAGGCTTTTCCTGACAAAATAGCCCTGCCGTACCAAAACGGAGTGACTTTTGTGAACGTCGATGAAATTGTTTGTTGCGAGTCGGACGACAACTACACCAAGTTTTATCTCTTTTCGGGCCAGTGTTTTTTGGTAACAAAACCCCTCAAAGAAATACAAGAACTGCTCCAAGAAAGGGAGTTTTTGAGGGTACACAAGCAGTACATCATCAACTTGAACCAAATTAAAAAATTTGTAAAGGGCGAAACCCCGCACGTCATCATGAACAACAACCGGATTGTACCCATTTCGAGACTTCAGAAAGACCGGCTCATGGAGTATTTTGGTTGGTTGTAGCGCAACGAATCAGCAGTAGCCCCGAAGTTTATAAACCCAGTAGCCAACTATTTCGTGGGCCAAGCGGTTGATAATAAGCAAGTTTTCGGGCTGGGGCAGGAGTAGGTTGTCTATTTTGAATCTATCTTTTTGACCCATAAAAGCCGCTGGAACAACCTGCACGCTAACCCCCATTTTGCCAAAACACCCCGCCGCCCGCCGCCCGTGGAAGGCCGACGTGATGAGGTAGTGGGTTTGGCCAGGAAACTGATTTTTGAGAATTTTTGCGCTAAAAAGAGCGTTTTCGCGGGTATTTCTGCTCTGCGGTTCGCTCATAACTGCCTCCTTGGGCACCCCCATCAGCCCCAAAAAGGCAACAATCTGCGGGCCTTCCACGTCTTTCTGGTGCTTATCTAAGCTGCTGCTACCGCCCGAAATGAGTATTTTTTTGATCTTGCCCATTTTATAGAGTACCACCGCCTGGGCCAATCGGTCGGCCTGCGAGCCGAGGTGTAGGTTCTGGCCAGCATCGGGTGCCGAGGTGGCTATTACGCCGCCAGTTAGCACAACTCCGACGCTGCGAACGGGCAGTTTAGCTACCTCCACGGGCGCGAACTCCCAAGCCCTAACGGCACAATTTACCAAAAAACCGTTGGAGATTGCGTATAAATAGACTGCCGTAAACAGCAGTACTTTCTGGCGGCGGGCATGGTTTTTGGTGAACAGAACGTAAAATACCAAATAAAAGAAGACGCTCAATGGCATCAGTACAAAATCAATGGTTTTAGAAAGAATAAAAAACATAAATTTGTCGTTCAATTAGGGAAGTAAGGGAAAATTTTTGAACGATACCGTTCGGATTGTAGTCGTAAAGAAAAGCCCTAAATCCACAAATACACTAACAAATCAAAAATGAGCAAGAAATTAATACGATTTGATTGGGCAATTAAACGACTTCTGAGGAACAAAGCCAATTTTGTGGTTCTCGAAGGTTTTTTAAGTGAACTTTTGTTTGATAATATTAAAATCGAGCAAATTCTTGAGAGCGAGTCAAATCAGGAGACCGAAGATGGCAAATACAACCGTGTTGATATTCTGACCCAGAACTCTAAAAACGAACTGATAATTATTGAAATTCAAAGTACTTATGAGATTGACTATTTTCATAGAATGGCTTATAGCGTTTCAAAAAGTATTTCCGAAAATCACAGGCTGGGGAGTAAATATAAAGAAATCAAAAAGATTATTTCTGTAAACATAGTTTACTTTGACCTTGGGCAAGGACAGGACTATATTTACAAAGGAAGAACAAATTTTAGGGGCTTGCACAAAAACGATTTATTGGGACTTTCAGACAAGCAGCGTACTACTTTCTTGAAAGAAAACGTGTCTGACATCTTTCCCGAGTTCTATTTACTAAAAGTAAATCAGTTTAACGACAACGCCAAAGATACCTTGGACGAATGGGTTTACTTTTTAAAAAACAGCGAAGTAAAAGATGAATTTAGGGCCAAAGGACTAAAAGAAGCAGGCGAAGTTTTGGACATTATGCGACTCGAAAAAGAAGACGAGTACGGCTACAATCGTTATATGGATAGTTTGAGTTTGAAAGCGAGTGAAATCTTTACTTTGCAAACAGAGGCAGAATTTAAAGCAAAAGACGAAAGAAGTATTGAAATTGCTAAAAATGCGATATTGAAGGGTTATGATAATTCAATCATTACCGACTTGACAAATTTAACCAATGAGCAGATCGAAAAATTGAGAAATGAGCTAAAAAAATAATTTTTCGTTTAACCTAAATATCTATATTTTCCTTTTCCATTCAGCTTGGCCGCCACGCACCATTTTATTACTCCAATGAAAGAAAAAATACTCACAATCTCGCTTTTTGTGTCCTTGGTTTTTGTTCGGCAGATGCTCTTTGCCCAAACGCCCGCCTATTCTATTGGGGCAAAGGTAAACGGCCTTAAAGATTCGACCTGTATTTTGGCGCACTATTTTGGGTTTAACCAGTACATACCCAAAGATACCGCCCGCGCCGACGCCAACGGCAATATGCGCTTTGAGGGCAAAAAGAAATTGCCCGAGGGTTTGTATCTGATGGTGTTCCCCGACAAAAAACGCTGGGTAGAACTGCTCATTACTGACCAGCAGCGGTTTTCGTTTACTGCCGACACTACCGACTTGGTGGAAACAATGGAGGTTGTGGGATCGGACGAAAACAAGTTTTTTTACGATTACCAGAAACACATGAAGGCTCAGTTTGCCGAAATGAACGTAGTGAGGGCGCAAAAAAAAGTGAGAGATGACGATATATCAAAAGTGATTTTTAACAAAAAAATTGATAACCTTCAACAAGCAGCAAGGGTTTTTAGGAACGATTTTCTGACAACCAACGACAAGACCTTCGCGGCCAAGTTGCTCCGCGCCGCCGCCGAACCCGACGTGCCGCCCGCCCCCAAGCTCGCAAACGGCAGGCCAGACTCGCTCTTTGCGTTTAATTATTACAAGGCGCACTACTGGGACGGCTTCGATTTTACCGACGAGCGAATGGTGCGCACGCCATTTTTGCAGCGCAAGTTAGATGTATACATCAAAGACCTGACGGTTCAGAACGCGGATTCGATTATAAAATCGGCCGATTACGTAGTCGGAAAGGCCATTGCGGGGGGTAATAAAGAAATAAAATCGTACATTATTTGGTACATTACCAACAAGTACGAAGTGCCAGAGATCGTTGGGACGGACGCTGTTTTTGTGCACATGTCAGAAAAATATTACCTAACCGGCATTATGCCTATCGTCGATTCATCGACCATTGCTAAGATCAAAGACAAGGTGAAAACAATTAAACCACTGCTGGTCGGCAAGGTTTTTCCCGACATGAAAGCGCAGGATTCGCTGGGTGTTTTTAAGGCAGTTTCGGGCATCAAATCAGACTTTACGGTGGTGTTCTTCTACGATCCCACGTGTGGGCACTGCCGCGAGTCTACGCCCGAACTCAAGAAATTTTACGACACCAACCGCTCGCGCGGTGTGCAGGTGTATGCGGTGGCGGTGTCGAACACACCCGAGCAATGGAAAAAATACATCGGCGAGTTTAAGGTCGGCGATTGGCTAAATGTGTACGGCCCGAGTGCGCTGCTCGATTACCGCAAAGCCTACGACGTTTACTCTACGCCAGTGGTTTATGTGTTGGACAAAGACAAAAAGATTATTGGTAAGCGGCTGGGGGTTGACCAAATCGGCGATTTTTTGGGCTTTTACCAAACGCGTATTCTCAAACAAAAGGCTACGATCATAAACACCGCCAGCCCCGCTCCCAGCAAAACTCCCAAGTAATGACCGAACCACTCACAATCGAAGAGGCGCAAAAACGAGTCGATGGCTGGATAAAAACGGTCGGCGTGCGCTATTTTAGCGAACTGACAAACATGGCCATTCTGACGGAGGAGGTGGGCGAGCTAGCCCGGATCATGGCCAGAACATACGGCGATCAGTCGTTCAAAAAATCAGATTTGGCCAAAAACCTGGCCGACGAGATGGCCGATGTGCTCTGGGTACTCATTTGCCTGGCCAACCAAACAGGCGTTGATTTGACGGATGCTTTTGAAAAAAACATGGCCAAAAAAAACGAGCGCGATGCCACCCGCCACTTAGAAAACCCCAAGCTCAGGCAGTGATTTGGTCACTTGCCTAAACTTGGGGTTTTTCGTTGCTTAGGTGTTCATTTATCCCAAAATCAAATCCTTCATCTCTACCCTAATTCGTTTTTTGTCGATCTTTCCTACGCTCGTCTTGGGAATCTCGGCCACAAAAACAATGCGGTCGGGGATGTACCACTTGTTGATATCGCCCGAATCGATGCGGTGTTGGATACTCGCTTTTATGCGCTGCACCGTTACCACGCCTTCGTAGTTGGGTTTTAGCACTACCACCGCGTGCGGGCGTTCGCCCCACTTGGCATCGGGGAAGCCAACGACGGCGTTCTCGGCAATGCCCTCGATCTGAGACAGAATATTTTCGATTTCCAGCGACGACACCCATTCGCCGCCAGTCTTAATTACGTCTTTGGTGCGGTCGGCAATTTGAACAAAATAGTCGGGCGTAATGCTCGCCACGTCGCCAGTGTGCAGCCAGCCACCCTCCCAAAGTTTCAGGCTTGCCTCGGCATCTTTGTAGTAGCCCTGGGTCATCCAGGGGCCGCGTGCCACGAGTTCGCCCACGCTGTGGCCGTCGTGCGGGAGGGCGTTGCCGTGGTCGTCAATAATTTTTATTTCTACAAACGGTGCAATGCGCCCCGCCTTGGTGAGGAGTTCTACGCGCTCGTCGATGGGCAGGTGGCGCTCGTTGTCGTTCAAATAACTGAGCGACATGATGGGGGCGGTTTCGGACATTCCGTAGCCTTGGTACACCGAAATACCCAGCTCTAAGGCAGCCTTGGCCAGCCCTTTGGTGAGCGCCGAACCCCCAATAATAACGTGCCAATTGGAAAGATCGACCTGCTTGGCCACTGGGCTTTGAACGAGCATATTCAGAATAGTTGGCACGCAGTGCGAAAACGTTACCTTTTCTTTGAGGAGTAGTTTCATCAACGATTCGGGCTCGTAGCGACCAGGGTAAACTTGTTTCATCGACAGGCAAGTGGCCACAAACGGAAACCCCCAACCGTGGACGTGAAACAGCGGAGTGATGGGCATATAGACATCTTTCACCGCGTTTATGGGCAAACATTGGTAGCCCATCACGTAGGTAATGAGGCACATGGTGTGTTGGTACAGCTGCCGATGCGAAAAATAAACGCCTTTCGGGTTGCCAGTGGTGCCAGTTGTATAAAAAGTAGTGGCCCAAGTGTTTTCGTCAAAATCCTCAAACGCGTAAACCTCGCTGGCATTGGCAAGCAGGTTTTCGTACTCGCCGATGGTTTTTAGTGAAGTTGCGGCCAGCGTGGCATTGGGGTTGCCGTAAACTTTATCGCTCACAACAATATACTTTTCTACGGTGGTCAGCTGGTCTTTTATGGCTTCGATGATGGGCAAAAAATCCTCGTGAACGATCACCAATTTATCTTCGGCGTGGTTCATGGTGTACAAAATCTGCGCTGGCGACAGCCGCACGTTGATTGTGTGCAAGATGGCTCCCGAACACGGAATCGCCCAGAAACTCTCCAAGTAGCGGTGGCTGTCCCAGTCGAGCACCGCCACGGTGTCGCCTGGGCTTATGCCGTTGGCTTTTAGTACGTTAGCCAGTTTTCTGACGCGCTGGTTTAGGTCAGTGTACGTCATTCGGAACAGGTCGCGGTACACGATTTCGCGCTGGGGCTCGTAGCGGAGCGACGTTGCCAGCAGATTTTTTAGGAGCATCGGCGTTTCGTAGGCCGACTCAGCTCTTGGAATCAGTTTTGTGTGGAGCATATTTAGAGAATAAGTCTATTATTTCTCGAAATATACGTATTTGAGCGTATTTGCAAGTACTCAAATGTGAAAATTCTCGGTAACGACCCGGCCGTCGAAAATATTTATAATCCGGTGGGCAAAACCCGCATCGTAGGGCGAGTGCGTCACCATTACGACCGTGGTGCCAGCGTCGTTGAGTTGCTTGAGGAGGTTCATTACTTCCTCGCCATTTTTGGAGTCTAAGTTCCCCGTTGGTTCGTCGGCAAGGATTAGTTTTGGCGTGGCCACCACCGCCCTGGCAATGGCTGTTCGTTGCTGTTGCCCGCCCGACAGCTGCTGCGGGAAGTGGTTGCGGCGGTGCATCATGCTCATGCGCTCGAGGGCGGCATCTACTTTACGTTTGCGCTCGTCGGCGGGTACTTTTAGGTAGAGTAGGGGCAGCTCCACGTTTTCGAAAACGGTTAGCTCGTCGATGAGGTTGAAACTCTGAAACACAAAACCGATGCTGCCTTTGCGGAGTTGGCTGCGTTGGCGTTCGGTCATTTTGGCCACTTCGGTACCAAAAAAATCGTAGTTGCCGTCCGACGGATTATCGAGCAGCCCAACAATATTGAGCAGCGTAGACTTGCCGCAGCCCGACGGCCCCATAATGGCCACAAATTCGCCCTCTTTTATTTCCATGTTCACGCCGTTGAGCGCGGTAGTTTCTATTTCTTCGGTCGTAAATACTTTTTGGAGGTTGGTCGTTCTGAGCATCGCTTGGTTGTATTTTTTGATTAATAAATATGGAAGGAATTAGAGTAAAACAATAACCGTTTTTAGCCTGTAATTGTCTGATTATTAGTTGTTATATTCAATAATTCATTCAAAACTCAACATTATTATTCATGATTGTGGTTAAAACGCCAGCACTTCTTTCTCGCCAAAATTGGTGTAGCTGCTCGTAATCACCCGTTCTCCTGGTTGCAGGCCGTCCAATACTTCGTAAAATTCGGGGTTTTTGCGCCCCAGCGTAATGGTTCGCTTTGTGGCATTTTTGCCCGTTTTATCAACCACATAAACCCAGTTACCGCCCGTGTCCGAAAAAAAACCACCAACGGGTAGCAACGTGGCCGTGGCCGATTTGCCCAACTCCAACCTGATCGGGCTCGACTGCCCGCGCTTGATGCCCTCGGGCACTGACTTGGCAAACACCATGTCCACCTCAAACCGCCCACTGCGAACCTCGGGATAAACCTTCAAGATACGCAGGTCGTAGGTCTTCGTATTGAACTCAAAATTGCCAGTCAGTCCCACAAAAATTCGGCTAATGTAGTGCTCGTCCACCGCCACGCGCATCTTAAAGCCGTTTAGGTCGTCGATTTGCCCAATATTTTGACCTTGGTTTATGTTTGACCCCACCTCCACATCGACCGAGCTCAACAGGCCCGACACGGGTGCCTTGACCACCAAGTTCTCCAAGGTTTCGCGCCAGAGTGCCACGTTTTTTTGGGTTCGTTCGAGCGTCCCCTCCAACTGTTTAATCTGAATAATGGCGTTTTCCTCCTGGTATTTCTGCGATTCCATCTCAATGTCGCGCTGCTTGCCAAGGCGTTCGTACTCGCGTTTAGAACGCAAATACTCGGCCTCCGGAATCACGCTGTCCTTAAAAAGCCTGGTGTTTCGGTCGTGGCTGTCTTTGGCTTGGTCTATCTGAAAATCGAGGTCGTTTATGCGGGTACGGATGTTGAATTTATCTACTTTGAGCCGCTGGCGGGTATTTTGGAGGTCGTTCACCAGGCGGCTGGCTTCGGTTTCGGACTGCAAAAAATTGAGCTTCAAACTCTGGTTGTCCAACTTCAAAATCACGTCTCCCTGCTTCACGTTACTGCCGCCTTCGGCCAGTTTTTGTTTTACGTACCCCCCCACAATGGCATCCAACCTAATGGTTTTGAGCGGCTGTACCACGCCAGTTACCACAATAAACTCGTCGAACTGCCCCGAAGTCACCTCCCCAATCGATACCTTGTCTTTTTCGACGTTGAGCCGCGAGCGTTTGTCGGCAAACACAAAAACGTATAGTATAAAAGCCAACAACAGAGCCGTGCCGCCCGCAAAGAATATCCGCTGGCTGGTCCAGAACTTTTTTGGTAATTGTTTGTCCATTTTTGATTGAATAATAGGTTCTTCGCTAAGGGTGTTGTTCATGGCTGTTAATGTTTATGCCAATAGTACTTTCAATTGCTGTGCCAGTTTTTTACTATACTGATTATCAGAAAGTTAGTTCGTATCGGTGCATCAAAAACGTCCGAAATCGGACAGTTTGTGTACGCTCCCGAACAGCACAAAACGCCAGCGGGGGTGTCTCTGTGGCAGAAACACCCCCGCTGGCGTTTTGTTAAAGTATATTTATGGACCTTAATTTTTAGGAAACTTGGCCTTCACGGCCTCAGCGGCTTTGCGCTTTGTGTCCATGTCGGCGAGTCCGCTGGTTTGATCGGTCTTATTTTTTTCGAGGTCTTTTTTAAGTTGCTCGAGTTCTCTGGTCGTTTTGTCGATGTCGCGCACCAGTCTATCACCAGTCTTCACCATTTTTTGGTGGTTTTTTTGCGACTCTTCCACGGCCTTATCCGCCACCCGTTGCTCTTCGTTGAGGAGGGTTAAGTCCATAAATTTCTTGAGCATATTTTCTGCCTCGGTATACTGGTACGTTCCAGTGGTCACAAAGTTGTTGTTGCCCAAATCGACCGCCAAAAACACCTGCGTCACCCCCCGCGAGTTGGTCACTCGGCTTATTAGGTTCACTGGTTCGGCCTGTATGGCGGGTGCGTTTGCCCCAGCCACCCGGTAAGTACCGCCGCGTGCCGTGGTTACGCGGCCAAACTTGGTAAGGTACGCCTCCCAATCTTTGCCAACGTACTTATCGTCCACCACGCAGGAGGCCGATACGCCGTCGTACTGCACTTTTTCTACTTCTTGGCGTGCCTGAAAAGTAGGCGACTGGCCAAAACTTGTGAAGGCCACGCCCACACTTAGAAGAATTACTTTTAGTGTTTTCATTTGAATAAAATTGGTTAAGTGGTATTGCTTTGACGAATTAGATTAAGTAAGTAACAAAAAAATGTGCCAGGGCCTTAGCCCGAATCTCTCATTACGGAGGTAATTTCGTTGAGTTTGTTTAGTTTTTGCACAAAATCGCCCTTCAACTTATTGCGAATGCCTTGCAGGTTGTCTAATATTTCTTGGATACTTTCGGGCAATATTTCTTCCAACGTCTCCCTGAAACGCTTGGCGAAGGTAGGCGATTTTCCGTTGGTCGATATGGCAATTTTCAAATCTCCTTTTTTTACGATCGAGCTGAGGTAAAAATCGCACAGGTGTGGCGTATCGGCCACGTTCACGAGCATTTTGCAGGCCCGCGCATCGGCATTGATCTGCTGGTTCACGGCCTTAAAGTTGGTGGCGGCAATGACCAGATCTACCTCGTCGAGCAGTGCTTTGTTGTAGCATTCGTAGCGAAGTTGCAGGTTTGGGTAGGTTTGGGCCATGTCGGTTATTTCTGACCTAATTTCGGGTGCAACCAGCAAGACTGAGGCGTGCGGGCAGTTAGAAAGGAGGGCGTTGGCTTTTTCCCAGCCCACAAAGCCGCCGCCTACCACCAAAACTTTGAGGTGCTCGATCTTCAAAAATACGGGAAACAGCAGGTTGCCGCCCGGTGTTTCGCTGTGTTTTATTGCGTCCATTTTAGTACAGTACCCAGGTGTCTTTGCCGCCGCCGCCCTGCGAGGAGTTTACCACCAGCGAGCCCTTGCGGAGCGCCACCCGGGTGAGCCCCCCTGGAATGACGTTGATGCCGTCGCCGTACAAAATATAGGGTCTCAAGTCCACGTGGCGGCCTTCGGCGTGGTTGTCGTCCACAATGCAAGGCACTCTACTGAGCGAGATCGTAGGCTGGGCGATGTAGTTGCGCGGGTTGTCCTTAATTTTTTCTCTGAACAGGTCGTGTTCTTCTTTGGTCGCTTTTGGGCCAATCAACATTCCGTATCCGCCCGCCTCGTTGGCTTCTTTTACGACCAATTTCTCGATGTTTTCCAGCACGTACTTGCGGTCGTTGTCTTCGCGACAAATGAAAGTGGGCACATTGGGTATAATGGCCTCCTCGCCGAGGTAATATTTAATGATGCGCGGCACGTAGGCGTAGATCACCTTGTCGTCGGCCACGCCCGTGCCAGGCGCATTGGCCAGTGCCACCCGTCCTTTTTTGAACACGTCGAAAATACCCGGAATACCAATCAGCGAGTGCGGATTGAACACGTGCGGATCCATAAATGTGTCGTCTATGCGGCGGTAGATCACGTCCACGATCTCGAAACCGCGCGTAGTCCGCATTTTTACGTACCCGCCCGACACCACCAAGTCGCGGGCATCTACCAGTTCAACGCCCATTTGCTGGGCCAAGTAAGAATGTTCAAAATAGGCCGAGTTATAAATACCCGGCGTGAGCACCACCACGTTTGGGTTGGGGCGGTCGGATATAAACTGCAGCATCTGCAACAACCGCGACGCGTAATCGGAAACTGGCTGAACGCCCGTGCGGGCCAATACCTCGGGAAAAATTTGTTTAGATAGCTCCCGGTTTTCTAACATATACGACACCCCCGACGGGCAGCGGAGGTTGTCTTCGAGCACCATAAACGCCCCGTCGTCGCCCCGAATAAGATCAGTGCCCGTAATGTGGCACCAGATATTTTTTGGGGGTTTGATGCCAATGCACGGCGGCAAAAAACACTTCGACGATTCGATCAGATCCCTCGGTACGACGTTGTCTTTCAGTATTTTTTGGTCGTTATAAATATCGTGAATAAACAAATTCAACGCCGTGATGCGCTGCATGAGCCCTTTTTCCAGCTGTTTCCACTCGTTGCCTGGCACTATGCGCGGAATAATATCGAGCGGCATGATTCGTTCGGTGCCCTCGCCCTCCGAATACACATTAAAAGTAATACCCATCGACATCAGCGCGCGCTCGGCCACGTGCTGGCGGTCGGCAAGCTCTTCGTTGGCGAGCTGTTCGACGCGCTGCTTAAAAAACTCGTAGCCCACCCGCACGTGGTTGTCGGCCGTGAACATTTCGTCGTAGAAGCCCTGGGTGTCGTATTCTTTGAAAGAAAATTTCATATCGATAGGTTTGGGATGAGCAACACAAAAACCAAATAAAGCAAAAAACGCGCGTAGAATTGAGCAAACGGCCAATTTTATTCCGCCCGCCCGCCGCTACACCACCACCAAGCCACCGTCTAAGACCAGGCCGTGGCCAGTTACGAACGATGCCGCGTCGGAGGCCAAGTACAGAATACCCGCCGCAATCTCGTCGGGCTGCGCAAACCGTTTCATGGGGATCGACTGCTGCAAAAGCTCGAAGTAATTGCTGTCGTCGTTCATCAGTTCGTTGTCCATCATGGGGGTTTGGGTAAAGGCCGGGCAAACTGCGTTGATCCTAATGCCGTATTTGGCGTATTCTACTGCCGCCGATTTTGTGATGCCCATCACCGCGTGCTTGCTGGCGGCGTATGCCACGTGGCCACCAAAGCCCAGCAAACCTGCCACCGAGGCCACATTGACGATACAGCCGCTTTTTTTGGCCAACAAATGGGGGAGGGTGGCTTTCATGCAGTTCCAGAGCCCAACCACGTTTACGTCCATAACTTGTTGAAAATCAACGGACGGATATTTTTCGGTTCGCGCTCGGGGCCCCAAAATACCGGCACTATTCACCAAAATATCTACCGTGCCAAAAGCCTGAACGCAGTCGGCTACCATTCGTTCAATGTCTCCCACATCGGTCACATCGATGCGGGCGAAGGTGGCCTTTGCGCCCAATTTTTCGATGGCATCTACTGTCTCATCGCCCGCTTTTTCTGATAAATCGGCCAAAAAAAGTTTTGCGCCCGCTGCCGCAAATTGCAAAGCGGCCGCCCGGCCAATGCCCGAGCAACCGCCCGTAATAATCACTACTTTGTCCTGAAAAGATTGGTTCATAGGTGGGTTTTGTTTGAATAAGTACGCAAAAATTACAAAAAAAAACCACACCTGAACCTTCGCGCACGGTTTTTGTTTTCTCAGTACTATGGAAACACCAAAACAACGGGCTTTTTTTGAGCGAATTTCGGAACAGAAAAAGAATTTTACGCACCAAATCCCATCTAAAAACGCCGTCGGGTGTTTTATTGATGACACCATGCTTTTTCTTTTTCCGATCACCAAAGACTGCGCAAATACGCCCACCGAATCCACCCACCAGTTTTATCAACACTTGGTTGGGTCGCTGGCGTGTCTGCTCGACCCGCTTCAAAGCCAGTTGAGCGTTGATAAGTCGGCGATCATTGACCAGTTTTTTGACGAACTTCCCAGCGTTTTTGAGTCGCTTTTGCTCGATGCCCAAGCCATCGAAGCCAACGATCCAGCGGCCTCAAACCTCGAGGAAGTAGTGGCCGTTTATCCTGGTTTCTACGCCATTTGCGTCTATCGGCTGGCGCACGTACTGTTGCAGTTGGGCGTGCCGCTCCTGCCCCGAATGTTTACCGAACACGCCCACGGCCGCACGGGCATTGATATTCACCCTGGGGCGCAAATTGGCGCGTCCTTTTTTATCGACCACGGCACGGGCGTGGTCATCGGCGAAACCACCGAAATTGGCCACCACGTAAAAATCTACCAGGGCGTTACGCTCGGGGCGTTGAGCGTGGCCAAAGGGTTGGCCCACCACAAACGCCACCCCACCATCGAGGCCAACGTGGTGATCTACGCCAACGCCACTATTTTGGGCGGGCGCACCGTCATCGGCCACGACTCCATCATTGGCGGCAACGCCTGGCTTACCAAAAGCGTGCCGCCGCAGTCGCAGGTGTTTCACCAGAGCCAAGTAGAGGTGCGGCCAGCGGAGGTTTAACCCAAAAACGGGATCGCCCGCGAGGTTCTTTCTTCGAGCGATATAAACGTTTCGGTGCGCTGAATGCCGCCCACCTTTTGGATTTTATCGTGCAAAACCTCCCGCAGGTGTTGGGTGTCTCGCGCCACAATTTTGGCAAAAATACTGTAATTGCCCGTTGTGTAATGAATACTGACAACCTCGTGGATGCCCTCCAGCTCGGCCGCCACGTCGTCGTAAAGCGAGCTTTTGTCCAAATAAATACCCAAAAAAGCGGTGATGTCCCAGCCCAACTTGGCGGGGTCTATCCGCAGTTGAGACCCCTGCACGATGCCCATATCCTTCATTTTTTTCATTCGCACGTGCACGGTTCCGCCCGACACAAAAATGAGTTCACCGATCTTGGTGTAGGGCATCGTTGCGTCCTGCATCAGGAGTGATAAAATTTTCAAGTCGGTTTTATCGATTTTGTCAAATTCCGAATTTTTGTCCATAAGTGCCGTTGTTTTTTATAAAATTACCAATAAAAATGGCTCATAATTCAATAATTTGTATATTTTAATTATTTTTAGTGTAAAATTTGCAAAGAAACAGACCTTGCCTTACCTTTGTGCTGTCGTAATGAAAGACGACTTCAACATTGTAGGGTGTTGAAACTGGCAGCCAAGCCCTCCTGTCTCGGGGGTGGTGAGCATAGGACAAACGCAGTATAATGCCGACCTTAGTCGACTGGGGTGGACCACCAAATCCATTGTACTGTGGCTAACTACACCGTGGGTGGTTCGAATCCCCCTCCTACAGCCATATTAGAAAAAAGCGAAGCCCGATTTGATAAATCGGGCTTTTTTTGTGATATTTGGCCAGTAATATTTGGTTTTTAGTTTGTTGATGAAGTGTAATTCAGACTCTTGGGCGGCGGTGCAGCCCGAGAGTTTTTATTTTGATGCCCAACCTTTCAGCCCAATTTTATGCTGCCCGATAGTGTACTGCTCGGTGTTTTGTTTCTGATTTTAGCCTTTGTTTTTTATACCTCCGAGGGCACTAATCGGTTTTGGGGAGTATTCTACCAGTACGTTCCTCCCACGTTGGTTTGCTATTTTTTGCCCTCGTTGCTCAACTCTTTTGGAGCAATCGACCACCAAAGTTCTCAGTTGTATGCCGTTGTTAGCAAAATATTATTACCAACCTGCTTGGTGTTGTTTACGCTCAGTGTCGATTTCGCGGCAGTGAGCAAATTGGGTTCCAAGGCTCTCTTGCTGTTTGCCACCAGCGCGTTGAGCGTCATGATTGGCGGGCCGATTGCGGTGTGGCTGGTGCTGATGGTGAGCCCCGAAACCGTAGGCGGGCAGGGTGCAGATGCCGTTTGGCGGGGTTTGGCCACGCTGGCGGGTACTTGGATTGGGGGTGGAGCCAACCAAACGGCACTCAAAGAGGTGTTTCAACCCAGCGACCGGCTGTTTTCGGCCATCCTGACGGTCGATACTTTTACGTCTAACATTTGGCTGGCCCTGCTGCTGTATGGCGCGGGCGTATCCAAAAAAATAGATGCGTTTCTCAAAGCCGATTCCCGCGCCATCGACGACGTGAAGCGGCGTATCGAGCACCAGCAAGCTGCCCAGACGCGCATTCCAACTGTGCAAGAGCTGGTTTATATTTGCGCCGTTGGTTTTGGGGCCACGGCGGTGGCGCACTTTCTGGCCGACCGCATTGCGCCCTACATTGGCCAGCACTCGGCCACGCTGTCTAAATTTAGTCTGAACGCCCCGTTTTTTTGGGTCGTGAGCATTGCCACGGGCATCGGCATTGGTTTGTCGTTCACCAAGGTGCGGAACTTAGACGGCGCGGGCGGCTCAAAAATAGCAACTGTCTTTTTGTATTTAATGATTACGACCATCGGATTAAAAATGGACGTACTGGCCATTTTTGACAACCCAGGTTTGATTGCAGTTGGGTTTTTGTGGCTTTTTGTCCACGCCGCGCTCATGTTTTTGGTCAGTTGGCTCACCAAGTCGCCCTTTTTTTTCTTGGCAGTTGGCAGCCAAGCCTGCATTGGTGGGCCAGCCACCGCGCCCGTTATTGCGGCGGCGTTTCACCCGGCGCTCGCGCCAGTGGGGGTTGTTTTGGCCATTTTGGGCTATGCCGTCGGCACTTATTTGGGCTACCTGTGCGGTATTTTGATGCAACTTATTGTAACTGCTTAAAGCTGCCGCTCAAACCAACCGCGAAGTATTTGGCGCAGTTGGCGGTATTCGATCAAAAAGCCGTCGTGGCCGTATAGGGAGTCAATCTCTTGATAATCAGCGTTTTGAATGTGCTTCGACAAAAACTGCTGCTCGGCGGGCGGAAACAAAATATCGGAATGGATGCCGATGACGAGCGTTTTGCTCTGAATTTTTTGGAGCGCGCTAATTACGCTGCCCCGGTTGCGCCCCACGTTGTGCGAGTCCATCATTTTAGAGAGCGACCAGTACGAAAACGCGTTGAAACGCGCCGCCAGTTTGTTGCCCTGATAAATCTGATAGCTCGATGCCCTAAAATCTTCGGTTTGGTCGATGCTGTCGCGGGCTTGGGTAAAATTATAGGTGTCGTAGTTTCGGTAAGAAAGCAACGCAATTGAACGGGCCACTTTCATGCCCTCAATACCCGCATTTGGTTGGCGGTCGCGCCAAGTGGAGTCGGCCTGAATGGCCATGCGTTGCGATTCATTAAACGCAATTCCCCACGGAGAGTGAAACGCGTTGGTGGCAATAAGTATTAGTTTTTCGATGAGGTAAGGCTGGCTAATGGCCCACTCGACGGCCTGCTGGCCTCCGAGCGACCCGCCGATGCAGACCTGAATGCGGTTAATACCCAGTTCTTCGCGCAGCAAGTCGAAGGCATTCACCACGTCGCGGGTGGTTACGTTTGGGAAGTCCTGAAAATAAGGCACGCCCGTTTTGGTATTTACTGTCAAGGCATTGGTAGAGCCGTAGCTCGACCCCAGTACGTTGGCACAAACGATAAAATGGTCGTCGGGGTTGAAAAACTTGCCTTCTCCCACCAGGCCGTCCCACCACTCGGTGGGGTTGGCATTGCCAGTGAGGGCGTGGCAGATCCAGACAACGTTATTGCCGTCGGCATTGAGTTGGCCTAATGTACTGTAAGCGAGTTGAACGTCGGAGAGTTCTCCGCCCAATTCGAGTGGAAACCCGTAGGGATGCTTGAATGTTTTCTGTTCCAATTTATATTTCCTAAAAAATAATTAGGTGGGATTTAGCACCTTCTCCGACCATTTCGGACAGGTTGCCAGAGGTTCTTTGAGCCTATTCTCTCCCCTCTTCTTTATAAATCTATTGCCATGCAGCAGCAGATCGACCTTGCAATATTAAGCCCCGCGCACCAACTTTACAAAGCCAGTTCAATAATTATTTTTATTTGTGGTTGCTTTGCCAGCCGCCCGAATTATCTTTGTGAGGCGTTCTTGCTCCTTAAACGGCTTTTTATTGATGGAAAACAACCCCAAAAACCGAACCTTTGAAACCCACAAAAGATCGGGAACTACCACCGTTGGCCAGGCCATTTCTCAGATGTTTGCCAAATACCAACTCGAAGCTAAATTTGAGGAAACCTACGTGGGCGCACACTGGGAAAAAATCATGGGTCCCGTCATTGCCTCGCGCACCACGCGTGCCTACGTGAGCAACGGCACGCTTTACGTAGAAATTGACTCCGCACCGCTCCGAAACGAACTCTTGTTGGCCAAACAAAAGATTGTTTTGAACATAAACCGCGAAATGAAAGCCGAGATCATAAAGGAAATGGTGTTTTTATGACAGATGACCCCAACAAGCCGCCCAAAAGCAATTTATTAGACCAAGAAGAACATCGCCAAGACCTTGGCTTTGGCACCAAAATAACCAACAACGACAGCCGGTTGGTAAACCCAGACGGTGGTTTTAACGTCAGGCGCGTTTCTGACGGCTGGGCCGATCGCCTCAACTTGTACCACTTGCTGATTACAATATCGTGGCAAAAGTTTCTATTGTTGGTGTTTTGCTTGTTTTTTTTTACCAATCTTATCTTTGCCAGTATTTATTTGCTCATCGGCATAAAGCACCTCGGCGGCGTGTTGGGCAATAGCACCGCCGATTATTTTTGGGAGGCATTCTTTTTTAGCGCGCAGACCATCACAACGGTTGGCTACGGACGCGTGGCGCCCATCGGTTCGCTGGCCAGTGCCGTTGCCGCGCTCGAAGCCCTCCTTGGCCTTCTGGCTTTTGCATTGGCAACGGGTCTGCTCTACGGTCGTTTTTCGAGACCAGTGGCCAGAATTAGGTTTAGCCAAAATGCCGTTGTGGCTCCGTACCTCGACATTAATGGACTGATGTTTAGGATCATAAACCGACGAAACAGCGAAATTATTGACCTGCAAGCCGACCTCACGCTGTCGTATTTGGAAACCCTGCCCAACGGCACCCGCACCCGCAAGTATTTTGGATTGCCGCTCGAGCGGCGGCAGGTAAATTTTTTCCCCCTCAGTTGGACCGTCGTTCACCCGCTCACGCCCGACAGCCCTCTTTTTGGGTTCACGGCCAGTAGCATGGCCGAGGCTGACGTAGAATTTTTGATTCTGATTAGGGGTCAAGACGAAACGTTTTCTCAGCAGGTGCAAATTCGGCACTCGTATCGGTTCAATGAGTTGGTTTGGGGCGCAAAATTTGTACCCATGTTCGACGGCGATACCAAGGGTGTGATTGCGCTCGATCTCAAAAAACTGGACAGCTACCAGAAAATGCCGCTAAACCCAAACCCGCCCGCGAACTGAATGCAATAAAATGCCAACCATTGACAGAAATACCATTGAACCAACTATTTTCACAAACGACCCGCCCCGCTTACTTACAACCCAACGACACCGTGGGCGTGCTGGCCGCGGCCAGTTGCTTGGACTACGAAGACCTCGCCCCAGGCTTGGCAATGATGCGCCAAGACTGGGGACTGAAAGTAATTGAAGGCCAGACACTTCGCCTGAAAGACCACGGTTTTGCGGGAACCGACGCCCAACGCGCCCAAGACTTACAGACTATGCTCGACGACCCCGCCATCAAGGCTATTTTTTCGGCCAGGGGGGGCTACGGCAGCTCGCGCATTTTAGACCAGCTCGATTTTAGTGCGTTTGTCCAAAACCCAAAGTGGATTGTTGGTTTTTCTGACATCACCGCCGTGCATTCGCACGTTTATAGGTTGGGGGTGGAGAGTTTGCACGCCACCATGCCCAAGCTATTTGGCAGAACCGACGCGCGGGAGGCCGTTCAATCGCTCAAAAATACGTTGTTTGGCTACCAGCAACCGCCCTACCAAGCCCCGCCAACCGCCCACAACCGCCTCGGAAAAGCGCATGGAAACGCAGTGGGGGGCAATTTGTGTTTGCTGGCGCACCTGCTGGGGTCGCGATCGGAGATTGACACCACCAATTGCATTTTGTTTTTAGAAGACCTAAACGAGTTTTATTACAATTTAGACCGAATGATGGTGCAATTAAAAAGAGCTGGCAAACTGAGCCAGTTGGCGGGGCTGGTTGTTGGCCAATTTACCGACTCCAAAGACAACGACCGCGAGCCTTTTGGCATGACCGCCGACGAGATTGTGGCGCACCACGTGGGGCAGTACGCCTACCCCGTTTGTTTTAATTTTCCCGTTGGGCACGTCGATCGGAACTTGGCCATACCCCACGGGCGGCGCGTCGAACTAACCGTGCAAGCCCACGGTGCCGAACTTAATTTGAACCCTAATATTAACATAGAAATAGTATGACGTATTTTAACAACAAAGTAGTCTGGATCACGGGTGCCTCGTCGGGCATTGGGGAGGCGTTGGCGGTGGCTTTTGCCCGCCAGGGCGCAAAACTAATCCTGTCGGCGCGGCGCGTAGATGAGCTCAACCGCGTAAAAGAATCGTTGGGTTTGGCCGACGGCAATGTGTTGGTGTTGCCGATGGACGTGACCGACTTTGGGGCAATGCCCGCCAACACCCAAGCCGTTGTTGGTACGTTTGGTCGAATAGACATCATGGTTCACAATGCTGGCGTGAGCCAACGCGCTCGGGTAGAAGACGCCGAGCTGGGCGTTTACCAGCAATTGATGGACGTTAATTTTTTTAGCATTGTGGCACTCACCAAGGCTATTTTGCCAGTGATGAAACAGCAAAAAAATGGTCATTTTGTGATGATCGCCAGCGTGGCGGGCAAAATAGGTACGATCAAAAGGTCGGGCTACAATGCCGCCAAACACGCCCTGATTGGTTTTGCTGACTCGCTTCGGGCCGAAGTTTACGACGATAATATGCGGGTAACGGTGGTTTGCCCAGGCTATATAAAGACCGATATTTCGCTCAATGCCCTGCAAGGCGACGGCACACCGCAAAACAAAATAGACCAAGACTTTGCCAAAGGGCTGGCTCCCGAACTCTTGGCACGCAAGGTTTTATCGGCCATCGAAAACGAGAAAAACGAAATTGTGGTGGCGGGTTTCACCGAAACTGTCGCCGTGTGGTTGCGGCGACTATGGCCAAATCTACTTTTTGAGATGGTGAGGCGCACTCCGCCCAAATAAAACCAGTTGATACCCAGTTTATTGCAAACGTTGGGGCTACGATGTCTTGGTGTTTCGAGACTGACCGCTCCATGTTGTCTATTTAGTGATTACATTTACCGCTCATTTAAACCCTAAGCATCAGCAAACTGTAATGGAAAAACAAACCATCCGAAAGGAAGACGCACTTCACTACCACGCCAAGGGTAGGCCAGGCAAAATTCAGGTTGTGCCAACCAAAGAAACCAAAACCCAACGCGATTTATCATTGGCCTACTCGCCAGGCGTGGCCGACCCGTGTCTGGACATTGCGGCCAACGTTGAAGACGTTTATAAATATACCGCCAAGGGCAATCTGGTGGCCGTTATCACGAACGGAACGGCTGTTTTGGGGTTGGGCGACATTGGCCCCGAGGCCAGCAAGCCAGTGATGGAAGGCAAAGGGCTTTTGTTTAAAATATACGCTGACATTGATGTTTTTGACATTGAACTCAACACCAAAAACGTGGATGAGTTTGTGAGAACCGTCAAAATATTAGAACCTACTTTTGGCGGCGTGAACCTCGAAGACATCAAAGCCCCCGAGTGTTTTGAGATTGAGGAGCGGCTCAAAAAAGAACTCAACATACCCGTCATGCACGACGACCAGCACGGCACGGCCATCATCAGCGCGGCGGCGTTGTTGAACGGATTGGAGCTGGTTAATAAAAAAATTGAGGATATTCGCGTGGTGGTTTCGGGGGCGGGAGCGTCGGCTATTTCGTGCACCAAACTGTACGTGTCGCTGGGAGTGCGGGTCGAGAACATTGCGATGTTCGACTCGAAAGGGCACATTCACAAGGGCCGCACGGACTTAGATGCCATGAAAACGCAGTTTGCCAGCGATATTGTCTTTGAATCGTTGGAGGCCGCCTTCGTGAACGCCGACCTGTTTTTGGGGCTTTCTAAGGCAAATTTAGTGTCGCAAGACATGGTGCGCTCAATGGCCGCCGACCCAATGGTTTTTGCCATGGCCAACCCCGACCCCGAGATTAGATACCCCGATGCAGTGGCGGCGCGTCCCGATATTATTATGGCCACTGGGCGGTCCGACTACCCCAACCAGGTTAATAACGTGCTGGGTTTTCCGTATATTTTTAGGGGTGCGCTCGATGTTCGCGCCACCGAAATAAACGAGGCCATGAAACTGGCCGCCGTGCGTGCGTTGGCCGAATTGGCCAAAAAGCCCGTGCCAGACATGGTGAATTTGGCCTACAACGAGCAAAATATCACTTTTGGCCGCGAGTATATTATTCCCAAACCCGTAGATCCGCGCCTGCTCACGACTGTGGCCCCGGCGGTGGCCAAGGCCGCCATAGACTCGGGCGTGGCCAAGTACCAAATTCACGACTGGGACGCGTACCGGCTACAGCTCGCAAAGCGGCTGGGGCAAGATGAGCAAATTTCAAACGTCATCATCAAGCAAGCCAAAAAAGCGCCGAAGCGTGTAGTTTTTGCCGATGCCGAAAACCTGCAAGTGCTCAAAGCCGCCCAGGAGGTGCGCGATGAGGGCATTGCCACGCCCATTTTGTTGGGCAACGTCATTAAAGTGAAGGCCATTATTGAGGCCGCTAACTTAGACTTAGACAACGTAACGATTATTGACCCGCGCGACGCCGAAGATAAAATTGGCGAATACACCGAGATTTTTTACGCAAAACGCCAGCGCAAAGGGCTCACCTACACCGAAGCGCGAAAATTGATGTACTACCGCAATTATTTTGGGGTGATGATGGTAGAAACTGGCGAGGCCGATGCGCTTATTTCGGGACTTACCAAGAGCTACCCAGACACCATCCGCCCCGCTTTGCAGGTTATTGGCAAGCAAGAAGGCGTGCAGAAAGTGGCTGGAATGTATATTTTGATGACCAAACGCGGCCCGTTGTTTTTGTCAGACACCACCGTGAACGTCAATCCCAACACCCAAGATCTGGTCGAGATAACCGAACTGACGGCCAAAGCAGTGGAGCGTTTCAACCTCAAGCCGCGCATCGCGCTGGTTACGTACTCTAACTTTGGCAGTGCCAAAGGCGACGATGCGGGCAAGATGGCCGCTGCAACCACGCTCCTTCAAAACAAGCACCCGCACCTGGTGGTGGACGGCGAAATGCAAGCCCACTTGGCCTTCGACACGGAGTTGCTCAAGCAAAACCACCCGTTTAGTGGGCTCATCGACGGCGGTGCAAACACGCTGATCTTTCCAAACCTGTCGGCATCTAACGTTGCCTACAACCTGCTCAAAGAAGTTGGCGAATTTGAATCCGTCGGGCCAATTTTGTTGGGTCTGCGCAAGCCCGTCCACGTGTTGCAGTTGGGTAGTACTGTGCGCGAGATCGTGAACATGGTGGCCATTGCCGTGATTGAGGCACAAAAAAATAGTTAGTTTTAAAGGCTGCTCCGCCGCTGGTGGGGCAGCATTTAAACCACCAGCATAGCCGCCCCAAAAACCCCCGCGCTGTCGCCGAGTTTGGGTTTCAAGAACTTGGTGTCTAAGTTTCCACGGTTAAAAACGTACTGTCTGGCGCTTTCAACGCCGTTGGTATAAATCTCGTCAATGTTGCTCACACCCCCACCGAGCACGATCACGTCGGGGTCTAAAATATTGATAACCACCGAAATAGCCCGTCCAAAACAGTCGAAGAGGCGGTTCATTGTGGCCAGGGCGTGGGGGTCGTTGCCAGCGCGGTAGTTCATCACTATTTGCTTCATCGACAACGCAACCCCGCTTTGTTCAGAATAAAAACGTTGGAGCGCGGGGCCAGAAAGCACCTGCTCGTTGCAGCCGCGTTTGCCGCAGTAGCACGGGTGGCCGTTGGGGTCGAGCACGTTGTGGCCCCACTCGCCGGCTATTCCCTGCAAGCCGTTCAAAACAAAAGGTACGCCGTCTTTGCCCCGCATCACAATGCCACCGCCCACGCCAGTGCCCATAATAACCCCAAAAACAGATTGATACGCTGGCATCACCTCTGGCACAACGCCCATGGTGGCCTCGGCAAGGACAAAACAATTGGCATCGTTGGCAATTTCGATGGGCAAGTTGAGCGCGGCGCGGAGGTCGTCGCGCAGGGGCATTCCGTTTAGGCAGGTTGTGTTGCAGCCTTTCATGGTGTTCAGGAGCGGGTCGTGTGCGCCTGGCGTGCCAATTCCAAGTGCGGTGGGTTTGTGGTTAGACTCGGCCTCCATCTCGGCAATTAACTTTTTTATTTGCTGCACAATGTGGGTGTACCCTTTGTGGGCCTCGGTGTCTATGCGCTTACGGAGCAGCACCGAACCGGGCAAGTTGCCCGTTGCCATGACCACGCCCTCAATTTTAGTGCCGCCGAGGTCGATTCCCCAAGTTGTGTTCATAGGTGTTTGGTTTAGGTTGGTTTAAGTAACTCGACGCGCTGGTGGTCTGCCCGATCCGAATATTTACTGCAAATCTATTCTTTATTGGGGTTTTTATTGAACCAACGTGCGTAAATTTGTCGTTACCTTACACCAAGACCAACCGTTAGAGAATGAGTAAAACTGTAGAATTAATAACTCCCATCGACGACGATCGGCCAGTGTACATAACTGGTAGTTTTTGCAAGTGGTACCCAGATGCGGAGGATTTTCAAATGCAAAAAGTAGCCCAGGGCAAGTACCAATTTTCGTTTCCAGCGCACGTAGCCACCAGTCCAGACGACGAATACAAATATACCCGTGGCAGTTGGGATGCCGTAGAGCTCAATGCCTACGGCGAAGGAACGGCCAACCGCCAGCTAAAAAATGGGGAAATACTCAAAGATTTTGTGCCGTATTGGCGCATAAATGGGGCGGCTTTCGACACCAAACTCATGCCCCGCGTGGTGATAATCGACGACTTTGAAATACCGCAGCTAAAACGCAAGCGGCGAATTTACGTGCTGCTGCCGCACGACTACGACGCATCGGCCAAAAAATATCCAGTGGTTTACATGCAAGACGGCCAGAATCTTTTTGGCGAGGGCTCGGAGTACGGAAACTGGGAGATTGACAAAAAAATGGCCATCCTGGCCGCCCGTGGCATCGGCGATTTTATCGTTGTAACGATCGACCACGGCAGCAAAGATCGTTTTCAGGAATACTCGCCCTATTCTACCCCAGCCCAGGGCAAGGGCTTGGGCCAGAAGTACGCAAATTTCATTATACGAACGCTGAAACCGTACATCGACCTAAATTTTCGCACCAAGCCCGAGCGCGAGTTTACGGGCGTTGGGGGGAGTTCGATGGGTGGCTTGGTGAGTATCTACGCTGGTTTGATGTATCCCGAAACCCTCGGGCGGCTCATGATTTTTTCCCCTTCGCTGTGGGTATCTCAAAAAATATACTTCGATGCCATTGAGTTTTTTAACCCTTTGGCTACGAAAATATATTTCTATGCGGGCGCAAAAGAGGGCAAATACATGATCCCGAGCGTCGAAAGACTCAAAGACTCGCTCGAAAAACAGGGCTACGACAAGTCACGCTTGGAGTTCAAACTATCAACCGACCGCCAGGGCAAGCACAACGAAGCACGTTGGAGCCAGGAGTTTCCGAGGGCCATAGAGTGGTTGTTTTTTTCATAAACCAATAAAACAGAATGCAAACCCAAATCAGTAATACTTTACCCGCCAACACCCAAGCGTTGATTATCGCCGTGGCACAGTCGGACGGCCTAAAAGACCAAATGAAGCAAATTGCCGATGCGCACGGTCTGAGCGCAGCGTTTATTGAAAGCGAGTTTGCCGCCAAGCACAAGGAGGTTTTGCCGCTGATTGCCGCCAGCGCAAAAGTATATTTGGTCGGATTGGGAAAAGACCCCAAAATGGCAGATTGCATCGCTGCCATGCGGTCTTTTGCGTACCGTTTTAAGGGCAAACTCCCCGACAATACAGTCCTGAACCTAAATTACCTGCCCCAACCCACCCTCGCGGAAGGGCTGCTGAACGGTTTCTTTTTGGGAGATTATGAGGTGGGTATCTACAAAACTGACATTGCGGAGGCCAATGATTTTTTTGCGAAAGACACTGCCCAACTGACCGTTTTGGTGGAGCAGCAGGTCCTGCAAAAAACAACCGAATTATGTACTCATGCGCGCGCCATGGCCGATACGCAGCAGCAAGTTATGCAGCTGGGAAACGCCCCCGCAAACCACAAAACGCCCAAAATGCTCGGAGAATGGGCGAGCCAATCGGGCAAAAAATACGGATTCGATGTCAAGGTTTTTGACCAAGATACCTGCAAAAATATTGGTTTAGAGGCACTGTTAGCAGTGGGAGCGGGGAGTAAGAACGAACCCGTTTTTATTGTTATGGAGTACAAACACCCCGACGCGACCGAAAAAATTGGGCTCGTGGGCAAGGGTGTTACCTTCGATACGGGCGGCATTTCCATTAAGCAGTCGGCCAATATGCACCTCATGAAATCGGACATGGGGGGCGCGGCAGCGGTGTTTGGTGCGGTAGAAATGGCCGCCAAACTGCAATTGCCCGTGCATTTGATCGGTATCGTGCCGTCGTGCGAGAACTCGGTGGACGGGTTGGCCACCAAGCCGTCGGAGGTGATGGGCAGTTATTCGGGCAAGACCATTGAAATGATCGATACCGATGCCGAAGGCCGTTTGATTTTGGCCGACGGTTTGGCCTACTTAGTACGCAACTACTCGCCCGATGTGATGATAGACTTGGCAACCCTCACTGGTAGCTGCGTGGCAACGCTCGGCTACGCCGCCGCTGGGATGTTCACAAACAACGCCGATCTGTCGGCGGAGCTTTATTTGGCGGGCCAGCTCACGGGCGAAAAGCTGTGGCCATTGCCGCTGTGGGAAGACTACAAATATATGTTAAAATCGGACGTGGCCGACTTGAAAAACTACAGCGGTTTGCCAGTTGCGGGTGCAATCAGCGCGGCTAAATTTTTGGAGGTCTTTACCGAGAATCATCCCGCTTGGGCTCACCTCGACATTGCGGGCACTGCCTTCACCGACTCGGAGTTTGCGTCCATGAAATCAGCATCGGGGTTTGGCGTGAGGCTACTGGTAGATTGGATCGCTGGCAGACGCTAAATTCCCCTCACGTCTTTTTTCTTGTCTTTTACCTCCAAATTCTTTACAACTCCTTCGTAAATTTTGGCCCATACTTCGGGTTGAATGGCGTAGAAATTGAAACTTCTTTTGTAGGCAGCGGAGTCGGTTTTGTACTTTTTGAAGATAGTGGACTCCAATTTTTGGTAGGCCAAGTTAGACGAATCGACGGACAGAAGCGACAGTTTGCCAATTTTTGCCTCGGCTATTTGTACTTCGGTCAAAATTTGAATCATTTCAGCCTCCGAGATCAAGTTTTTAGGCTTCTCCATCTCTTCATCGCAAGATGAGGCCATTAGAGAGGCAACCAATAATAAAACAAGGCTGAATCTCGATCTAAGTCTGTGCATAAATTTGCGTTTTACGAAGCCCAAAGTTAGGCAGTCCCACTCGATTTATCGGTGGGCTTTGGCACAAAAAAACGGTCTAACTAAGCGGCAGCCTTGACCAAATCTACCAGATCGCCGTCGTTAATTTCTTTTTTGATGTCGGCCACTGCCAAAAAGCTGTGGTACAGGGTGTCTAATTCCGACTTATCGAACGAGTACCCCAGGTTTTCGAGGCGGTGTTTGAGCGCGTGGCGGCCGCTCCGCGCCGTGAGCACAATCGACGATTTGTCCACGCCCACGTCGTGCGGGTTCATGATCTCGTAGTTTTCGGAGTGCTTCAAAAAGCCATCCTGGTGTATTCCCGAGGAGTGGGCAAATGCGTTGCGCCCCACAATGGCTTTATTGGCCTGTACTGGCATTCGCATCATTTTAGACACCAATTGGCTCACTGGGAACAGCCTTTTGGCGTTTATGGTTGTCTCCAAGCCCAGTTCTTTGTGCAGCCGAATGGCCATTACTACCTCTTCGAGCGAGGTATTGCCAGCGCGCTCGCCGATGCCGTTCATAGTTACCTCCACTTGGCGCGCGCCGTTCATCACCCCCGCCAGGGTATTGGCAGTGGCCAAGCCAAGGTCGTTGTGGCAATGAATAGAGATAGTGGCTTTGTGAACATTGCTCACGTTTTCGTAGATGTATTTAATTTTTTGGCCGTACTCGTCTGGCAGGCAGTAGCCAGTGGTATCAGGAATATTGACCACCGTAGCTCCGGCGGCAATTACGGCTTGGGTAAGTTGCGCCAAATATTGAAGGTCGGCACGGCCCGCGTCTTCGGCATAAAACTCCACGTCTTCAACGTATGTTTTGGCGTGTTTGACGGCGGCCACGGCCTGCTCCAAAATCAGTTCGCGGGTCGAGTTAAATTTGTTTCTGATGTGAATATCCGACGCGCCAATTCCAGTGTGAATCCGACCGAGGCGGGCGTATTTGAGGGCTTGGCCAGCCGCATCAATGTCTTCTTTTTTGGCCCGCGACAGCGCGCAGATGATCGGCTCGCGAATTGCCTTTGAAATTTCTATCACTGAACGAAAATCGCCTGGGCTCGAAACGGGAAAACCCGCCTCAATTATATCTACACCCAAGATTTCGAGTTCCTTGGCAATCGTAATTTTTTCCTCGGTTGTGAGTTGGCTGCCAGGCACTTGCTCGCCGTCGCGCAGGGTAGTATCGAAAATGTAAATTCGCTCACTCATTTTTTAAAAGCTATATTTGTTGAATAAATGGGTTTGATACTTGTTAGCGAAATTTCGCTTACCGCGTAATTACTCTACAATTATAGCCATCGTTTTTTGATTTATCAATGTCTCGACACCATTTTATTTTAATAATTACACAATTTCTTCAATAAGTATAGATTTATGAAAAAGACGGCCCTAATAATTGGTGCGAGTGGGTTGGTGGGTGGTGCGTTGCTGGCCAAATTACTGGCATCGCCAGCCTACGAAACGGTGAAAGTACTGGTGCGCGAGCCGCTCAAAACCGCAGACTTGAAACTTCAAACCATTCTGTTCGACTTCGACAACCCAGATGCTTCCACGGTTGTGGCCGACGACGTTTTTTGTTGCCTGGGCACAACCATCAAAAGAGCGGGCTCCAAGGTCGCCTTCCGAAAGGTCGATTACGACTATCCGATCCTGATTGCCCAGTTAGCAAAACTAAACGGTGCCCAACGTTTTTCGATCGTCACAGCAATGGGTGCCGATGCCCACTCGTCGATTTTTTATAACCAGGTAAAGGGAGAGGTAGAACAAAGGCTGGCGGAGATTGATTTTGAATCATTGCTCGTATTTAGACCGTCGCTTTTGTTGGGCAACCGCCCAGAACGGCGTTTGGGTGAGCAAATCGGTGGGGTATTTTTTCGGCTTTTTGCGCCAATCATTCCCCAAAAATACCGCGCCATCGAGGCCGAAAAAGTAGCCGAGGCCATGCTTCAAAAAACAGTGGGAGCAACTGCTGGCGTGCACGTTTTCGAGTCGGATGCTTTGCAGGCGTTTTAGCCAGCTATATTTTATTTTCGACAGCCTGATAAACTTCGTTCAAATGATTATTTTCATAAAAACGGCTCTCGTTTTTTTTCTGGCCATTTTTGGCCGTTACGTACTTATTGTATTGTTGTTTCAGTACTTGTTCAAGATTAAATTTAAGGAGCAATTTGCGCTTCGGGAGGTGAGCACCAAGCCCCGCAGGCAGTGGCAAGACTGGCGCGAGATCGGCCATTCGGCGTTTACGTCGGCTATTTTTGCGCTCGCGGCGGCGGCGGTGGTGCAAGCCTGGCAGCGCGGATGGACAAAGATATACACCGATTGGCACGACTACCCGCTGCTCTGGCTGGTGTTGAGCGTGGCAATTGTGCTGGTGCTCCACGAAACCTACTACTACTGGCTACACCGCTGGATGCACCGCCCAGGGGTGTATAAATGGGTACACAAAGCGCACCACGACAGCATTACTACGTCGGCTTGGACATCCTTTTCTTTTCATCCCGCCGAGAGCATTTTACAGGCCATTGTGCTGCCGCTCATGCTCTTTGTTATTCCGATTCACGTGGTGGCCATCGGAGTGGTTTTGGTTGTTATGACCCTAACCAGCATTATAAACCACCTCAATACGGAGCTTTACCCCAAAGATTTTTACTCCCATTGGTTTGGGAAATGGTGGATCGGGGCCACGCACCACAGCTTGCACCACTCCCAGTTTAAGTATAATTATGGGCTGTATTTTACGTTTTGGGACAAGTGGATGCGAACCGAAAGCCCTGATTTTAAGGCTTTGTTCAATAAAAAAACGGCGGATACGTAAAGCGAAGCAGCTTTGTGTGCCCTCGAATTATAACAGGCACAAAATTCCGAAGAAAAGATTGAGACAAATACCCGCCAATAAGTTTAGGATCATGGTGTTTTTGAAGTTGGCGCGGGACTGATCTTGGCGTACTTGCCACAACCAAACGGCCAAAAAACAGACCATGGGTGCGGTGGTTGCCAGCAACAAGAAAAAACTTTGAAGGGGCAAATACCAAAAAAAGCCGACCGCCGACACGCCCAAAAACGCCAAGGCGTTCAGAAACGTGCCGTTTATTCCCAAAAGTACGCTCATTGTTAGGTCTCCGCGCTGGGTGTCTTCGTGGTGTTGGTAAACCTGGGTAATCGGATAAATGGCCAGCAGGTTGGTGGTGCAAATCAAACTTGGGATGAGTAATTTTGGGATTGTTTCTACGAAGCTGACTTGACTAATGGCCAGGTAAACGGCAACGTAAGTGGCGGCGCCCTGAAAAAGACCAACCGTGAGCCAACTAACCACGGGGTATTTTTTGAGTCGAACCAGCGGATGGCTGTACGCTTTTGAAATGAGCCCGTACACCAACAAAAAAACCATGAATTGCCAGCCGATAAACCACCCCAGCGCAATGGCCAGCGCATCCATAATTAGTGAGATATAATACAAACTTTGTTCAACGGGCGGCGGAGTTTCTAAGAGCCCGATGCTGCCCTCGTCTTTGTCGAAATAACTATTGTAGCCATTGCTGGCGGGAAAAAGCAGAAAATGCAGGATAAAAAATACCAGCCACGCCTTTCCTATGTTGGGTTGCACCGACTGGCTGAGGGCGAAAAGGTAGACGGGCATCAAAAAAAAAGAAAACGGAAATCGAAGGTGTAGGAGTGCCGAGCGCATCTTTTATTGGGGAGTGAAAACTGTTTTTAGTCGCCGAACTGCCTCTTGCAAAACCTCGAAAGTACACCCAAAATTTATCCTAATGTGTCCGCTGAGTCCGAATATTTGGCCGTCCATCACGCCCACACCAGCTGCTTCTAATTTCCCCACAACGTCTTCGATTCCAGCGGCTTGCACGTCCACCCAAGCCAAATAAGTGGCTTGAAGCGGGAGCATTTTACAACCGTTGAGTTGGTTTATTTCAGTCAGCAGAAAGTCGTGGTTGCGGCGTAAGTAGGTCAATAAATCTTGCCGCCACGCTTCGCAGTCTTGGTAGGCAGCCAGGGCGGCTTCGTAGGCGTATTCGGACAGCATCGGCAAAATTCCCAGTTTGTTTTGCACAAATTGCTCCCTCATTTGTTGGTTGGGGATCACCGCAAACGATGCCCCCAGCCCAGCAATGTTGAAAGTTTTACTCGGCGATAGCAGCGTGATGGACAGTTGTTCGATGTCGGGGCGAATTGCCGCCACCGACAGGTGTTTTGTGGTTTCGTCTAAGATTAAATCGCAGTGAATCTCGTCCGAACAAAGTACTAAATTGTGCTTGATGCAAATGTCTGTCAATTTGTTTAATTCATCTTCCGTGAAAACGGTTCCCGTCGGATTGTGCGGATTGCAAAGCATAAACATTTTTGTATTGGGGGCAATGGCGGTTTCGATGGCCCCAAAGTCCAGCGTCCAGCGGTTGTTCTCTACTTTCATCGGCACTTTCACGGTCGTTCTGTCCGACAACTCGGGCGACGACATGAAGGGAAAATACACGGGCGTGGCCGTCATTACTCCGTCGTGGCTCGTACCCACAGTGCGGCACGCCAAGTTGAGGCCCGGCACCAAGCCAGGCAGCCACACAATCCACTCGGGCCGAACGGTTTTCCAGCCGTGTTGGTTCTTCAATCTTTCCACAACTACGTCCAAGAGTGCTTGCGGCGCAAGGGTGTAGCCAATGATGCCGTAATCGGTTACGCGTTGGAGGGCAGCCTGAATGGCAGGAGCGGCCTTGTAGTCCATGTCGGCCACCCACATTGGTATCACATCGCGGTCGCCGTAGCGTTTCCATTTCATGCTTCCCGTTTGTCGGCGGTCAATGGTCTGGTCAAAATCACGCATATTTTTTTTGGATTGATTTATGATCTGCAAAGAAAGTGCTATTTTGCAGTATTGACTCACAACTGACCCAAAATAAGCGAATGAAAAAAGGTACAATGTTACTTCTAACTCTGTTGGCAGCTCTCAGCACTGAAGCCCAAATGCCCACGGGCTTTGCCCTTAGACGGGCCGAGGAGCAACTTAAAACGGAGGCGCGTTTCAAAACTTTGCAATCGTCGGAGGCCTTTAAGCGCCACCTCACTGCCATGTGCAGCGTGCCGCACACGGCTGGTACGCCCGAAAACGCCAAGGTGCGCGACTACATTGTGGAGACTATGAAGCGGGCTGGCTTGGAGGTTGAGGTTTTTCCGCACGATATTTATATGCCCAAAGGGCCAGGCGAAATTGCCATTGAGATTGTGGAGCCCGTTCGCCTGCCGCTCAATAATAAAGAATACATTTTGCCCGAAGACAAGTATTCGAGCAGCCCGTTGCTCACCCCAGGCTGGAACGCCTATTCGGGTTCGGGCGATGTGACCGCCGAGGTGGTGTACGCAAACTACGGACGAAAAGAGGACTTTGAACAGTTGGCGGCCATGAAAATACCCGTGAAAGGCAAAATAGTGTTGGCTCGCTACGGGGGCAATTTTCGCGGCTACAAGGCCAAACACGCCGAGGCAGCAGGAGCCATTGGCGTGATTATTTACACCGATCCCGCCGATAACGGCTACGCGAAGGGAATTACTTTTCCCGAGGGAAACCAGTCCAACGACAACACCATTCAGCGGGGGTCGTTGCTTACTGTGCCCTATACTGGCGACCCGCTCACGCCTTTTGAGGCCGCCTTGCCCTTGGACGGAGCAAAAAAAGTGAAACGACTCGACCCCAAAGATGCTGCCCTGCATACCATTCCCGTGACACCCATTCCGTGGGGGTCGGCCCAAGAAATACTGAACCGAATGAAAGGGCGCGGCGTGCCAACGGGTTGGCAGGGTGGTTTGCCTTTTGCGTACCGCGTTGAGGGTGGGGAAGGTTTGAAGGTACATTTAAAGGTAAACCAAGAAAAAGGTTTTGTGCGAACTTACCAGATTATAGGCACGCTCACGGGCGCGGAGTTTCCCGACGAGTGGGTGATCTCAGGCTGCCACTACGACGCGTGGTCGTATGGCGCAACCGACCCCAACAGCGGCACAGCCATGCTGCTGACGCTGTCGGAGTCGTTGGGGAAAATGGCCAAGGAGGGCCAGCGCCCGCGTCGAACCATCAAGATTGCGCACTGGGATGTGGAGGAGTACGGAGTCATTGGCTCGGCAGAATGGGTAGAACAAATGCGCGACGAACTCACCAACAAGGCAGTGGCCTACATGAATTTCGACGCGGCGGTTTCGGGGCGGGCGTTTGGGGGCAGCGCGTCGCCGTCGATGAAACAAATTTTGTTAGAATCGACCCAAGCCGTGCAATATCCCGACTCCAACAAAACAGTGTACCAAACCTGGCAAGGAGCCAAAACGGGCGAACCCACCATCGGCAACTTGGGCGGAGGCTCCGACCACATCGGGTTTTATATGCACGTGGGCGTGCCATCGTTGGGTGCAGGAACGGGCGGGCCAACGCTCTACCACTCGGTGTACGACGACTTGTTTTACTACGACAAACACGTAGATCCGACCTATAAAATGGGGCCAATGGTTGAACAAATCGTGGGGACGATGTCGCTCAGGCTGGCCAACGCCGACTTGATTCCGTTGGACGTTGTTCGGTACGCTACCGACTTGACGACCCACCTCAAAACGGTCGAGAAGGCGATCAAGACCTATAATCCAGCATTTTCGATCGACAAGTTGCAGGCAGTGGTGGCAACGCTACAAAAAAATGCGGAGGCTTTCGAGTTGGCGCGAACGGGCTACTTGGCGGCCAACAAAACCGAGAAATTGCTCGAAATAAACAAAGGTCTGCGCGACTTAGAAAAATCGTTTATCGATCCCAAAGGAATGGCCTACGGGCCGTGGTTCCGCTCGTTGTACGCGTCCTCGGACCCTTACAGCGGGTACGCTTCGTGGATGTTGCCCGCCTACATGTACGAAGCATCGTTGAAATCGACTGCGAACTTGGTTGAACTCGAGGCTCGGCACGAAAAGGCTTTTAAATCGCTCAACGATAGGGTGGTAGCTTTGAACCAATTGCTCGGAAGCACTACGCCCAGCAGTATATCAGAAGGAAAAAAATGACAAAAACCAACCAACGAAACCTATTTGGAGAACCGCTCGTGGCTTGTAGCGTAGCACCAATGACGGGCTACTTTAGAACGGGCTGCTGCGAAACGGACGAAAACGACCAGGGTTCGCACACTGTTTGCGCGGTGATGACCGAAGAATTTTTGCAGTTTTCGCTGGCAATGGGAAACGACCTCATTACACCGCGCCTGTACTGGAACTTCCCAGGCCTGCAACCAGGCGACAGGTGGTGTTTGTGCGTGGCGCGGTGGAAAGAAGCCTACGACGCGGGCGTGGCACCGTTTGTGGTTTTGGAGGCTACCAACGAAAATGCCCTCCGCGTGGCCACCATGCAGCAGCTGATTGAACACGCCCACAAACAGCCAAATAATGTAGTTTCAAAGGATGAATGATTGCGATCTGCGGGTCGTAAAGCACTATTTGTGCTATATTTGTGGATGGATTATTTTAAAAATTTGCTCGAGCTGCTCAAGACCGAACGCGCCGAAGATCGCCTACAATACCAGAAATTGACCCAAACCACTTCTGTTGCCGACCGCCGAGCCAACGGGCTGGCGTGGTATCCAGTGGCCATTCGGGGTTCTGAAATGGGCCGTGGCGACTACCTGACCGTCGAATTGGAGCGCACAACCCACCAAGATGTTAGCCACCAGTTTCGGGCGGGAATGCCAGCGGTGTTTCTTACCAACCACGACCCCCACAAAGATCGGGTGGAGGGAACCATCAGCCACCAAAGCGGGAATCGACTTAAAATTACGCTCAAAACCGACGAGCTGCCCGATTGGAGCAGGGACGGAAAGCTGGCGATTGAACTGCTTTTTGACGACAACAGCTACGACGAAATGCAAAATGCGCTCAAAACGGCTGCCGATCGTGCCCAAAACGACGACCGATTGATCGCTGTTCTTACGGCAGCAAAGCCGCCAGGTTTTCGCCCCCAGTTGTTCAACTATACCAACTCAAAGCTCAACGCCTCCCAGTGCCAAGCGGTTCAGAAAATACTGTTTGCCGACGACCTTGCCGTGGTGCACGGCCCGCCAGGAACGGGAAAAACCACCACCCTGGTGCAAGCCATCAAGGCGTTGGCCAAGCAAGACAGTGGGCGCATTTTGGTGGTTGCGCCCAGCAATACGGCCGTCGATTTGTTGAGCGAAAAACTCCATTCGGAGGGGTTGAATGTGCTACGGGTTGGTAATCCAGCGCGGGTTTCGGAGGCGTTGTTGGCCTTGACGTTGGACGCAAAAATGGCCAGTCATCACCTGCACAAAGAAGCCAAGCGGCTCAAAAAACAGGCGCACGAGTTCAAAGGTATGGCCCACAAGTATAAACGTAGTTTTGGGCGCGCCGAAGCCGAGCAGCGAAAAGCACTCTTCGATGAAGCCCACAAAATAATGAAAGAAGTGAGCAACACGGAGCAGTATATTATTGACGATATAGTGTCTAAGGCTCAGGTTATTACGGCAACTTTGGTGGGTGCGAACCACTACACAGTGGGCAATTTGACCTACCAAACAGTGGTGATAGACGAGGCTGGGCAGGCACTCGAACCCGCCTGTTGGATTCCGATCTTGAAGGCAAAAAAAGTTGTTTTGGCGGGAGATCACTGCCAACTTTCGCCCACCATCAAATCGGTGGCGGCGGCAAAGGGCGGTTTGGCAAAAACACTCCTCGAAAAATGCGTCGAAGATTGCCCCCAGGCCGTTACGCTGCTCGAAGTACAGTACCGAATGAACGATCAGATAATGGGGTATTCGTCGCAGGTTTTTTATCAGAATAAATTAACGGCGCACGCATCGGTGGCCAAAAATAGGCTTTTTGAGAACGACCAGCCCCTACTTTTCATCGACACGGCGGGTTGTAGTTTCGACGAAAAACTCGACGGCACCAGCAGTACCAACCCCGACGAGGCGGCTCTGCTCCTCAAACACCTTACCCAATTTGAAGCAATCCTGCAACTGCACTTTGGCCCCGAAAACTTCCCGACGGTGGCGGTTATATCCCCTTACAAACAGCAGATAAATACCCTAAAACAACAACTTGCCCACTGCCCCGAGCTCATGTTGCACGCCGACAAAATTAGCGTGAACACAATTGACAGCTTTCAGGGGCAGGAGCGCGACGTGGTTTATATCAGCTTGGTGAGGAGCAACGACAAAGGCGAAATTGGTTTCCTGGCCGACATCCGCCGCATGAACGTGGCCATGACCCGCGCCCGCAAGAAACTGGTAGTGGTGGGCAACTCGGCCACGCTTTCGCAAAACGCCTTCTACGCCGACTTTATTGACTACGCCCAAAACGTGGGGGGGTACGTGAGTGCCTGGGAGTTGGCAGACTAATCACCAACAAAAAAAACTCGGCGGGCTGTTTTTAGCCCGCCGAGTTTGCACTACATTAACCCATAATAATCTACGCTGAATTAGAATTGGACGTAATTTGATGGCAAGTCGTTTTTTGTTGGTTAAAGACCCGAGCCGTCGGCCTTTGCGCGGGCAATGGCAAATTCGCCAATCTTTTTGCCGTGCACCAAACCTAAATCGCAATCCACTCGGAAGTGTATGAGTCCAAAAACCCGTGAATCGGACGCTTCTTTGGCGGCGGCAGTTAGGCGAGTGGCCTCGTCAGGAAAAATAGAACCCAGTACTGTGGCGGCTGCGGCCGAAAAAGTAGAGTGCCCCGACGTGTAAGACGGGAAGTTTGGCAAGCCGATGGAGGTTTTTAGGCCAAATTGTTGTGGGCGTGGTGTCATGTAAAAATACTTGGTTTCCCAGCAAGCAATGCCAGCATCCATAACCGCCGTAGAAACCAGTGCCAACGCACGAGCCGTGCAAACTTCGCTGAGTTTGTACCTGCGCGACAGGTTGCCCGCCTCCCGAAGCCAGTGGCCTGGCGGTGTGTAGCTGCCCGCCCCGTCTGACCAGTAGCTGGCTATGCGGGCTTGCTGGCGGGTTTGGTTTTTGTTGATGGTTTCTAATTCCGCAAAATCTTTTTGCCACTCCGCCGACCCAACCACCCACGGCATCACGGGCCGAATGGTGGGCAGTACACTTTTGGCAAAGTTCCAGGGCAAAACCGCACCGTAGTTTGGCAGCATCGGCGGGCGGAGGGGTATTTCTTGGCTCACCCACGTTTCTTTGATGCCCCTGGTTTTGGCGGCCTCAGCAAAGCCTGCTACTAATGTTTGGTTGTTGGCCGCGCCCATGCCGTCGGTGGCGGCCCGGGCCATTACTTTTGCACCAACTGCCCTGCCCAGGGCTTCGCCCGCCGTTACGTCGCTCTCTACGTTCATGCCGGCCCAATAACGAGCGTTTTTGCATTCAGTTAGTTTCGCCTCCAAAAACGGAACCTCGCCTGGGAACATTCGCACCAAAATGGTGTAGGAAGCCGCAGCTACGACGGCGTCCTCCGACGGATAGGCTGGTAGTGTCGTTACGGGTAGTAGCGTAGCCACGCCATTGTCGGTCTTCGACGGTGCTGGGCGGTTATATTTGTACTTGTAGTTCCAGGCCGTTACGAGCGCATCGTATTGAGCAACAGATAGATAGGCCAAGGCTCGCGCCGTGTAGGGCGGGTTGGCGAAAGGAAACTTCGGGTCGGCCAAAGGGTTGGTGGCATCGGGTACTGGGTATTTTCCATCGGCGTTCGATGCGGGCGGCACGTTGTAGCGAGCGGCCAGTTCGCGGGTAATCTCGTTCCAACGGAAGGTTGAACCTGCACCCCAATACTCCACCGATTTGCGTTGTTCGGGGGTGAGTGCCGAGACTGTATTTTTGAGGGTAGTTAGTTCGGCTCGGTATTCGGGCGAGCTGGTAGCGTTGGGTGCGGTCACGGCTATTTCGTTGGCATTGGTCAGCACGTAGGTTTTCCAAGTACCCGCTTTTTCGTCTAAATTTGTTGGCGCGTAGGCTTCGAGGGTTGGCTCAACGATTGTTTTGTCGCACCCCAGCAAGAAAAAAAGAAATAAAATACCCCAGCCCGTGCGCAGCCGCATCGGTGCGTTACCCGTTTTGGCGGTGGCCACGTTGTTTAGTTTTTTTGGGAGATTAAAAAATGGCGTTTTCATGGATGCTAATTTTGAATGATCGAGTGATAGAATAAATGTCTGATTATTAATTTCCTTTCGGGGCTTTTGGGCCGACAATCCACAAAAGACCTACCATAAAACTCGTCGATTGACCCACGTTGAGACCACTCGTGACGTGGGCAAAGCGGGCGTTTATTCCAAGTCGTTTGGGTTGAAACTTGGCGTAGCCGCCCACTGACACCATCCGCATATTGTTGGTCGGAAAAGGCATATCGTTGCGGCGAATATTGTCGCCGTCCACGCACGAGAACTGTTCCACAAAACCCTCTACTTGTATTTTTTGGCCTTTGCTCAGAAAACCCAAGCGAGCCGCTGCGTCGGTTGCGTTTGGTACACGCACCGCATTGGTATTGAACACCCGACCGTCGGCCTGGTACGCGTCTCGATCTACCCTAATGTTGGAACGGTACGTGTAGCTGCCGTGCCCCGTAAAATAAATGCCCGACTTGTGCAGGTAGTGTAAGGTAACCCGCCCCGTGGCCGTGCGGCACTGTAGGCCAATCGACATGGGCATAAAGTCGGGAACGTAATCGGTAACTGGGGTCGAGACACCACCCGCCACGTGCAACGACAGCCCCCTGGCCTCGGCGAGCTTGTACTTTAGCCACACCGACAGGTCTTGTACTCCGCTTTGTCCCATCAAATTGCCCGCGCTGGCCTTGGTTTGCACGTAGGGTAGCCCCACGATTAGGTTTAGTCTGTTGGTAATGCCCCCCGCCACCATTAGCATGGCATTGGTGGTGGTGTGGGTGCCGATGTTCAGGTTTTCGCGTTTGAGGGTGTTTTCCCAGTAGTTGTTCCAAGAACTGCTGCCGTAGCTGAGGGCTATGCAGGCCGTTTTTTTTGGCATATAAATCGCGTCGTGCGGCATCTGGGCTTTACCGATCATTGGTATGGCAAGCAGCCCCAAAAAACGGAATCGTTTGTAGAATGTGCGAATCATTGTGTCAATTAGGTTTGATTGAATAAGTTTACAAATAAATAATTTTCTGGAATTGATTCCTAATTATCGGAATATATTTTGCTTAATTTCTTTTCAACTACCGTGCCAGATTTTGAGCACACCATTTTTTTATTACCAACTAAATAAAAGGAATATTTATTTATTCATTTCGAGTATTTTGTCGTTTCGAGCGATATCGAGAAATCTAAACACCCTTTTCAGTGTTTCGCCGCCGTTGTCAGTGTCTCGCCGCCGTTGTCAGTGTCTCCACTGACAAGCAAAATTGCCATAATATCCTTGCCTACGAAGCGAAAAACACATTAAGCGGCTTTTTTAGTATGACTCCTCACCGCAAAATCATATTTGCCATCCACAAACCTACGATGACAAATTTGTTTATTTAAGACGTTGATTTTCCGCAAATAGACCTTTCTTATTAATAAATGTTACCAGTACAAAATATGCTTTTACTCATTTCTTGGCATTAAAATTGCAAATGACAGCTGGGCCTCATAAATTCCGAAATATTGGAATTTATGAGGCCCAGTTGCCATAATACTGAGACGAAATTTATTGTGAAAGCAGAACGAGAAGACAACTGCAACTGAACAACTACTATTTTTAAGTTTGTAATAATTAGTTATTCATTCATCCTACAACCGCGCGGGTACGGTACGCCGCTGCGGGTCCCGTCTACAATTCAAAACTCATTCCTTAGTTGGGCGGCCAGCTTTTAAAATGAATGTTTTCGCTTTTTTTGGAGACGGGTTGCGCCGACTTGGCGGTGGGAGAGGCCCTGGCGAAGAAATTGACGAAATACGAAATTTGGAGGGAGTTGTAAACCATGTTGTCGAACGCCGCGTTGCGGATTCTCGACATATTCATAAACCCCAGCTCTACCTTAGAGCGCTCAGAAACGGTGTAGCCAATGCCCGCGTAGTTCCAGTTTTCGCTGAAAGTGGTAATGTTTTTTCCACCCGTGTTGATGAATGATTCGTGGTTGGCGTTTACGTAAAACTCGTTGGTTTCGAGCGAGTTTCCCTGAATGGGCATTGTGAAACCGATCTGATACCGCAAACGCGAGCTAAACGGCCATACGTTTGTGCGGGCTTTTTGCGCAAACAGGCTCTCGAAGCGCAGCCTGTGGTACATTCGGCCGCCGCCCAACCGGTGCGAATACATGACCTGCTGCCACGGGCAAGAGATATTGCCGTAGTTGGCCGTAAGCGGGTTTGAGATGATATAGGCCCAGCTGGCGGCTACGTTTAGGTTGGGGCCGAAACGGTAGATAACGCTGGGTTGAACGAGCATGAGCCGCCCCTGAGCGGGGTAGCTTATGTCTCTCACGCGTTCGTTGGTGATGTTTGCTACCAAAAAAGTGGTAAAGTTGAAGTCCAACTTTCTGGCGATTGGTAAAGTCACCGAAACGGTGGGCATAAGCCCCGGCAGGCGCACGTTTTGGGCTTGCAACGCCCCAAAAATGCCCACGAGCGAGCAGATAAAGAAGTATTTACGCATCAAATGGGGGGTTATACGATGGAAAGAGCTTGTGGTCAGGTGGCGGGGCCGCCCGTGCGGGCATTTGAAACGCCTCTGTCCGAACGTCAGCCGACATAAATTACTGATCGGGGCCCGCTGCGGCGTACCGACCCGCGCGGTTAGGCACAGTTATTTTTTCGCCAGCAAGTTTCGTATTTCCTCTATCGCATCTATTGTTAAACCTGTCAATTCTACAATAGTCGGATTGTCAAACCCTTTTAAAATTAATTTTTCAGCAAATTCGGTTTGATTTTTTAGCTTTTCATTTTCCCTTACTTTGTCTTCTGCTTCCGATTTTAGAGTCAATATTTCACTTGCTTTATAACTTAGGTATTCCATATAACGATTATAACTATATTGATCATCTTTATTGAGTCGCATGATGTCTAAAATCTCGCCAGCCTGTTGTAGTCCCTTTGCTTTGAATTCGTCTTTTACTTCACTATTTTTTAAAAAATAAATCCACTCATCCAGACTGTCTTTTGCAATATTATTAAATTTATTGACTTTGATAATGTAATATTCAGGAAATATGTCAGAGACAGATTCTTTCGAAAAAGCGGTCTGTTGTTTGTACGAAAGCGTTAATGTGTCGTGTTGGTGGAGTCCTTTGAAAACCGTCCCACCTTTATAAATGTAGTCTTGTCCTTGTCCGAGGTCGAAGTAAATAATATTGATTGAAATTATTTTTTTGATTTCAATATATTCTTGTCCCAAGTTGAAATTTTCTGTCAATGCTTTTGAAGCACCAAAAGCCATTCTTTGGAAGCGGTTCGCCGCCCGATAATCTATTTCATAAGTATTCTGAATTTCGATGATAATTAACTCGTTCTTAGAGTTTTGGGTCAGAATGTCCACCCGATTAAACTTATCATCTTCGGTTTCTTGGTTGCCCTCACTCTCCAATATTTTCTCAATACGGATGTCGTCAAAGAGTAATTCGCTTAAAAACCCTTCTAAAACGCCAAAATTGGCTTTGTTTCGCAATAATTTTTTTACCGCCCAGTCAAATCGAATAAGTTTTTTGTTCATTGTCGAATTAAATTGTCTGTCATAAAGATACAAATATTTTGGTTGGTCTTGTCTGTCAAATGGTAGTTTTATAATTGTGCCTAACGAACAGGGCTTGTGGTCAGGTGGCGGGGCCGCCCGTGCGGGCATTTGAAACGCCTCTGTCCGAACGTCAGCCGACATAAATTACTGATCGGGGCCCGCTGCGGCGTACCGACCCGCGCGGTTGAGTTACTTACCAATGTTCAAAAAGTTTCCGTAAGCCGAAACAAAACGCGGCAGCAGCAGCCGACCGTCGCCCGTGCGGTACAAAAGAATTCTCAAAGTTGAGATTTATTCCGTCAGCCCCACTTGCCAAGCCCCATGTTGGTGGCAGTTATTTTTGCTCACGAATATCAATAATCTCAATTTCTTGGTCATGTTGGTTTGGGTCTGTCCACTTACCCGAAACAACTGACCACTTACTATATGTTGATTTGTCTATACCTTTTAATTGAAATTTGAATTGTCCAGTTTTCCTATCATCAACAGATTCTGTAACCGAAATTGTGTTATTTTTATAAAAACCGTTTAACTGGATTGGTATTCTTTTCTTTTGATAGTAATAGAAACCCTCTACTACTTTCGAGCTTCTATTGATTTCAAAAGCCATATTAAAACGATATTTTCCGTTTATTTTTCCTTGAATAAAATATGTAAATGGGATTTTTGATTGGTTGTCTTTAAAAAACAAATACTTTTCTAAGGATGTTTTTGCCAAATAGTTTGATTCAAACAGTGTAAATACCCCAAATGAACTTAAGTATGGTTTTAAGTCCTTTATTGGAATTTGTATTTCAAATGAAGGACTACAAGCCTGTGCTACATGAGGAAAACAGTCGTCAATGAGGGAAAAAGTAATTAGCCCCTTTTTTAATGTTATGTCATTGTCTGACCTAAAAATTATGTCAAATTTGCTACAATAAGGTTCTGCGTCCGCACATTTACTGGCTTCTTTAAATTCTTTATCACAACCCTGTGTCCAATATTTATCCAAGAAGTCGAAATAGCCCTGTTTTGAAAATAGTAAATGATAGTCTAATGTTTGCTCTTGAATTTTATTACCAGTTTTCAAATCAAAAAATAAATTGTCATGTACTATATTGGGATAAGCACCATAATATTCTCCGCTAAATGATATTAAAAGAATGTCAGTGATTATTTCGCTTTTAAAATTAACATCATACCACCTAAACTCCTTGTTTTTGTTTGGGTCAAAACTGTCAAACATAAACCTGTCCTTTATTTGTTCGTTGATTTTATCCGAAATTCTTTTTTTTTCACCTGATGGGTTTTGTACAAATGGTATATTAGAGTGATAGCTCTTATCTACCGTTTCTGTAAACAAAATTGTTTTTACTACAAATTCTTGGGCCAAAATATGTTGTCCGATGAGCGGTAAAATAAATAGTAATTTGTTACGCAATGTTTGTTAGTTTAAGTGTTTTTTTATAATTGCCCCCAACCCCCAAATAACTGCAACTTTTATGCCAAAGCGCAGTGTTTTGAATCTGCTATTTTGGGTCTGCTCCCAGCGAGACAACTTGCTCGGGCCGTAGCCATTGCAGTTTGAACCGTGCGGTGAGTTCGAGCGTTTCAAAATTTATAATTTGTTTGAGCTGGTTGTATTCTTTCATTTCAGATGTGTGGATAAAGTAAAGTATCGCTACATCCAACGATTGATCGCCGAAGGCATCGAAGCGAACGTTTTCTGGGTCGGTCGATGCCAATTCGTGGGCATTAATTGCCGTTGAAAGCGCGGCGCAAAAATCCTTCATCTGTGCCATTGTGGTGGCGGTCGAGAACCTCAGCGTTGTTTTAACCCTTTTTTTGTCCCGTTCGCTCTGGTTATCAACGGCTTGGGCAATGACGAGGCGGTTCGGGATGTTCACCAAGCTGCCCTCATCGGTTCGGATGCGCACACTTCTGAAACCGATTTTTTCGACCTCGCCCGATGTCGTGCCGTGGACGATGGCATCGCCCACCACAAAAGGCTGGTCGAATATAATGGCAAAAGATGCGAACAAGTTTTCGAGCGTTTCGCGGGCGGCCAAGGCCACCGCCAGTCCACCAATACCCAAACTTGTGATTAGCGTCAGGACGTTTACCTCAAAGACGCGCCCCAAGGCCGCAAAAAACATGGCCGTCACCCACAGTACAATGAGCAAGTCTTTGATAAATGGCACCAGTTGGTCGTCTAACTTCGACGCTGTGGCCAAGGCCCTTGCCCTCAGAATGAGCCCCACAAACTTGATGAACCTAACACCCAGAAAAGTGATGGCCACCAAAAAAGCCGCGAGGTAGCCGCGCTGAACGACCATCAAAAAGCCAAATTCAGTGGCGGGAGCCAACGCCAATGAACGCGGTATTTTGAGGTTATGCACTGCCAGATAGACTGATCCCAACGCGATGATGAACTCAAAAGGTTTGAGCATGAGGCGGGTAAACTCCGAAACGGGTACGTTCTCCACGTCCTGGTCGATGAACTTAAATATCCATCGGCTCAGGAGCATCGACAAAAAGCGACGCACCAGCAAGCCACTGATAATCACGCCTATAAACCAGCATAGATCAACTATTTTGTTTTCAAAAATCTGGATGTTGAGCCATTCTTGCAGCATACTTTGATTGAAAAGACAGTAGTTTTGGGTGTTTTCGGGAACTAACTGTACGCCAAACTGCCAGTGGTGAGCGGCGTAACTGGCTCGGTTTTGGGCGTTCGGCCTTGCAGTTCCGACAGCCGCGCGTTGGGCAGGTGGGGCAGCACCAGTTCTGCGAAGTGTTCACACTCGTCTTTGAGCGGGTAGCCCGACAGTATAAACGACCGAATACCCATGTCCATGTAGCGGTCTAATTTTTCGAGTACCTGTTCGGGATTGCCCACAATGGCCGCCCCGCAGCCCGACCGCGCCCTGCCTATGCCCCCCCACAGGTGCGGCTCTATGTAGTCGTCGGCGTCGGCTTGTTTTCTAAATTCGTCTTGCCGCAGCACCCCTTCCGATCGCGAGTCTTGGGCGCGGTGTTTGATGGCTTCGGCTTGCTGGAGGTCAAACTTCGACATCAATCGTTTTGCGTACTGGCGGGCTTCGTCTTCGGTTTTGCGAACAATCACGTGCGCCCGAAACCCAAAATCGAGGGTGCGTCCGTGCTTATCGGCGCGTTCGGCCAGGTCTTGCATGGTGGCATAGATGCTGGCCTCGGGTTCGGGCCACATCAAAAAAACGTCGCAGTGCTTGGCGCAAACCTCCTTAGAACCAGGCGAAATGCCCCCAAAATACAGCAACGGGCCGCCGTTTTGCTGGTAGGGTTTCACGGGGGCGGCGGGCAGGTCGATGCCCTTATAAATTTCGCCGTCGAACACCACGCGGTCTTGCGTCCAGCCCTGTTTCAAAATCTCGATCACTTCCTCGCAGCGTTTGTAGCGCATCTGGTGGTCTTCTTTGGTGCCTGGCAGGTCGGAGTTTATGATGTTGATCGTCAGGCGGCCCTTCAAAATATGGTCGAGCGTGGCAATGTGCCTTGCCAACATGGGCGGATGAATCTCGCCCGTGCGAATGGCCGCCAGTAGGTTAATCTGTTGGGTTTGCGCGCCCGCCGCGCCCGCAAATGTAAGCACCTCTTGCCCAACCATGTAGGAGGTCGGCAGCAGAATATTTTTGTAGCCGAGGCGGTCGGCGGTCAATAAAATATCGGTGCAGTGCGCGTAATTGCTGCGGCGTTCGGGGTCTAAGTTGCCCAAAAACTCGGTGTCGCCGCCGCAAAGGTCATCAAACCAGGCTACTTCGCATACGCGGTTTTGGGTTCTAATATTTTTAATTTGTTCAATTGGTTGAGGGAGCATATTGTGGGTTTGTTGATTTTATTGCTGAGTCATATTAATAGCATTCGCAAACTTATTGGTTCAAAAAAGCAATGACCTCGCGCGCAAATGCCGCCGAGGCAACCGTGCTGTTGTGGTTGCCGGGTACGCGCACGCACCGAGATTTTGGGATCATGGCCGACAATTTCTCAGCACTGCCGTTGTCAAAATCAGTGTCTCCCGAAATGACCAACACGGGCTTTTTGAGCTTTGTTAGTTCAGTTGGTGGGGTAGAGGGCTGGTGTTTTTGCAGGTATTGCATCGCCAGCGTATCGGCGTTCACAGATTTGGCGTATGCCAGTGTGCCTTTCAACTGGGGATATTTGTTGGCCTTGCCCGCAAAAACTTCGTACATCGCCCGCCGTTTGTCCCAATTTTTGTTGGTAAAACCCTCGCCCATTCCGCCCAAAATTGTTTTCTGCACGGCGGGGTCTATGGCCGTTAGTCTAACTGCCAAAATGGCCCCACGCGAGTAACCCATCAGGTCGTACTGCCCAATTTTCAGGTGTCGCATCAACGCTTGTACGTCTTTTATTTCTGCGTCGTTGGCATACATTTTTTCGTTCTGAGGTTTGTCAGAATACCCATTCCCGCGCAAATCTGGCACAATTACGCGGTATCCTGCCTCGGCCAATTGCTGGCGGGTGCTTAGTTTCCACATGGTGGCATTGACCACAAAACCGTGCAGCAACACAATAGGCTTGCCTTGTCCTGTTTCTTCGTAGTATATTTTGGTGCCGTCGAACGACCTAAAAAAAGAACCGTAGGCGGGGTTTTCGAGGCGGTGCCACTTTATATTTCGCAGTGCTTCGCGCCGCGAGTAGGCCGTTTTATCGGGCGAGTAGTGTTTTTCTAAGTAAGCCAGCACTGGTTTTTCCGACTCGCCCAAGTCCCAAAGTTTGTGGTTGCGTTGCATCCAACGGATTCGTTCCTGCCACTCGTCGCGTTTGAGGCGTATTTGCGTAATCATTTTGGCCGAGTGACACCCCGTGCAATGCGCCTTGACGAGCACCAGATCTTTATCCAGCGCCAGACCCGTCTCGGCATCAGTCGAATCGTTTTTTGTGCGCTGGTTTTCGGCGGTTGGTTCAAGACCCGCATTTTGCCGAATCGCCGCCGTAAAAAGCAAAAAACTCAGCGACAAAGCCAGCAACCTAACCGTAGAAACGTTCTTTTTCATCTTTCGTCAAGCTATTTTAAGGGCTATGCGGTGGCAGGAGTTGTTCAAATACCCGCCAGGGTTCCAAGCTGGAATGACCATGGGTTGAGCCACGCCGTTTTGGTCGGTGGCCCGCACCCAAACTTCGTAGTAGCCCTTCTGGGCAAAACTCACCGTGGTTTCCCACCGTTGCCACGATAGCCTGTTTTTGGGCGGGTTCAATGCGCATTTTTGCCAAGTCGCACCAAAATCGGTTGAAATATGCACCTCCGCAACCTCCAGATCGCCCGCCCAAGCGTGGCCGCGCAGGCGCACGGGTGCGGCGGTGTCGGCCACAAAACCCGTTTTCGGGAAGGTAATCAACGATTTCACTGGCATAGACTCAATAATCTTAAAGTTGTCGGGCGTTTCGCTTAGTTTTTGACCGGGCATAATCGGCAGACGTGGCATCCGGTAGCTGTGGCCGTCCATTTTGGTGCCGTCGTGTTCTTTATCTCTCACCAGTATGGTGTGCAGCCATTTGCCCGACACCGACGCTGGCCACCCGCCCACCACCAAGCGCAGCGGGAAACCATGCTGCAGTGGCATGGGTTGGCCGTTCATTTGCCAGGCCAACAAGGTTTCGTCTTCCAACGCCTTTTTGATGGGCACACCCCGCGAGATGGCAGCCTTGGCGGGGTCTCGGCTGGGGTGCAGGTCTTGGCCGTAGTAGCCAACGTAAACGGCATTATCAGTTAGCCCCACGTCGGCCAGCACGTCTTTGAGCCTCACGCCCGTCCATTCGGCGCAGCTCACACCTCCCTGATCCCACTGGTTGCCAGCTCCTTGCGGCACAAAGCCCGACCTGCCATTGCCGCCGCATTCGAGCACCAACTGGTAGGTATAGACCTCAAATTTGGCTTTAAGGTCTTGAATAGTATAGGTTTTTTTGGTCTTTGCCGACTCGCCCCCGATGGTGAGCGTCCAGGTGTTTTCGTCTATTTTTTGCTCGGGAACGATCCCGTTGTTCCGCACAAACATCTTCTCGAACGGAGTCACGTCGTCGTCGAGCAAATGCGCTGGCGTTTCTACTACCCATGGTTTGTCGCTCAGTATCAGCAGGTCTTGGTGCTTGCCGTCGAGAGCGTTGTCGGTGGGCAATGTGGCGTATTGTGGGGGCGCGCCGTTGCCCAAAACGACCTCAATACCCGAAACTCCCGCCACATATGCGAGTACGCTTTTGCGGATAAAACTCCGTCTGCTGCGTTTTTTTTCTTTTTTCATTGTCATTTCCGCTCAATGGTACCGTTTACTTTCAGTTTCACGATTTCGATGCTTTCAAGTCCTTCGTCGTCCACCACCTTTACGGCAATCTCGTGGGTTCCAGCCTTGAATTTGTAGGTCTGCCTGCCGTCTTTGTCGAAGTAAATTTCTGGTATAAACTTAGGATTTTTGTACGAGAAATCCCACGCAAAAAAGTGGGAGGTTGCCCCAGCTTCGCGCTTCACGGTGGCTATAAACTCGATTTCGTGCAGGTTTTTCGCAACGCCCAAATCCTTTATTTCAACCGTCAAATTGGGTTTCTTGGCAATCGGAACGAAACTTTCTACCGTAATTAGTTTAATCAACACGCCCTCATTGTTCGATAGCCGAGCCACTTCCTGAATTGCTCCCTTGCCAAACGAAAACGCAATGATGTAGCCAACTGGCAATTTTTCGGCTTTGTTTTTGTCGTAGATCGCCTTGTCGTAGCGCATCACGGCCGAATGAAAATTATCTACCACGTTCCGTCCAATGTTGTCGCTGCGTTTCACCTGAATTGGGGCAGCCCCCAAACCCCCGGCGGGGGCTTTTTTAATGCCATCAATTCCAAGGTCGCCGCGCTGTTTTGCGTTGGCAGTGCCGCCAAACTGTTGCACTGCCCAAGTTTCAAACTCGAACGCATCTTTGTAGCGCAAAGTGTCATAATCGTACTTGTGCAGCGTGACCGTAAACGGTTTTGAAAACAAATCTTGCTGCGCGTTCAGTCTATATTCGGTCACTTTTACGGCCTGCACGCTTTGGTCAATGCCAATCCATTGCCGGTTCAGTTTGTCGGCCACGGCCACGGTCGTGCCACCGCCCACAAAACAATCCAAAACCGTGTCGCCCTCGTTGCTGGCCATTTGTATGATGCGCTCCAAAAGTTTCATTGGTTTTTGGGTCGGATAGCCGATTTTTTCTTTTGAATTTCCTCTTATCTGGTCAATATCATTCCATAAATCAGAGATAACAGAGCCTTTTTGCTCATCAAGATACCTTTTCAACATTATTCGACCACTCTTTTCTTTTGGGAATAACAATTTACCTTGTGCATCTAATTTTGTCATTGTTTCCAAAGAGTACCGCCAACCTTTCGCTGGATATGAATAACCCTTATATTCATACATTAAATTTGGTCGAGGATTTGGGCTTGCCATATTATCAGCGTTAAATCTTCGACCCTTTACAGTTGATACAATTTTTTGAGTTTCAAGTTCCTCTTTGGTCATTTTTCGAGAAGTTCCATCTTCAAAATCAATGTATTGATACCATTCTCTTAAAGTTTTCTCGGCGTGAGGCCCGTATTGAACATTGTAAGTGTAATTATCTGATTTTGAGTAGACAAAAATATCGTCACAAACATTCGGCGCTTGATGTTTTGCGTCGTTGTGTGTATCTGAACGTTGCCAAGTTATTTTATTTCTGAAATTACTTCCACCAAAAATTCTGTCTAAAATCTGTACTCGGATGTACGCATCGGCGTGCCAGTCGCAATGCACAAAAATAGAGCCGGTGGGTTTTAAGATGCGGTGCATCTCGATGATTCGCTCCTTGAGCCAGCCAATGTAATGATCCATGCCACCCGAAAAGCGGTCTTCAAAACTGCGAACTTCGCCACTGTCGCCCCAAATTACTTCGTAGGTTCGGTTCGAGAAAAAAGGCGGATCAATGTAAACCAAGTCCACGCTTTCTGCGGCTATATTTCTTAAAATTTCAAGGTTGTCGCCCAGTATAAGTTTGTTCATTGGGTGCATAAATCTGTAACTTTAATAGTTTCAAAGATGGCATTTTGCGCGTTCAGTCTATATTCGGTCACTTTTACGGCCTGCACGCTTTGGTCAATGCCAATCCATTGCCGGTTCAGTTTGTCGGCCACGGCCACGGTCGTGCCACCGCCCACAAAACAATCCAAAACTGTGTCGCCCTCGTTGGTTGCCGTTTCGATGATTCGTTTAAGCAGTGCCTCTGGTTTTTGGGTTGGGTAGCCGATGCGTTCTTTCTGATTTTTGAAAACGCAGTTGAACCACAGAGAATCAACGGATGTCCCTGGCATTTCATCCAAATACTGTTTCAAGTAGGGCTTTCCAGTCTCGGAATAATAAATTTTGTTTTCACTTTCAAAAAGCTCAAAATTGGCTTTTGAATACGCCCAATACCTACCAGTAGGAGGTTTTACACCTTTCCATTCAAAAGAAGTGTCACCTCCACCTTTTGCCGCCGACAGGTCTGATGCTTTGAATCTTCGCCCGTGTTCGTCTGTTTTGCCGTAGCTTTGGGCAATATAATCGGACGTGTATCTTTCGTGTTGCGGGTTAAAGGTGTACTTTTTTATATTTTTTGCGTAATAAAATATACTGTCGGTAATTCTTCCGAAATGTTTTGCTCCTTGTTTTGTGTCATTGTGGGTAGAAGACCTTTGCCAAACGATATGATTTACAAAGTTACTCCCACCAAAAATTCTGTCTAAAATCTGTACTCGGATGTACGCATCGGCGTGCCAGTCGCAATGCACAAAAATAGAGCCGGTGGGTTTTAAGATGCGGTGCATCTCGATGATTCGCTCCTTGAGCCAGCCAATGTAATGATCCATGCCACCCGAAAAGCGGTCTTCAAAACTGCGAACTTCGCCACTGTCGCCCCAAATTACTTCGTAGGTTCGGTTCGAGAAAAAAGGTGGATCAATGTAAACCAAGTCCACGCTTTCTGCGGCTATATTTCTTAAAATTTCGAGGTTGTCGCCCAGTATAAGTTTGTTCATTTGTTCGGCCATAAGTCCCAATTCGTTCTTTTTCAGTGGTTTGCCAACGTGTGCCAGGGCGTGGTTTTGGCCCCACCACCTACTTTCCAGTAAATGTAATTGGTTTTATTTCAATCCGTACAACAACGGTGCCATTTTGAGCCCTAACTTCGTGATTGTGAGGTAGTGATTTTTGTTGTTCTGAGCAGTAACCAGCGTGGCGAAGAACCTAAATCCGCTTCGGGCTGTTGCGCTCAGATACCTCACTATCGTTCGGCATGACAAGATATTATTACAAAATTGGCCAACAAAAAAAGCGACGCTGTTAAACGTCGCTTTTTTTGTTAAGTGTTCAAAACGCAGTCTTTACAACCTGATGTTGTATCCTACGCGCTTGAAGTTTTCGCTGGGCAATATATCCGTGCCGTTGCCTTCGAGCAGCAGCACCAACGTGAGGGTGGTGTTGGCTTGGGCGGGCACTCGCAATATCTCGATCGTTACGGTACCAAAACTGCTTTGGGCGGGTATGGTGGCCGTTTTGTTGTTCAAAATGCGGTAGTGTGTGCCCTCAACGGCGGTGCTGGCGGCGGCATCAACCCCAATTTTGATGACCGATTCCGTGGCGCGTTGTGGGCCTACGAGGTTCACCCGGGTGGTTAGTTGGCCTGCCCCGTTGGTGGTGGCTATGAGCGGGAAGGTGCGCCCCACTGCGGGAGCAGTTGTCACGGCGGCATCAAACTCCACCACGGTGGGGCCACTGTAGCTTAGGTTTGGCTTCTCGAAACACGCGCTTAGACCAGCTACCAGCGCGGCTGCGATGAATGTATTTAAAAAATATTTCTTCATTTTATTGCGGATTAAAGTGGAGGTTTTAGTACCCAAAATTTTGTTTTAGGTTCGGATTGAGTGAAATCTGGGCGGTCGGTAGGCGTGCCAAGATCAAAAAATCGGTGAACGCAATGTTGCGCGGCAGCTTGACGAGATCCAAACCACGTCGTTTCAGGTCGAAGAAACGGTGTCCTTCAAAAGCAAACTCAAGGCGACGCTGGTTTAGGATTTCTTCCAAAAGAGCGGGGCCCGTAACGGTGGCCGCCAGCGCAGTGAGCCCCGCGCGGGTCCGAATCAAGTTCACGTCGGTGAGTGCCGCTGGAAAATTGCCCAGCTCGTAGTTGGCTTCGGCGCGGTTCAAAAACAGCTCAGAAACCCTGATTATGGGTACGTTGTCTTGGTTCACTTGGCCACCTTTGCCCAAAAATTTGGTGCACTCTATTTCGGCTGGGCCGCGGCCTGTCGTGCCCAATTCGTAGAGTTGGGCGCGCACGTCGTTGCCGCGCGTCACTACGTCCACGGTGCGGGTTATGCCCAGGTTAGTCAGCAGCGTTGCCGTTGGCACCAAGTCGCCAAAGCCAGCGGTGGCTGTGCGCAAGCCGAGCGTGCGGAGGGTCGAGTAGGTGGTTTGCAGCGAGAAGTTCACCCCAATGTTTTCGTTGGCCTGAAACGACAACTCGAACATAGACTCGGGGTGCGAAGCCGCCCGCCAGCCGGCCACGTAGGCGGCTGGTGTGCTCTGAAACACGCCCACGCCCGATGCCAACGCCTCAGTTGAGAGACGAACAGCATCGGCCCAGTTTCCTTTGTACAACTCCACGCGCGATGCCAGCGCTTGGGCTGCGCCCCGGCTCGCAAAAAACGGCCGCACAAAAGTGGTGTTGTTGTTGGTTAGTTTGGCGGCGGCGGCGGTGAGGTCGGCCGTAATTTGCTTGTAGCAATCGTCGATGCTGGCGCGGGCGGGCAGGGTCACTTTGTCTAAGTCCGACACGCCTTCGATCAGGAGCGGCACACCACCCAGATTTTGGGCCGCCACGATGGCGCGGGGCGTGTAGGCGTAGGCGCGCATGAGGTCAAAATACAGCAATCCGCGCAAAAACAAGCACTGGCCCTCGATGGCATCTTTGGTGGCTTGGGCGGCAGTTACGTTTGGCAAGCTCCTCAAAATCAGATTGGCGCGGTTGATGGCAATGTAGGCGTTTGTCCAATTGATAAAGTGCGAACCAATTTGGTTTTGAAATTCAGGGTTCAGTCGGCCCGACTTGTTGGTGGCGCGTCCGTTGTCGGCCAGTGCCTCAGGAATCGCAATTAGGTCTCGGCCGTACAAGTTGGTGCTTTGAATGAGGTCATAAACACCATTTAAGGCCGCAGTAAGGGCTTCGGGCGTAGTGTAGGCCGAGCCCAGATCAACCGCCAGACGCGGTTTCACGTCCAACACGTCTTTGCACGATCCCAGCGTGAGTAAAACCGTCAGCAAGGGTACGGTAGGAATGTAATTAAGTATCTTTTTCATGTGTGTAAAATCAAGATAGGAAAGTTGTTAGAGTTTGTTTTGGATTTTTAAACTGCTGATAATCAGATTTTTAACATATTTTCTTTGTAAATATTTATTTTTTTCGCTCTCAGAATTAAGTAGAAATACGCTACCAGAAAATATTTTGCATTTATCAGATTGTCAGAGGTTTGAAATTAATAGAAAAGTTGCAATTTATTCATTATCAATAAGTTATAATTCCAAAACAAACTCTTAGAAGCCAATTTGGATACCAAAAGTGTAGTTGCGTGCCTGCGGAATAACGCCGTTATTGCCGCTGCCAAGTCCCACAAACTCGGGGTCGTAGCCCGACCAAGAAGTCCACGTAACCACATTGACGGCCTGGGCATAGACCCGCACCGAGCGCACAAATTTGAGTGGTTTCAGGATTTTGTCGGAAATTCTATAGCCCAACGAGAGTTGCTTCAAACGAATATACGACGCATTTTCTACGGGGCGCGAGCCAGCGGTGTTGCCAGAGCCACGCACTTCGGCACCGCCATTGATTGCACGCGGCACGTCGGTGATGTCGCCAGGTTTTTGCCAACGTCGCTCATATATGCTGGTGAGCGTATTAAACAAACGGTTGCCGTTTTCTAACAAAAATTGCCCTTGGTTGTTTATGGCTGTGCGCCCGCTTTCGTACTGCAAAAACGCCGACAGTTCAAAGCCACCGAAGGTAAACGTGTTGGTTAGGCCACCAAAAATAGGGCTAAAGTCCGACCCCACGTATTTCAAATCTCCTGGATTTCGGATGTTGTAGGTAATATTATCAAACTCGTCGTACCACATTGGGCGGCCAGTGGCGGGGTTCACGCCAGCGTAGCGGGCGGTATAAATGGCATAAACTGGCTTGCCAACGATAAAGTTGCTGGCTACTGTAATATCGGCAATGTTATCGCCAAGGCCAGTGAACACGGCCGCGTTGAGCAGCGTAAGGCTGTCGCGGTTTTGCTGGGGCAATATGCCGCTCACCAACTTAGTAACCTGGTTGCTGATGTAGGTAAAGTTAAAATTGGTTTCCCACTTAAACTTTTCGCTTTTCACGTTTATAGTCGTTAGTTCAAATTCTATACCACGGTTGCGCATTTGACCCACGTTATCCACAATCGATCCAAAGCCACTTGTAATAGGCAGTGGGCGGTTGAGAAGCAGGTCGTTGCTAATGCGGTTGAAATAACTAACCTGCCCAGACACACGTCCCTGAAACAACCCAAATTCCAAACCAACCTCGGCCGTCACGTTGCGCTCCCATTTCAAGTTGGGGTTAGCCATTTGAGTGGGCGCAGTACCGGGTACGTTGTTGTAGTTGAAACCAGCGCCCGCCAAACCCAAACCTGGGAAGAAACCGATCTGGTCGTTGCCCGTTGCGCCGTAGCTACCACGGAGTTTGAGTTCGCTGAGGACAGTGCTGTTTTTGAGGAAAGCTTCCTCGCTAATGAGCCAGCCCGCAGACACGGCAGGGAAGAGGCCGTAGCGGTTATTGACCCCAAAGCGCGACGAGCCGTCGTAACGGGCCGTGGCCGACACAAAATATTTGTTTTTGAAGTCGTATTTAAGTTGCCCAAAGACCGATTGCTTTCTGAAGCCGTTCCAGCCACCGCCCGTAGCAATAAAATTTGTACCAGAGCTGCCGTACTGAAAATCGGGCGAGGGAAAGCCCTCGATCGTGCCAAAGTATCCTTCGTTCACGTCGCTGCGGTATTCGTAGCCCGCCAATGCACCCACGGTGTGTTTTTCGCTGAAGGTTTTGTTGTAGTTCAGAACCACGTTACCCAAGAAATTTACGTTTTGGAAGAACTGAAAACCCAAACGGCCCCCCACGTTGATGGCATCGGGCGTGCGGGCATCGGTGTAGCTGTCGCCTTTGTTGGTGCGGTAGTCGATCGAAGCCGAAGGGCGGATCGACAGGCCATCGGCAATTTTCCAGGTCAGTGCCACACTACCAACAGCTTGGTTCTGAACGCTCTGTATTTTGTTCAACTGACTCACCAAAATGATGTTTTGGTTCAGAATACCAGGTATGCCTCCCTCGGCGGGCGTTCCGTTAAACGTACCGTCTTCCTTATATATGGGCACCATCGGTAAAACGAGTGGTGATGAAAATGCCGACGCACCCAAAAACGAGCCACCCAAAGGTCCACCAAACTGGCCGCGTCCTTTTTGCGTGCTGAGTTTAATGTTGTTTTCAAAAGTAATTTTGGGGCTGATCTTGTGGGTGAGGGTCAAGTTGGTCGATGCCCGCAAGAAGTCGATGTTAATGAGGTTGGCATCTTGTTTGAGGTACGAGCCCGACCAGTAGAAGGTAGTTTTGTCATTACCACCGCTCGACGATAACTCGTAGCTATCGATGCGCCCCGTTTTGAAGGCCTCTTTCTGCCAGTCGTAGCTGGGCAGGGCGGCTATTTCGGCATCGCCGAGGGTGCCAGGCAAGCGCACACCAGTCAAAGCAGCCGACAGCGATTGCGCGGGGGTATTGGTGGGAGTGGCGTTTTGGAGAGCCTCCGTCCGCATTTGTATCCATTGCTGGGTGTTGAGCACGTTCAGTTTTTGGAGCGGCTCCACAACGCCGTTGAAATAATTAAAGTCAAACTTTGTCTTCCCTGCTTTACCCCTTTTGGTGGTTACTAACACCACGCCGTTGGCCGCCTGCGACCCATAAATAGATGCCGCCGCCGCGTCTTTAAGCACTTCGATCGACTCGATATCGTTGGGATTCAAGAAGTTGAGCGGGTTCGAGCTGGTAATGGTTGATGCACCGCGCGCGTTTATTTGCACGCCATCGACCACGTAAAGTGGGTCGTTTCCGCCCGAGATAGACCCGATGCCTCGGATACGTACCTGCACCGCGCCACCTGGAATACCGTTGGCGGCCTGCACCTGCACACCCGCCGCGCGGCCTTGTAGGGCGCGGTCGAAACTCTGCACGGGCATATTTTCGATGGATTGTCCCTTAACGCGCGAGATCGAACCTGTGATCTCGCGTTTGTTGAGCGCACCGCCGTAGCCAGTCACCACCACTTCGGAGAGTGTGTTGTCAGAAACCAATGTTAAATTAACTTGGGTGCGGTTACCCACCAGGACTTCTTGCGGGGCAAAGCCCACGAAACTGAACACCACCCGCGCGTTTTGCGGCACTGAAATGGAGTACGATCCGTCGCTGTTGGTGTTGGTGCCTTTGGTTGTTCCTTTCACCACGACGCTCACGCCTGGGAGGCCGCTGCCGTCGTCGTCGGTAACTTTACCGGTAATTGTTCGATCTTGTGCCCTTCCGATCACTGCTGTGCAAAGCAGTAGGAGGGCTGTTAGTAGCCTTTTTTTCATCTTGTAGTATTAGGTTTAAATTTGTATGTTAAACATAGCACAAAATTAAACCACAATGGCCACAAATAGTTTAAGGAATGGAATTAGAATTTATAATTCTTCGGTTTTTTTTGGTTTTACCCAAATAACATACGCTAAAAATGACCAAAACTGCAAAAAATGCTTTTTGACGCTCTAATAGAAGGGAAGTAGGTAGGTGGATTTGAAAGGTATATCTTTGAATCAGTAGTCCCGCCGTTGGCAGTGTCCCCACTGCCAACTTTGCGAAACATGCCCATACGTACTACCTACCAAAAGTGTGGATATACAACCTTCGAGCGGTTGTTGAGCGTAATGCCCAGCACAACTTCGTGCGAGCCCCCGAATGCCGACATCGGTACGTCGTAGGCATAACTAAAATTTATGAGTTTGTTCAAACTAAGCCCCGCCATGACTACCACCGCTGCGCGGTGGCGGTAGGAAACACCCCCCCAAAAGCGTCCGTTGTAGTTGGCACGCAGGTTTAGATCGACCGCAAGAGGAGCGGGCGACACCCACTTTAAGGCCACCGAGGGCAGCAAAACCAATCGGTCGGTGAGCGAAAAACGGAGGCCGCCAGTTACAAAATAATGCGCAGACAGCTTGTTTTGGGAGGTGGTGTTGGTTTGGTAAATTAGCGAACCACCCAGCAATTGATGCACCGAAACCCCAACGTAAAAATTGGGGTTGTGCAGCATTACGCCACTTTGAAAGTCTGGTTTCCAGGTGGTGGCCTTGCCCTGCAAAACTGCGGGGTCTTGCGGATTGGCCAGTTTGATCTGGTCGAAGTTGAGCGAATATTGCGTGGCTCCTACTGCGATGCCCACGCTTAGGTTGAGGTTGTTGCTCAAAGTGGTGTGGTAGCCAACGGCAGTATTGAAGGTAAGCCGGGCGTTTGGCCCCGTTTGGTCGCTAATCAAAGTCGCCCCGATTCCAAAATGGTTGGGCAGGTCGTAGGCATCGTTGGTGAGGATGGTTTGGGCAAAACGTGGTGTTTGTTTGCGGCGTTGCCGGCGGCTGTTTGTGGGGATGGGCTGGTGGGCGGTTAGGTAAAAAGTAGTGGGAGAGTCGGGCAGGCCAACCCACTGTTTGCGGTAACTGGTTTTAATATCGGTGAGGTCGTCGATACCAACTATGGCGGGGTTCAGCAAAAAACCGTTGGCCATGTATTGGCTGTGTTGGGGCAACTGTTGCGCTGGCGTTGGTCGAAAAAAAAGCAGAAAAACAACCGTTAAAATGGCGCGAGTAGATTTTTTCATGCCGCTAAATTAAGCAAAAAAACCTTTTTTAATGCTGATATAAAACATTTTAGTACATTTGGTTTTCGTAGCCTTAACCAACTTCAATAAAATGCAGTCCCGATACTCAACCAACCCGACTGATTTTAAAAATTATTCTACCGAGCGGATTCGGGAAGAATTTTTGATCGAGAAACTCTTCGTTCCCGATCAAATCCATTTTTGTTATTCCCACTACGACCGCCTGATGATTGGTGGTATTAAGCCCGTGGGGCAGTTGCACAAGCTGCCCAACTACGACGAACTCCGCGCGGAGTATTTTCTCGAACGCCGCGAGCTGGGCGTTATCAACATTGGTGGAGACGGTTTTGTGATGGTAGATAGTGAACTACACACCCTCCAAAAACACGATTGCCTGTACGTGGGTAGGGGTGTAAAAGAGGTGTCTTTTAAGTCCCTGAATGTCGAAAATCCAGCGAAGTTTGTCATGATGTCGGCACCTGCCCACTGCTCGCATCCAACCGCTTTTATGAAGGCCGCCGATGCGATTCTTGTTGATATGGGCGATGCCCAAACTGCCAACCAACGCATTAATTATAAGTATATTTATGCGGGCGGGCTGCTGAGTTGCCAGTTGGTGATGGGCCTAACGGTTCTGAAAAACGGGAGCGTATGGAACACCATGCCCCCGCATACCCACGACCGCCGCTCGGAGGCTTACCTGTATTTTGACCTCCCCGACGATCAGCGGGTTGTGCACCTGATGGGTACGCCCCACGAGACCCGCCACGTTTTGGTGTCTAATGAGCAAGCGGTAATATCTCCGCCCTGGTCGATCCATGCGGGTGCGGGAACTGCCAATTATTCGTTTGTTTGGGCCATGGCGGGCGAAAATCAGGAGTTTTTAGACATAAAATTGGTCGAACTACGAGACCTGCGGTAGTTTATAAGTGGGTCAAGGCCCGCTCCAAACGTTGAATGGTTTCGGTTTTGCCCAAAATCTCCATGGTAAGCATCAGGTCGGGGCCGTGTCCCAGGCCCGTTACTGCCAAGCGGAGTGCCTGCAATATTCTACCCTGTTTTATACCCGCCTGTTCGGCAGACGCGCCCAATATTTCTTTGGCAGCCTCGGCACTAAACTCACCGTGGTGGGCATTGAGGTTGGCAACGAAACCCGCGATTACTTTTTTGGCGTCGTCGTTCCATTTTGTCTCGGCCACAGCTTTTTCGTAGTCGGTGGGGGCGGTGGTCAGAAAGGGGGCATCGGTGAGCATTTCTGCTGGAAAAGTGACCCGGTCTTTCATCAGGCGCACTATTTTTAGGGCATCGGGGTGGGCCACAAACTGCGCGAGGTCGGCATCAGACTTGTGTTTGAGGTACTGCTGGTTGTACCACTTGGCTTTGGCCACGTCGAACCGCGCACCCGCCCTGTGGATTCTATCCAAGCTAAACGCCTCGATAAGCTCCTGAACCGAAAACAGTTCCTGCTCCGTGCCTGGGTTCCAGCCCAAAAAAGCCAAAAAGTTAGTAAGTGCCTCGGGCAGGTAGCCGTCTTCGCGAAAACCGCGCGCTATTTTCCCCGTCGTTGGGTCTTGCCATTGCAACGGAAAAACGGGGAAATCGCCCAGATCGCCGTCACGTTTGCTCAACTTTCCGTTGCCCTCGGGTTTTAAGAGCAAAGGCAAATGGGCAAACTGGGGCGCATCCCAGCCAAACAAGCGGTATAAAAGCACGTGCAATGGGGCGGAGGGCAGCCATTCTTCGCCGCGAATCACGTGCGTGATTTCCATCAGGTGGTCGTCCACGATGTTGGCCAAATGGTAGGTTGGCATCCCGTCCGACTTCATTAAAACCTTGTCGTCTAAGGCCGACGAATGTACCGTCACCCAGTCGCGCACGGCATCTTTGAAGCGGATTTCCTCCTTCAAGGGTACTTTTACCCGGATCACGTGCGCGGCCTTGTTTTGTAGCATTTCTTGCACTTGGCTGGCGGGTAGCGTCAGCGAATTTTTCATCTGCAAGCGCGTAATGCCGTTGTAGGCGGGATCAACGCCCGCATTTTGCATCCGCTCGCGCATGGCATCGAGTTCGTCGGCCGTGTCGAAGGCGTAGTATGCTTTGCCTTCGTCGATCAGTTTTTGGGCATATTGGCCGTAGATCTGCAAGCGTTCCGACTGCCGGTAGGGGGCGTGCGGCCCGCCCACGCCCTGGCCTTCGTCGAACTCAATGCCCAGCCACCGCAGCGATTCAATGATGTAGGCCTCCGCACCCGCTACGAAGCGGGTCTGGTCGGTGTCTTCGATGCGAAGGATGAGCGTGCCGCCCAGTTTTCTGGCCAATAAATAGTTGTAAAGTGCCGTCCTGACACCGCCAATGTGAAGCGGCCCCGTGGGACTGGGCGCAAATCGTACTCTTACCATGTTGATGCGGGAATAAAAAATATTGTACGGAGTTGTGTGCTATACCACGGCAATGAACGAAACTTCTACGTTCACGTCGCGCGGGAGTTTAGCTACCTGCACGGTGTCGCGGGCGGGTGGGTTTTCGGTAAAATATTGGGCATAAACGCCGTTTACGGTGGCAAAATCGTCGAGGTTTTTCAAGAAAATTTGGCATTTTACCACGTTGGTGTACGTCATGCCAGCGGCCGCGAGCACGTGGCCGATGTTCTCCATAATTTTGGTGGTTTCGGCCACAATATCGCCCGATGGTGCTATTTCGATGGCAATTTGGCCGGAGGCATAAAGCGTGCCGTTCACCAAAACAGCTTGGCTATACGGCCCGATGGGAGCGGGGGCTTGGTCGGTAAAAATAATTTGTTTTGGCATTATAAGTAGTGTTGAATTTTGAATGAGTGAATTTAGGGCTTAGTTTGACTGGGCAAACTTTTGGCTCCATTTTTATTTTTTATTCACCTCCTGCCAAGTCCAGGTGGCAAAGATAGCCTCGGCGGCGACAAACGCCAAGAGCATGGGCTTTCCGATGCCCAATACGACGAATGCAACGACGCCGACGCAAAAAATGACCCGTCCAAAAACGGTCGCAATTACAATCTGGTCGTTGCCAAATTTCGACAAACGCTGGTAGTAAACGCTCAGTACCAACAACAACAGCCCCAAAATTCTGATCCAGACCTCCTGCGTTGGCTCAAAACCGAGTAGTTCCAGCAGTGGGTTAGGAAACAGTACCAGCGGCAAGCCCGACAGGATCACGTAGATCATCTGCGCTTGTAATGATTTGTAAGTTTTTTGCATTGGTTTGATTTTGAGCGATTTAGTAACTTTTTTTGGTTGTTTTCAAAAGTCGTTTGAGTAGGTAGGGTTGCCCTGGTGCAAGCACCACAATTCGGTTTGGATTATTAATAAGTTTTTTAAGTTTTTCGGGATCTCCGTTGAACGGGGCAAAATCGGGTGCATCAACTGTTCCCCAGTGCGAGAGTAGCAGTGGCGTGTTCGGATAGGCGTTGGCAATTTCTACTGCACCCGCCAACGTAAAGTGCCATTCGCTGTCCGAAAAGTCGAATAAAATAGCATCTGGTGGGGTCATTGTCAGGTGTTCGGGCATTAGTTTTGAGTCGCCCTGCGCCCAAATTGTTCCGTCTGGCGTGGCAATCAAAAAACCTGTGCAGTCTTCCTTTTTGAAAAAACGATTGGCAGCACCCTTGTAGGCATTCTGCCATTGGTGGTCGGCTGGCGATGACTTAATTTTCACATTTTTGACCTCAAATGTTTCTCCTATTTTATGCCCAAATGAGTTCAATCCCAAATTTTTCATCAAAGAATCCACGTAAACTGTTGAATGAAAGGCTGTGGTGTGTGGTGCTAAATCTTTGATTGTCGGAACGCTAAAATGGTCATTGTCGCTGTGCGACACCAAAACTGCGTCCAAATGCGGAACATCTTTTGGGGCAATTGGGTAGTCGATCATCACTGGCATATCAAAATCTTTCAGCAGCGGGTCCACCATGAGTGTTGTTCCACGGCTATTGATTAAAAATCCCGCGTTGCCAGTCCATCTTATTACCGTTTTATTGGTTTTTGAGAACGCCTCTTGCCCAAATGGTTGGGTTTTAGCGGCTTTTGCCTGGTATTTTTTTACTTTGATGGAGTCAGTAGATACCTGTCCTTGCAAAATGTTTGAAAACAAAAGTAGTGTCAGTAGCACTACAATGCGACTTGTACCTAATTTTTTGTCAAAAAATACACTTGAATTTTGTTCCATTTTATCGAGGTTTTATTTCGTTATTTGGTTGTACTTAATCTTTTGTAAGATGCTCACCATCAGTTGGTAAACATTTCAGTACAGGTCCCAACCCATAATATTTAACTCAAAGACAAATCCTTGGGGTTTGGGCGTTCGTGGGTTGGGTATTTGCCAACCTCCGCAAAGCTGAACTCGCTTCGACACGCTTACCATTCCGCCCAAAACTGCCACCGATGCGTCGTTTCGGCCACTCACCCAGTCGCCCATCAAATAGAATCTTTTACTCAGTTTTATTTCGTAGCCAAGCATTACGCCGTTGGTGTTTCCGTCGCCGACAAACATTTGGTTGGTCTGGTACAAACCGCCAACAATCCTACTTTTGTGGTTCATAAGGTGGTAAACTCCTATTCCGTAGGCGTAGTAATTGAGCTCTTTGTTTGTGAGTTTATTGCTCAGGTTAAAACCAGCCTGCGTGCCAAAATTCACATCTAAATGGTCGGATAAATTAAATTGTTTCTGGATAGTCCCCATCACAATCGGATAAAGATTGCCTTTTGCGGGGTTGTCGTTGTGTAGAATCCTCCAATCTGGCGCGAAGAAAAAACCTTTGCCCACCAAGTTAATCCCAGCGTCCCAGCCTTTGCCCAAGCCGTAAACAAGATGCGATTTAGACTCCAGTTTGTCGGAATAAATATTTAGCTGGTGCTGGTAAAAAATTTTTCTTGGGTTTGTAATGTCTCCAGAAGGTATGTTGAATAAATTTTGTTGGGCCACCGAATAACTACCGCTTAGAACACAAACTATAAAAATAACGGTACGGAAACTAACTAATTTCTGATAGAATGTCATATGTAGTGAAGGCTGATTTTTGGCGCAAGTTACCTGAAACCGTATTTTTTTCCTAATTAGAAGTTTTTCGATGCTGCGTAAAGTTCCGCGTACCAGGTCTGAACGGAAAGCCTCATCCCACCATATCGGCAAGGCCCCTGAATACATTTAGGGGGTGTTCGGCCCAACGGTTGCACAAGTACAAATACCATTCTTTTCCGTACACAACGTAAATTCGGCACCTGTAGTCCGCGTCTTTATACACCTGCAGCTCGTCGTTGCAAATGCCCAAAAGTCGCTCTAAAACGTATGCTGTTGGCTGGTATTTGTCGATCAGTTTGATTGTTTGGCCGTGAATTTTTTCGTCGTGCGAGGCAATGGCACACCGATGGTTTTTGGCCAGCAGCTGTTGTACGTAGTCCAAATAAATTTCGTCGAGGTCGTTTCCCCGTGGTATCGACAGCTCCGCTGGCGTTTCGTATGCACCCTTCACAATGCGGATGCTTCCCGAAAGTTTCAGCAGATCCTTGAAGTCGTCTTTCGTTCGGTGCAAATACGCCTGAACGGTAATACCCACATTGGGGTGTGTTTTGAGGGTTTCGGCGTAAACGTCAAGTATCAGGTCGGTTCGGTCCGTTCCCTCCATGCTTATAATCACCTCTTGGCCGCACTTGGCCGCTTGTTCGCAGATCGACTGCAAATTTTGTTTCGCCAAATCACGCGACACCAGCAGCCCGATGTGCGATAAGTCCAACGAAATCGACGAATTTAGGTTCTCCGACTTAATTGTTTGAGCGAGCCTGATAAATTCAAAAGTTGCTTCGTTTGCCTCTTTCTCGCTCCGAACACTCTCGCCCATGTAGTCGGTCGTTGCGCCGTAGCCCGCGTTGTTTAGTTGTCTGATCGACGAGACCGTTTCTACCAACGTTTCGCCACCAATGTAGCGGTTTGCCGCTTTTTTAAGGACAGTATAAAGTTTTTCGTTTTCGAGGACGAATCGTTTCGCCTCTTCATTCAACGCGGCTTTTTTGAGTGTTTCGGTGGCGAGTTTTAGTAAGTCTTGGCTCATTTTGGTCAATCGTAAAAGTATTCTGGGGGCGGTTCGGCTTCTGTTATTTCACTATTGATGGCAACTTTAAATATTCCACCAATAGTTCCATTTAAGTACGATGGAGCGGTCTTTGATGCCCAGGTTTTCGGGCAAATAATTATCGGAGTACACCAAAAACAGGTCGGATGCGGGTTTGTACCGCCACTGAACCCGGCTGTTTAGGTTCACGTTTTGCACCTGCTCGTTGTACTGAAAGTAGGTTGTCCAGAATAATTTATTCGAAAACGTTACGTCAAACTTAGATTGGATCAACCAAAAGCGTGTTCCTGCCAATGTTGGCTGGTCGTTGGCGGTCGCAAATACTTTTACGTTCCTAATGTCGTTGTACTCGCCCGACAGCGAAATGCCCACGAACGGCTGAAAGCGGTACCCCACCTGAGCGTTCAGGCGCAGACGCGTGCCGTTGCCAAAATAAGTGCCATAGCGCGAGTTTACTGCGTAGGTAAACAAGTTGCGCGGCGACGACACAAAACTGGTGCTCCACGAGGTCCAGGTGTGTCCGCTGCCTTTTTTGACGTAAAAATCCCGCAAAGAAGGGTTAATCGGGTTAAATGCAGCGTACAACAAAATATAATCGTAGGCCGTAAAAATATCCCACGTTGCTCGGCTTCTGAACGTAAAGTTGTAGCCCAGCACGTGCGTAGTCGAGTTGTCGGACGACAACGAAACGGCCACTGGAACTTCCCGTTGGTTATTGACATAGACAAAGCTCAGGGCCTTGGGGCCGTGCGAAATAAGCGGGCTACCCGTTTTTTTAACGTAGTAAGTATAGCCAATCCTCGGGCCGTAGTATTGGTAGCCTCGGCGTGGCACAAACCCAGTCTCCGACCGAAAGTTTTCGCCTACTCGGCTGTATGTCAGGCCAATATCCCACGTCTGGGTGTTGTAGACAACAGCCCCGTGGTAGGTAAAGTCGTCTGTTTTCAACCCAGGTGAGAACGATTTCATGACCGCCAACTTGCCAGTCCACTTGTTGCTTTTTGAGGCCAAATTATACTGCAAAACAGCATTGCGGTTGTACGGATTAAACCCCTTTTGGCGGTTATCGTCGCCGAAACCAATGCCTTCTTTATTGACCAGCATCATGCTCACGTTGGAGCGTGCAAACACTTTGCGCTGCAAGGCCAAGACCGAATAATTGTAAGACGGCAGTGCGGTGGTGGCATCTTTGCCCGTCTGGATGTTCAGCAAACCGATGCGCCAATTGTCGTCTAATTTACCGCTCAGTCGGGCACCGTATAATATGGGCGTGCCAAGGCCGATGCGCCTCGAAAAAAAAGGGCGCGTTTCTTCGCCGCCGAAGCTGTTGAAAATGTCGGAGTTTTCGAGAAAAAACTGGCGACGCTCGGGAAAGAACAACTCGAAGCGGTTGAGGTTCGTAACTTGCTGATCGACATCTACTTGCGAAAAATCGGGGTTCACTGTCAGGTCGAGATTGAGCGACGGCGAGAGGGCAATTTTGGCATCACCCCCAAAATCTTTTCTAAAAACACCCTTTTCACCCTTGGTAAATTTTTTGTTCAAACCCGCCAACGCGAAAGGAATAATTGAAATATTGGTTTTGGGCGCGGGTGGGGGTTTGTCCCAGACGAGCGTACCCGTGTAGGCCAGCGTGATCGAAAAGAATTGCCTTGGAACGGGTGCCCACGACGACTTTTCGTTCGTGCGTAGGTCTAATCGGCTTATGTTCATTCCCCATTGGCCCACGCCTGCTTTGTAGCGCAACGAGCTAAACGGAATGGCCATTTCGAGAATCCATTTGCTGCCGTCGAAGGTCGTTTGCGACGTCCAGCGGTTGTCCCAATTTGGGTTTAGGTTCGTGCCTTCGCCAATTTGGCCGTCGGCCTGCGCACCCGCTGCGTTAGAGCCAAACATCCAACCGTTGGTGAGGTCGTTGAAAGGCTCCAGAATGAGCCAAAGGTTGTCGTTTCGGCCAAAATTAAAATCTCTTTTCAACGATTCTACGATGTAGGGGCCTTGACTGGCCTGAAAATTGACCGCCGAAAAATACAGAAACGTATCATCGTAGGTGAACATGGCCTCGGTCTTTATGTTGGCGCGCGACGTGTCGGCGGGCGTAATCATCCAAAAATCGGTGGCTATTTGGCAGCGTTGCCACTGGGCTTCGTCCAGTTTACCGTCAATTTTGATCTCACTGGTGGCTTTGTGGATGTGGTACTGGTAATTTTCATTGATTTTTTGGGCAGTCAGCCTTAAACTAAACGCACAGAAGAGTAAAAGTAGCAGCGGTTTTTTCATTGAATGGTATGGTGGTAACTTATGAATGCGTAAAGCAACCAAAGGTAAGATGTTTTTCGATCTAATGGTTTTGGCGGCAACTCCTTATTGTGCACCCGAAGTGGGGGAGTAGTAAAACAAAACCGCCCCGCCTGGTGGGGGCGGGGCGATGAGAGTTTAGAAAAAGTGGGCAAACTACATGGTTATCTTTTCGAGGGTAAGGTGTTTTTTGAGATTGAGCAGTGCGCCAAATACTAAATTATACACCGACTGAATGTTGATGCCCATCGATGTTGAGATTTCCTCGTTGCTCATGTTCAAATAAAATTTTAGGTGGATGGCTTCGCGTTGGCGGCGCGGCAAATGCCCCATCGCCGACCCCAAATGGTAGTTTGTGGCCGACACGTCTTCATTATCAATCAGTGCGCTCTCGCACGAGTCGGTATAAATGTGGTGGTATTCTAATGGGATGTCTTCGCTGCTGGTGTTTTTTTGCAACGCACTGATGTGCCTCACCAGCTTGCGTTTTATCGACGCCATGAGGTAGTACCTGACCGAGGTGGTGTTGCCGATGGTCAGTCGGTTTTTCCAGAGTTCCACAAACAGATCGTGAATACAATCTTTGATAAGCGGCTTATCTGGCGAAAATTGGGTGCAATAATGGTACAGCACGTTTACGTATTCTTTGTAAAGACGGGCGTAGGAGTGCTCATCGCCCGCCCTGAACTCATCCCAAAGGATCAATTCTTCGGCTACGGAAAGTTGTTGTCTGGGCATTGATTGGGAGATTAAATGTTGCTTTGAGTGTCAATTGTACACCAAATAAGTAAAATGTAATTTTTTTTGCAAAAAATTGGATAACTTTTTTTTACTTATTTTCTTTTATTCTCCTAATAGTCTGACAATGAGGATATTTGTATTTTATCTTTCCTCTACCAGCAAAGGCATAAACTCGAACGTCTGGCCATTGAACAAGCCCCGATCCGACAGTTTAGCCGTTGGAATAACGAGCAATGCCATGAACGAAAGCGTCATAAAAGGCGACGACAGCGTGCTGCCCAAAGTTTGTTTTGCAAATAAATCAATGGCCGTGTATTGCCGCGCCACTTCGTAGCCGTCCTCGTCCGACATCAGCCCCGCAATGGGTAGCGGCAGCAGGTGCTCGGCGATTTCGTTTTTTTTGCCTTCCGATCCTACCGCCGACACGCCCCCCCGCACTTCGACAATTAGATTGATGGCCCTCGCCAGTGAGTCGTCGTCGCAACCTACCGCCACAATATTGTGCGAATCGTGGCCTACCGAGGAGGCGATTGCCCCGTGCTTTAAGCCAAAATTTTTGACGAAAGCCACCGCCGCTGGCGCGTTGCGGTAGCGGTTCACGACCACAATTTTGAGAATATCGTTGGCCACGTCGGCCACCACCAATCCGTTTTCAATCTTTGGTGTCACCGTCAGCAGGTTCGTAATCAGCTGGCCGTCGAGGGCCTCCATGCAATGCAAAGCGGCGTTTGCGAAACTGGGCTGGGGGATGTTGAAATTGCCGCTTTCTTGGACACTGCACCCAAACGCATTGACATGCGCGCTGCGGAGGTTGGCAATGTGCGATGTACCCCGTTCAGCCACCAATTGGCCGTCGATGTAGGTTTGCAGCACGTTAAAATTCTGGAGGTCATCGACCACAATAAAGTCGGCGGGGTCGCCCTCGCGGAGCAGTCCAACGCTGAGGCCGTAGTGCAGCACGGGGTTTAGGCAGGCGGCTCTCAGCACGTCCCACAGGTTGTGGCCGCGCGCCAGTGCGCGTTTTACGAGTAAGTTTATGTGGCCCTCCACCAAATTATCGGGGTGTTTGTCGTCCGAGCAGAACATTATTTTTTCGGGATAGTGGGCCAAAAGCGCAATCAGCGCGTCGAAATTTTTGGCGGCGCTGCCCTCACGGATCAAAATATTCATTCCGTATTTGAGTTTGTCGGTGGCCTCGTCGATCGAAAAACATTCGTGGTCGGTACTCATACCCGCATCAATATACTGCTTGGCGGTTTGGCCGCGCAGGCCAGGCGCGTGGCCGTCTATGGGCTTATTGAGCGCCTGGGCAATGGCTATCTTGGCCATAACGTCGGGGTCTTGGTGTAGTACACCTGGAAAATTCATCATTTCGGCCAAATACCCAATCTCCTGCCTTTCCAACAACGCCCGCACGTCTTGCACGCTGATGGTTGCCCCCGCCGACTCGAAGGTGGTGGCTGGCACGCAAGACGGTGCTCCAAAACAAAACTTGAACGGTACGCGTTTCCCGTCGGCGATCATGTATTCTACACCAGGCACGCCGAGTACATTTCCGATCTCGTGCGGGTCCGACACCGTGGCCACCGTGCCGTGCACAACCGCCAAGCGGGCAAACTGCGCTGGCGTGAGCATCGAACTTTCAATGTGCACGTGGGCATCGACAAAACCAGGCAAAATGTAGGCGGCGGCAGGGTTTGCGTCGCCCGAAAGCGCATTGATCGAGGCTATGCGGTTGTTTTGAATCGTTAGTTCGCTGTATTTAATTGTGCGGTCGAACACGTTGAGCACATTGGCCAGTAGTTGGGTCATGGTATGATGGGTTGTGTGGAGATGCGTTTAAAGTAGTAAATATCGTAGAAAATTAAAGTGGAAAGGCTTAGTTTTGCGTTCAGGCATTAAAAAAAATAAAAAATGCGAATAAAGGTGATTGCCTTCGGAATATCGCGGGATATTTTGGGCGATTTTAACAACCAAATTGATTTAAACGAACCCGCCACCGTGGCCGATTTGAAGCAGCTGCTGCTGCAAAGATTTCCCGATTTTTGCAAATTGACCTCCCTGCGGTTTGCCCTCAACGGCGAATACGCCGACGATGCCGACGCGCTGGCGGAAAGAGACGAAATAGTGCTTATTCCACCAGTTAGCGGCGGATAATTAAGAATGGAAAAAGGAATGATCGACGTTCAACTGCTGGCCACAGACCTATCTTCGGCTGCCTGCGAGGCCTTTGTGCGCTCGGATGCGGCGGGTGGGGTTGTGGTTTTTGTTGGCAACGTGCGCAACCAGACCCAACAAAAAAAAGTGCTTCGTTTGCATTTCGAAGCCTACCGCCCCATGGCCATATCCGAAATGCAAAAAATAGCCTACCGCGCCGTGGCCGACTTTGGTGCGTTAAAAGTGGCCATTCACCACCGAGAGGGTACGCTCCAAGTTGGCCAAACGGCCGTAGTCATTGCCGTGGCTGCCCCCCACCGCAAAGCCGCATTTGATGCCTGCGCCTTTGCCATAGATACCCTCAAAGAAACAGTCCCGATCTGGAAAAAAGAATATTTCGAAGACGGCCAAGTTTGGGTTGCCGCCCATCCGTAACAAACCCCATTATTTACCCATTTCTAAACTGTGTTATTAGATTTAAGTATGCAAATTATAAAAACATCGATCGAAGGTTTGGTTGAACTCCAGCCCCGTATTTTTGAAGATGAGCGCGGCTGCTTTTTTGAGACCTTCAACCAGGCTACTTTCGAGATGCTGGGACTGCCAGCGCATTTTTTACAAGACAATCAGTCGTTTTCTTACAAAGGTGTGTTGCGGGGGTTGCATTTTCAGAAATCGCCGTTTGCGCAGGGAAAACTGGTGCGGGTCGTCACGGGGCGGGTGCTCGACGTGGGGGTTGATATTCGGCCTGGTTCTGCCACCTTTGGCCAGTACGAAATCTTTGATCTCGACGCCAAACGCGGCAACATGGCCTACATTCCCGAGGGTTTTGCCCACGGATTTGTAACGCTCGAAGACACCATTTTTACTTACAAATGTACCAATATTTATAGCAAAGAATCCGAGTCGGGAATCCATTGGAACGACCCCACTTTGAAGATCGACTGGCAGGTGCAGAACCCTATTGTTTCTGTGAAAGACCAAGAATTATATACCTTTCGGTCAATTTTTGGGTAGTTGTGCTGCGAGCAAGTAGCTACAATTAGCGTACCAATTTTTGTGAATACCCGAAATTTTACACCATTCATGCGTTTAAAGGGCCTTTTCGAGCAATAAAAGTGCATTTTGTGTAAAAATTCACTTTTATTTCCGATCCGATAATTTTGGCATATTTAATGTAGCTATTACGGTAGTGCTACTGCCCACTAAATTGCCCCAATATGCCATTTTCTTTTTTGCCACTTACAAAACGCTTGGTTGCGCCAAAGCGAGCTGCTAAGTTATTGACCGTTGACGTTCACGCACACGTGCTGCCAGGTTTAGACGATGGCGTGGAAACTATCGAAGAAAGTATTTCAATCCTCCGTTCGATGTCGCTGCTGGGTTATACCAAAGTGATTGCTACGCCCCACATCATGGGCGATTTTTACCGAAATACGCCCTCTGTTATCGAGTTTGTGCGCGACGAAGTGCAGTCGCACTTAGACCGCCGAGGTATTCGCATTGAGCTGGAGGCCGCCGCCGAATACTACCTCGACGTGGGGTTTGTGGCCAAACTCGACTCTCCGAAGCCGCTGCTGACCTTTGGGGGCAAATATTTACTCATAGAAACATCCATTATTTCGACTCCTCCATTTTTGAACGAGGCCATCAGGCTCATTAAAAACCGGGGATGCGTTCCCGTCATGGCGCATCCTGAGCGCTATCTGTACCTGCAAAAGAGTTTCGCACTGGTCTTAGAACTCAGCCAAAAAGGTGTTTTGTTTCAAATAGACGCGGCGTCGCTCCTGAGCACCGCCGACGCTGAAGCACGCAACTTGGCCGAAAAACTGATTGAATATAAACTGGCCGCATTTGTTGGCAGCAATACGCACAAAATAGCACAATTGCCACAACTTAAATCTGCCATGGCGATGCCGCACTATAAATTGGCAGTCGAGAGTTCAACGTTGCTCAACAACGAATTGTAGGATGGCACCACCTATTAAGTGCTGTTATTTTACGGCCGTGATCCAGACCAGCTGCTGGGCTTGGGTCTCAAAGTTTACGGAGACGATGTTCAACCCCTTAGATTCTAAGTACTTAGTTGTTGCCCGCAACGACACGTAGCAGCCTGCTCCACCCCAGTGGGTGTGCCTTATGTGCCTCACCACGGGGAGTGGAAAGAACCCGAAGATGTTTTTCCAGTAAAACAAAAGGCTACTTTCCTCGAAATTAATGGCGCAATGTCCCGAGTTTTTGAACTTGGAGCCGTACTGGTTCGGAAAACGGAGCTGGATTTTGAGCGTGCCGTTGTCTTTGAGCACCCGCGCCATTTCGGATAGCACAAAGAAAAAATCGGGGGTGTTTTTGATGTGTTGCAAAACTGCGAATGAATACACAAAATCGATCGACGAATCGGCTACGTCTATTTTTGTGTGGTTGTTTACCAACGAAGTGTGTAGGTGTTGGGGAGCAAAAAAATATTCTTTTAGCAAGGTGAGTTGCGTTTCGCTGATGTCCACCCCAAAACACATCGCCCCTTGGCGGGCGGGTTGTGCCAGTAGCCGTCCCATGCCGCAGCCCCATTCTAAAACGCTTATTTGTTGTTTTGGGTCTAACTGGCCAAAAATAGGTTGCAGGTGCAAGTTCCAAAGTTTCTTTCCTTTTTCAAAAAATAAGACTAAGTCTTCACGCTCTATTCTATCGGCCGAATTTCCCACAAAAACAGCGTCGGACATAATGGCGTAAAGTGGGTTTTGCCGCGCCTTGGCTTCCCAGTCAATTTCGTTCTTAAACTTTTTTGTGTCCGATGTCATCTGTGTGTTGAGTAGGTTGTAAGCCAAAAATAGCGAAAGAACTACCTTAGATAACACACCCAGCTGATATAATCTCAGAGTCGACTAATAAATTTCTCCTTTGGCTGCTAAAAGCGTGTTATTGAGTAGTGCGCAAATGGTCATTAGTCCCACGCCGCCAGGCACGGGCGTAATGTAGCTGCACTTGGGGGCAACTTCGTCAAATTTTACGTCACCTTTGAGGGCAAAGCCCGATTTTTTTGTGGCATCAGGCACCCGAGTTAGCCCCACGTCAATCACCACGGCATCCTCCTTGACCATGTCGGCAGTGATAAAGTCTGGTCTGCCGAGCGCGGCCACCAGAATGTCGGCACTGCGGCACACCTCTTTTAAATTTGGCGTGCGGCTGTGGCAAATCGTCACGGTGCAGTTGCCTGGGTAGGCGTTTCGTTGCATCAAAATGGCCATTGGCAAGCCCACAATTTGGCTTCTGCCCACCACCACACAATGTTTGCCAGCAGTTGAGATGTCGTAGCGTTTGAACATCTCTAAAACGCCAAACGGAGTGGCCGAAATATAAGTAGGCAGTCCTTTGCACATTCGCCCCACGTTTACGGGGTGGAAGCCGTCCACGTCCTTGGCGGGATTTATGGCCTCCATGATGGTGTTTTCTGAGATGTGAGCGGGCAGCGGCAACTGCACAATGAACCCGTCTACGTCGGCATCGTGGTTTAGCGCGTAGATTTGCTCCAACAGTGTTTGTTCCGAAACCGAGACATCGAACCTAAAAAGTGACGATTTGAAGCCTACGTCCTCGCAATTTTTTATTTTAGAAGCTACGTAGGTTTCACTTGCCCCGTTGTGGCCCACCAGCACCGCCGCCAAATGCGGCTTTTTGCCGCCCGCGCTGGCAATGCGTTCCACCTCTGTTTTAATCTCTTGTTTAATTTGAGCCGAAAGTAGTTTTCCGTCTAATAAAATCATAAAATGTACATTAATTTTTGCGATTCGGCTTGTTATCTTTTGAATTACGAAACGTAACAGATACGCAAACTTGCCGCTAAGTTATAACCGATTCTCAAAGTATCCGCCACAGATATGAAAAGTTTGATGGTGTGCCAAAGGACAGACCTCAGAAAAAAATAGGGGTATTTCCCGTGATTTGACGCTGCGAAACAAAAAACCAACCCGAAGTGAGCACGTCGCTCGGTTTAAACCCAAAAAAAATAGCAGCAAATGTTGAGAATAGCCATATGATGACCGTTTTGAAGGTATTTTTGCCTTGCCTACGCGCCAGCCAGTACCAGGTCAGCCGACTCGATGATCTCTACTGTTTGCCCCGTTTTCTTTTGGATAATTTTGAAATGATGCTCGTCTTCTGGACAAATCAGCGAGATGGCGCGCCCCGTGGCTTCGGCCCTGCCGGTGCGCCCGATGCGGTGAATGTAGTCTTTGGGAGAGCGGGGTAGTTCAAAATTAATAACAATCGGCAACAGCTGAACATCAATGCCCCGCGATGCTAAATCAGTGGCCACCAGCACCTTAATGTCTCCTTTTTTAAAGCCGTTCATGGCATTTGTTCTGGCACCTTGGCTCTTTTTGCTGTGGATTGCCGACGCATCGATGCCATTTTTTTTGAGCTTCACCGTCAGATTATCCGCCGTGCGCACCGACGACACAAACACCAACACTTGCTCCATTTTCTGGCTTTTGATTAGATAGCGCAGCAGCGGGCCTTTGTTTTCGGGAGCTACGCGGTAGGCACTCTGGTGGATCAGCTCGGTGTTGGTGGTCTTGGCCGCGACTTCGATCCTGACTGGGTTGCACCGAAGGGTCGTTTGAATGAACTCATGCTCGGTGTCTAACGTGGCAGAGAATAAAATATTCTGCCGTTTTTTTGGTAGCAATGCGAGCAACTGGGTTATCTCGTCCCTGAAACCCAAGTCCAACATCTTGTCGGCTTCGTCGAGCACCAGAATTTCTATTTTAGCCAAATTGATTGACTTCGTAGCAACCATTTCCAACAAACGCCCTGGCGTGGCCACCAATATTTCGGTGTCTTTGAGGGTCATCATTTGCTGGTTGAGTGGCACACCCCCAAAAACCGCGTTGTGCTTAACTGCCTTTGGTAGGTTTTTGGCAAAACCACCGATGACCTCCGCAATTTGCACTGCCAGCTCGCGGGTTGGTACCAAAATGAGCACCTTCAAATACAGCAACCGACTGACTCTTTTGCGCTGAAAGAGTTCTAAAATGGGCAATACAAAACTCGCCGTTTTTCCTGAACCAGTTTGGGCGATGCCCAGGATGTCGTTTCCCGCCAAAATGGCTGGAATAGCCTCCGCTTGGATGGGGTAGGGAGTTTCGTACTGGTGTTCGGCGGTGGTTCTGAGGAGGGGTTTGGATAAACCGAGCGATTCGAAAGTCATAAGGTGCTTCTGCAAAATAGTTGCCCCAAAGGTACGACTATTTTACTGGTCGAGCGTTTGCAAATAAAGTTCTTCTACGCGTTGCCTGGCCCAGGGTGTTTTCCGAAGAAACGTCAGGCTCGACTTCACACTAGGATCGAAATTGAAACAGCGAATGTCGATGATACCCCCCAAAGTTTCCCAGCCGAAATGATCGACGAGGTGGATTACGATCGTTTCGAGCGTTATGCCGTGTAGGGGGTTGTTGGCTTGGGGGTTGGGGGTCATGTTGGTAAAAGCGGGTTAGCGCACGGTGGTTTTTTCCATGTTTTTCAAAAAAGAATCGTCGAAATCGGCCCCTATTCCTGGCGTTTCGGGCAGGTGAACCTCGTAGTGATTGCGGTAAATGGCTCCGCCCACGACGGGGTCGGCGGCGTGCTCGAAGGCCGAGTCTAAATCGTAAAAAACGACGTTGCGCCGAGCGGATGCAAAATGAGCATTGGCCGTCAGTGCCAAGCGCGACTCCGACATACACCCAATCATGCACCTTATGCCAGCTGCCTCGGCAATGGCATTTATTTTGAGCGCGTTGGCTACGCCACCGCTTTTAGAGAACTTGATGTTGAAATAATCAACTGCTTCGGCCGCTGCCAACTTGAAAGCGTCGGCGGGCGTAAAAACTGATTCGTCGGCGCAGATCGGCACGGATACACTGCCGCGCAAACGTTTCAGACCCGCATGATCCCAGTGTTTGACGGGTTGCTCGCAGTATTCGACGTTCCAATTTTCGATGGTTTTTAGTACCTGCTTGGCCGACGAATAATCCCAGCCTTGGTTGGCATCCGTTCTGATCGGAATATGAACGTCGATGGCATTTCGGATAGCTTCCACGCGGGCAATGTCGGTTTTGGCATCCGTACCCAGCTTTACTTTTATGGCCTCCGCACCGCGTTCTTTAATTTTTAAGGCATCGGCGGCCATGGCATCGGGCGTGGCAATGTAGATCGTTTCATCGGTTTTTAGCATCCGTTTCGACCCACCCAAAAAAGCATAAAGAGGTAGTTTAGCAACTTTCGATGCAATATCATACAGGGCCATATCGAACGCACTTTTTACGGTCGGATTTCCCGCCAAATAGAAATCGAGTTCGGCCAAACACTCTTCGATATGAAGCGGATTTTTGCCAATGAGCAGCTTGGCAAAATCTTGGGCCACCACCCAGCAAGTTTCTTGCGTTTCGCCCACGATCATCCAGAAGGGCGCACACTCACCCACGCCATAAATGCCCTCGGAGGTATGCACCCTCACACAAATGTTGCGTGCTTCGGAGATAGTCCCAATCGAAATTACCATGGGAGCAATCATCGGAATGTTCAATTTGTACAGCTCGACGTGCGTAATTCGGATCATGGTAAAACGGATGCGTTCATGTAATTTTTGAGGTACTCTAAACTTTTAAGGTATGGTTTGCGCCCGAACCTGAAACACAGGTAAGCCAAACTTCCGCTCATTATTGCCACAATAAACAACGAACTGCCGACGGCTTTCTTGTCTTGGAACACATAATCGGTCAAAACCGCCACAAAAGTAGGGCCAAAACCCAAACCGATCAAGTTAAGTATAAAAAAGTAAATAGACGATGCCAGCGCACGCATTTGGTTGGGCATCATTTCTTGGATGGCCGCCGCGCCCGCGCCAAGCGGAAATGCTACGAAAAAACACGGAATGGGCACAAACAAAATGGCTACGTTTGGGTTGGGAATGAGCAGAAAAATACAGCCCCCAAAAACGCCCAAACCCGCAATGAGCCCCACCCGCAGTTTTGCGTCGGCCTGGCCTTTTTTGCCCCAGTAGTCGGCCAGCCGCCCACCAGTATAAACACCAAGGGTAGAAAAAACCGTGACGATGCTACCGTACAGCAGCCCGATTTTGCCCGCCGACCAGCCAAAGTTTCTGATAAAATAGGTCGGAATCCAGGCGGCTGACCCGTAGGCAAACGTGGACACAAAAGTGACACCAAAACAAACGCATAAAAATGCAGTTCGGTTGGCATTGATGTAGTGGAGCACCTCGGCAACGCTCACCTCGGCAACCTCAATGACCCCGTCGGCATTGCGGGTTTTTAGAAGCTGGCGGCGGGCGGGTTCTTTGACGGTGAGCATCAACAAGACGATTAGCGCACCAGGTACAATACCAATGTAAAAAAAGATGGTTTGCCACGCGTAAACGTCGCCAACGAACGGGATCGAAACCATGGTGGCGGTTTGGGTGAAGCCAACCAAAGCTGCCCCGATCAAGACCGCAAAGCCCGATCCCAAATAAATACCCATTGAGTAAACGCTCAGGGCAGTGGCCAATTTATCTTTTGGAAAATAGTCGGTAATGATCGAAAACGCGGCTGGCGACAGCGTGGCTTCGCCCACCCCCACGCCGATTCGCGCCAAAAAAAACTGCCCGTAGTTCTTAACCGTTCCGCAGAGCGTGGTCATGGCGCTCCACACCACAACCCCAACCGTAATGATCCATTTTCGGCTGCGTCGGTCGGCGAGCCGCCCGATTGGTATGCCCAAAAAGGTGTAAAAGATCGCAAAACTGAAGCCCATCAGCAGGCTGATTTCGGTGTCGGTCAGTTTCATGTCGCGCTGAATTGGCCCAACGAGCAGGCCCAAAATTTGGCGGTCGATGAACGAAGAAACGTAGGCGAGCATCAAAACGATGACCGTGTACCAGGCTTGGCGGAGATTTGGTTGTTGGGGTTGCACCACAAGATTTGGTTTAGAAAAGACGACCACAATCTACGATTTTTTTGGTCAAACCAAATAAATCCCTTCTTCTTCTATTCTGATGCGTTGCTCGCGAAACAACGCTCCGATGGCTTTCTTAAAAGTTTTTTTACTCATCTCCAACTCGTCGTGGATGTCTTCGGGATCGCTTTTGTCCGAAAGTTTCAGAAACCCATTTTTTTGTTTCAACAGGTCTAAAATACGCCGCGAGTTTGGCTCTACGTTTTGGTAGCCCTGCTGTTGCAGACTAATATCGACGCGGTTGTCTTCGTCGCGGATGTTTTTTACGAAGCCCGGAAGCACGTCTCCCAAATACACTTTTTGAAAAATCTCGTTGCGAAAGACCAACCCACGGTACTTATTTTCTATAATTACGTTTAGACCCAAATCGGTGCTTTCCCACACTAAAATCTGCACTTGCTGCCCAATTTCCAGGTCTACTTTGTCGGGTTTCAGGTAGCGGTTCACCTTGCACGACCCCACCAAGCGGTTGCTTTCGGGGTCTAAGTACATAAAAACCACGTACCAGCGGTCTTTTTCCATTTTTCGATTTTGGTTCTTAAACGGAACGAGCAGGTCTTTCTCCAGCCCCCAGTCCATAAACGCCCCCACTTGATCGATGGCGTTTACCTGTAAAAAAGCAAACTCATTGAGCGCAATTTTGGGAACGAGGTTGGTTGCAATGACCCGGTCTTCGGAATCGGTGTAGATAAAGACCGACAGTTTGTCACCGATTTCGAATTTTTCGGGCATATATTTTATGGGCAGCAGCACGTCGTTGTCTTCGTCATCGCCCAAAAAAAGACCTACACTGGTTTCACGCAGGATGGTTAGTTCATTAATTTCGCCAATTTTTAGCATGATTTTTTACTTTTAAACGGGTAAATGTATTTTTTTGACTTGGGGGTCAGATTCCGTGTTTTTCTAACCGTCGGTAGAGCGATGCCCGCGTGAGACCCAACTCGCGGGCGGCTTCGGTGATGTTGCCATTACACCGTTTCATGGCTTTTAGAACGGTTTGTTTTTCCATCTCTTCGAGCTGAAACGTATTCTCGAATGCCGTATTTTGGCTACTGTCGGCGTTCATTAAAAAGAAATCTTCGGGCTGAAGTTTATTGCTCTGCGCCATAATGACGGCGCGTTCAACGGCGTGCTGGAGCTGGCGGACGTTGCCTGGCCAGTGGTGGCGTTGCAGCAATTTCAACACGGCCGCACTGAGGGAGCTCACGGGTCGGTTGTATTTTTTGCGGTACGTTTTCAGAAAATGTTCGGCCAGGGGTTCAATATCCTCGGGGCGTTCGCGCAGGGCGGGCAAATGAATCTCGATCGTATTGATGCGGTACAATAAGTCTTGCCTAAATTTTCGATCGGCCACCATTTGCGCCATGTCGGCGTTGGTAGCGCAAATCAAGCGAACGTCGATGGGCTTGGGTTTGTTGCTTCCCACCCGCACCACCGTTCGTTGCTGCAAAACGGTCAGTAGTTTTGCCTGCATGGTGGGCGAAATATTACCGATTTCGTCCAAAAAAACCGTTCCACCGTTGGCGACTTCAAACTTGCCCGTTCGGTCGTCGCGGGCATCGGTGAATGCCCCCCTCACGTGGCCAAATAGTTCGCTTTCAAACAGGGTTTCGGGCAATGCACCCAGGTCAATACCCACAAAAACCGACTGGTTGCGCTCAGACTGGGCGTGTACCAGCCGCGCAATCAAATCTTTTCCAGTACCGTTCTCGCCAGTGATTAGCACGTTGGCATCGGTGGCGGCAATTTTGTTCACCGTTTCAATGACCTTTTTCATGGCCAGGCTGTTGCCTATGATTTCGGTTGCTGCTTTGTTGGTGGGTTTATTAGCAGCATCCGCTTTTTGTTGTTTGGCTTCGAGGGCATTGCGGAGCGTAGCGAGCAGCTTGTCGTTTTCCCACGGTTTGAGAATAAAATCAGTGGCACCCAATTTCATGGCACTCACGGCCATTTCTACGTCGCCGTAGGCTGTAAAAAGCACCACAACCATCTGATTATCAATGTCTAATATTTTGTCGAGCCAACGAAACCCTTCTTTGCCCGTGTTCACATCCCGCGTAAAATTCATGTCCAGCAGCACTGCGTCGTATTGGCCGTTGGTAATTAAAAACGGGAGTTTCTCGGGATTTTTTTCAATATCTACCTGCAAAAAGTGGCGTTTCAGCAACAACTTAGCCGCCGACAGCACGTCCACGTCGTCATCAACAATCAAAAGTTTTCCGTTCATTGTTTCGTTGTGTTTTCATGGGTTGGCGCTGTCACTCTTTTTTAAACCGATCTAACTCGTGGTGTAGTTCATCTACCAACTGCCGAATGCGCTCAAACGAAGCGGCGGGCTGGGGCAAGGTGGCACTTATAAACGATTTGATCTCCCAAACTTCCAGCACATCTTTGATCGACACCTCGAAACTACCCACGTTGGGGTTGTCGGAGGTAAGCAGCAGCACGCCTTTAATTTTAACTTGGTTGTAAACGCGTCGGTACAGAAATCCGCGCCCCCTAACCACCAGAAAATAGTGAAGTGCATCGTTGATTTCGTACCAGTTTTTTACAAACTGCCCGATTAAATATGCTTTTTTGAACTCAAAGTCTCCGTTTGCTTCAAACGCCCGGTAGTTTCCAGCGGGTAGCATTGGAAGTTGAAAGGTAGGTAATTTAGATACAAATTCGCCCTGTTGGTACTTTTCTAAGTACTCATCAAACTGGGTGTGCTGCACCAATTGAACCACCTGATACACCGCTGGGCTGGGTAGCGGCTCGGCTTTCGCACTGTTTTTTGGTGGCTCTTTTACTTCGGCCTCGTAGGCATTATTAAATGTGTAGGGTTCAATCTGCGACTTGGGTGGCGTGGGCATTTGCACGGCCACCCCGTTAAAAGTCACCTGAACGTTGGGGTCGATCGGTTTGGGTAAAATGCGCTGCGCTGCCCGGTCCACTGGCTCGGCGAGGGTGCTTTTTTTAGGCTCAAAAAACGGATCATCGGCAAACTCTTCTTCGATACTGAGCGTCTTTTTTTCGTTGCCCCCGTAAAAATTCTCCTCGCGGTAATACTTATCAATCACCGCCGACAGCGGCGAAGGGTCGGGGGTGTCGCGGGGTAGGAGTGGTGGCGGCGGCGGCGGCGAGTTGTCGTCTAACGGCAGCGACAGGTCTGGCGTGTCGCGGATTCGCCGCAGGTCATGTTTCAACAAACTATCGACCGACACCCCGAAGGTGCGGCCAATGACCATTAGATTTTCTAAGTTAGGGTTTGCGCGGGCTTCTTCGTAGGCACCCACCAGCGACCGTTTTATGCCAATTCTACGCGAGAACTGTTCCTGGGTCAGGTTATGGAGCCGCCGTAAATATTTAATATTGTTGCTCACTAAGCTCATCGTTCGGTCACGAAGCATTTTTGTTGCTTTGCCAACAATTTTAGTAATTTTTAACCAATTATCCAAAAAAAGCCCTCAGCATTGCTGAGGGCTTTTAGTTTCTACCACAAAAGTAAGTTTTGTGGTAGGTTGATGGCAATTTATTATTTTTTTGTGACCCGTATCGAGATGCGGCGGTTAAGGGCGCGGCTTTCTTCGGTGTCGTTCGAGGCCACTGGGTTCGACTGGCCGTAGCCTTCCGATTCTAAACGAGTTTCTGGAATATCCAACTTTTCCAGTTCAGCTTTCACGGCCGCTGCGCGGTCGCTCGACAGTTTCAAGTTGGCGTTGGCGTTGCCCGTATTGTCGGTGTAGCCGCCCAGTTTCACGTTTACTTGTGGGTAGGCCTTCAGTATTTCGGCAATATTTTTTAGCTGCTCGGCAGACTCGGGCTTGAGCGTGGCCGAACCCGTTTCGAACAATAAGCGGTCAAAATCGAACCACGTTTTTTTATCAACGGCCTTGTCAGATTTGATAAAATCGAGCAGGGCCACCTCTACGGGGCTACCGTAGGAAGCAATGTTTAGCTCAACGCCATTGGCCAAAAGAGCCTTAGCGGTAGTTTTGGTTTCTACTGTGCCATCTTTTATTTCCTTTTTAACGGTCACTTCCATGCTTTCCTTCATCATGGCGGCGTGGTCGTGGCCAGCGTGGTTGTGGTCTTTCACCGATATGTGGGGAGCAATAACCAGCGAAACGATCGACATCAATTTAATCAAAATGTTCATCGATGGTCCAGAGGTATCTTTGAAAGGATCACCCACGGTGTCGCCAGTTACGGCGGCTTTGTGTGGCTCAGATTTTTTGTAATACATCACACCGTTAATCATCACGCCCTTCTCGAACGATTTCTTGGCGTTGTCCCACGCACCGCCCGCGTTGTTCATAAAAATACCCATCAGCACACCCGACACCGTAACGCCCGCCAACAGGCCACCCAGCACTTCGGGGCCAAAAATGAAGCCAACCACTACTGGCGTGATGAGGGCAATTAAGCCAGGCGCAATCATCTCGCGAATGGACGCTTCGGTAGAAATGGCCACGCATTTTTCGTATTCGGGGCGTGCTTTGCGCTCCATAATACCTGGAATTTCGCGGAACTGGCGGCGCACTTCTTCGACCATTTTCATGGCCGCTCTACCCACTGCCGCAATGGCCAACGAGCTGAATATGAAGGGAATCATGGCTCCTACAAACAAACCAGCGAGTACGTTGGCTTTGTAAATATCGATGGCCGAAATACCAGCCACGCCGCAGAAGGCCGCAAACAAAGCCAACGCCGTGAGCGCTGCCGAGGCAATGGCGAAGCCCTTGCCAGTAGCTGCGGTGGTGTTTCCGACGGCATCTAAAATGTCGGTACGGCCGCGTACTTCCGAGGGTAGCTCGGCCATTTCGGCTATTCCACCTGCGTTGTCGGCAATGGGTCCGAAGGCGTCAATGGCCAACTGCATGGCAGTGGTGGCCATCATTCCAGCCGCCGCAATGGCTACGCCGTACAAGCCCGCAAATTCGTAAGACAAGTAAATACCTGCCGCCAAAGTGAGCGTCGGAATAACGGTAGATTCCATGCCCATCGACAGGCCGCCGATTACGTTGGTGGCGTGGCCCGTACCCGACTGACGAATGATGGTGAGCACGGGGCGGCTGCCCATGGCGGTATAATATTCTGTAACCCACGACATAATGGCACCCACTACCAGACCAAGAATGATGGCGTAGAAAGCATCAATGGACGTAAACTCCACGCCTCGGATGCTCATTGTGCCAGTTGGCAACATCCACTTTGTGAGTGGGTAAGATGCCACCGCCGTTAAAATAACCGACGACCAGTTGCCCAGATTCAAAGCACCTTGCACGTTTCCGTTGTCGTCTTTGATGCGCACAAACGACATTCCGATGATTGAGAAAACCAGCCCCAGCGCGGCAATGACCATTGGAAGTAAAATGGGGGCAATGCCACCAAAGTTATCGACCGAAACGATCTCGCGGCCTAAAACCATCGTTGCCAAGATTGTAGCCACGTATGAGCCAAACAAGTCGGCACCCATTCCAGCCACGTCGCCCACGTTGTCGCCTACGTTGTCGGCAATGGTGGCGGGGTTTCGTGGGTCGTCCTCGGGTATTCCAGCTTCTACTTTACCCACTAAGTCGGCACCCACGTCGGCGGCTTTTGTATAAATACCACCTCCCACTCGGGCAAAAAGCGCGATAGACTCGGCACCGAGCGAAAAGCCCGCCAGCACTTCCAAGGCTTTTTCCATGGCCAGGCCGTTCACGTCGCCAGTGCCATCTACAAATTGGAAGTAAAAAATAATGAACAGCGATCCTAAACCAAGTATGGCCAGCGATGCCACGCCGATTCCCATCACCGAGCCACCCGTAAACGAAACTTCGAGGGCTTTGCTCAAGCTGGTGCGCGCCGCTTGGGTGGTGCGCACGTTGGACTTGGTGGCTATCTTCATGCCGATGTAGCCAGCAAACGCCGACACAAACGCGCCGATGGCGAAAGACAAGCCAATGAGCCAGTGCGAGTTTTCGACCAGCGTGCCTGAGTAAGTCAGCAGGATGGTCACGATTACGCCAAATATTCCCAATACGCGCCATTCGGCCCTTAAAAAAGCGATGGCTCCGTCGGCAATAGCCGTCGAGATTTCCTGCATATCGGGCGTACCCGCGTCTTGTTTGATGACCCACGCCTGCTTGGCGAACATCACAATTAATCCAAAAATACCAAGTAGAGGTACTAAATAAACGATTTGATTCATGCGAAATGTAAGATTTAGTTAGATTGTACTGAAAAACGTGCGCAAATATAGAAAAAAAACAACAATTGCTTTCTGCGGGGTTTACTTTCCGCCCTCGGCCAGTTTAAGGCAGTCTTCCAACGTAAGCGTGGCGGGGTCGGTATCTTTGGGTATTTTCACGTTGCGTTTTCCGATGGCAATGTAGGGGCCGTACTGCCCGTTGAGTACTTTCACGGCTGGGTTTTCGGCAAACTCCTTGATGTTTTTCTTGCTTTCGGTGTCGCGTTTTTTGTTGATAATTTCAACGGCGCGCTCGAGCGTCATTTCGCTCAACGAATCAGTTTTGGGGAGCGAATAATATTTGTCGTCGTGTTTTACGAAGGGGCCAAAGCGGCCTTTTCCGCCCGTAATTGGCTTGCCGTCGAGCTCGCCAAAAGCCTCGCCGCCGCCTTCTTTGCGTTTATTTTGGATCAACTCCACGGCGCGCTCCTCGCTGATGGTGTAGGGGTCGTCGGTTTTTTCTAACGATACGTACTTTTCGTCGTGTTTCACGTAGGGGCCAAACTTCCCGATGCCGATCATCATCGCTTTTTCTTCAAAGAAACCCACCTCGCGCGGCAGACCGAAAAGCCCCAGTGCGTCTTCGAGCGAGATGCTCTCGATCAGTTGGCCTTTTTTGAGGTTGGCATACTTGGGTTTTTCTTCGTCTTCGTTTTCGCCTATTTGGGCGTAGGCACCAAACTTGCCAATTTTGGCGTACACGTTTTTGCCCGTTTTTGGGTCAATGCCCAGTTCGCGATTGGTGCGTTCGGCCTTCGATATTTTAGTGCCTTCTACCTCTTCTATTTTGGGGTGAAAAGTCCCGTAGAAATTCTCAATCATCTTTTGCCATTGCAGGTGTCCGTTTGCAATCTCGTCGAACTCCTTTTCGACCCCCGCCGTGAACGAATAATCGACAATGTTTGGAAACAGATCGACCAAAAAATCATTAACCACCATGCCCATATTGGTCGGAAAGAGCTTGGCTTTTTCTGACCCAAAGGTTTCGGTTCCTGTTTTCTCGGTTATTTGGTCAGCTCGGAGGATCATTTCTTTAAAACTGCGTTCCAAGCCTGGGCGGTCTTCTTTGACAACGTACTCGCGGCGCACAATGGTAGATATGGTAGGTGCGTAGGTCGATGGCCGACCGATGCCCATTTCTTCGAGTTTTTTTACGAGACTGGCCTCCGTGTAGCGGGCCGACGGCCGCGTAAAACTTTCTTTGGCTTTCAAAAAGTCTAAACTCAACACCTGACCAATTTTGAGCGGCGGCAACATTCCTTTGCTGTCCTCTTCGTCTTCGTCTTTCGATTCTAAATATACCTTCAAAAAACCGTCAAATTTTATGACCTCGCCCGTAGCAACGAGTTCCTCGGGAGTTGTCGAGATGCCGACGGTCGCGGTGGTTCGTTCCAACTGGGCATCGGCCATTTGCGAAGCAATGGCGCGTTTCCAGATCAGTTCGTACAGCCGCTGGGCGTTGCGGTCGTCGCCCGCCTGGGGGGTGCCAAAATCGGTTGGCCTGATGGCCTCGTGGGCCTCTTGGGCGTTTTCAGATTTTGTTTTATAGACCCTTTTGTGGTGGTAGTCGGGCCCGTAACTGGCTTCAATGGCATCTTTCGATTTTTGCAAGGCTTCTTCCGACAGGTTTGTCGAGTCGGTTCTCATGTATGAGATCTTGCCCGCCTCGTATAGTTTTTGGGCCAGCGTCATGGTTTGGCTCACCGAAAAACTCAGCTTGCGGCTGGCCTCCTGCTGCAACGTAGAGGTTGTGAAGGGCGGTGCGGGGGTTTTCTTGGCGGGCTTGGTTTCTATGTTTTTAATCGAAAATACCCCACCGGCGCAACGTTCTAAAAACGACCGCGCTTCGGCCTCAGTTTCAAAGTTTTTGGGTAGCTCGGCGTTCAATACTTTGCCGCCTTCGAGCATAAACAGGGCAGTGATCTTGAAACTGGACTTCGTATTGAAGCGATCCACTTCCCGTTCGCGCTCCACAACCAGCCGCACGGCCACCGACTGCACGCGCCCCGCCGACAGGCCAGTGCTACCAATTCTAATTTTTTTCCATAAAACTGGCGACAATTCAAAGCCCACCAGGCGGTCTAATACCCGTCTGGCCTGCTGGGCATTCACCAAATCGTAGTCGATCGTGCGCGGGTTGAGAATGGCGTTCTGAATGGCTTTTTTGGTGATTTCCCTAAAAACGATTCGCTTTGTATCGACTGCCAAACCGAGTGCTTCTTTCAAATGCCACGAAATCGACTCGCCCTCACGGTCGTCGTCAGTGGCCAGCCAGACCTCATCAACATCTTTGACTATTTTTTTTAACTCATTGATAACCTTGGTCTTATCCGACGAAATCTCGTAGGTTGGCTTGAAGTTATCTTTCACGTCCACGCCCATGCCTTTGTCGGGCAGGTCGCGTACATGGCCGTAGCTGGAACGAACAATAAAGTCTTTTCCTAAATAACCTTCGATGGTCTTCGCTTTGGCGGGTGACTCAACAATGACGAGATTTTTGCTCATTCTTCTGTAGTTTGGGTGCGAATATAGGCACGTTGGTTTCAATAATGCCAACTTTGACTGTAAAGAAAATGTTTCAAAATAAAAGCCCAACCTTGCGGTCGGGCTTTTAAATGGTCTATTAGTTCCATTTTTGAGTCAGAAACTCGGGTAAAATTACGCTTTGAGCGTACCGCGCAATGCACGCGGAATTTCGATCGAAACGATTGGGTTCGACGGGCTTTCTAAGACCTTAAAACCCACTGGTACAATTGTGCCAATCTTAATTGTTTTGCCCAATTCGAGTTTGTCGATGGCAATGTCAATAAAGTCAGGAATGTTGTCGGGCATTCCTTGCACCCTAATTTTAGTCATTTTTTGGGATAGTTTACCACCACCCAATACACCAGGGGCTGCCCCCGTGAAACGCACTGGTACCGAAACTTTAACTTCTTTGCCCTCGCGGATCAGCAGAAAGTCGGCGTGCAAAATAATATCTGATACGGGGTGGTACTGCACATCTTGCAAAATGGCGCGGTATTCCGTGCCTTGGATGTTCAATAAAACCACGTAAACGTTGGGCGTGAACAACAGGTCACGGAATAAAAACATGGGGGCGGCAAAGTGAACTTGCTCCTCGCCGCCGTACAATACACAGGGTACCATGGCTTCGTGACGCAACATCTGTGCATCTCTTTTGCCGAGATTCGCTCTTTTATGCCCTACAATCTCTGTTTGTTTCATTTTGTTTGGATGCCCGCTTGCCTCAATTCATGCGGGACTTTTGGTTTTGAAAACGCCCAATTGAGGTTTCTTAGGGCGCTCGGATTGATTAATTTATGAACAATGAACTAATAGATTCGTGGTCGCGGAGGCGGCCGATGGCTTTGGCAAATAATTCGGCCACGGTCAGTACCTTTATTTTGGGGCTTTCGCGGAGCATCGGGATGGTGTCGGTCACCACCAGCTCTTCGAGTACCGAGTTTTCGATGCGTTCGTAGGCATCTTTCGACATAACGGGGTGGGTGCAAATGGCGCGCACCGACTTGGCTCCTTTTTCTAACAACAATTGCCCCGCCTTCACAATCGTACCACCCGTGTCTATCAAGTCATCGAGCAGTATCACGTGGGCATCTGTCACATCGCCTATCACCTGCATGGAGGCTATTTCGTTGGCGCGTTTGCGGTATTTATCGCACAAAACAATGTCGGCGTTGAGAAACTTAGCAAAGTTGCGGGCGCGGGTGGCACCACCTACATCGGGCGAGGCGATAACCAAATTGTTTAATTGAAGGCTTTTGACGTAGGGCACAAAAACGGTAGCACCTTCCAAATGATCGACTGGGAAATCGAAAAAACCTTGAATTTGTCCAGCGTGGAGGTCAATCGTCATCAGGCGGTCTGCTCCCGCTGCGGTTAGCAAATTGGCCATTAGTTTTGCCGCAATGGGCACGCGCGGTTTGTCTTTGCGGTCTTGGCGGGCGTATCCAAAATAGGGTATAACCACCGTAACTGAGTGAACCGACGCGCGACGGGCGGCATCGACCATCAACAAAAGTTCCATCAAGCCGTCGGCGGGTTGGTGGGTAGATTGAATCAAAAATACGTCGCAACCCCGAATAGATTCATCAAAACTAGGCGATAATTCACCGTCGCTAAACGTGCGGAGCGTGTAGGCTCCCAGGTCTCGCCCGTAGAACTTAGCCACTTTTTCGGCCAGTGCTTTTGACTTACTCCCAGCGAATATTTTTATTGGATTGAACGATGCCATTTTTCTCAATTTGGGTGCAAAAATAGGCATTGTTTTCCATAAAACCGCACCGTTGTTCACAGATTTCTAAAATCGACGAAGCCCAATCGTTGAGCTAACCCCCAAACAACGTAGGCCGACCCAATGCCCACCAGGGCGCCGCCCGCCACGTCGAGGGGGTAGTGCACGCCCACGTACACGCGGCTGTACGACACAAAAGCCGCCCACAGAAAGAGCCATTTAAAAGTAGGGTTGTTTTTGAAAATGAGCATAAAACCAGTGGCCACGGCAAAGGTTGTGGATGCGTGCGACGATACAAAACCATAAGCACCGCCGCAACTGCCCACCAGGTGTATTCGGTCTGCCAGGTACAGCACGTGGCAGGGGCGTAGGCGGCCAACCAAAGGTTTGAGAACCGCCGATGCGGCTTGGTCGGCCAGGGCAACGGCCAGCACAATGACCGCGATTTGCCAAATTACGTTTTTGAGTTGGCCAGGTTTGGCCGTTTTAAAAAGCCAGTACAGCAGCCAAGCGTAGAGCGGCAGCCACGTGAGCTTTTGGGTGGCTGTGTGCATGAGGCTGTCGGCCCAGGGGGCGTGGAGGGCGTTGAAAAATAAAAATAGTTCGGTATCAAGTGCTTGTATCTGGTGAAGCATGGTGTTTTTTTAGCTCGGTTTGTGTTAATCAGTTATTTTTCTGCACATTTGGGTTCTTATCCAACCATAAAAAAAGACAAGATGGAGACCAGCATTAAAATTGACGTGGGTACGGACGTGCGACGGGTATTTGAGGCGCAACGCGCCAATGCACTCGCCATAAGCCTAACAAGCACCGACGAGCGAATTGCCAAACTTAGGAAAATTCAGGATTATTTGGTCAGCCACCAGGAGGAAATTAAACGCGTCATGTACGCCGATTTTAGAAAACCTGCCGTGGAGGTGGTTTTAGCCGAAATTTTTGCCATCACGGGGGAGATAAAATTTGTCTGCAAAAATTTAAGTTCGTGGATGAAACCCCAAAAAGTACCCACTTCCATGGCCAATGTGGGTACGTCGAGCCACATAAAGCACGAGCCCAAGGGCAATGTCCTTATTATTGCGCCCTGGAACTACCCGCTAAGTTTGTGCATAAAACCGCTGGTATCGGCCATTGCGGCAGGAAATGTGGCCATGGTGAAGCCCTCGGAGATGACCCCAAACACGTCGGCGTTCGTCAAAAAAATGCTCAACGAATTGTTTGAATACAGCGAAGTAGCCGTTTTTGAAGGCGATGCCCCCGTGGCCACTGCGCTGTTGAGGTTGCCGTTCAACCATATTTTTTATACTGGCAACCCCGCCGTGGGCAAAATAGTGATGAAAGCCGCCGCCGAACATTTGGCTTCGGTAACGCTCGAACTGGGTGGAAAATCGCCGTGTATTATCGATGAAACCGCCGACGCTAAAAAAATTGCGGGAATGCTCACTTGGGGCAAGTGGCTCAATAACGGCCAGACCTGCATTGCGCCCGATTATTTGTACGTGCACGAAAGCAAAAAAGACGACGTGGTGCGCGAGCTACAAGGGGCCATAACGCGGATGTACAACGCCGACGGCCGGGGCGTGGAGCACTCCGATAGTTACTCCCGCATTGTGAACAATCGGCATTTTGAACGCGTGAAAAACTACATTGACGATGCCGTGCAAAAAGGAGCTAAAATTGAGATCGGCGGAAAAACCATCTCAAACCAAAATTTCATCGAACCCACCGTGCTCACGGGCGTGAACGACGACATGACAGTGATGAGGGACGAGATTTTTGGCCCCGTCTTGCCGATTATATCTTACCACAACCGCGAGGAGGTTATTCGGTACATCAATGCGGGCCAAAAACCACTGGCACTGTATATAATGAGCAACGACACCGAAAATACGCAGTATTTCATGGACCGAACGTCGGCGGGAGACTCGGTCATTAACGATCTGTTGTTGCAATTTGGTAATTCTGAGCTGCCTTTTGGGGGGGTGAACAACAGCGGGATCGGCAAAACGAACGGCTTTTTCGGGTTTCAAGAGTTTTCTAACCTGCGCGGTGTGATGAAGCGAAACTTCGGCACCATGAAGTTCGTGTACCCGCCCTACACCGACAAGGTTCAAAAACTGGTCAATTTTTTCGTTAAATATTTGTAATAATAATAGCCAAATAATTGATATTTGTTTGATACGTAATATATTCATTATTAGTTACTTAAATGCGTTCATTCGTTGCCTTTTTTACCTTGCTTTTTTACACCCAGTACGCCTTTGGGCAGGGGATTGGGTTGTCTCAAAACCCTGCTTCCACGCGCTGGAGCGAAATAAAAACGCCGCGTTTTAGGCTCATTTACCCCCGCGAGTTGGAAGCAGAAGCCCAACGAACTGCCAATCGGTTGGCGTTGGTGGTAGAGCCCGTGTCGCGGAGTTTGAATCGGATACCGCGCAGCATTCCGATTGTGCTCCAAAACAACACCAACCAGAGCAACGGCTTTGTGAGCATTTTTCCGCGCCGATCCGAATTTTTTACCACCGCCCCGCAAGGATTCAACCTGGCGGGCAATGCCGACTGGCTGTCGCTGTTGGCCGTGCACGAATACCGGCACGTGGTGCAGTTCGAGAAATCGCTGCGGGGCATCAGCAAGTGGGCCTACTATTTGGGTGGTTCTTTTGGCCAGGCGGCAACGGCAGTGGGCGTGCCAAGTTGGTTTTGGGAGGGCGATGCTGTGGGGGCCGAAACCGCCCTCACGCCCTTTGGTCGGGGGCGAATCCCTAATTTCGACCTGCAATTGAGGGCCAATATGGCAACAATCCCGAAGCGTTGGAGCTACTCGAAGGCCGTTTGCGGGTCGTTCAAAGACTTTGTGCCCAACCATTACGTGCTGGGATACTACATGACCACGCAGTTTAGGCGGCAACACGGACTGATGGCTTGGAGCAACGTACTGGATCGGTATTATTCTTTTCCGTTTTACCCGTTTTCGTTTTCGCGCGCCATCAAAAAAACAACGGGCGAGCGCGTCGAAGCACTGTACCAACAAACGATGGACTCTCTCCAAACGCGGCCAAACTTCGGGGCAAGCCAGCGGAAAGACCGACCAGCTCAACCCAAAATATATACCGATTACCACTTTCCGCAGTTTTTGTCGTCGGGTCGCGTGGTTGCTTTAAAATCTGGGCTGGCGCACATTCCTCAGTTCGTAGAAATTGATTCGTCGGGCCGAGAAAAAGTGCTTTTTAAACCTGGTTTTTTGAATGCCGAAATGCTTTCGGTGGCCCAGAATACTATTTTTTGGACTGAATATGGTTTCGATAAACGCTGGGGCGAGCGAGATTATTCGGTCGTGAAATCGTACAATGTTGTGACCCGCAAACTGAAAACGCTCACCCAAAAAAGCAGAATTTTGAGCGTAGCCGCATCGACCGATGCCCGAAAACTAATTGCAGTGCAGCGCGACGCAAAAAATAATTATGGCTTGGCCGTTTATGCCTTAGACCAAAATGGTATCATCGACGCACCCGCGCAAAACGTGGCTATTTTTGCCGAACCCACTGCCGTCTATATCCAACCCCGATGGTTTAACGACAACCGAAATGTATTGGTTATCAAATTGTTGAGCGGAAAAAAGCAAATTTTAAAAATTGATACCGAGACAAACCAACAAACCCTTTTATTTGAAACGCCACTCAACATTGCCAACGCGGTAGTGGCTCAAAATACTGTTTTCTTCAACGTTGTTATCGACGGAATAGAACAAATTGGTCGCATCAATGCGGATGGTTCGCGCAATTTTGTGGGTGTGACGAACGCCGAATTTGGGGCCTACAATGCCACTGTTTCGGCGGATGGAAAAACGCTTTGCTACGAAAATTTTCAACCCAAGGGTCATCAGATTGTGCGCGAGGTACTGAATGTGGGCCCTGCCCAAGCCCAATACATAAAAAACGAATTGCCCACCAACGAGTTTGTTGAGCCGCTGGTTGCGCAAGAGACAAACTTACTTGCTTTTAATGCCCTCACCGACACGCTTTTTGCCTCTAAACCATACCGAAAAGGTGCAAATTTGCTCAATTTTTACCAGTGGGGGCCAGTGGCCACATCAACGCTGAACACGCTTAATCTGGGGGTATCGTCGCAAGATATTTTGAGTAGCACGGCCTTAGACCTTGGTTTTAATTACGACGCAAATGAGCGGCAAAGTGGGTTTTCGACGAACTTCACGTACCAGGGTTGGTATCCGATGATTGACGTTGGGTTTGAGAGTGGTGGGCGCAGAACGACCGTATTTACCGACCGCCAAGCACCTTTGGACAGCCTGCGGACTGACACGTGGAACTACCAACAGTACACGGTGGGAGTGAGGCTGCCTTTGATACTCACGCACTCACGCTTTGGCGAAAGATTATCGCTGGGCGTGTCCACGTCGCGGGTGGTGGTGTCGGGCTACGATCTGCCAGTTCGCCGCATTACCGAGTCGGGAAATGGCTCGCTTCAATCGGTCAATTATTCGGTTTCGTACTCAAAAATACTGCGCCAAGCGCGGCGAGATGTGTCGCCTCGTTTGGGATTTGCGGTGTCGGCTTTATTCAGGCACGTGCCGTTCAAGCAGCGTTTGCGCGGGGAGGTATTTTCCCTCAACGCAACTATATTTCTGCCTGGCTTGGCGCAGCACCACGGCATTATAGTGAGGAACGGCGTTCAGATCGAAGATGTTCTCAATTATAGATTCACGCCTGGCGTGGTTTTTGCGCGGGGGCAGAGCTACCTGAGTTTAGGGAACTTGAACGTGACCACCGCCGAATACCGCTTTCCGATTTGCTACCCTGATTTGGCGTTGGGGCGGTTTGTGTACGTAAAACGCCTAAAATCAAACTTGTTTTTTGACAATGCCTATACCTGGACGACCGACAGCCGCGCAAGCGTGAAAAGTGCCCAATTTCAAACCTACGGACTCGATCTAACCATGGACTTCCATCTTTTGCGGTGGGACCAGCCGCTCGAAATTGGCATCAGAACACTCTATTTGGGCAATACGGGTGAGTTTTTATTCCAACCACTTTTGATCAACATCGGCTTTTAAAAAAAAGATTATTCTGCTTTTTCGGCCCGCAAACGCCAGTTATCCACGAAATCTTTGCCTGGAATGGGCAGATCAACGTCTATTTCGGGGGCTGTGGCCGCCACCACGTACTCCAAAACGTAGAAAGCATTGCCAAAAATCCAGTGTAGCTTAAACTCCCGCACGTTGGCAGGAATGTCTTCGAGGGGCACTTCGGCCCTGAACAGCGGGTTGGCTTTGAGCAACATCTGGTACGACGGCTGGTTGCGCATCCAAGGCGCCACGCTTTCGTCGCCGATCACCACCTTTCCGCCAGGTTTCACCACGCGCGTCATCTCGTCAAACGCTTTTTTTCGTTCGGAGAAAGTATTGATCCCCCCAAAGTGAAACAGCGCGTCGAAGGTGTCGTCGGGGAAGGGTAGGTACGACCCATTTCCCAGAAAATAGTGCACGTTTACGTCGGTAGTATTTAATTTTTTTTGGGCCAACCGAAGCATATTTGGCGACAAGTCCGACAGCACAGCCGTGCCACCAGGCCGCACTTGGTCAATAATCAGGGCTGAGTCTTTGCCCGTGCCCGCACCCACTTCAATGGCCGTCATGCCTGGTTTTAGGTTCATCAAACCGATCATAAACTTCCGTGTGGCGGCCTCGTCCGAGTTGTCTAATGTTTCAAAAACCCACGAAACCCCCCGATCGTAGCGCTCAAAAGCCTGGTCGTAGAGCTGCTGCTCGCGGGCATCGTCCTCCAAAAGTTCTTTTGGGTACACCAAATCGACGATCCCAGTGTCGGAAATGGCGTACTGGAGTCCGTCGCTGTTGGTAAGTAGCGTTGCATCGGCGTTGAGCGTGAGCGGTTGCTTCGTAAAAGGGCAAATGAGGTTGTTTAAAAACGTGCTTTCGGTCATTGTGAAGAGGGTAGTGTAAGTGATGAAGCCAAGGGTTAGAGGCGCGCGGCGATGCCGTCGTGGATCTCCACCAAGGTTTGTTCTAAGTTATAAGTCCAGTCCCAGCCAGGATAGTGCTTTTTGAATTTTGTAAGATCGGACACGTACCAAATATGGTCGCCGATCCGATTGGTGTCGGAGTAGCTAAAACTTAGTTTCTTGCCCGTAATTTTCTCGCAAACGGCAATGCCCTCCAACATGGAGCAGTTGGCGTAGCGGCCCCCGCCCGCGTTGTACACTTCGCCCGCGCGGGGGTTTTGGTAAAAATGCCAGAACATATTTACCAGATCGTGGCAGTGAATATTGTCGCGGACTTGCTTGCCCTTGTAGCCAAAAATGGTGTAGTGTCCTCCCGTAATGGTACACTTCATGAGGTACGACAAAAAGCCGTGCAGCTGTGCGCCCGAGTGGTTGGGGCCAGTGAGGCAACCACCCCTAAAAACGGCGGTTTTCATGCCAAAATACCGTCCGTATTCCTGTACCATCACGTCGGCGGCCACCTTCGATGCTCCAAATAGGGAGTGTTTGGTGTGATCGATGCTCATGAACTCGTCTATCCCATCCTTAAAATAGGGGTGGTTTTGGTCGATCTCCCAACGGGTTTCGGTTTCGATGAGCGGTAAATAATTGGGGTTGTCGCCGTACACTTTGTTGGTAGAGGTAAAAATAAAAACGGCTTGCTCGCAGTGAAGGCGGGTCATTTCGAGCATATTGATCGTTCCGACGGCGTTCACGCCAAAATCGGTGAAGGGCTCTTTGGCCGCCCAATCGTGGCTGGGCTGCGCGGCAGCGTGCACAACCAGTTTTATATCTGTGCCGTATTCTTTAAAGATAGGCTCCAACTGAGCGATTTCCCGAATGTCGGCCGATAGGTGTTTGTAATTGGCGTGGGCAGCTTCCAGTCGGTTGCGGTTCCAGTCGGTGTTGCCGTCGGCACCAAAAAAATACTGCCGCAAATTGTTGTCAATGCCAACTACGAGATCAAATTTATTGGCCAAAAAAGCCACCGACTCGCTTCCGATTAGCCCAGCCGAGCCAGTTACTAAAACTATGTTCATAATTTGGTAGATAAAAGGTCAAAAAGCGGTGCAACCGTGGTTGTACCGCTTTGAGAAATAAAAATATTTTCCGAAATTAATTGCCCTCATTGATCGAGCCCGCGCCAAACATCTTGTCGCGGAGCGCGTTGGTACGTTTTTCCAAATCTGGATTGGGCGTATAAGTTATCTTGCTTTGGCGGGCGGCCGAGTCGGGATGCACCCCGTAAACGTAAGTGTCTCCGAGGCGAACATCCTTTTGCACGTTTTTGTTGTTGGCTTGGTACTTGCACGAACACAATAGCAGGGACGAAATCAGGACGGTGATTGATAAAATATTGCGTTTCATAATGATTGTTTGCTTTTTTACTTTGACGCAAAAGTACGCCTCCTCCCGCAATTTGGCAACATGAATGCCATTTCTTTTTGTGGATACCAATCACAGTAAACCAGTGAGACAAAAAAAATAGGTGTATCAACCTAAATATTTTTCAAAAGTGCGTGTAAATTAGAATAGATATACTAAATTTGCATCGTTAATCATGCATTTATGCGTGGGATAGAGTAGTTGGTTGATGAACAAGGCACTGATTTTCAGTGCCTTTGTTTTTTTTGGCTATTTTAGTGGCTTCTTCCAAGGTGAGTATTTACAGTCCCATGTCTGTGCATTCTTGCAAGAAAAAGCGTTGAATGCTGCAAGTTTACTGGTTTTTTTTAGCAAATAAGCAACTATTTTGCACGGATGGCAATAACAGGATCCATCCGAGCGGCCAAAAGCGCGGGCACAATGCCGGCAACTATGCCAATGATGCTCGACACGCCAAGTCCCAAAATTACGTTGTTGGCCGAAAGTACAACCTCCAAACTACCCAGTTTAACGAACGTCATGCCATAGACGAGCAGCAAGCCCACCAAGCCTCCTACCAAACTGAGCAAAACTGCCTCGAATAAAAACTGAAATAAGATAAAGTAGTTTTTTGCCCCCAACGATTTTTGAATCCCGATCAAATTGGTGCGCTCTTTGACCGACACAAACATAATATTGGCAATGCCAAAGCCGCCAACGAGCATCGAGAAGCTGCCGATGATCCAGCCCGCCAGGGTGAGAACGGTAAAAATACCGCTGATTGCCTTGGTGGCCGCCTCGGGACGATTGATGGCAAAATTGACATCCTGAACGGGTTTTATTCCGCGCCGCGACCGCAATAGTCCCGTAATTTCGGCTTCGAGTTCGGCCAAACCCTCGTCTTTTTCGCGGCCTTTTACCACAATGTCTATGCTTGGTTTGAAAGATTGAAAAAGTTTGGCGAATGCACCATACGGAATCAGGCATTTAACGTCGGGGTTGTTGCCAGTGATGTCGAGCAACCCTTTCCCTTTTTTCTCAGTCACGCCCACAACTACAAACGTCAGTCCGCGTAGTTTGAAAGTCAGCCCGGTGGGGTCTGCAACGTTTGGAAACAGTGCCTCAGTAATGTCTGAGCCAATGATGGCCACCAATCGGGAGCCGTCCACCTCCTGCGGCAAAAAGTAGCGTCCATGTTGCACGGCTACTTCCGAGATCTGATCGTACTCAAAAGACACCCCTTGAATGAGCGTGCTGCTGTAGCTGTTGCTTCCGTTTTTGACGGTCACGTTGTTCTTTGCATCCATGGCAACAATCGTTTCGGCGTTCTCTAAGTTATCTTTCAAAAACTTATACTCGGTATAAGTTGGCTCGGGGCGTTGAAAATACTTCCACCATTGGTACTCGCCACCAAAAATCCAGGGCCATTTTTGTACGTAAAGCACGTTGGTGCCGATGTCGGCCAGACTCTCTTTGATGTTACGCTCGAGCGAATCGACCATGGTGAGCACGGCGATGATCGAAAAAATGCCTATCGTAACGCCCAACAACGATAGCGTGGTGCGGAGAATGTTAGAAACCAGGGCTTGCCAGGCAAATCTAAAACTTTCGATGGTTTGGCGCAGAAATTTCATCTATGGGGAATGATGTTGAATGATTGGGTGATAGAATGAATGAATAAGTGACTGGTGATTAGGTAATTACTGGTCGAAAATATCGATTGTGTGTTTGCAATTACAGAATTTGTTTGAGTTCATTTCACCCATAAACCTACAAACAAAAGCCCAGAGATATGAAACTGATTGTGACGAACGGTACTTGGCGCGGTTGAAGCACTCAAATTTGCATTATTTTTGAATCTGTGATCTGTTCTTGGTGTTCGGTCAAGAACGTTTTGAAGTGATAAAGTTCGTCTAATTGGAGCTGAAAATCGGTTTCGAGACCGTACACTTCTTCGTAAACGTCGGTAAAGTCGGTGATGAGGTAGCGCATTTCGCGGATGCCTCTTTTTTGGAGGGCGGGCAAATAAAAATTTTGGTGGTCGAACTGAAAACGACCTTCTTGGTAGTTGGCGGTCGTTTTTATGTCCACGGCGGCGCGCTGCCCGAGCACGTCCACAAAACCATACAGCGTTACGTCGCCAATTTCGTACTGGCAGTAGGCCTGGGTAGCCACCATGGGGCGGGGCAACTTGGCGCGGGCTTTGCGGAGTATGTCGGGGTCGAAGGCATCTTGGTTTGTGCCTTTGATGAGTGCCTCCTCAAAAGAAACCCCGCGCTGCTGGGCTTCGGTGGCCACAGTTGGCACGCGGTTAATGCGGTCGATGAGGTCTTGCTCGGTTATTTTTCCCCGTAAGAAATAGGAAAACGTATTGAGCAGGGTTGGATAGATGCGGAACTTTGGCACGGCACGTTAGTTTTTCAGTACTAGATACGCACCCCCTGCCATGAGCAAAACCCCCAAACCCCGCCAAGCATTGAGGGGGTGCACCGCAAAGCCCACCAAGCCAAAATGGTCTAAGGCTACTGCCGCCAGCAACTGCCCCGCCACGGCCAGGCCAATGGCGTTGGCCGCACCGATGTCTTTGACCACTGTAATGATACCCAACACAAAAGCCGCCCCCAAAAGGCCGCCCGTCCAGTGCCACCACGTGGTGTTTTGGAGGGTTTGGAGCGTTGGGTGGGGCGATCTGTTAAAGAACAAATAATAGCAACAAAGGGCAAGCAGCCCGCACGTGAACGAGGCAATGGCCGCGAAAGTTGAATTGCCCGTGCTGGCACGGAGTTGGGAGTTGATGCCCGACTGTACGCTGGTGCCAACACCCACCAAAAATGCCAGGACAAAATAAAAGATTTGCATACGACAATTGTTTTTGAAGAAACTAAGCCACAAAAGTAAGGCTAAAACACTACCTTTTTTACCGCCCAAATGCCCAGAAACCAGACTTATCACATTTATTTTTAAGGCTGCGTTGTTTTAACGATTTTTGTACCCGTTCCAAAAATATACCTATGAATATTCTCGAAACCCACCACATCGTCAAGCAGTACGCCAACCACCGCGCCTTAGACGATGTCTCCATCAACATTCCAAAGGGGTCGATCTACGGTCTGCTCGGTCCAAACGGGGCTGGAAAAACATCGCTCATCCGAATTATAAACCAGATTACGGCCCCCGACAGCGGCCACGTGCTGCTCAACGGCGAGCGGCTTGCGCCCAAACACATTGCCAACATTGGCTACCTGCCCGAAGAGCGCGGCTTGTACAAAAAAATGAAAGTGGGCGAGCAGCTCCTGTACCTGGCGCAGCTCAAAGGATTGTCTAAACAGCAATCGATGGAAAAACTCAAAGCCTGGTTCATTAAGTTTGACATAAAAACCTGGTGGGACAAAAATGTGGAAGACCTCTCGAAGGGGATGCAGCAAAAAATCCAGTTTGTGGCCACGGTGCTTCACGAGCCAGAGCTGATTATCTTAGATGAACCCTTCTCGGGATTTGACCCCATCAACGCCAACCTCATCAAAGACGAAATTCTGGAACTCAAACAAAAAGGGTGCACCATTATTTTTTCGACGCACCGCATGGAGTCCGTTGAGGAACTCTGCGACCACATTGCGCTGATCGACAAATCGAAAAAAATACTGGATGGCTCCAAAAAGGCGATCAAAGAGCAGTTCAAGACCCACACCTACAGCGTGGTGTTTGGCGGGCAGCTCGGCGCGTTGTCGGCTCACTATGCGCTCATTGACCAACACGCATTGGAAGATGGCCTGCAAAAAGCCACCATTAGGCTGCAACCCGATGCGTCGGCAAATGGGCTTATCGGCGAACTTATTCAGCAGGTGCAGGTGCATAATTTTGGCGAGAATATTCCGAGTATGAACGAAATTTTTATTAGTGCCGTTGGCGCAACGCCCGAGAGTTAAATCAGCATCGAACCCAAAACACAAATCCATGAAAAACATATTCTTAGTCCTACAACGCGAGTACCTCACGCGGGTTCGCAAGAAGTCGTTTATTGTAATGACGCTTCTGACCCCGTTGCTGATCGCCGTTTTCTACGGTGTCATTGTGCTTATTGCCGTTAATAGCGACGCGGGCAGCAAAAAAGTGACTGTTATCGACAACAGCGGCCTCTACGCCGCAACCCTCAAAAACACCGAAACGCTCCAATATACTTTCACGAAACAGCCTTTGGAGGTGGCCAAAAAAGACCTAAAAGCTGGCAAGGCCGACGTGCTGGTGGTGATCCCCCAGGATATTTTGGAAGATACCAAGGGCGTGAAGATGTTTGCCGAAAAAAACGTGAGCCTCGATCTAAAAACCGACATTGAGCGCGCCATAGAAACCGAAATTGAGAGCCAGAAACTAAGCAAGGCGGGCATCGACAAAAAAGTGTTGGCCGACAGCCGCGCCAACGTGAGTGCCGAAACATACAGTTTGACGGCCGACGGCGAAAAAAGCAGTAACTCGATGGTGGCTACTTTTTTGGCGTTGTTTTTGGCTTTTCTGATGTACGTAGTTGTTTTTGTGTACGGTGCACAGATTATGCGGGGCGTGTTGGAAGAAAAAACCAACCGCATTGTGGAGGTTATCATCTCGTCGGTAAAACCCATCGAATTGATGATGGGCAAGATAATGGGAGTGGGGCTGGTGGGGCTTACCCAGTTTTTGCTTTGGATCGTACTGACGATCGGTATTTCTACGGCGGGAACGGCCCTGTTGGGGGGCAAGCTGGCCGAATATGCCAACAAAGAGCAAGCCAAAGTGCAGAACGCCACCAAAGACCCCGCCGCCGTGAAGGCCGTTCAGCAGAAAAGCCAGAACGAGGCCGTGGCAGCCTTTGAGGCCATAAACTCGATTCCGACGGGGCAAAAAATACAGATTATGGTGTGCTTTTTGATTTATTTTTTGGGGGGATATTTACTCTACGGCTCACTATTTGGGGCCATTGGAGCGGCCGTAGATAATGAGACGGACACCCAGCAGTTTATGTTGCCGCTCACGTTGCCCATTGTGGCGGCCATTATGTTTGCGCAGTATGCCCTCCGCGACCCCGACGGCAGCGTTGCTTTTTGGGCTTCGATGGTGCCCTTTACCTCGCCCATTGTGATGATGGTGCGCGTTACTTTTGGCGTACAAACGTGGGAACTACTGCTGTCTATCAGCCTGTTGGTGTTGGGTTTCATTGGCACCACTTGGCTGGCTGCCCGCATTTACCGCGTGGGTATTTTGATGTACGGCAAAAAAGTAAGCTACAAAGAACTGGCCAAGTGGGTTTTCTACAAGCCATAAAACGCAAAACAGCCTTCACGATGTCGTGAAGGCTGTTTTGCGTTTTCAGTAGAGAGGGAGGGATTCGAACCCCCGGACCTGTAACAGTCAACGGTTTTCAAGACCGCCGCAATCGACCACTCTGCCACCTCTCTTTATTGAGGTGCAAAAGTACGCACGCGGGGGCTTATTGTCAAGTGTTTTTCAGTTTATTTTGTTTAATCCTGGCCGCGCACCAACCAAATGCCTCAATGTCAAATAATTAGCCCATTCCCTTTTTTTTAATGTGGTGGCCTGGTATTTAAAAATATAGGCAGGTCACTTAGAAAGCGTCGTTCACCCGAATATAAAAGCCGCTCTGGCCGTCGGCGGTGCGGGCGTAGTCGAAGCGCACGTATATGTTTTCTTTGGCGTTTAGCCTTAGACGTAGCCCTGCGCCGTAAGCTACCTTGAAGTTGGCCGTTTTAAATTCGCTAATATCTGGTGCCACTTGCCCTGCGCTCGTGAAAAAAGAACAAGCCACAAATTTCCAAAGGGGCATTCGATACTCTGCCTGGGTAGCCACGAGGTTTCTGTCTAAAAACCGCCCGTTGAAGTACCCGCGCATAATTTGCGGCCCGCCCAAACGGGGTAGCTCGCGAAAAGGAACGTCGCCGTTCATAAAATTGCCGAAGGTCTGCAAAGCCAGCACGTGCTTTCGAGGAAGCGGAATGTAGTAGCGCAGGTCAATGAGGTATTCGTCAAAATGATGGCTACTGCCCAAACTATTGCGATAATATACCGCCGAAAACTCGGCAAAATAACCGCTGACGGCGCTGTACGGATTGTTTCTAAAATCTACCACAACAGTTGGCCCAAGTCCCGAGACGCGGTTTCCAGTGCTGCCATTCAGTCGTTCAAGGTCAAGGTTGCTACTTTGTAGAAACCAGTCTAAATCCTGAAAGATACTTAGCTGGTAGTTTAAGCCCATAAAAATATTGGAGTGTACGCGATTGAGCGCGTTGGCCTGTACCTGAATGCGCGTAAACGAAAATTCGCTTAAATTCTCCGAAGGGGCGTTGTTGCCGATTCCCCAAAAGCGGTCAAAAAAATTGGAATAAGCAACCGCGCCACGGTACAACATTTGCTCCCCGTGGGTAAAAATCTGCCAGCGGCCTTCGAGTTGCAGTTGCCGCCTGAGCGAATAACCGCCCGTTGCCACCAACGTTGATGTACGAGTGGTTGCAAGCGAGTCGGGTCGTTTGTCGGTGTTGAAATAATACGTTACGCCCGCCCCAAAATTCCAGCTTGTTTCGGGCGCGTTCTGGATGGTTGGTACCGCAATTACTTTAAGATTGGAAGAGAACAGCGAGTCGGGGTTGAGTTTTTTGTACCACGGTTTTTTGACCTGGCCATATGATAGTTTTGCCGCCAAACTAAACCCTACCCACAAGATTATTTTAATTCGTTTCATTATTGTTTTACCAACTTGCAGCAATATTTAGCCCAAAGGTACCACTATTGATGCCACCGAGCTGCCTGGGTATGGCATAAAGTGGTTTTAAAATAATTGCGGTGCAAAAGCTACTGCGCGTCCAGCGACTCCACCCGCACCTGCCAGGCGTAGCGTTGCCCTTCTTTGAGCGGCACCTGCGCGGGGCCGTTGGTGATGTCGCGCTAAAAGTTTGTTTCTTTACCCAGTATCAAAATGGAATTTCTACCTCATAATTATTCCCGTTAGGTTGATATTTTCTTATATTCGTAAATGGGTTACAAACGAGTCAAATTTAATAAAAAAGGCTTCGATGAATTGGAATACAAGAAGTATTTTAGTCAAAATCAAGCGGAATATATTCGTATCAAATTACGAAGTGTGAAACTATACAGCGAAGGCATCGAGTTTGAAGATATTTCAAAGCTACTTTTAATTCATCAACAAAGCGTGAGGAAATATGTTTCTGAATACATAGCAGATGGATTTAAAGGTCTTTGTAAAAAAGTAAAACGGCCTCAAAGCAGTTTACTAACGGAGGCTCAATCTTTGGAGTTCAAAACAATTTCGTTGAGTAAACGACCATCAGAGGTTGGTTTAACGGGCAATATCTGGACTGGTCAGATTATGTGCGAATACCTAAAAAAAACGTATGGAGTTTATTATCAATATGAGTGCCACTTATGCAGCGTTAATTAAGTCTTGTGGTATAAATTGTTGGCAAAACTGTTCATTAAAAATAGTATTGGGTTCATTTCGTACCAATTTTAATATGTTTTTAGCTGTAAA
>JAAFKE010000007.1 GCA_013298215.1 Cytophagales bacterium | reverse complement strand
AACAATTTTTATCCAATATTACTAATTCAGACAACCTGAGTAGTTACGAAGAAAATTAGTTTGCAATACAAATTTAACTCTTTTCTATGCTCACGCTTTTTTTATCCTAATGTGGCACTCATATTGTAATAAAGGTAAATTTGAAAATGGATTTATTGTGTTGATTAACCCTATTGAATACTTTGGAAATCCAAAATCAGAAAAAGAATTGTTAGATAAGGGATTAAAAATTGGGGAAAACGCAATTCTTTTCTATGAAACAAGACAACAATGGAATAGTTGTAATCCCTTAGATTTAAAGTTAAAACCTGCAACAAGCAGACAAAAGCCATTGGGCGGTAAATTTGTTGCACGTGTACCTTCAACCACCGCAAAAATTGATGAGAAAATCACGATAGGTTTCAACACAAGTGGACAAAAAGGCGCAGGAATCCGAGTTTATGAATATGCAAGCAAAGAAGTAATAAATGATTGCCAAACCCAACTTGAATATTTGTTTTGGAATTGTATTGATGCTGACGAGGTGGCATTGGCAGCAGGAATGACTACCGAACAAATCGAAATTAGAAAAGTACACATTGGTGAGATATGTGAGAGCCGAAAATTATCAGACAACAAGCTATTACATGAAAACCGAATGATAGATAAATCTAACAAAACCATTTGTCCTTTGTGTTTAGAACGTTTAAAAGCAAAAGGTTTTATGAGCAGACTTACTCAATCTGAAGGAAGAAATGTTCCTGATTTAACGGTTACAGAAATTAATTTATTCCACATCAGAGAATTGAGAACAGGCGAATTTAATCACAAAACATATAATCTTGGGTGGGGACATCATCATTGTAATGTAGTTTGTAAAGATTCAGGAATTATTGACACTCTAAAATGGATGAAAATGATTGTTGATAAAAATATCAAAGAAGGAATACAATTTTAGCCAAATAGTGAAACTTGTTGCTTCATATTAGATTGTTTAGTAGCCTTCATTAATGATGATTTTGAGCCATTAATTTTAATAGGAACTTGCTCATAATTCTCTAATCTCATCTTGATAACTTCAAACCATTCTTTTTCTAATTCAATACTAATTGAATACCTATTTAAGTTCAATGATGCAATTGATGTACTACCCGAACCACCAAAACAATCTAATACAATGTCATCTTCAAATGTGGTAGCATTTATACAATGTTCTAACATTTCTAATGGTTTTTCAGCAGGATGTTTACCATTGTAAGGTCTAACAGAATTAAAATCCCAAACATCTGTAAATTGTATATCAGAACTAACTTCAAATTTACGGATAACATCTTCATAATCAGGCATTTTTAAGATTTTACCAGTATTAATCAAAACATCACAAATTTTTTCATACTGTTCACGACTTGGAATATTTCTACCAGTTTCCCAATTTGAAACTGCTCCACCGTGGTTAACTTTACCATACGAACCAGTTAATTCAGTCAATTGATGTCCAGAGATTTTAGCTTTTGTTCTCACTTCTCTTAAAAAATTGCCGAACCAAGACCTTTTAAAATTGCCATTTGTTGCAGGTTCAGCAAATAAAATTCTTTCAGAATGTGGGTACCATTGTCTTAATGATTCTTTTTTTATTTTTCCCTTCCAACCATCAAAACCAGGGTCATTTGGCTTTGACCACACAATATGAGAAAGGATATTAAAGTTTTCGGACATTGCAACTTCTAATTTTGCAGACATTGCAGAGGAACAAAACATAAAAATTGAGCCATTAGGTTTTAATATCCTCTTCCATTCAACAAAATATTCTTTCATCCAATAAATGAAGTCTTCATCAGTACCAAATGCTTTATCGTTAGCAATATTATCTTTTTTAGTACTGTGATATGGTGGGTCTGTTAAAATCAACGAGATGGAAGAACTTGGCAGTAGTTTTATTTTATCTAAAGAATCACCAAAAACGGCAACAGACTTTTCTATTGAAAAAATGTCCTCATTGTTAAGACAATTTTTAATAGCATTAAACTGAATTTGACGTGACTGTTTGTGCAACATTAGCTAATTATAGTATGCAAATATATAAATTATTTTCTAAACAACAAATATTGGATAAAAAACGTCGTACAACAAGGACGTGGCGAAAAAAGGGCAGAAATACTAACCTTAACGTTTAGAATTCCACTAAATATTTGTATTTTAAGTTCCGCTTCACTTAATTTCCAAATTGTTTATTTTCATCAAATTGCACGGGGCTTTCCACTCCGTTTTCGTCAAACATACATCCCTACATTTTTACTCATGAAAAAAAATAGATTCTCTTTTCCGATCTCCAAAACGGGAATTTTGGCGCAGTTTACTTGTTTGGCGATGGCGTTTTCGGGTTTTGCCCAAATCGAAAAAGCACCACTCCGAGCCGAGGGAGAGTACGCCAACCGTCTTATTATTAGGGGCATAACGCTCATTAACAGTACGGGCGCGCCGCCAGTGGGCCCAATTGATGTGGTGGTGGAGAAAAACAGAATTGCCCAAATTAAACAGGTGGGGTATCCAGGCGTACCGATTGACCCGAAAAACCGACCCAAGGCCAACGCTGGCGACAAAGAACTGGACTGCAACGGAATGTATCTACTGCCAGGTTTTGTTGATATGCACGGCCACATTGGCGGGCAAACGCAGGGCACATCGGCGGAGTATGTTTTTAAACTTTGGCTTGCCCACGGTATTACCACCATCCGCGACCCAGCTTGCGGCAACGGACTGGATTGGGTGCTGGAACACCGCGAGAAAAGTCTCAAAAATGAAATAACCGCACCGCGAATTTTGGCGTACACCGTTTTTGGGCAGGACGCAAAAGAACCCATTACCACGCCCGACCAAGCCCGCGCCTGGGTGCGGGCAAACGCCCAAAAGGGGGCCGACGGTATCAAGTTTTTTGGGGCCGAACCCAGCATTTTTAGGGCCGCTCTCGACGAAAACAAAAAACTCGGCCTCCGGTCGGCCTGCCACCACGCCCAGTTGGAGGTGGCCAGAATGAACGTCTTGGCTACCGCCCAAGCTGGACTAACCTCCATGGAACACTGGTACGGCCTACCAGAAGCTCTTTTTGAGAACAAAACCGTGCAAGATTACCCCGCCGATTACAACTACAACAACGAGCAAAACCGATTTGAAGAAGCTGGCAATCTGTGGCAGCAAGCCGCCAAGCCAGGCACCGAAAAATGGAACAAGGTGCTGGATGAACTAATAAAGTTGGACTTTACGCTCGACCCTACCTTTAATATTTACGAGGCCAACCGCGAGCTCATGTTGGCGCGCCGCGCCGAGTGGCACGACGACTACACGCTGCCCGCGCTGTGGCGGTTCTACGGGCCCAGCCGCGTGTCGCACGGCTCGTATTGGCACAATTGGGGAACCGAACAGGAGGTGGCCTGGAAACGTAATTACCAACTTTGGATGCAGTTTATAAACGAGTATAAAAACCGAGGTGGGCGCGTGACGGCGGGGTCCGACTCGGGATTTATTTACCAGCTCTACGGTTTTGCGTACATCCGCGAGTTAGAATTGCTCCGCGAAGCGGGGTTTCACCCGCTCGAAGTAATTAGGGCGGCCACCATAAAGGGCGCCGAAGCACTGGGTTTGGACAAGGAAATTGGGTCGGTGGAGGTGGGCAAACTGGCCGATTTTGTGATTCTCGACCAAAACCCGCTGGCAAACCTAAAGACTCTCTACGGCACGGGGGCCATCAGGCTCAACGACAAAAATGAAGTTGTGCGGGTGGGTGGCGTAAAATACACAGTCAAAGACGGCGTAGTTTACGATGCCAAGCAACTCCTGGCCGACGTGCGCAAGATAGTAGCGGATGCCAAAAAGAAGGAGAACTTCGAGATTCGCCAACCTGGCATGGAAGCAAAGCCCGCCAAGATTTCGGACGGGAAAGAAAATTAACCTCACCCCCAGCCCTCTCCTTGGGAGAGGGGAGTAATTAAGCAAGCAGGCGCAAATTGCCCCCCTCTCAGCAGGAGAGGGGCTGGGGGTGAGGTTACGGAGCAAGCACCTACATTAATATTTCAGCAACTCTCGGGCGATGACCAGCTTCTGAATCTCCGACGTTCCCTCGTAAATCTGGGTTATTTTTGCGTCGCGCATCAGGCGCTCTACGTGGTATTCTTTCACAAAACCGTAGCCACCGTGAATCTGAACCGCCTCGGTGGTGGCCCACATGGCCACGTCTGAGGCAAAGAGTTTGGCCATGGCGGCGGCTTCTACGTAGTCTTTGTTTTCGTCTTTGAGGCGAGCAGCTTTGTAAACCAGCAAGCGGGCGGCCTCAATTTTGGTGGCCATCTCGGCCAGTTTGAACTGAATAGCCTGGTGTTCAAAAATGGTTTTGCCAAATGCTTTGCGAACTTGCGCGTATTTGAGCGACAACTCGAAAGCTCCCGCCGCCACTCCCAACGCCTGAGCGGCAATGCCGATGCGCCCGCCGTTGAGGGTGCTCATGGCAAACTTGAAGCCGAAGCCGTCCACGCCGATGCGGTTTTCTTTTGGTACTTTCACGTCCGAGAACATCAGCGAGTGCGTGTCCGACGCTCTAATGCCCATCTTGTCTTCTTTTTTACCCACCACAAAGCCGTCCGTACCTTTTTCTACGATTAGGCAATTGATACCCTTGTGTTTGAGGTCAGGGTGGGTTTGGGCTATCACCATGCACACCGACGAAATGCCTCCGTTGGTGATCCAGTTTTTTGTACCATTTAGCAAGTAATAGTCGCCCATGTCTTCGGCGGTTGTTTGCTGCGACGTTGCGTCGGAGCCTGCCTCGGGTTCTGACAAACAAAACGCACCAATCATTTCGCCCGTGGCCAGTTGGCGGAGGTAGCGCTGCTTTTGATCCTCGTTGCCGTAGTTTTCGAGGCCGTAACAAACCAACGAGTTATTGACTGACACAATGACCGAAGCCGAGGCATCTACTTTGGAGATTTCTTCCATCGCCAGCACATACGAGATCGTATCCATGCCGCCACCACCATACTCCTCACCCACCATCATGCCCATAAAACCCAACTCGCCCATGCGCTTGAGCAACTTGGGGTCAAATTTCTGCGCATTGTCGCGCTCAATTACATTTGGAAGCAGTTCGTTTTGGGCAAAATCACGGGCGGCTTCTTTTACGGCCAGGTGTTCTTCGGTCAAATTGAAGTTCAAGCCTATTGTTTCAACAGCTAAGTTCATCGAATAATTGGTTTTGGATTGCGTTTTTTTAGTAACGTATAAACAACGGTTCAAAAATAGTTTTTTCAAAAATAGTATGCAAGCAGAATAATATTTTACTTTGCCTGTTCACTAACAATACTACACTACTAAACTCAAAATTAATGTCAAAGTTTGCAGGAAAGACTGTTTTTATTACGGGCGCAAGCCGCGGAATTGGCAAAGCCATTGGTCTGCGGTTGGCGCGCGAGGGCGCAAATGTGGTGGTGGCCGCTAAAACCACCGAACCACACGCCAAACTACCTGGTACTATCTACTCAGCCGCCGACGAGATGACCGCCGCTGGCGGCCAAGGTTTGGCGCTGCTGGTCGATGTTCGGAACGAGGAGCAGGTTTATGAAGCCGTGCAAAAGGCCGTTGATACCTTCGGGGGCATTGATATTTTGGTCAATAACGCCAGTGCCATCAACCTCACGCCCACGCTGGCCACCGACATGAAACGCTACGACCTTATGCACCAGATCAACACGCGCGGCACTTTTCTAACCTCCAAGGCGTGCATTCCGCACCTGCTCAAAGCCGCCAATCCGCACGTGCTCAATTTGTCGCCGCCGCTCAACATGGAAACGCGCTGGTTTGCACCGCACGTGGCCTATACCATGGCCAAGTTTGGCATGAGTATGTGCGTGTTGGGCATGGCCGGAGAGTTCAAAAAACAGGGTATTGCTTTCAACGCGCTTTGGCCGCGCACGGCCATTGCCACGGCGGCAGTGAGCAACCTGCTGGGCGGCGACGAATCTATGCGCCGCTGCCGCACACCCGAGATCATGGCCGATGCTGCCTACGCTATTTTCAACAAAAATAGCCGCGAGTGCACGGGGAATTTCTTTATCGACGACGAAGTACTACGCGCTGATGGCGTGACTGACTTTGCGCAGTACAAATACATGGACATTCCCGACTCTGACCTAATGCCCGATTTCTTCGTGTAAGTCGATCAGTTTCAGAATGGCCGCCAGTCCGTCGGCATCATCGGCATCAAAATCGTTTAGTTGGTCGCTGTCCACGTCTAAGACCATTGCCACGTTGCCAGCGCGGTCGAAGACGGGCAATACAATTTCCGATTTTGATGCCGAACTACACGCAATGTGCCCCTCAAACGCGTCTACGTCTGGCACAATGACGGTCTGGCGGGTGGCGTGGCATCGGCCACAAACGCCCCGCCCAAAGCCAATGCGGGTGCAGGCTATCGGCCCCTGAAAAGGCCCAAGCACCAACTCATTTTGTTTGACAATGTAGAAACCCACCCAAAAAAAGCCAAAAGCTGTTTTGAGTGCCGCAGTTATGTTGGCAAGGTTTGCGATCAGGTCGGTTTCTGAACCCACCAACGCGGCAATTTGGGGCAGCAGTGCCGCGTATGTTTCACTTTTATTTTCAGATGTGGGCAACAAGAGTTCTTCGGCCATTGTGTAAATAATAATGTTGAATTCTGAATGATTGAATTATCGAATAAATATCTGATAATAAGATAGTTTCAAAATGTCGATTATTCAATTACATCAACTTAAATAAAGTTTTGGGCTAACGTTGAATGGAAATTTTACCGTTTAAAACAACTCCCGCCGCCGCTGGTACTGCTTGCCCGTTGCGCCTCAAAACCAGCCGATACCCAAAAGCACCGCTTGGTAAAGCCGCCCCAAAAGCGTTTGTGCCGTCCCACGGTATTTCGGTTGTGCCAATGCGGGTGGGTGCGGTTAGTATTCTCACCACTTTGCCCGACCCCAGTTCGTAAATCTCAACCCTGCACTCATCGGGTTTTTCGCTACCCGAAACTTGGTAAGCAAACCTGGCCGAAACATCCATCGGGTTGGGGTACGCCTTGAAGTCGAGCACTTCGGCGGCATTTTTAACCCTAAACTGAACAATGTAAATACCCGTCAAATTGCCCGACGCATCGGCCCCCTGCACGCGCAGCGCGTAAGTGCCCTCGGGCAAAGTACCCGGGGTAAAGGCCACCAGATAGTCGGCGGTGGCACTGGCGGGCGTTATTTTAATGGCCGCACTCCGGAGACTAATGCGGGCAAAATTGGACGCGCCAGGTCGTTGCAAAAACAAGTTTATGCCTGCTGTGTCGGTTTTGAACAAAATTCGATTTTCGTCTTTGAGGCGCACCAAAACAACGGGTGCGGGTGCTACCACGTCGTTGTCAGCAATCCGTTGGCCGTCGAAAGTTACTTCTAAAATGGGCGCGGCGCGGTCTTGCAAGACTGTAAAGGGCAAATCTACGGCGTTGTTGGTGTAGTATTGCTCGGCTTGTAGGCGCGGATTGAAACTAACCACCAACCGATTGTCGCCAGCGCGGCCAACCGTTTGTACCTCCACCGCCAGGTCGGCTTGTTCGTTGGGTTTGAGCGGTTTTATTTTACTTTGGGTCGTCATCGTCCTACTGTTTGCCCCGCTCAGGGTTTGGCGCACCACTATTGAGTCAGTAAAAGCAACTTCGGAGATGTTTTTAAAAGACACCAAAACGGTAAAACGTTCTCCTTCTTGGCGCTCAAAACCCGCTTTGAGGTTCGCAAACGCCACGCCCTCGGCCACTGGTTTGTAGGTTACTAACCAATTGCGCAACTGGGCGGGAGCATTGGTGTTCACGTCGGTATTGCTCAGTTTTAGTTGTAATTTTAGGTACGGAAATTGGCTGGGAGAAACCCGGTCGATGTTTATTTTGGCGGTACTCACGTTGTCGAACAACAAACTCTCGCGGCCATCGAGTGCCACGCCCACCACGCTCATTGTTTCGTTTTGGCCGCTCGTTTTGGCCACGCGGCGGCTCACCTGGCCCCACGCGCTGGCTGGGCCAATGAGCGCAGTCGTGACGCTCCCCTGCCCAGTGGTGCTTTTGAGCGCAAAATCGTCGAGCGACACCGTTTGCAAACTTTCTGGAAAAGCCGTCGCGATCACCTCCACGGCGGCGGCGCGGCGGCCTTTCTGGCCCGCAAACAAAAACGGTGCGCCTGGTTTTAGTCCCCGAAGGGCGTTGTCGCTCACCCCCAACGACCTGATGGCGGCCAGCGTGGCGGGTTTCCAGTCGGTATAGGCAATGTCGCCGCTCGACATCAGTACGATAAAATCGCCAGGTTTTACATTCGCAAAATACGCTTCCATCAATTGATTGTTGATGATGTTTACGTCGGGCAAAAAATTGGTTACAAAGGGTGGATTACCGCATAAATTCTGTTGGAACACCGAATACGGCCGCATCGTGGCGCGGTCGAAAGCCACCGCCACCACCCCAGGTGCGGCTTTGCAATTGCCCGCTGCCACCACCAACAGGTTTTGGAGTGCCAGTTGGCTCAGTTTGTAGCCCTGCGCAAAGGCTCCCACGTGCGCTCCCGCCACGGTGGCTTTGAGCAAAATTTGAAGCTCATCATAGGCCCACTGCGCGTTGGCTGGGTTTAGTTTGAGGCCAGCGTTTTGGTTTTTTATCAACTGCCCACCCGCGCGTTGCGTCCATCCTTCGGGTGCGTTTCTGATGTGCGTAAACGAACTCTCAACCCAAATGTTATCGTCGCCAGCGGGGCGGTCGGCGTATCTGATCCGCCAAAAATAAGTCGTACTATCGCGGTCGGCCAGCGCGGGTGTCCAACTCGGCAGCAGATCGGCGGTGAGCGTCTGGGTCTTTTTGAAGGCACTGCTGTAGGTACTTACCGAATCAATCTCGAACAAATAACTCCTCGCACCGTTTTCGACGGCCTGCGCTACCAAATTGGCGGTGGGCGCGTTGTTGGTCAGACTACCTACAATACCAAACTCGTTTGGCAACAACGGCGTGGCCCCAACGCCCTGAATAACCACCCCCAAAGTGGCCACGTTATTGGTTTTATTGCTTTCAGAAATTTTGTTGTCTGGGTCAATCAACACCTCAAAACGGTTGAGCCCAGTTTGGTTGCGGTCGTTTTTGAGGGTCAAAATTAAAGTATCCCTAAAAGCCACGGCAGGTCGCTCAAAACTATACACCACCACGTTGCCGTTGGGAAGCGATCGGCGCACCAGCACTGACAAATTACCACCCTTGAACACGCCCGCGTTGGCCACAACGGCCCTCAAAACCACGCTATCGGCCAGGGCAGTGGCGGCTGTTCCTGTTTTTGTGGTGAGCGATAACCCCCCGTTTTCGATCTGAAAATCGGGCTTTTCCAGTGGAAACAGCACAATGGCGGGGTCTCCTTGAAGCGCCATTTGCTGGGCATCCGAGACCGCAATGGGATCCTTATCGTTTCTCAAAAATTTTCTAATCATCTCGCGGTGCGCCAAACCAAACGGCTTGTTGAGGTACGTACTGTCGGCGAGGAGCGTTTGGTAGAACACGTCGCCGTAACTTTTTAGCGAGTAGCTGTAGGCCAAATTGGCGTGGGCCAAAAACAAAATAGCACCTCGGTCGGGCGCACCAACCCAGTCGATGGGATACGTCTTTGCTCCGAACGTAAAATTGCCCAGCACGCAACCGTTCGCATACACCAACGGGTAGCGGCCTTTGTTTCGGTATCCCAGCACATCGTTGGTTGCAAAGCCAATGTCAATATCTGTAACCGACAAACTCGAGTGGCCAAAAAGCGTGACAATGCCCGCGCCTTTGTTAATTTGGTCGGCCAGGCCGATTAGCTCAACGGGGTCGTCGGTATTTTTGGTGATCGTTGTCACGTTTGCGCCCAGAAACTTATTCTTGGCCACGCGCCTAAAATCGTCTAAATAATTTTTAAAAAGCCTCAATTCAAACGGGCTGATGCCACCACTAAGATGTAGTATATTTTTGCGCCAGAGCGGCATCGATTGGGTTGGGGAAGCAGACTCGTGTTCTTTTACCTTGTTCAAATAATCGAGAACTGTTTGCGGGCTATCGGTCCAGAGCCTACCCACTGGCACGGCTGGTACAAAAGGTGGCGAGCCTTTTAGCCCCGCCGAAAACATATTGTCTGACCCCGGCCAGCCAAAAGTGGGAACCATGTCGCGCAGGTATCGGTCTTTGGCAAAGCGTGTAAAGTGTACCTGCTGGGTGCGGCCAATAATAAACATAAACTTCGGAGATCCTTTATCGACCATAAACTGGGTGAACCTCCTGACAGCCAACGCACTAAACTCGCCGTAGTTAAACTGGTTCATCAGGAAATCCATGTCCACGGTCAGGGTGTCGTACTTGCCGCCCGCCGCACTGGCTCGGTACTCGGCGTAGGCACGCACTGGGTCGTTGAGGCCGCCCACGGGCTTCATCAGTGCTTTGTGCGACACAATCAAGAAGTTAGCTTTTGTGGGATCGATATTCCTGAAAGCCATGCGTTGCAGCCCCACAACCCGGTCAAAACCAACCGTCAAGATCAAGTTTCGCCCGTTGGTGCTGTTGGTAACGACGGCTTTTAGCGTACCGTTTTCTACGATCGCACCCACGCGTACTGCGTTGGCGGGGTCGGTCACGTCATACAGGCGAGCTTCGGCGGGGGCGTTTGTGATCTCGACGTAAGACCTGCCCCCCACTTTTGGCACAAGATTAAACTGTTTGAAGGTCTTGCCGCGCGCGTCGATCCGCTGGGCGTAGTTGAGCCGATGGTACGACACTGCGTAAAAATCAACCTGCCCGTTTCGGCTCCTCGATACAGTTGATACCGACAATTTATCGGCTCCCAGATCACTAAACTCCAACTCGCGAACGTACTTGTTGGTGTAATAATTATCGAAATTTACGGTGTCCAGAAAGCGCGCGCCCGCCCTAATTTCAATCCGACGGGGGCGGTGGTAGCGGCCCGCCAGCAAGATTTCTAAACGTGGTTTTGGTCCCTGCAACACAGCGTTTTCGAGCGGTAAATCCTGGACGACGACCTTGTTTTCGGCAATGTCCTCCCCCGTCCAGCCTTCGCCAAAATCTCCGTGGGCAAACTGCGGCCCCGCCGATGCACCGATGGGATATATGAGCCCCTCCGAATATTTTAGCACTTGGTTTTTGAAGTTCAGTAGCAGCAGCTCTTCAACGTGAAACGCCTCGGGGGCCAAGTTGGCCGTGTTGCGCTCATCGTAAGAACCCATGCGTTTGCCCAACTGGCCGTCGAGCCGCCAGGTCAAAAAATAGGCCGTCGTGTCGGTGTACAGATTAAAAAAATTGTGGGGTTGGGCGGTGGTGGGTATGTACAGGAGCGAATCTTGCACGCCGTCGTTTGCCTGGCCCAAAAACTCTATAAAATCTTGGCCATCAATGCGTTTATCGGCCTCGCCCTGCACAAAAACGGCCTGTTCTTTCCCCCTAAAAAACAACTGAATAGCCGTGGCATCTACGTTGGCGAGCGGCACACCAGCGCGTTGGAGCTCGTCGGCACTGAGGCGGTACAGCCCTTTTTGCGCCACCGGAATCCTGAAATAGGTCTGGTTGTAGTTAATCCATTCGTTGCCGTAGGTTGGAGTTTGCGCCCAAGCGCAGTTGAACGCGCCGACCAGCATTAAGATTAGAAGTAATGGCCTCATAAAAAATACGATAACAGGATTTTCGGGGTAATCAAGGGACAAAATTGTGCCACAATTACAAACTTACAAAAATATACGCGTCGGTCAGTTATAAAGTTTGAGCCACTGGGCGCGTTGGTCAGTTGCCGGGCTGCTCGCCCCAAGTCCAGAGCGATTGGTAGGTTTCGGGCGTATCGCCGATGACGATCTGGCCGTCGAGTTCAACCCACGCGTGGGCCGCCCAAGCGTGGGCCGTAAAGCCCGCTTGGAGCCTCACCCCTATTTTTAGGTGCAGGCGTGGATCTTGGCGAAGGAGGTATTTGAGACTCAGCGCCCGGGGCAAGCACACCACCGCAAAGGGCATTCGGTTGCTGACGGCATTGACGGCCCAGGCCGTTTGATGGATTCGGTTCAAGGGGTAAGTTACCGCCGAAGCTGGTTTTATGAACCAATCGAAGCCTTTTTTGAATAGTCGGAACGGCAATTGGTAGGCGATCTTAACGGCCACAACCACCAAAGTGGCCTCGACAAGCAGCCAAAACACCGCCAACGAACGCACTTTTGTGAATACCCGAGTCATGGCGTATCAATTACACATCTTGATAATTTGCTCCGACTCTTCGACGTATTTCAGCGCCAACTGCGCTCGGTCTGGGTGGCTGCACTGCGCCAAAAAAAAGCGCGTTTGGGCTTCAAACATTTCATTGCGGTCGAAATTCGGCAGCTCAAAAACTTCTTTATTATTTTTGGTTTGTACGATCAATTCATTTTTAAAATAATCCAACTCCGCCGACCCACCGTCGAACACCAAGCGGTAGAAACGGCGCGGCACTTGCTCAAAAAAATTGAGGTGGCAGTGTGCCCTCATGCCGCTGGCAAAGCCGATGTTCACGTCTGCACCCGCCTCAGTATTTATCTCTAATGCCGAGCTGTAGTTTGTCAAAGTGTGCCAAGTCTCTATAAACGAGCCACTTAGCCACGTCACAATGTCCAAGTCGTGGCTCAGGGTTAGTGCTGCCCCCCCGCCCATGTCTTGCCGAGCGGCGTATGAACTGCGGTAGTCCTCCCACGGATGCCAGTCGGGCAAGTACTCGCCCCAGTACGACTGCACACTCAGGAGTTGCCCCAATGTTTGGTTTTCGACCACCGTTTTTAGGCGTTTCATCAACGGGTGGTAGCGCAACATATAGGCTACCTGCACGTAGCGATCGTTCTGGACGATGCACGCGCGGAGCTGGCCGAGGGCATTTAATTGGTGCGACAGCGGTTTTTCTACCAGTACGTGCATTCCCAGTTTTAGGCAGTCCAAGGTCTGGTCTGTGTGCTGCGCCGTGGGCGAACAAATAATGGCCGCCGCTGGTTTTATGGCTTCGACCTGCGCCCAGTCGGTAATAATCCGAACGCTGCCTGGGTCGATGGCCCGCAGGGGTAGGTTGCGTTGCCGAAAAACGTACAGGTTTTTATAGCCCAGTTTTTGCAAAATGCCAATGTGCCGCTCGCCGATCGAACCCGCACCGACGACGAGGATGGGTGCGTCAGTTTTCAAATTTTACGCAGTCATATTGTTCAATAACCGTTTGGGCTTTCAAAAAACCACTCAGATCGTCTATGTCCACGGCAAAGTGTGCCTCCACAACGTAGGGCATAATTTTGTTTCCAGACATGGTTCCCTGCTCCAAAATCGCCCGAGTTCGGATCACGTCGAGCGTACCAATTTGCCAATAGACGGGCGGCAAAATTTGGCGGGGCTGGTTGTAAGGTTCGCGCAAGCCCTCCACGGCCAGCAGTGGGGTCATTGGCTCGGTTTGGGTACCGATGCGCCACATTTTGTAGGGTGTAACGGGGGCGGGGGTCACAATCCGGAGGCTGTCAGCATCCGAATCTATCACCCGCTTGATGCACGCCTCGATGACCGCCACCTGCCGCACTGGCGACGTGGGCCGAAGTTGCACCACCAGATCGGGCACGTATCCCTCGTGGTCGCGGAGCCACGCGAGGGCGTGCACAAACACATCGAGGTCGGTGCTGAGGTCTTGCGCCAGCTCGGTGGGGCGCATAAAAGGCACTTCCGCGCCGTATTCGGCGGCCACCCGCGCTATTTCTGCCGAGTCGGTCGATACGATCGTGCGCGTAATGGCGGGCGAATCCAGGGCGGCTTTCACGCTGTAGGCAATGAGTGGATGCCCCGCCAGCGGCAAGATATTTTTGTTGGGCAGCCCTTTACTGCCGCCCCGCGCGGGGATAATTGCTAAGACTTCCATAGAAACGGGCGGTTTTGGGGCCGTGAACGCGCGGCAACCCAAAGCCATTTTTTAACCTTTGCGGTACTTGAGTTTTTCGCGCTGTACTGATTCTACCTCCAATATTTCGGTATTTTTATACTGCAATGCGTCGTGGGTATGTTGGAGGTCGCGCACCAATTTTTGCAAGCCAGGCACTTCGAGCGATGCCGCGTGGTCGGTGCCTTTCCAGGTGCGGTCTTTGGTAAAATGACGCTCTATCCAGCGGCCGCCGATGGCATAAGCCGCCACGTCGATGGCAATGCCGAGGTGATGCCCCGAGAATCCTATTTCCTTTACGCGGTCTCCGAATGTGGCATACAAACGGTTTATTTCCAGCAAGCATACGTCTTTAAACGCCACTGGGTAGCCCGAGGTGCAAGAATAAACCACGAGGCGGTCTTTGGCCGCGCCAGTTTCCTCAAAAAACTTCACGATCACGTCCTCCTCGGCCTGGGTGGTCATGCCAAACGAAATGTGCACGTCGCCCGCGTAATCGTCGCGGAGTATTTTGAGCATATCAAAGTGGTTGTTGCAGGCCGAGGGTACTTTAATGTAGTCGGGATTGAGCGCAATAATCTCGTGCGCCGACACCGTGTCCCAGACCGACGTGCAGTAGCCGATGCCGATCTCCTCGCAGTATTTTTTCACCTCCACGTGCTGCTCCTGCGAAAATTCGAGGGCTTCGCGGTGCGCGCCGTAGGTGGCTCCGTAGGCGTTGTAGGCCACTGGGTGGGGCGTATTATACTGCTCTTCGGTGAGCAGCTCGCGGGCGTAGCGCTTCTGAAACTTGGCGTAGTCGGCGCCGCACTCTTTCGAGAGCCGAATCAATTCTTTGGCTATCTCCATGCTTCCCATGTGGTTGCACCCGATTTCCGAGACTACAATGGGCTTCTGATAATTAAATGAAAACATATATTTTTAGATTGGGATTTAAGTAATGATGTTGAATGTTTGAATGAATAAGTGCTGGCACGGTGATATTTATAGCCATTGCCTGTGTCCTCACAGGCAATGATATTTACGATTTTGCTTGTCAGTGAAGACACTGACAAGGGCGACACTGACAGGGGCAGAGTATATTATTTTACTTGGAATCACTTGCTTTCTTCTTCGGTTTTAGTCTCAGCCAGCCGCGTGCGCGGTCGAGGAGCGTTTGGGGGCGATCGTCGTAATACTGGCCGTTGGTGCGTCCGTAATAGTCGTAGGTGTATTTGTAGTAGTACCCGTGCCCGCGCGACCCATAGTAGGACGTTGGTTGGAGACTCGTGTAGAGATCGTCTTTGTAAAAATCGTTTACAATAATGCCCACATTGGCCAGGTCGTACTCGCCCATAATCTGCCCTGGCAACAAGTACGCGTCTTTACCCGAATACAACCACCTGATAATAAACAGCGTAAGGTCGCTTTTTTTGAGCAACGGAATACTGTCCGACACCAAACCGATGGGCGCGGTGTCTAAAATAATGTAGTCGTAGTGGCGGCGGCACTCGTCGAGCATGGCGTAGAACTTATCGCTCTGGATCAGTTCCGACGGGTTGAAAGGCACTGGCCCCGAAGCCACAAAACTCAGGTTTTTTATCTTAGACGTTTGAATAACTTCCTTATAATCGCCCGCCTTGCCCGAAAGGTAGGTACTGAGTCCAATCTTATTATCAAAATTAAAAAACCGGTGCAGCTTAGAACGCCGTAGGTCAGACACGACGACCAACACCTTTTTATCAGTTTTGGTGAGCGATATGGCCAAATTGACCGTCACAAAAGACTTACCTTCGCCCGAAATCTCCGACGTAATCAGCACAAGTTTACCAGCATTTTGGTTGGTGTCCATGAGACCCATATTTGTTCTGATCGAATTAACCGATTCCGAAAAGGTAGAACGATTTTGAAGAAACGACTCAATGCCCTTTTCGTTGTTCTGAACCGTTTCGGGGTAGCGGCCAATTATGCCAAGCAGGTTTACCTTCGTAGATTGGCCAATCTTGGCGATGTCCACAAACTTGGGGTTCAGGTAGCGCGACAAAAAAATGGAGCTAATCCCGAACACAAATCCTATCATTAAACAGATCATAAATACCCTCAACAATTGGGGGTAAATCTGCGTGGCGGCATCGGGCTTGGTCAAGATCGAAAACGACGGCAAAATTCCCGCTTTTTCGATCGAGGCTTCGATCTCTTTTCCCAACAGCATGGAATAAATGCCTTTTTTTACCTCCAAGTTGCTTTCAAAATAAATCATGTTGCGCTCCACGGCGGGTAGCGTGTTGAGGCGGCCCTTGACCTGGGCCAAACTCTGAGAAACCAAATTGAGGGCCGTCAGGTTTTTTTGTTTTGAGCTGCTGATGCTCTCCAAAATTTGGCCGCGCAGCTTGTCTATATCGTCGGCGTTTTCTTTCGACACCTTGTTGTTTGGCGTGTAGGCCGACAATATTTCTTTGCGCCTAATGAGCAGCTCGTTCAGTTTGCTCACCAAGCCCACCAGTATTTGGTCGCTGTTGTTGTCGAGACCAATACTGGCCAGACTCAGCGGCTCGTAGCGGCTCGACAAGTTGTTTTCTAACAAATTGATGTACGAGCGCTGGATTTCAAAGGTATTTTTTTGGGTTTCTAATTCCGTGATCTGATCTACGAGCTGGCTCGACGAAGATTTAAGATCGACGACCTGCGTTTTTTGGCGGTAGTCTTGGTAATCTTTGCCCGCCCGCTGGAGCTCGGCGGTATACAGGTTGGTTTGCTCCCGAATAAAATCAATGGTGAGGGCGGACGAGCGGCGTTTTTGGTACAAATTATACTGCTCGTAGGCTTCGATAAGTTTTTGCAAAAAATCCTGCGTAAAACGGCGGTTGTGATGCTGAAACGAAACCTCTAAAATGGGCAGGCCGCGCTCTACTTCTTTTACGTTGATAAACTCCTCGATGTCGTCTTGCAAGTAATTTTCGTGGTCGTTGAACACAAACTCGTAGTCTTCGCGGACGGGGGCCAGCGAATCGATCTTGAAAATGAGCCCAGGCACCACGATCAGCCGCGTTTTGCGCGGGTCGAACACCTTTTCGTTTTTGTCCTCGTCGCGGTAGGTAAGTTTGTAGTCGGGTGTTAGGTCAAACTTACCCCCGTTATACGTTTCGGCGTCGTATGACAGCACCTGCGCAGACACGGGCTGGAGCGGATAAATGTCATAGATTTTAAGGTTTTTTTTGAGAAAGAAACTAAACGGGTAGTTCAATTTCTTGATAGCATCTTTGATAACCCCCTCCGACTCAATGGCGTACTTTTCGGTAATGTACTCGCGCCCAGCGTAGGGGTCTTGCGACAGAAAGCCGCTGATCTCTTGCAGCTCGGTTTTTTTTTCGTTGTATTTGAGCGTTGAGGTGGCCAGGTAAACTTGCTTTGTAAATTTCACGAACAAAAAGAAAACCAGCATCGAAACCGCCAGCGCACCCACCAGCCAGTGCCAGCGACTTGCGATGACCTGAAATATTTTTTTCGGATCAATTCGGGCCGAACTCTCCACGTATTCCTCCAAAAACTCGTTCCAACTATCTTTATTTTTCATGCTCCACAATTAAATCAATTTGTTCAGTATCCCTATTTCTTGTAAAACGTTCCAGTAGGGACTTTTGGGCAATTCTGCAAGTTTATCGAATTGGCTCACGTGGTGCACATCCGTTCCGAGGGCATCAACCGAGTCATAGTCAAGGAGCCGTTCGGCCATTTTTTTCTCGCCAGTTCCGTAAAAACCCGTCAGCGAGAGCAAATTTAGTTGAAATAAAACCCCCGCCCGCTTCAAGTCCTTGAATTTATTGAGATCCTCGTGCCAATAACGGTAGCGCTCGGGATGCGCCAACACGGGTACAAAGCCAGCTTGCTGTATTTTTTCGACGAACGTCATCAGTCCACCTGCATCTCTCCGCAGCGACTGCTCAAACAAAACGTACTTGCCGGCAATGGGCAACACGGTGTTGTTTTGGAGCGCACCGAGTAGGTATTCGTCGGCAAAATACTCGGCCGAGACCAACAGCTCAAAACCTGGAAACTGCGCATCGAGGGCTTCGTTTAGGCGGGCGCGGGCGGCGTGTATGGTGTCGGGGCGGTTCTGAAAAAAATCGGCGCGGGCGTGGGGAGTCGCAATTACCTTGTTAATGCCCAGCCGCACGTAGGCCGCCACAATGCCCAGGCTGTGCGGCAGGTCGTGGGCCCCGTCGTCGATACCCGGCAGCACGTGGCTGTGCATATCAGCCTGCAAAAAAGCCAACGAAAACGCCTCAGTTATTTTTTGAGATTTTAGAAACGACAGCATCGCTATTTATAGATTGCAATAATTACCGTGGCCAAAATAGCCACCGAATTAATAAGTATAGCAATGGGCGTTAGGAAGGTATTGCGCCGCTGATTGGTCACGTTTCTGAGCGCGCCCTTTGAGGGTGGCACAAACACGATGTCGTTGTCGAAAATAGGCAAATTGGTAATACGTGGGTCGCTGAGGTCTCTTATGTCATACGTAAACTGGTACTGGCGCCCCGTTTGACTACCCCGCAAAATTTTAAATTTCTTATCGGCCACCGTAAAATCGACCCCACCCGCCAGCGCAATTACTTGGCCGAGGGTATATTTTTCGTTTTCGATCAAAAAACTACCCTGCCGGTTCACTCCACCCAGCACCTGTACTCTTAGGTTGGTAATGTCTACTTCTATAATTGGGTTTTGGATAATGTCGCTGTATCTGGTTTCTAAAAGTGCGGCGGCCTCTTGTTTGGTAAGCCCCGTTACTTTCAAGCGGCCTATCTGCGGAAAAACAGCCATTCCGTTCGGATCGACGCGCACCTCGAGGGGGTCTTTGGGGTTTCCGGTGGGCATAACGGCCGCCCCCGCCGCCGTGGGCGTAGGAAACAGCGTAGCCGTAGAATTGAAGCTCCGCACCCGCAGGTGGTCGCCAGGTTTAATGCGGTAGCGGAGGGTGTCCAGGCGGTTCAGGAGGCCAATCTCGACCGAGTCGCGCTGCACCTGCGTGAGCGAGTCGCCAGGCAAAATACCCAACTTAGCCAGCCTTCTGGCTTCTTTTCTCGAAATTTGTTGCGCCTGCAAAGCATCAAAAACGCACAAACTAACTAATAAACAAAACAGGTATTTCATTGTCAGGAATCTCTATATCCGTTTTAAAGCGGCTGGTGTCGGGCGCGGTTTGCTGCCGCGTTTGGCCTTACTGCCCAAACCCAAAAAAATTGGTTAGAGCCATTTGAGGGCAACCAACGGGCTTTGTGCGTTGCAAATGTAAGCAAATTATTCGCCAAAATGAACGCGCACCTTTTTGAGTGCCGAAGCCACCACCTGGTGCATATCGTAGTAGCGGTACTCGGCAAGCCGCCCGCCAAAAATGACGTTTGGTTGGGCATCGGCCATTTTTTTGTATTCACGGGCAATGCTTTCGTTGGCATCGTCATTGACGGGGTAGTAGGGCTCGCTACCAGGTTCTGACTCTTCGGGATACTCCCGCGTGATGACTGTACTGGGCTGCGTGCCAAACTCAAAGTGTTTGTGTTCAATGATCCTTGTAAACGGCGTTTGGGCATCGGTATAATTAACGACGGCGTTGCCCTGGTAATTGTCTTGGGGCAGCGTTTGGTGTTCAAATCTAAGGCTGCGGTAGGCCAACGCGCCGAGGCTGTAATCAAAATATTCGTCTATCTTGCCCGTATAAACCACCTGCTGGGCTTGGGCGGTGAGGTCGGCGCGGTTCTCAAAAAAATCGACTCCCAAACGTACCTCCGAGCCTTCGAGGAGTGCCTCGGTTAGTTTATTGTACCCGCCCATCGGAATACCCTGGTAACGGTCATTGAAATAATTGTTGTCATACGTAAACCGAACTGGCAACCGCTTTATAATAAACGGGGGCAGGTCTTTGCAGGCGCGTCCCCACTGTTTTTCGGTGTAGCCCTTAATGAGCTTTTGGTAAATATCCTCACCCACCAGCGACACCGCCTGCTCCTCCAAGTTCTGGGGTTCGGCGTCGCCGAGGGCGGCCTTTTGCCGGTCTATGATGTCGCGCGCCTCCTGGGGTGTTTTTACCTTCCAGAGTTGGTAGAAAGTATTCATGTTGAAGGGCAGGTTGTAGAGGTCGCCCTTGTAGTTGGCCAACGGCGAGTTGGTGTACCGGTTAAACTCGACGAACGAGTTCACGTAGTCCCACACCGCTTTGTCGTTGGTATGAAAAATATGCGCCCCGTATTTATGAACGTTTATACCCTCCACGTTTTGGCAATAGGTGTTTCCCCCAATGTGGTCGCGGCGGTCGATGACCAAACATTTTTTTCCGCGCTTGGTGGCCTCGTGGGCAAACACGCCGCCAAAAAGCCCCGCTCCTACTATTAAATAATCGTATTTATGCATTTGTTTCGGTGTTGGATCAAAAAAAGGGTGTCTAACATACTGCTACTCAACCAGCGCACAAAGGTACAATAGATTCCCTGCCCCGTTTGCGCGAAAACCTATTTTGTGAGGCAGTTGGGGTATTCAAAGACGGAACATCGAATCTGAGGTTGTTTACTGGAAAAAATCCTTCATTTTGTCAAAAAAGCTCTTCTCACCTTTCACAGGCTTGGGCTGAAAGTTTGGCGAGTCGCGTAGTTTTTCGAGTACCGTTCTCTCGTCGGCGCTCACGGCCTTGGGAGTCCAGATATTCACGTGCACCAGCTGGTCGCCGCGTCCGTAGCCGTTCAATTCCTTTATTCCCTTGCCTTTGAGCCTCAAAATCTTTCCGCCCTGCGTACCAGGCTCAATGGCAATCTTGGCTTTTCCGTCGATGGTTGGCACCTCGATGCTCGTTCCCAAAACGGCATCCACAAAGTTGAGGTGCGCGTCGAACACCACGTTGTTACCGTCGCGTTTGAGGAGTTCGTCTTCCTCTTCCTCCACCACAATGAGCAGGTCGCCAGCCACGCCACCGCGCTGCGGCACGTTGCCTTTGCCACTCATCGACAGTTGCATACCCTCGGCCACGCCCGCTGGAATATTGATCGGAATTACATCGTCGAGCAACGTGCGGCCCTCGCCAGCGCACACCTCGCAACGCTCGCTGACGATCTTGCCCTCGCCGTTGCAAGTGGGGCAAGTACTGCTCGACACCATTTGGCCGAGCATCGTATTGACCACCTTGCGCACCTGCCCCGCGCCGTTGCAAGTGCCACAAGTTTTGAGTGCCGTGCCGTTTTTAGAACCGTTTCCAGCGCAGGAATTACAACCCACGTAACGTTTCACTTTAATCTTTTTCTCGGCACCGTTGGCAATTTCTTGCAAACTTAGCTTGAGTTTGATGCGCAAGTCTGACCCGCGCCGAACGCGCCGCCCCTGCCCGCCGCCGCTACTTCTGCCGAAAACATCGCCAAAGGGGCTGCTGTCGCCAAAAATATCGCCAAACTGGCTAAATATGTCTTCCATGTTGGAATATCCGCCGCCGCCGCCACCCGCTGCACCTGCCATGCCAGCGTGGCCGAAGCGGTCATACTGCTGGCGTTTGGTGGTGTCCGAAAGCACACTGTACGCCTCGGCAATTTCCTTAAACTTCTCCTCGGCGGCTTTATCGCCAGGGTTTTTGTCGGGATGGTACTGAATCGCCAGCTTGCGGTAGGCTTTTTTCAGTTCGTCTTCGGTGGCATTTTTGGCCACGCCCAGCAGGTCATAATAATCTTTCTTTGCCATTGTTGTCTATTGTTTTCTTACATTCCTACCACAACCTTGGCGTAGCGAATTACTTTTTCGTTTAGTGTGTAGCCTTTTTCGATTTCGTCCACCACTTTGCCTTTGTTTTCGTCGCCAGCAGGAAACTGCGTGATCGACTCGTGCAAATCGGGGTTGAACATTTCGCCCTTCGAACTCATGGGCTTGAGCCCTTTCTGTTCCAGGGTTTTAAACAATTTATTATACACCAGCAAGACCCCTTCTTTGAGCGGCTCGACCTCGGTCGATGCCTCCATGGAAGCCAAACCACGCTCAAAATCGTCCAAAACGGGCAGCACCGATTTCAGCACGTCTTCGTTGGCGGTGGCCATGAGGTCTATTTTTTCTTTGGCGGTGCGGCGGCGAAAGTTCTCAAAATCGGCGAAAAGGCGCAAGTATTTGTCTTTCAGCTCGGCTACCTCCTGCCTTAGAACCGACTCAGTGTCGGCCTCGACCAGCGGCAATTCATCGGCAATTACTTCTTCAACGTCTTGCAGGTTTTTCTCCTGGGCTGACTCGATGTCAGTCTCTACGCCAGTTTTTGTCTGATTTTCAGGATTTTCAATCATTTTTTTATTTCATTATTTCGCAAACAAGCAACAATAATTTTGCCAAAATCGCCACCACTGACAACTTGACAGGGTATATTACTGCGAACTGAAAATTGCTTTTAAATCCCCAAATTAGGAATCTGACCGATAAAAAAGTAATTTTGGGCTTTAAGTGGCGTACAACTCGAACGCTTCTGGCCTTTACTTAGTGTTGGTTTTACGGTGTGCAATACAAATGGATAAGAACTATTACAATGATTATTTCTATCTCGAACGAGAAAACTGGTGGTTTAAAGTACGAGCATCCATCATTTTCGACCACCTAAGAAAAAGCGTACCCTCAAAACAGCTAAACATTCTCAACGTGGGTGCAGCAACCGGTCATACGAGCGTACTTTTAGAAGAATTTGGCCAGGTTACGTCCATCGAATACGACCAAGAATGCTTTGATTTTACCAAAGAAAAATTGGGTATAAACATCATAAACGCATCGGCTACGGCACTGCCCTTCGGCAACGAGACCTTCGATTTGGTGTGCGCCTTCGACGTAATAGAACACATCGAAAACGACGCCCTGGCGGTTAAAGAAATGGGGCGCGTCTGCAAGAAAGGCGGAATGCTTTGCCTGACGGTTCCTGCTTTCATGGGCCTTTGGAGCAAACACGACGACATAAACCAGCATTTCAGACGCTACGTTCTGGCCGACCTCGTGCCGCTGTTTGACGAACTAAATGGGAAAGTAAGTCACAGCACCTATTTTAGCACCAACCTGTTTGTGCCGCTCTACGTTTTCAGAAAACTTACCAAGGTTATTCCCGAAAAATGGATCAGAAAAGATGCGGGTTCCGACTTTACCATCATTACCAAGGAGAACAAGCTAAACGGCATACTTTATTGGCTTTTTAACCTTGAACGTTTCTGGCTCCGAAAATACAGCTTTCCGTTTGGGTCTTCGATCTTGTTATCTTGGACAAAAAAATAAGTCCTCTCCATGCGAAATCCTGCAACACGCCGATTTTTAGTAGTTTTACTTATTAGCCTACCCATCGTACTTTTCTACGCCTTTGTTTGGAGGTACGCCGTCGGTATCCCTTTTCAAGACGACTTCGACGGTATTTTAGAAGTGGTACAAAAGGTAAATAGTGCCGAGGGAATTGGGCAAAAAGTCAGTGTTTTTTTGCTGCAAGACGACGAACACCGCGTGGTCTTCAACCGCATCGTGACTTACGCCCTGTACAGCATCAACGGCGAAGTCAATCTGAAATACCACCTTTTTTTGGGTTGCCTGCTCATTTTGGGCATTTTTTGCCTCATCGGCCGCACGTTCATGCAAGCCAAACTGCCCATTTGGGGGCTAATCCCCGTGTCGTTGCTGCTTTTTCAGGTTCAGTACCACGAAGGAATCTTCTGGAGTATGATTCCGTGCCAAAACTTTGCAGTGCTGTTCTTTGCCGTTGTCAGTATTTTTCTGGTCTCGCAAAATACTGTCCCCACCCTCATTGCCGCCCTTTTCGTGGCTTTATTGGGTTCTTTCAGCAGCGGAAACGGCGTGGTTATGCTCGTGCCGTGCCTGTTGGTGTTGTTGTACCAGCGGCGGTTCAGGACGGCAGGCGGGTGGGCCATCTGGACGCTTTTTTGTATTGGCCTGTACTTTCATAACCTGGTCATACCAGCGTTCAGGCCCAAACTAAGCGACAACCTGGTGAGGTATCCACTCAATATTTTGGCCGACTTCCCCGCTTTTATGGGTCAATTCTTCGACCCTGGCGCGGGCTTGTCGCTCACCGCCCGGGGACTCGTCACGATTCCTTTCGGATTAGTAATCATTGGCTGGGTGCTGTTTTTGTGCTGGAAACTAATCTTCAAAACAAACCCCAAAGTACCCAGCCCGTCAAACAAAGCATTGGTATTTTGGGTGGGTGTTTTGTTGTTTATCACCGCAACGGCCTTTTTATTTTCGATTGCACGAGCCGGCGACGGCTTCGCGGCCGTTTTTAGGAGCCGCTACAAACTCACACTGGCGGTGGCTTTGGTACTGGTCTATTGCACGTTGTTTTTGGTAGTTCACAAAAAATGGCAAAAGCTGGTGTTTGTCCTCGGTTTGGGGGTTGGCTTGGTGGCCAACGCGTTTTCTTACTACAAATACACCGCCGATGTAATAAATTTTCGGCGCGATTTAATGGCCGATATGTTTTCTTGGAAATACGGCAACAACCTGCCCACCTCGCCCGTTTATTTTGCCCACAAAAACGCCGTCGATTCCATCATCCAGCATAGCTTAGACAACCATTACTACACCGTTCCAACGAATGTTTTCACACCCATCGAGGCGCAACTAACTGGTTCAAAGACAATTACATCAACAGATACTTTGTCTATAACCAGCACCGACGACAACGGCTACGTGCGTTTCGGTAGCGATACGTTTGTGCAAGGCCCCCAGCTCGACGACGGCGCGTACATTGTTCTAAAATCTGACCGCGAGACGCACCTCTTTCCCGCCCAACAACGCCGAAACGGTCTGCGAAGATTTATAACAACCCAAAACTACTACTGCCCGGGTTTCGACACCGCCCCCATTCTCAAAAAAGGGCTTTCGGTTGGTTTGTATAAAGTATTTTTGGTGGAAATAAACAACCAAAAAAGCGTCGTAAAAGCAACCAACCAAACGGTAGTGGTAAAGAGTTCATTCAAAAAAAGTGATATTTGACGACCCCCATCTATGGAAAACCCAGTTATCTCAATCGTTGCGCCGCTTTATAACGAACAAGAAGCCCTACCGCTTTTGGTGGCTCGGCTCAACGCCCTCATGGATGCCAGCGAGCTGCGCATTGAGGTGGTGCTCGTGGACGATGGCAGCCGCGACAAAACACCCCTGATGATGCAACAACTGGCACTGAGCGATGCTCGGTACAGTTGCGTTTTTTTGTCGCGCAACCACGGCCACCAACTTGCGCTCACGGCTGGCCTCAGCGAAGCAGTTGGAAGTGAGGCTATTATGGTGATAGATGGCGACCTGCAAGACCCGCCCGAACTACTCACGGAGCTACACGCCAAAATGAAAGAAGGCTACGATGTGGTGTATGCCGTTCGCAAAAAACGCAAAGAAGGCTTCGTCAAGAAGAGCGCCTATTTTTTGTTTTACCGCCTGATGAAGTCAATTTCGTACATAGAAATCCCGTTGGACAGCGGGGATTTCTCGCTCATTAGCCGCCGCGTAGTTGATATACTCAACAAAATGCCCGAAGAAAGTCGCTACATCAGAGGTATGCGGAGTTGGATCGGCTTCAAGCAGGTGGGCCTGGAATACGAGCGCAACGAACGCGCGGCGGGCGAGGCCAAGTACGATTTTGGAATGCTGTTTAAATTGGCCTACAACGGTATTTTCAATTTCAGCGAGTTTCCAATCAAATTTGTGTCGTCGATTGGCTTCGGAGCCATTCTACTTTCGCTGGTTTATTTTGTGATTACGCTCATCAAAAAAATAACGGTCGGTACAGTTCCCGAGGGCTTCATCGCGCTTTTGTTCGTGATCGTACTTTTCAGTGGCATCCAACTCATTGCCCTCGGCCTGATCGGAGAATACGTGCTAAGAATATTTTTTCAGTCCAAAAACCGCCCACTCTACATCATAAAACAAGTGATTCGGGGCGGCAAAGCAAACTAAAAACGGCCAAAAGGCAGCTAAATTACTACTACCTTTTGGCCGCTCACTGGGTGTTGGTCTAACGTACTATCGCTTATTCAAACAACTTATCGTATTGATTATCAATTCGTTGGCTTCGTTGGGCGGGGAGCTCTAAGTTCACGCTCGACGTGGCCGATATGAGTTTGGTTTTTTCGGGGCCCAGCAAAAACGAAACGCCCTCCTTCTCCCACTGCTCCAGCATTTTCATGCCCTCGTCCTCAAAAACACCATTTTGAAGGTCGATTGAGTTCATAAAATTAGACGACATCTCCATGAAACGCTCCATTTCGCCCACTTTCTGGCTCACATCGTCGGCAATCGACTCCAGGGCCATGTCGAACATATAACGCTGGTCTTTGTTGCCACTGATTATGTTCATCGCCGATTTCATGGCCGAATGACTCGCCCGAATGGCTTTGCGCTCCTGCTCCTTCACAACTACCTGATCCTGAACATCTTCGAGCATAATCTCCGAATTTTCGTACATTTTCGTCAGCACCCGGTATAGTATCTCCATTTTTTTGTACAAGTCTTCCAGGCGCATGTTAGAATCCTGCAAACGGCCTGCCTTGCGGGTTTTGAGTACCATCATGGCCGCCTTTTCGGTTTCTTTGGCCTTGCTGGCCAGGTTCAGGTTGCTCTCAATCTGCTTTTTATTGGTGTCAATAATCTGTTTGAGCTGGTACATCTGGCCTTTTAGCTGCGAAATTTGCTTGTTCATTTTACCCAGATTGTCTTTGAGCGTATCGACGTAGGTCTTCAAAATACCGATCGGATCAATCTGCACAAACACGCCCGTGATCCAGCGCATGATGCTTTGGTACATGTACGACACCAAATTTCGCATCTTGGGGTCGAGTATTACGTACACAAAACCCGCTAAAACGGCCAACAAAAGCCCCAAATAAAGTGTGTTCGACACCAACGTTATCAACACGGGCAAGGCTTGGTACAGCAGGTAGCCACCTCCCAAAACAATAGCCGCCAGGCCAATCATGCCCGTTGTTCCCTCGGGGCGCTCCCAAAACGACTTGGGTTTAATGTCTTGCATTTCCATTTTTGTACTTTTTTTGAGTGAAATTAAATCGAATCGGTTCAATAATTGCGGGCTACTTTAAGTATTGCTTTATGTTGGCCACGTCGTTGTCTATCTGCGCGGCCAGGTCTTGGTAGCTGGCCAAAAAATCGTTTCGGGTGCTTTCGAGCTTTTCAGTGGCCTGCAATATTTCGGCCCTGAGTTGTTCTTTTTGGCCTTGATGGGCCTGCACCTCGGCGGTTAGTTTGGCAATCTGCTCGTTTTTGGCCTGCATGGTTGCGTCTAAGTCTTGCAACTGGGTTTCGCGGTTGCCCACTTTTTGCTGGCGTTGCTTTTGGTGGGCCTCCTCAAATTTCTGCTGCTCGGCTTTCAGCACTCCCACGTAAAAATCGACCGACTGCAAAAGTTTGTCCGACGTAACGCCCATGGCCTGCGCCGCCGCAAAAGCCGAAAAATACCGCGTTCGGTCGTCCATGGCCATAGTCCTGAGCGTTTGGAGCGACTTTTTGAACTCCAAATAATCAAAACCCACGGGATTGTTCTGCTCCATGGCAGTCAGTAAAATATTGAGGTACTGATCTGTCGCCTTCCCCGAAACCTGTACGCTTGCAACTGGGGCAGGCGGGGCGGCAACTGCCGGGGCAGGCTCCGAGACAGTTTCTTTGGCGGGGTCTTCTACAATAAAGAGCCCCCTCATTTTAGAAAGAAAATCGCTCATGGTTCGGTTTGGTAATCAGTTTTGGGTGATTGAGTTTTGAATGATTGAAAAGCTGTGTCCCAATGCCGTTGCCTGTGTCCTCACAGGCAACAAAATACTTGCAATTTCGCTTTCGCTTGTCAGTGAAGACACTGACAAGGGCGTTTAGGGCGTTTAATGCTTACCCTATCAAAAAACAAATGTAAAAAAAACGAGCCTATACTAAACCCAAAAATAGTACGAGTGGGCGCGAAACGGGCACGGACTTCGATTTGGGGGGATGAATGGGCTGCGCTATTTTACGTAAACAACCTCACCAACCGCCGATACGCCATTTTGGTTGAACGCCTCAACGGCAAAATAGTACGACTGCCCCACACTTAGGGCCCTAATTTGGTGGGTGCTCGGTGCCGAATCGTGCCACAATTGATAAGTCTGGTACAGTTTGTCGGGTTTTATGCCCCACAGTATATTGTACCCAACCGCGCCTGGTACTTTATTCCAGCTCACGAACGCATTTCGGGGGTCGGTGTCGCGCACCGCCGTGGTGTTGGTGGGGGTGGTTGGCACTGCACCAGCCCCGCGCCCAAACACCCGAAAATCGGACACGGCCAAGTTGGGGGCAGCCACATATACGTGTTTATAGCGAACAAAACGCGCCCGCACTGGTTTGGGCAACTCCACGTAGGCGCAGGGGCGGTCGCGCTTGGGTTCGGTGGTAAGATCGGCGGCTAATTCCCATTTCAGGCCGTCCAACGAGCAGTAAATCTTAAACTGCGTATATACTTTTGCGGAGTCGTTGTCGTAAATATTTGATTTATAATCGACAAAATTGACCTGTACTGCCCGCACTTCGCTCGTTTCTTGCAGGTCAATTGTCAGGGTTTCGCCCGCTTTATTTTGCGCTGCCACCCAGAAAGTGCGCGGATTTTCGTCGGTTACATTCGCGGCATTCATACTATCTTTGGTTGATGAGGCCACGCACCTTTTTTGGTACGAAAGCAGCATCCATCCCGCAAAAAGTTCGTCTTTATTTTGCCACTTTTGGGTAGGAAGTCGGTGCGGAAAATCTCCGAACCTTGTATTGGCAAATAGTTGATTATCAGCGTCGAACCCCGTCGGAAACATGGCAATTCGACGCTCCATGTTCCAGTTTATGGCGATCCAGGGTGTGCCCGTATTCCAGTAATTGCCATACTGATCTTGAAACGTATTACCGTGCCCAGCTCCAGTCATAAAACCACCAGGTTTATACGAAATTGGGTTGTAGGGCGCATAACTAAACGGCCCCAGGGGGTCTTTTGCCACGTAAGTGCCGTTGGCATACACGTTGTGTTCGGTACCTGGTGCACCATATTGCAAAAAATACGTGCCGTTGTGTTTGGTCATCCAAGCCCCTTCAATAAACGGCTTTATGGGGTCGGAGTGGTTGGGGCCAAACCGCTCCCAACCGTGGGCATACTGGTCCAAAAAAATGAGCGGCTGGTACGCCGATTTGTAGGTAAGGTTGCGCGTTTTGTCTAATTCTGCCCCGAAGATAGGATACACATTAGAGGACCCCCAGTACATAAACCAGCGGTCGGTATCGGGGTCGTGAAACAGGGCAGGATCCCACGGGCCGATGTCTTTGGGCAAGCGCGGCAACCAACAGTTAAAAAATTTCAGCTTTCCATTTTCTGGTTCAGTCGAAAACAAAATGGGGCGTTGTTCAAAGGTGGACTGAAACAGAAAAAGGGTGTCGCGCACCGACAACGCAGCGGGGGCGCACATGTCTTCCATCGGCCACATACTTGGTGTTACGAAACGCCAATCGGCCAAATTTTTGGAGTGCCAGTACCCGCCCGAAATCGTGGCAAACAAATAGTATTCTCCTTTGTGGTTGATGATGACGGGGTCTGCCCCCGAGCGGTAAGAAATACGCTCGTTGATTTGCTCAAAATTGTACTTATAATCAATGTCCATTGGGTTGCAGTAGGTAGTTTGGGGCATTTTTTGCGCCCAAACCGCCTGCACCAACAGCACCATAAACCCGATAAAAGCGTGTTTTTTCATGCGCTAAGAAAGTGGTTCATTTGTTTTTTCGATGGCAAAAACCCGCCCCAGGTAGTCCGAAATATCGGCCACCAGTTGTTCTTTTTGGAGTGGTTCGATGCCCGCCAACGATTTGGCCAGCGATTTTTTAAAATCCAACTGCATCTGCCGCCCAATCTGAATGCGTTGCGCCTGCGGACTGCCCGCGCCGTGCATCGACTCCATAAGATACCCGACGGCGTTGCGGCCCAGGGTCATATTTTCGATCAGCCTTAGCATTCGCACGCGGTTTTCGGTGGGTACGTCGGCGCGGCCTTTTAGGTATTTTTCGAGCAAATGCCCCACGCTTTCGCTCCTAAAATCTTGCTCAGAGGGCAGCGTGGCCACAATCCCGCCCGCCAAATCTTGCGCCAGGCGGCCAATCTCGTAAGGAATTTTGGTAACGTGGTGCTTGCAAACATTGGCCAGCATATCGTCGGCCAGATACGCCCCCGACGCGGTGGGTTTTGACTGGTACGAAGCCGCAATGCCAGTGGCATAGATGGTCTCGTTGAGGTGCGACATCTCCACGAGCTTGTCTTTAATGTGGCTGGCCTGGTCGGCTCCGTTGTAGTTGGCAATGGTGGCCGCCGCGCCAATGAGCACATCGCCCACCCCACTTTTACAAACGTAGCTTCGGCGGTGGTAGCACGTAAAACGCTCCACGAGCATGGTCGCAAACTCGTACTCTCCGTCCATAAAAACAAGTTCGTTGGGCACAAACACGTTGTCGAGAATCACCATGGCTTCTTGGCCACCGTACTGGGCGTTGCCCACGTCGATGCTCCCACCCTCCATGCTGCGGGTGTCGCACGATTGCCGCCCGTAGATGTACGTAATTCCCTCAGCATCAACGGGAACAGCCCCCACAATGGCGTAATCTCGGTCGTTTTCGGTGAGGCGCATCGTCGGCATCACCACCAGCCAGTGCGAGTTTAGGCAGCCCGTTTGGTGGGCTTTTGCGCCAGTTATGTACACGCCGTCGGGCGTGCGCTTGGTTACGTGGACAAACAAGTCGGGGTCGGCCTGCTGGTGGGGGGCCAAACTTCGGTCGCCTTTCACGTCGGTCATTGCGCCGCCAATGACGTAATTTTGGGTTTGCATTTGGGCAATAAACCGCGTGAGTCGGGCGTGGTAGTTGGTTTGGTATTTTTGGTCGATTTCAAAAGTAGTCGAAAACAACGAGTTGAAGGCATCCATGCCCACGCACCGCTGAAAACACGTGCCAGTAAGTTGGCCGAGTCGCCGCTGCATTTTATTTTGCATCACCACGTCGTCGCGCGTTTGGGCAATGTGCAAAAAACGGTTCACCCGTTGGTTGGTAAACGGCGAAACGGCCGATGCCAAGTCGGGTTCGCGCAGGGCCAGATCGTAGGTTTCGGCCACCGCATTAATCGACGGACGGATCATGGGGTGGTCAACAATGTTTTCTACCAATTGCCCAAAAAGATAAACCGTCAATGTGCGGTCGCGCAGGCTGTCTATGTAATCTTGGGCGGTAACGAGTTTTTTCATTGGTCGTGCTGTCATTAAAATTGGTGGTATGGTGCGGCGCTCATCGGTTGCGCCCGTATTGTTCGTGGCTGCTCACCCACTCGTTGGCCACAATGGCAGATGCCAGCGAGAGTTCGCCACAGAGCACCACGGCGGCCATAATTTCGGCCAATTTACGAACTTTCCCAGTGCCAAAACAATCCATCATTTCCAAACATTCGCGCTGGGTGGGCAGGCCCGTACCACCGCCGTGGGTGGCCACAATGAGCGACGGAATGGTGATCGAAAAATAGTAATCGCCGCTGGGTGTCACCTCGCTATAGGTCAGTGCCGCCGCCGATTCGGCGATGTTGGCCACGTCTTGTCCCGTGGCTATGAACATGGCCGTGAGGCCGTTGGCCGAATGAGACCCATTGTTGGACGAGTTTGCCAAAAACGCCCCCATGTTCGACAGTTGGCGTTGTTTAAACAAAGCCTCCGCCGACACGTGCATCACGTCTTGCAGTATTTGTTTCGGAACCACCACCTCGGCAATCACCTTTTTTCCGCGTCCGTGGAGGGTGTTCAGGTGCGAATGTTTTTTGTCGGTGTCCAGATTACCCGCCATTGCAAAATGCTCCAGCCCTTCAATACCCGCCTCGAGCATCCAATAGCACGCCGAATGGGTTGCTTTTGTAACCATGTTTTGGCCAGCGGCATCGCCAGTTGTAAAATTAAACCTCAGCCAAAGCAACTTGCCCACGGCGTGTTGTTCAATGTCGCGGAGCTTGCCACTGCGCGTGGTTTGCTCGGCAATGGCTTTAATGCGGTCAAAATTGGCATCGATCCACTGGCCAAACTGCCGCGCGTAGCGGGCGTTTTCAAACACAAAAACGGGGGCGCGTTGCATGGCGTCGTTCACCACGGTGCAGGTAATGCCGCCCGCCAAGCGGGTTAGTTTCATGCCTCGGTTGTAGCTCGCCACGAGCGTTCCTTCGGTGGTGGCCATCGGCACGTAGAACGCACCCTGGGCGTGTTCGCCGTTCACGAGCAGGGGCCCCGCAAAACCAATGGGCACTTGCGCCACGCCCGCAAAGTTTTCGATATTGCCCCGCAAAACGGCTGGATCGAAAGAATAAGAACCCAGGTGTTGGAGGTTGGTGTCGGCATTTTGGGCCACAAAATCGCGCCGCTGCGCGGCAGCATCGTGGCTGTAATTGTCGGTGCTATCGAAAGGTAGTTTTTTCATGTAAAAAAATCGGTCGGGTTTTGGCAGATTTTTAAATCCGCGCCGTTTGAACAAATATACGGCAAACTAAAATACCTGCCTACTGCTAATTAAGTAATAATGTTGAATGAACGAATTATCGAATAAGTGCCTGATAGTTAAATAGTTATAAAATAAAAAACATCAATTATTCAGTTACATCCACTAACCTGCTGTCGATTTTTCGCCCAATAAAACATCAAGCAAAAAAAATAGACCCAAACGGAACTCAAAATAACAGTACGATGTATTTACATTATATTCACTCGTATTTAAAACAAACCCTGCCAAACTTTATGAGTATTGATGAAGAGATAAAATCAAATTTTAGGGACGAGCGACACCGAGTTGGTGTAAACTTGATATACACCAGCAATCAAATGCTTGGTATGCAAGCAGTTATGCTCAGAGAACACGGCCTCACGGTGCCGCAGTATAACGTGCTCAGGATTTTAAGGGGTCAATACCCCAATCCAATAAAAGTAAACGACATCATTGCGCGGATGCTCGACAAAATGTCGAACGCATCGAGATTGGTCGATAAATTAGTCCAAAAAAATATGGCCGTCCGCTGCGAAAGTACCGCCGACCGCCGAGCGGTGGATGTGTCCATTAGCCAAATTGGGCTTGATGTTCTGGCCGCACTCGATCCGTTGCAAGAACAATTTATGCAAAACTTCGGCGGCACACTAACCCCCGACGAAGCCCAGACCCTGAGCAACTTGCTCGACAAAATGCGTGATGGTTTACAACCCTCAGCCGCATAACACACGCGGTGGGTTCTCGACTGTTAAAGTATCGTGTTTGTACATTTAGCTTTGCAGTTGCTTACAATAATTCCAAGTTTAATCAATCAGTAAAACAATTTCTAAAAACAAAAATCAATGAAAACAGTCAATTTTTTCGCGAGCGTGCTTGCAGCAGTGTGCATACTAACGGCTCCTGCCATGGCCGATAATTCGGGCAAAAAAGCAGTATCTTACAAAGTAGATGCCGCCAAAAGTTCTTTGAAGTGGAACGCCAAAAAGGTAACGGGTGAGCATTCTGGAACAATTGCTTTGGGCAACGGCTCGATTATGGTAGACGGTGCTAAACTGACTGGCGGGTCTTTTGAGGCCGACATGAAGTCGATGGCCTGCACCGACATAACCGACGCTGGCTACAACGCCAAACTGATGGGCCACTTGCAGGGCGATGATTTTTTTAGCATCGCAAAGCACCCAAAAGCCATGTTCAAAATCACGAAAGTAGCCCCAGGTACTGGTGCTGGCAATTTCAACGTGACTGGCGACATGACCATCAAGGGAATCACCAAGCCAATTACTTTTCCTGCAACCGTGAAAGTAGTAGGCGGCGTAGCAACAGCCACCGCCCAAATTGTCATCGACCGCACGGCGTTTGACATTAAGTACAACTCAAAGAAGTTTTTTGAAGCCATCGGAGACAAAATGATCTACGACGATTTTACGCTTGATTTAGTGCTGACGGCCAGCAAGTAGTCTGCGCCAAGTAGGGTTCAAAAAGCGTCGGTTGTTGCTCGGTTTGGGCAACGGCCGGCGCTTTTTAAATTTGTTCAAAATACCGCTTCCGCTCCCAGTCCGTCACCGAACGGTCGTAGGCTTGGGCCTCGGTGCGGTAAAAATGAGCGTAGTGCGCCACCACATCGTCGCCAAAACTTTGTTTGGCAAAATCGCTGTTGGCAAACAACTCGGTGGCTTCGGCCAGCGAGTGCGGCACGCGCGGCAGGTGAGCGGCGGCGTAGATGTCGCCCACGAAACAGGCGGGTGGCTCGGTTTGGTTTTTGATGCCGTCGAGCCCCGAAGCCAGCGAAGCCGCAAATGCCAGATACGGGTTGCAGTCGGCCCCTGGAATCCTGCACTCAATGCGCAGACTTTGCCCACTGCCCACCACCCTAAAACCCGCCGTGCGGTTGTCGTGGCTCCAAGCCAGCCGAGTTGGCGCCCAAGAACCATCAACGAAACGTTTGTATGAATTGACCGTTGGGGCATAGAACGGCATGAGGTCATAGACATGGGCAATCCAGCCCCCCAAAAACCACCTAAACACCTCCGAACCCATCACTGGGCCGAGCGGCTCTTGGCCATCGAATGCGTTGCGGCCATTTTGCCACAGGCTTAAATGAATGTGGCAGCTCGACCCGGCCTGATCCGAAAAAGGTTTTGCCATAAAAGTAAGGCTAATGCCCTGCTGGTCGGCCAGTTCTTTGAGACATTGCTTAAAAACCACGTGCCGGTCGGCCATCGTCAGGGTTTCGGCGTAGCGCACGTTGAGCTCGTGTTGGCCACGCCCCCACTCGCCTTTGGAGTTTTCGACGGGCACTCCCGAATTTTTCAGGTGCCGCCGCGCAGCGGCGTGAAAATCCTCCGTCCGCGCTCCTTGCATGAGGTTGTAGTCTTCCAAATACCAACTGGCGGGCGTGAGGTTTTGGTAGTTTTGGGCGTTGGCGTTTTTGTAAGAATCATTAAAAAGATAGTACTCCAACTCCGAAGCCGTGAAGGCCTCAAAATCTTGCTCTGCGGCGTTTTTGAGCTGCCGCGCCAGCACCGAGCGCGGCGCAACCTCCACGGGAGCGTGCGTTTGGGTGTTTTGCAAGTTGCACAGCACCAACGCGGTGCGGTTGATCCAGGTAGCTTGGCGGAGCGTACTAAAATCGGGTACGAGGTGAAAGTCGCCGTAGCCCAGCTCCCAGTTGGCAAATTTATAGCCTGGCGTTGGGTTCATCTCCATGTCGGTCGTCAGCAAATAGTCGCAGGCGTGGGTGCCATTTTTGTGGGTGTCTTCCACAAAAAAATCGGCATCGTAGCGTTTTCCCATGAGCCGCCCGTAGTGGTCGGTAAAACCCACTATAACGGTTTCGATCTCGTGGGCAGTTACTTTTTGACAAAGCTGGGCAAAAGTGAGCATAATTTTTGTTGTATAAATGAGTGCCTGTGGCCGTTGTTTACGGGCCGAAAGCTAAACAATTGTGGCACAAAAACCATTTTTTTTAGCTGAGTTCAACATTTTACGATTGCGCTAACGCTGGTGTCGATATAATTCGTATTTTTGCACTCGTTTTTAAAGGTACATTCAAACAATACATTTCACAGAAATCATGGTAGATTTAATTAAGATGGTCGAAGCTGACAATGCAGCCGCTCGCTCCAAGCACCCTGCCTTCAAGGCGGGCGATACCATTAACGTACACGTTAAAATTAAAGAGGGCAACAAGGAGCGCATCCAGATTTTTACTGGGGCGGTCATTCAGCGCCGCAACCCAAACGGAGCTGGCGAGACCTTCACGGTGCGTAAGATCTCGAATGGCGTGGGCGTGGAGCGTATTTTTCCGCTGCTTTCTCCCAACATCGACAAAATTGAGTTGGTGCGCGAGGGACGCGTTCGCCGCGCGCGCTTGTTCTACCTACGTGGTCGCCAGGGCAAAGCTGCCCGCATCCGCGAGAAGAAAAAGCCTGTCAAATAATACTGCTTTCGGGCAAAATGATCTACAAAAAAGCCATCATACCGATGGCTTTTTTGCTTTTAAATCGAAAAAAATGAACGTGCGACTTTTACTGGGTATTGTTTTATTGCTGTTTGGAGAGAGCAACATCCACGCCCAACGGCAGACGTATCCGCAAAATTATTTTATTTTGCCCATACTACCTGGCCAGAAAAATACCCTTTCCGGGGCCATGGGCGATCTGCGCGCCAATCACTTCCACGCTGGTATCGACATAAGAACCCAGGGCCGCGAGGGCCTGCCAGTAGTGGCCGCCGCCGACGGCTACGTGAGCCGCCTAAAAGTGCAGACGGGAGGCTACGGCAACGCGGTGTTCATAAAACACCCCAACGGTATGACGACGGTGTACGGCCACCTGCTCAATTTTGCCGAACCAATGGGGCGTTTTGTGCGCGATGAGCAGTACAAGATTCAAAATTTTGAGGTCGAGCTCTTGCCGCAGGCCGACCAGTTTTTGGTCAAACAGGGCGATATCATCGGGCTGTCGGGCAACACCGGCGGATCGGGCGGGCCGCACTTGCACTTTGAGATTCGCGACTCCAAAGAAAACTACTTAAATCCGCTCTACTTTGGTTTCGACGAGATCGCAGACCAAACCAGCCCCGCTTTTCAGTCGTTGGCCATCCGAGCCATGTCGTTGGACGGCCGCGTGAACAACGAGTTCGAGCGGGTTATGTTCCGCCCCGTTCGCACCGAAGACGGCTCATACGAAATTCCGCAGCCCATACGCGCCTATGGCACGCTGGGAATAGAACTGTTGGCCTACGATTTTATGGACAGAACGCCGTTTAGAAACGGCCTCAATTGCATTGAAATAAAGGTGGACGGCCGCGAGATTTTTACCTACAACATGGCTACTTTTCCGAGTGCTGCCACCCGCGACTACAACAACCTGATCGATTACGCCACCGAACAACGAACGGGAAGCAGGTTTTACCGCTGCTACAACCCCGACGGAAACAGTTTCGAGCTCTACAAAACCAACGGCTACCGGGGCCACTTGAACATCAGAGACACCCTAACCCACCAGGTGAAAATTACGATTTTTGACGTGTACGAGAACGCCTCCACGCTCAGGTTCACGGTTGTGGGGCAACTGCCACAGGCCACCACCACCCAACTAACCAACACCGAAGGCCTGCTACAAATGAAGGCCGACGTGACGGAAAACGTGCTCAAAATTACGGCGAAAAACGTACCTTATGACCAGCAAATTGCCGTTTTTTTCAACGCAAAAAATACTGCCGAGCAACCAGCCAGCTACGCCAACGCCAACGAATCGGTTTATTTGTTGGATTTAAGGACGCTGCTACCCGACTCGGTGCAGATCGGCGGAAAGACACTGGGACTTAACATTGTCAAAAAAATGATTCCAGGCCGCCAAATTACTTACAACGGCGACCGGTACAAGGTGCAGTTTTACCCAGAAAGTTTGTTCGACACCTTGTATTTATCGTCTACCCGGCGAGACGGCGTGATCGTAATAGCCGATGGCTACACGCCCGCCAAAGATTATTTTACGGTCGATTTTGTGCCTGATTTGGCGCCAACAGTACCCGACCGCAGCCACGTGTATCTGAACAACAACGGCAGGCTTCGTTTCCAGGGTGGCAAGTGGAAAGCCGACGGGAGTATTCAGTTTTCGGCGCGCGAGTTTGGTACTTTTGTGGTGAGAGCCGATACGGTTGCCCCAAAAATAAAACTGGCCACCGCCAACAAAGATCGCATTGCGGCCAATATTTCGGACGGGCTGGCGGGCGTTCAAAGCTGGCGGGCGTTCGTAAACGGGCAGTGGACTTTGATGAATTACGACTACAAAAGGAACCTGATATGGTCAGAAAAACGGATTGATTCGGTTAAATTTGAGGGACAATTGGTATTGGAGGTCATAGATCGGGCTGGAAATATAGCTACCTTGCAAACAGAAATACCCAAGTACGCACCTCAAACCCAAACAAAGAAAGCAAATGAAACCAAAAATCGGCGAAGCAGCACCCCCATTCGCGGCCAAAGACCAAAACGGAAACGTCGTTAGTCTGTCAGATTATTCGGGCAAAAAACTGGTTTTGTATTTTTACCCCAAAGACGACACCCCAGGTTGCACCGCCCAGGCTTGCAACCTGCGCGACAACTACCCGCTGATGCTCAAGGAGGGCTTTGAGGTGTTGGGGGTGAGCGTGGACGATGCCAAGGCGCACCAAAAATTTATTAAAAAATACGAATTGCCCTTCTCGCTCCTGGCCGACACCGACCACGCCGTGGTAGAAGCCTACGGAGTCTGGGTCGAAAAATCGATGTATGGCAAAACCTACATGGGAACCGCCCGCACCACGTTTGTAATTGACGAACAAGGGGTTATCCAAGAAATTATCTCAAAAATAGACACGAAGAATCACGCCGAGCAGGTGTTGGGATAATACAAGGATGGTGTTGAAAAAAGGGTACAGGAAAAAGGGTTATTTTTGGGTATTGGTATAAAAAAACAAAACGCAATATGAATCTGGTAGAAGAAATTCTTAAAAAACCAATGGCGCGGTTGCTGGTAGAAGAGGCCGTAAAATTGCTCAACGAAGAAACCCAGCAGCGCAACACGTTTCGGAACTGGGTGGACGAAAGCATCAAAGCCGAGTTTATCAACGGCGAAGTTGTTCTTCATTCGCCCGCTAAAAACAAGCATTTGAGTGTCTGTGATTTTCTCTCACGCATAATGAGCGTTTATGCAAGCCATAAAAAACTGGGCGTGGTTCGGGTGGAGAAAGCAATGGTTTCGCTGACCCGAAACGATTATGAACCCGACATTTGTTTTTTTGGCAACGAAAAAGCCAAGCATTTCACCCCTGAGCAATTGCTGTTTCCAGCCCCCGATTTGGTTGTCGAAATTTTGTCGAAAAAGACCGCCAAACGCGACCGAGGCATTAAATTTGAAGACTACGCCGCCCACGGCGTGGCCGAATATTGGATTATTGACCCCACCAAAGAAATCGTAGAACAATATGCCCTCATTGGCGACTTGAAAGAATATTTTCCCGTTTCCACCGCCCGCTACGACGACGACCTCGCAAGCCGCGCTGTTGTCGGTTTTGACATTCCCGTTGCCGCTATTTTTGACGAAATTGCCAACATCGAAGCGTTGAAAATATTGTTGGATAGATAATTGATAAGTACTGGGACATAAATAATTCATGGCATGACTTATCATAAATCTCTGATAATTACACCTACATGGGCACGGCACGAACCACCTTTATGATTGATGAGCGGGGGGTTATCCAAGAAATTATCTCGAAAATAGACACAAAAAACCACGCCGAGCAGATCATAAAATGACCAATACCTTTGCCAACCCGACCTTTGGAAAATACAAATGATAACAAAAAATAACCTTACTGCTTTTTTTAGCGACAAAACACTGGCCTGGCTGGTTTATGCCGTGGCGGGGTGCTGCACAATCTACTTGGTGTTTTTTCAGCACCTCCGGGGCGACGAGGTGGTGGTTTACCGCTGCGCTTTCGAACAAGCCCTTCAAAAATTTCCCGCCTTAGACACCCAACCCTGCTGGCACATATCGCCCTACTATTTGTGGGTGGTGTCTGGCTTGGCCTACGTGAGCGGTGTACCAGCCGTTACAATGGCGCGCTTAGTGCCAGCGGCGTGTTTTTTGGTGGGTGTTTACGTGGGTGTTTTAAGGCCAACTAAAACACCAAATTTGAATTTGTTTCTAATTTGGCTCAATCCCTTCGTGTTGGTTTATGCCAGCAGGGCGCACCCGTTTGTACCGAGCTTGTTAGTAAGTTTTTTTGCGTTTCAGTTGCTACTCAAAAAACGAAGCAGTGGTTTTTTGCTTTTGGCGGTTCAGGTAAGTTTGCAGGTCTTTACGGCAGGCGTGGCGGGCTGGTTTGTTCCTAAACCCACCGAGATAAAACGACCCCAAGTTGTTTTTTGCGCACTACTTGCCGCTGCTGCACTTGTGGGCTTGTTGGCAACTTGGCTCGCTTGGGGCGGGGTTTATCCAGCAAGTTTTCTAAAAAGCACCTTCTACGCAGAAAACCATCCCAACGGAACGCCGTCGTGGGGATACCTGGCCAGCGTTCCGATGTTTGCAGGATTTTATTTGCACCTTATCGGAACCCGCCACTGGAACAGCCTACCAAAGGCCACAGTGAAGACGTACTTAATTTTAATGGGAATTGGTTTTGTTCTGCTTGCCATCGACGACACCATTTGGGGGCTAATCAGCATTAAATCGGCTGCCCTGGGGCTAAATGGCCGCTGGATCAGCCTCTTTATTTTGTTGGTGGGCGGGTTGGGCTTTTTTAAGATTGAGCGAGACGTTTACCCGCTTTTCATGTCGCTCATGGCCGCCGCTGTTCTCATGGTTACTTTGCCGTTTTTCTACGAAAGACTCTCTATATTTGCCATGGTCGTTCCGCTGTTGAGCTGGGCGTCTTTGGCCAAGCCAACCGAACAGGTCGGCAAACTCAAGTTCGTAATTGCCGCTGTTCTTTCTATTATTTCCCAATTATTATACGCCAAATACGGAGCCTTATAAACGTACCTAAACACAATAACAATTTATTAGCATGACCACACAAAAATTGCAGCAAACAGCGTCTCAGGTTCGTCGAGACATTTTAAGAATGGTACACGGTTGCCAGTCGGGCCACCCAGGCGGCTCGTTGGGCTGCGCAGATCTGTTGGTTGCGCTGTACTTCCAGCAAATGAAAATCAGCAACCGCAAGGGCAAGGGTGGGTACTTGAGCTTCAACATGAACGCCACTGGCGAAGACCTGTTTTTTTTGTCGAATGGCCATATTTCACCCGTTTTTTACAGCGTTTTGGCGCGGCGAGGGTACTTTGACGTGACAGAAATGAGTACTTTTCGCAAACTCAACTCGCGCTTGCAGGGCCACCCCACCACCCACGAGCACCTTCCTGGCGTGCGCATTGCGTCGGGTTCGTTGGGGCAAGGGCTGTCGGTGGCCATTGGCGCGGCGATGGCAAAAAAAATGAACGGAGACCCCGCGTTGGTGTACTGCCTCATGGGCGACGGCGAGCAGCAAGAAGGCCAAGTATGGGAGGCTGTTACTTTTGCACCCCACAAAAACTTAGACAACCTGGTGGCATTTGTGGACGTAAACGGACAACAAATAGACGGCCCAACCACCAAAGTGATGAACAACCGCGACATTGGCGCCAAATATAAAGCCTTCGGCTGGCGGGTGTTGAGCGTAAACGGCAACAACATGGAGGAGCTGGTAACGCTGCTCCGCAAAATAAAAAGACTCACGGGCAAAGGTCAGCCGATTGCCGTGATGATGCAAACCGAAATGGGCGCGGGCGTAGATTTTATGATGTACAGCCACAAGTGGCACGGCATAGCTCCCAACGACGAGCAACTGGCAACCGCACTGGCGCAGCTCCCCGAAACAATGGGCGATTATTAGTATTCAAAAACCACCAGAAGCATGATAACGAGCCTCAAACAGTTAGATTTTTCTGAAAAATACAGCTACGCCGACTACCTCAAATGGAAGTTTGAAGAGCGCGTAGAATTGATACGGGGCTACATTTTCAAAATGTCGGCCCCTGCTCGAAAGCACCAAGCTATTTCAAGGTATATTACCTCACAGATGGGACTATATTTTGACGATCACCCTTGCGAATGGTATTACGCTCCGTTTGATGTGCGCTTGCCGCGCCAATCGGAGAAGACTGATAAACAGGTATTTACGGTGGTTCAGCCCGACATTTGCGTGATTTGCGATAAATCTAAATTGGACAAACGCGGTTGCGTTGGTGCGCCCGATTTGGTGATTGAGATATTGTCGCCTGGCAATACCAAGAAAGAAATGAAGGATAAGTTTGAGGTTTATGAAGAAGCGGGCGTGCGCGAATACTGGATTGTGCAGTCGAACAACAAAAACGTGCTGGTTTATACCCTCAACGAGCAAGGCGTTTTTATTGGGCATCGGCCTTTTACCGAAGACGAAACGATGCACTCGTTTATTTTTCCCGAACTGAAAATTAACCTACCCGCCGTTTTTAAAGATTAAGTAGTGAAAATAAAAAACCTCCATATCAAAAACTTTAAGTCCATCGTGGACTTAGAAATCGTTGAACCCAACCCATTTACGGTCTTTGTGGGCCCAAATGGCTCGGGCAAATCGAATATTTTTGAGGCATTGGAGTTTCGTTTATTTAGCTATCAATTTGGCGATTTATACCGCGAACTTGAAAATCTTTTTCCGAATACCTATTCTTACAATGCCATTTTAGATGATGAGAGTGTGTATGGAATACCTGTAATAGAAATATACTTTAACACCTTTTCTATATTAGATATTGGTCTTATGACGGGGAGAAATGGGAAGAGGGAATCGGAAAACGATTTTTACACATTTCATCACGATACTAACTACCAACAATTTGTAGATAATCATTCCGAAATCTTTATCTCAAATACCAAACGTGAAAAAATAGCTATACGTAGCGAAAATAAACTCTCTACCTCTTGTTCCAACCTCGAAAAAGTCCTCAAACGGATTCTTCAAGACGAAAAAAAACGAGAAGAAATTAAAGAATGGTTGGAATTGTTTATTCCTGGGTTTCAAGATATACAAATTGTGTCGAGTGAATTGAGCAGCACCGATACGCTCATTGTGTACGAGAAAGGCGTTGAAAAACCTTTTACCAAAGACCTTCTTTCCGATGGAACTTACAACATATTGTCCTTACTATCAGCTGTTTACCAGTCTGATGAGCCGCAATTTTTGTGCATTGAAGAACCTGAAAACGGGCTACATCCAGAGGCAATCAAAGAATTAGTGGGCTTTTTTAGAACGCAGTGCGAAGAAAAAGGGCATTATATTTGGCTCAATACTCACTCACAAAGTTTAGTGTCGGCGTTGCAACCACACGAGGTTATTTTAGTGAACAAACGAGAAGGCCAGACACAAATTAAACAACTGAAAGGCAAGGATTTACACGGATTGGCAATGGATGAAGCTTGGCTTTCTAACGCATTGGGGGGCGGACTGACGTGGTAAAATTAGGTTTCATTGGCGAGGGTTATTCTGAGGTTTTGTTCATTAAATCACCACAATTCCGCGTGTTGTTAGAATCGTTGGGCATTGGCTACGTTCCAGAACCAATCAACGCTCTTAGACAAGATAATTTAAGGTTGAAGTTAGATAGTTTTCGAGCCAATTTACAAGACGAGGGAGCTAATTTAATCGTAATTCTGACTGATTTAGACAATGCACACACCAAAACGCGCAAGAAAGAAAATATCGGTATCCGAGAGAATCAGTTGATTGTTTTGGCCATTAAGGCATTTGAATCTTGGTTTTTGGCAGACACGCTGCTCATGCGTCAATTGCTTAAAAATGAACAATTTGAGTTTGCTTTGCCCGAAAACGAAGACGAACCTTTTGAAACCATCAGACGACTCTGGTTGGAACACACCAACCAGGGAATAGGAAAAGACCGAAAGCGGCTATTCGCACAAAAATATATCAACAATGGTTTCTCCATTCAGCGCGCGGCGCAGCATCCAAACTGCCCAAGTGCCACCTATTTTTTAAGTAAACTAACAAAAATAAGCCCCCAACCCCCGAAGGAGGCTATTTATACAAAAACTCTCCCATCGGGGGCTGGGGGGCTTTAAATATGAAAAAATACACTTTCACTGAAAAAAAAGACACCCGCTCGGGCTTCGGCGCGGGAATGCAAGCATTGGGCCAAACCAACCCCAACGTGGTGGCCTTGTGTGCCGACCTCGTTGGGTCGCTCAAACTTGATGCCTTCATCAAAGAAAACCCCGACCGTTTTATTCAGTGCGGCATTGCCGAAGCCAACATGATTGGCGTGGCGGCTGGCCTAACGATTGGCGGCAAAATTCCGTTTGCAACTACGTTTGCCAATTTTGGGTCGGGCCGGGTCTATGACCAAATCCGTCAGAGTGTGGCGTATTCCAACAAAAACGTCAAAATCGCCGTTTCGCACGCTGGCCTCACCCTGGGCGAGGACGGCGCAACGCACCAAATTCTCGAAGACCTGGCCATGATGCGGGCTTTGCCAGGCATGACGGTCATAAACCCCTGCGACTACAACCAAACCAAAGCCGCCACCATTGCCTGCGCCGCCTTCGATGGCCCAGTGTATTTGCGTTTTGGCCGCCCCGTGGTGCCCATTTTTACGGATGCCGACCAAAAATTTGAGATCGGAAAGGCTTGGATGGTCAATGAAGGTACCGACGTGAGCATTTTTGCCACGGGACACCTGGTGTGGGAGGCCATCCAAGCGGGCGAGTTGCTGGCCGCCGAAGGCATAAACGCCGAAATCATAAATATCCACACCATTAAACCTTTAGACAACCAGGCGGTCTTAGCATCGGTGGCCAAAACGGGCTGCTTGGTGAGCGCCGAAGAACACCAAATAGCGGGCGGTTTGGGCAGTGCCATTGCTGAGTTGCTGGCGCAAAACAACCCAAAACCCCAAGAGTTTGTGGCCGTAAACGACAGCTTTGGCGAGAGCGGAACGCCCAACCAACTAATGGAAAAATACGGATTGACGGCCCAGCATATTGTGGCGGCGGCCAAAAAAGCCATTGCCAGAAAATAAGGTAGTTGGGCTTTGGGGTAATTAATTCGTACTTCATTTAACCCTACCGAGGGTTTTGAACCCTCGGTAGGGTTGCCAAATGGTTGAATGTGCGTTCAGAATTTAGTCGTTCAACCAGTATAAACCGTGCCGATGACCGACCAAGAGCTATTAGAAAAGTTTGGCAAACCCGAAACAAAACACCTGGCGTTTGAGCAGTTGGTGCGCCTCTACCAGCAACGGATCTATTGGCACGTGCGCAAAATGGTGATTGACCACGACGATGCCGACGACCTGACCCAAGAGACGTTCATAAAAGCCTGGGAAAGTTTGGACAGGTTTAGGGCCGATGCCCAGATTTTTACGTGGCTGTACAGGATTGCGAGCAATGGGTGCATTGATTTTTTGAACAAAAAACGGCGGCGGCTCTTTGTACCGATCTACGATGTGAGCCACGAATTGGCCGCAAAAATGGACGACGATCCGCTGCTGTCTGGCGACGAAATCCAGCTGCGCCTCCAAAAAGCCCTCCTGCGCCTGCCCGACAAACAACGGTTGGTTTTTAACATGAAATATTTCGACGACCTGAAATACGAACAAATAGCCGACATTACGGGTACGTCGGTGGGTGCGCTGAAGGCATCGTACCACCTCGCCGTCAAAAAAATTGAAGCCTTCCTAACCATTGATTAAACCATTGAAGAAGTCTGGTGTCTGACTAAGAAAAACGCCGTGAAGAAAAAGATACCCATAGAAAACTTGGAGCGAAAAACGCCTTTTACGGTGCCAGAGGGCTATTTTGAGGGCCTCCCCACCCGGGTTCAGGCGCGGGTGCGCGCGCGCCAGCACGCCCACGAACACGCTTGGCGCATCAGCTGGAGCTGGCGGCGCACGGCTTTGTCGTCGGTTTGCGCTGGTCTGATCGGCGCATTGGTGTGGTTTACCTGGCCAGCGCGCCAAGATTCTATCGGCCAAGAGGCACTGAGCCAGGTTTCGGACGCGAGCATTGAGCAGTATTTGATCGACCAAAACCTGACCGAATACGACCTCGCCGAACACACCGAACTACGGATGGCCGCCGCAGACTCCATTTTTGTGCAGCAATTAGACCTCTCCGACGAGGACATCGTTCGGCACATCGAACAACTGTGAATCAACATCTTTTTTTAACGATCCCGCAACAACAAACTTTTCTTTGATCCATGAAAAAAAACCTTCATCTCGCTGTATTTTTACTGACCCTCCACTTTGCGGCGGCGCAGGGCGGCGGTGCGCAAAGAATAGATGCCGCTAAGGCCGCCATGATGACCAACCGGCTGAACCTGACCACCGAGCAGTCGCAACAGTTTTGGCCAGTTTACAATGAGTTCGATGCCAAAAAGCGGGAGATCAGAAAAACCCTGCGCGAAATTGCGGGCGAAAACTCCTCGCTGGCGCAGTCGGACGCTAAAATATTGGCCAACCTCAAAGAGGGGCTAATCCTCAAACAAAAAGAGGTCGATTTAGAGGGCGAGTACCTCACCAAATTTCTGAAAGTTATCAACGTGCGCCAGGTGGCCGAACTCTACAAGACCGAGCAGATGTTTGCGCGGCTGCTCATAGACCGCCTCAACCGAAGAGACCGCAAAGACCAACCAAGAGACTAATCTTATTTTTTCTGACCATGACCAACGGAGCAATCGTCGATATTCTCGAACAAACAACCAGGCTTTTAGAACTGCACGAGGCCGATGCCTTCAAAATAAAATCTTACGGCGCGGCGGCCTACGGCTTAGACCGCGTGAAAGATGCCCAGATTGCGGATCTCACCTTTGGTCAGCTCACCCAGATTACCGGCGTAGGGAAGGGCGTGGCTGGCAAAGTGCAGGAAATTGTGCAGACTGGGCAACTCCGCGACCTGACCGAGCTACTGGCACTCACCCCCGAGGGCGTGTTGCAGATGTTTAGCGTAAAGGGAATTGGGCCCAAGAAAATCAGAAAATTGTGGCTCGAATTGGGGATCGATAACCTCAAAGATTTGAAGTCGGCCTGCGAAACGGGGCAGATTGCGGCCTTGAAGGGATTCGGAGAAAAAATTCAGCAGCAGGTTTTAGATTCATTAATTTTTCTGGAACAACAAGTCGGCCGGCTCCGCATGGACAAAGCAGAGGCACTGGCACAGGATATTTTGGAGCAATTAGAAAAACATTTTGAGGTTGTAGAGATAACTGGCCAGGTGCGGCGCAAAACCGAAACCGTCGATACGGTTCAACTGCTGGTGGCCTGCGAGCAGCCCAACGAGGCCCAAAGGCGCATTGCTAAAATACCTTTTTTAATCAAAAACGAAAAACAATCGACTCCTTTCGTTTGGCGCGGAAAAGCTGATTCTGTGGATGTGGCCGTGGAGATTGTGGGCGTTGAAACCCAAAAATTTGAGGGCAAAATGTTTGTTTTAAACGCTGCCGAAGCCCACCTGGCCCAACGCGGTTCGGACGGCAGAACGCTCTACAGTATTGCCCAAAACGAAACCATAACCGACCCCGCCGAGGTATATGCGCTGGCGGGGCTGCCTTACATTGCCCCCGAAATGCGCGAGGGCGCGGGCGAGTTTGAATGGGCGGCAACCCACCAAAACGAAGACCTCATAACGTGGGACGACCTGCGTGGTATTTTGCACAACCACAGCACCTACTCCGACGGCAAGCACACACTGCTGCAAATGGCGCGCCGATGCCAAGAGTTAGGTTTTGGGTATTTTGGCATTGCCGACCACTCACAATCAGCTACTTACGCCCAGGGGTTGAGCGAAGAACGGGTGCGCCAACAGCAAGGGGAGATCGACGATTTGAACCAGCAATTTGCCACCGAAGGCAGCGATTTTAGAATTTTGAAGGGCATTGAGGCTGATATTTTAGGCGACGGAATGTTGGACTACCCCGACGACGTGCTGGCTTCTTTCGATTATGTGGTGGCATCGGTACACTCAAATCTGACGATGACCCAAGAGAAGGCCACCACCCGCCTCCTGCGCGCCATCGAAAACCCGTATACCACCATTTTGGGGCATCCGACGGGGCGTTTGCTGCTTGCCCGCGACGGCTACCCCATCGACCACAAGGCCATCATTAATGCCTGCGCCGCCCAAGGCGTAGTGATCGAACTGAACGCCAGCCCCTACCGACTGGATCTGGATTGGCGTTGGATTCGGTACTGCATCGAAAAAAATGTAAAACTGAGCATAAACCCCGATGCCCACGAGATGGACGGGTTTTATGATATGCACTACGGCGTGGCGGTGGCGCGAAAAGGCGGCCTAACGCGCCAAATGACTTTCAACGCCTTGACGATCAATGAGATGCAGCAATACTTAAAAAGTCGGAGGCCAGTCTAACCCTATAAAAATCCCTCTGTGCGCATGGCGTTTTGGAGCTTTTGGGCCAGGTCGTCGGATGCCTTGATGAGCGGAAGGCGCACATCAGAACCACAAATACCCTTTATTTCCAAGCATTTTTTTATTCCAACGGGGTTGGACTCGGCGTAAAGTAGGGTGTCGAACTCTAAGAAACTAAACTGTATCTGCGCGGCGGTCTTGAAGTCGCCTTGGAGGGCGGCGTGGGTCATGGTGGCCATTTCTTTGGGAAAAGCATTTGAGATAACCGAAATGACCCCGTGCCAACCGATGCTAATCATGGGTGTGACGAGGTTATCGTCGCCAGCGATGAGCAAAAAGTTTTTGGGCGCATTTTTGGCCACCTCCATGTAGTGTTCTAAACTGCTGCAAGCATCTTTGAGACCAACAATATTGGGGTGCGCCGCCAACGCCAAAATGGTGGCTGGCTGCATATTAACCACCGTTCGGCCTGGTACGTTGTAGGCAATTACTGGCACGGGCGATGCACCAGCGATGGCCTCGAAGTGGGCAATAATACCAGCCTGCGACGGTTTGTTATAATAGGGACAAACCGACAAAATGGCATCTACGCCCGTAAAGTCGGTTTCGGCGATGGTTTGTAGCACCTCAAAGGTATTGTTGCCGCCCAAACCATACACCAGCGCAACGTCGGCGGGTTTGTTTTGTTTAACAAAAGCCAAGATGGCCGTTTTTTCGGCCGCACTTACGGTGGCGTTTTCGGCGGTTGTTCCCATCACAACCAGGTAATTCACTCCATTTTCGAGGTTGAAGTCAATGAGTTTTTTCAGGGCTGGGTAATCTACGTTACCGTTAGGATCAAAGGGGGTAACTAAGGCGGTACCTACGCCCGAAAATTGTTGGTTCATTGCGGTGTCAGAATATATTTGGTAGGTTAAGCGGCTGTAAATGTAGTAAAAATACTGGTTTTCGGGTGTTTATTAGCCCAGCATTGCCACGAATTCTTGTTCAGAAATGATCGTTACGCCCAATTTTTGCGCTTTCTCCAATTTCGACGGCCCTGCTCCCTCTCCTACAATCAGAAAGTTTAGTTTTTTTGATACGCCGCTCAACACTTTTCCGCCGTTGGCCTCAATTTTAGTGTCCAATTCCTCGCGCCCAAAGTGCTCGAAAGTACCCGTGTACAAAAAAGTTTTGTCGGCCAGCGCGTTACTTTCTACCTCAACGGGGGCAGTTGTTCCTTCAAATTGCAGCCCAGCGGCGCGGAGGCGTTCTACGAAGACTTTGTTTTCTTCGACCCCAAAAAAATCTATCACACTGCGGGCTATTTTCTCGCCCACTTCGGGTACGTTTTTTAGGGTCTCAAAGTCGGCGGCCAACAGCGCGTCAATATTTTTGTAGTAATCGGTTAGTTTTTCGGCGGTGTTTTCGCCCACAAACCTGATCCCAATTCCGAACAACACCTTGGCAAACGGCGCTTCTTTTGATTTGGCAATGCCATCCAAAATATTTTGCACTGTTTTGTCCTTAAAACTCACCTTACGGGTTTTGCCAGCGTCATCGACGTGGTTTTTTTCTAACCCAATCAACTGCTCAAAACGCAGGTCATACAGATCGGCGGCGTTGGCAATGAGTTTATTATCGAAGAGAACCTCCAGTTTTCCTTCGCCCAGCGAGTCTAAATTCAGGGCCTTGCGCTGGATAAAGTGCTCTACCCTGCCGCGCAACTGCGGCGGACAGGCTTTTTCGTTGGGGCAATAATAGGCCACCTCGCCGTCTTTGCGGTAGAGTTCGGTTTGGCAGGCGGGGCAATGCGTGGGAAACAAAATGGGCGTTTGGATCTGCAACAACGGAGCGCGGGAGGCATCTACACCCGTGATTTTGGGGATAATTTCGCCCGCCTTTTCCACAAAAACGTAGTCGCCAACCTTAAGCCCGAGCCGCTCAATTTCGTCGGCATTGTGGAGCGTGGCGCGCTTTACGGTGGTTTGCGCCAACTCGATGGGTTCGAGCTCGGCCACGGGTGTGACCGCGCCCGTGCGGCCCACCTGAAACGTGACTCCTTTGAGCAGCGTCGATCTGGACTCGGCTTTGTACTTGTAGGCAATGGCCCAGCGCGGACTTTTAGACGTGTAGCCGAGTTCGTCGCGCAGGGCGTAGTCGTTTATTTTTATTACGATGCCGTCGGTGGCGCAGGGCAGGGTGTGGCGTTGATGCTGCCAGTGGCTGATGTACTGCATAACCTGGTCGATATTTTGGCATTTTTGCCAGGTCGGCGACACGTTGAACCCCCAACTTTTGAGGGCCACCAGACTTTCCTCGTGGGTGGTAAAAATATCGGTGTCGCTCAAAAATTGGTACACGTAGCTGTCTAATCTCCGCTTGGCTACCTCGGCCGAATCTTGCATCTTAAAAGCCCCCGACGCAGCGTTTCGGGGGTTGGCCAGGGTGGCTTCGCCGATGTCTTCGCGCTCCAAATTAATGCGCTCAAACTCTCTAAAAGGCATAAAGCCCTCGCCCCGTACCTCAAAAACAGCGGGCGGAGGCGGCGCGGCGGGCGTTTGCACAACGGCCAGCGGCAGGGTTCTGATCGTTCGGGCGTTGTGGGTTATGTCGTCGCCGCGCGTACCGTCGCCGCGCGTCACGGCCCGCGCGAGTACACCGTCTTCGTAGGTTAAAGAAAGCGAGATGCCGTCGAATTTCTGCTCGCAGACAAAATCATATGGCCGCCCGTTGAGCGTTTTTTGGATGCGCTGATCCCAGTCAATAATTTCCTGCTCGTTGTAGGTATTAGAAAGCGACAGCATCGGAAACTTGTGCGCCACCGCCGTGAATGATTTCGTGATATTACCGCCGATTCGGTACGTGGGCGAGTCGTTGCGCTGGAGTTCGGGATGTTGTTTTTCGAGTTCGGTGAGCTCGGCCATGAACGCATCAAACTCAAAATCAGTGATTTCGGAAACGCTATCTTGGTAGTAGCGTTGGTTGTAGTGGTTGAGTTTTGTGGTTAATTCGGCAATTCGGGCTTGGGCAGACATGGGCTGGGTGGTTGGTAAACACGCTGCAAATTATAAAAATAGCGCAACAAAAACACGCGCACCATGCCCAAAGTTCTGCCACCTACCAGCTTGCCTCCACGTTGGGTTTGTCGGTTTTTACTTTAAAAGCATTGTCCAAATAGAAGGCCGTGGACTGGTATCTGTGCGGGTTGGGCAGGCTGCGAGTGCTGGAAACATCTTGCGAAATACCCAAAAAGGGCAGTGGAAAAGAAAGCAGAAGACAGTTTTTTTTAGGATCAATTTTTGTTGAGAGATTGTACAATAACCCGTAAAAACAACAAATAGGGAGGTAGTTACGTTGGGAAATCTGTTTTTTTTGATTAGTTATCTAACAGTAAAAAACGTAAATTTGGGGCATGAAAAGACCCATTATCGCGCCGTCGTTGCTGGCCGCTGACTTCGGAAATCTGCAACGCGACCTCGAGATGGTAAACAACAGCGAGGCCGATTGGTTGCATTTCGACGTGATGGACGGCGTTTTTGTGCCCAACATCTCGTTCGGCATACCGCTGGCGCAAGCCGCCGCCAAACACCTCCGCAAGCCGCTGGATGTGCACCTGATGATTGTGCAACCCGAACGATACTTGGCTGCTTTTCGGCAGGCGGGCGCGGCCATCATAACGGTTCACGCCGAAGCTTGCGTGCATCTACACCGAACCGTGCAAGAAATAAAAGATTTGGGCGCAATGGCTGGCGTGGCACTCAACCCGCACACGCCCGTTTCGGCGTTAGAAAACGTCATTGCCGACCTCGATCTGGTGTTGGTCATGTCGGTGAACCCAGGTTTTGGCGGCCAAAAATTTATCGAACACACCTACCAAAAGGTGCGCGACCTGAAAGCATTGATCCAAAAGCAAAACAGCCGCGCCCTCATCGAAATAGACGGCGGCGTAAACGCCCAAAATGCACCCAAACTCATCGAAGCGGGCGCAGACGCGCTGGTGGCGGGCAACTTTGTATTTTCGTCGGCAGACCCTGTTCAGACCATCGCAGCCCTAAAAAACCTTTGATTAACCACCCTCCAAACCCATAAACGCATTAGCAAATGAGACCACGTTTTACCCATTTTTTCAAAATTGCCCTGCTCTTTCTGGCGATCGTGGTGGTTGGTTTTGAGTCGTATAGCCAAAACAACTACTACTTTCCTGGCAAAAAATTTAACGCGGCCATCAAAACGCCCGAACAGTTTTTTGGCTTTCCGATTGGCAGCCACCAGGCCCGCTACGACATGATCGTGAACTACATGACGTACCTGACCACCGCCACCCAACGCGCCAAAATTCAGACCATTGGCTACACCAACGAGATGCGCCCGCAGATTTACGTGGCGTTTAGTGCCAAGTCGAACCTGTCGAAATTAGAAAACATCCAGCGCGACCACCTCACGCTGACCGACCCCACCAAGCCCATGCCCGACGTAACCAGTATGCCCGTGGTGGTGCAATTGGGGGCCAACGTGCACGGCAACGAAACATCGGGCGGCGAGGCCATGATTCTAACGGCGTATTACCTGGCCGCCTGCGAGGATGCTGACCTTAAAAAGCTGATGGACGAGGCGGTGGTGCTGATCGAACCCGTGCTGAACCCCGACGGGCGCGACCGCTTTGTGAACTGGGTGAATGTGCACCGCGCCGAACCGCCAAGTGCCGACCCCGCCGACCGCGAACACAACGAGGTTTGGCCTGGCGGGCGGATGAACCACTACTGGTTTGACCCCAACCGCGACTGGTACTTGAACGTACACGTCGAAAGCCAAAACAGGTTGAAGATGTACCATTCGTGGTATCCCAATGTTGTGACCGACCACCACGAAATGGGTACTAACTCCACTTTTTTCTTCGAGCCATCGAAAGAAAACGCCGAAAACCCGCTCGTGCCAACTTACGTTTACAAGACCCTAAACACCAAATTTGCCAAATACTTTGAGTCGGCCATGAACGACATCGGCGCGTTGTATTATACCAAAGAATCGTTCGACAATTTGTACCCTGGCTACGGGTCTTCGTACCCAGATATGCAGGGTGGCTTGGGGCTGCTCTTCGAGCAAGGTAGCGCGCGGGGCCACGTTCAAGAAAGCCAAAACGGCGTGCTTACTTTTGCTTTTACGATCAGAAACCAACTGGTCAATGCCCTCGCTACGCTCAAAGCAAGCCAAGACAACCGAACTGAACTGTTGAAGTTTCAGCGCGAGTTTTTTTCTACTGCCGTGAACGACGCGCTAAAAAAACCCGTGAAAGCCTACGTGATCGGCGACGCGAGCGATGCCACCAGGGTTCGGGAGTTTACGCGGTTGATGCTCCAGCACAAAATTGAATGTTATGAATTGGACGCGCCCGTGAGTGCCGACGGACTTAATTTTGAAAAAGGCCAGGCCCTATTAATACCCACGTCGCAGCCACAATACCGAATGGTGCAGTCTATTTTTGAACGCCCCACCAAGTTTGCCGACAGTATTTTTTACGATGCCTCGGCCTGGAACTTGGCCCTGTCGTTCGGGCTTCCGCACGCCGAACTCAAAACGGCGTTCACCAAGGGCAGTATTATCAAAGCAGAAACCCTCGACGGCAAGCAGCCCGCTGTCCAAAAATCGGACTACGCCTACGCTCTAAACTACAGCGACTACAATGCCACCAAGGCGTTGTATCAGTTGCAGAAAGCGGGCGTTGCCGTGAAGGTTTCGAGCAAGCCTTTCAAGACCAACAACCGCCAATTTGGCTACGGTACGCTGGTGATACCGTTGCAGATTCAGACGCTCACGTCCGACTCTGTTTTTTCGGTGGTGCGAAAGATAAGCCAGGATGCCAACGTCGGCTTTGTGGGTCTTAGCACTGGTTTTGCCCAAAATGGGGTAGACTTGGGCAGTAATTTCATCCAAAAAACCACCAAGCCCGAAGCACTGCTGGTGGTTGGGCAGGGCGTGAGTGCCTACGAGGCTGGCGAAGTTTGGCACTTGTTAGACACCAAAGTAGGAATGCCGATAACCAAGGTGGAACTGCCCAACCTGGCCAGGCTGAACCTAAACCGCTACAACACGTTGGTGATGGTGTCGGGGCAGTACCCGAATGATGCCGCTTTGGTAACAAAAATTAAAAATTGGGTGGCCAACGGCGGCACGCTCATTACCCTAAAAACGGCTTCGGAGTGGGCCATAAAAAACGGCTTGGCCAAAGAAAAGCTGAGAACCGCCACAAAAGCCGACTCCTTGAGCATCAAAAAAACACGCATTAATTTTGAGGATGCCATTGCTACGGAGGGCGCAAAAAACACGGGAGGCAGCATTTATGAGGCCGATTTAGACACCACCCACCCGCTCGGCTACGGCTACAGCACCCGCAAAATTGCGCTCTATCGAAACAACAACACGTTTTTAGAACCGTCGGGCGTGGGTTTTAATACGGTGGTGCAATATGCCGACAAACCCCTGCTGAACGGCTACGTGCACCCGCAAAGTTTGAAGAAAATTGCGGGCTCGGCGGGTATTTTGGTGGCAGGCGAGGGCAACGGCAGGATCATACTTTTTGCCGACAACCCCAATTTTAGGGGCATCTGGTACGGCACCAATAAACTTTTTTTGAACGCCCTGTTTTTTGGCCAAAACATCATCGTTCCTACTTTTAATACCAACGAAGAAAAATAAACGAACCACCCAGCGGTGTTCGCTAAATTGTTTATTTCATCAATTGTTCATACCTATCCACGTGGCTCTTAACCAAGATCATATTCGCCTGCTTTTTGGGTTAAAGCTCAAACAACTACGGATCGACAAAAGCCTGTCTTTGAATGACTTATCGATAAAATCGGGGCTTTCGATTTCGTACATTAATGAAATAGAAAAAGGCCGAAAGTACCCCAAGTCGGACAAGATTATGGCGTTGTCGGAGGCTTTTGGCGTGGACTACGACTCGCTGGTGTCTTTGAAATTGAGCAAAAAATTGGAGCCTATTTCCGAACTGCTCAACTCCAACATTTTGACCGAACTGCCCCTCAATATGTTCGGCATAGACCCCGCCGACCTGCTGCAAATGCTGTCGGATGCGCCCACCAAATTGAGTGCCTTCATTGGAACGCTCATCGAAATATCGCGCAATTATAATATGTCGGTCGAGCAGTTTTATTTCTCGGCGCTCCGAACCTACCAGGAGATGTACGACAATTATTTTGAAGATTTGGAACAAGAAGCCGAGTGGTTTTTGGAGGAGTTTGACATTGCCGACACTGTTTTGCTGGACGAAAAATACCTTTCTGATCTCCTAAAAAAGCACTACGGCTACCAGATTGAAAACATCGACCCCGACAAGTACCCCGAACTTGCCGACGTTCGCTCAATGACCATCCCAAAAGGCGAACAAATGCGGCTCTACATCAACAAGCAGCTGTCGGACAACCAACGCGCTTTTATATTTGGGCGCGAGGTGGGCTATCAGTACATGAAACTCAAGAAGCGGCTCGACACCACCTCCCTCGTAAAAGCCGAAACCTTCGAGGAGCTCCTCAACAACTACAAAGCGGCGTATTTTTCGAGTGCCATTCTGATTAAACACAAACTGATGGCCGAAAAAATGGCCAGCTTTTTTGCCCAACCCAGTTTCGACGGCCAAAAACTCCTCGAAATAATGGCCTATTTCAATACCACCCCCGAAACCTTTTGCTACCGATTGAGCAACGTGCTACCCAAGTATTTTGACGTGCGCCAGTTGTTTTTCTTTCGGATCAGCAACCAGCCCAACCAGGCCGTTTATGAAGTGACCAAAGAAATGCACATTGCCCGCAAACACCGCCCACACACCGTAAAAGACGAACACTACTGCCGCCGCTGGATTGCCATAAAAGCCCTGCAAGAGATCGCGACCAACCCTTTGCCCAATGCCGAGACCTTGGTGCGGGTGCAACGGTCGCGGTACATGGACAGCAAAGAAGAGTACTTAGTGATTTCGTTTGCCAAATCGAACCAACCGAATCCTAACCAAAATGTGTGCGTTTCGATGGGGATTTTGATTGACGACCACGTGAGGCAGCTCATTAAATTTATGGACGACCCCTTGATACTGGGCGTTGAGGTAAACGAGACCTGCGAGCGTTGCGCGGCTTTCGACTGCAAAGAACGCCAAGCCGCGCCCAAAGTGCTACAACAGCGCACCCGCAACGATGCCATGCGAAAAGCCATGGAAAAACTGACTAAAAATTAACCACCACAGCCCGAAAATAGTTTATAAGCTATGCACCAAACAGTTCACCTGACATTACCCCCCGATATTGCGCTCGACGATGCCAAGCTGCAGACCGAAATTGGGGCGCAGTTGGGCATAGACAACCCCGCCGCGATGGCGGTGCGACAAACCCGCCAGTCGATCGATGCCCGCCACGGAAACATTAAGGTGAACGTGAGTGCCGACGTTTTTGTGGACCAGACCCCGCCGCCGATTATTGCGTACCAAAAAAACTACCCCGACGTGCGCCTGCGCCCCGCCGCCATTGTGGTGGGTGCTGGGCCAGCGGGTATGTTTGCGGCCCTGCGGCTCATCGAACTGAACATAAAACCAATTGTAATTGAACGCGGCAAAGACGTGCGGGCGCGGCGGCGCGACCTGGCGGCCATCAACCGCGACCACGTCGTAAATCCTGAATCTAACTACTGTTTCGGCGAGGGCGGCGCGGGTACGTACTCCGACGGCAAACTGTATACGCGTTCAAAGAAGCGGGGCGACATTCGCCGCGCGCTCGAAATATTGGTTGCCCACGGAGCCACCGAACGGATTTTGCACGAGGCTCACCCGCACATTGGCACCAACAAACTGCCCGCCGTGGTGCAAAGCCTCCGCGAGAGTATTCTGAACGCGGGCGGCGAAATACACTTTGAAACCTGCGTGCAAGATTTGATTATTGAAGCCGAAAAAATAAAGGGCGTTGTAACAACCAACGGACAAGAATTGACAGGGATAGGTACAATTTTGGCCACGGGACACTCGGCGCGGGATATTTTTGAACTGCTGCAACGCAAAAATGTACTGATCGAGGCCAAGTCTTTTGCCATCGGCGTGCGGATCGAGCACCAGCAGGCCCTGATCGACAATTTACAGTATAAAACCACCGACCGTGGCCTGCTGCCAGCGGCCTCCTACAGCTTGGTGGCGCAAACCCGCTACAAGGGCGTGCAGCGCGGCGTTTTTTCGTTTTGTATGTGCCCAGGGGGGTTCATTGTGCCAGCCGCCACCGCCCCAGGCGAGTTGGTCGTGAACGGAATGTCGCCGTCGCGGCGCGATTCGCGGTTTGCCAACTCGGGCATGGTGGTGAGCGTGGAGGCGCAAGACCTGGAAGCGTACCAGCAGTTTGGCGCTTTGGCGGGCTTGCAACTCCAAAAAGACATTGAGCAACGCGCCTGCGCGGTGGCGGGTGGGCGGCAAACGGCCCCCGCCCAGCGCGTGCTGGATTTTACGCAGTTCAAAACGTCTGGAAGTTTAAATGAAACGTCGTACCAACCAGGTTTGGAGTCGTTGGATTTGCGCGAATACCTGCCAGCCCACATTACCGAACCACTGAGAGATGGCCTCAAACAGTTTGGCCAAAAAATGCGCGGGTACGTCAGCAACGATGCGCAACTTATTGGTATTGAGAGCCGTACTTCGTCGCCAGTGCGCATACCGCGCAACCGCGATACGGCCGAACACCCACAAATAAAACGACTTTTTCCGTGCGGTGAGGGTGCAGGCTACGCTGGCGGCATTATGTCGGCGGCCATGGATGGTACGTTTTGTGCCGAGCAACTTGTGAAACAATACGGCGCTTGAAACGACCTAACCCACCGACGAATGAAGGATTATTCGATTAACTTTAAAGATTTTACGGAAAAACTCCGCCGCCAATTGGCCGAACCATTGCCTGGAGCCGAGGCGCACGAACGCATGAACACGCAGTCGCCGCTGCGGCGGTTGGTGACTCCGAACGATAAAACCCGCAAGAGTGCGGTGCTTATTTTGTTTTATCCGCACCAAAACGAAGTGCACCTGCCGCTCATTTTGCGCCCCGCCTACGACGGCGTGCACGCCAGCCAGATGGCATTTGCGGGTGGCCGCCACGAACACACCGACGAAAACCTGACCCGAACCGCCCTCCGCGAAGCCCAAGAAGAGATCGGAATAAAGGCCACCGACGTGGAGGTTATTGGGCAGCTGACCGAACTGTTTATTCCGCCGAGCAACTTTTTTGTGCTGCCAGTGGTGGGGTTTATCGATTACCGACCCGATTTTTACCCAGACCCGCGCGAAGTAGAACGGGTTTTTGAGGTACCGATGCGGACATTGGCCGACGAAAACATCAAAGGAATAACCACCGTAACAACCAAAGGCCACGACTTCGACGCGCCTTTTTATGGCATTGAGGGCCACAAAATCTGGGGTGCAACGGCCCTGATGATCGCCGAATTGCTGGCATTAATTGACAAAATTGAGAATTAATAATACTTTTGGTGTCACCAAATAGAAAGAATAGCCCAAATAAACCCATTCATGAGCGAAACCCCCGAGTCGAAACCAGCCAATGAAGCCCTCCACGAACAGATCGGAATTGACGGCCTGTACCAAAACTGGTTTTTAGATTATGCCTCCTACGTAATTCTCGAACGCGCCGTGCCTGCCATCGAAGACGGCCTAAAACCCGTTCAGCGGCGCATTTTGCACGCCCTCAAAGAAATGGACGACGGGCGGTTTAATAAAGTGGCCAACGTGATTGGGGCTACCATGCAGTACCACCCCCACGGCGACGCGTCGATAAACGATGCGATCGTGAATATTGGCCAAAAAAACTTGGTCTTAGATACCCAAGGCAACTGGGGAGACGTGCGCACTGGCGACAACGCCGCCGCCCCGCGCTACATTGAGACGAGGCTCTCGAAGTTTGGCAACGAGGTGGTTTTCAACGCCGACACCACCGAGTGGCAAACCTCCTACGACGGCCGCAAACGCGAACCCGTCACGCTGCCCGTGAAGTTTCCGCTGCTGTTGGCGATGGGCGTGGAGGGAATTGCCGTGGGGCTTTCGACGAAGGTAATGCCCCACAATTTTATCGAACTCATTGAGGCATCGATTGCCTACCTAAAAAAAGAACCCTTTAAGCTATTTCCCGATTTTTTGACGGGCGGCCAGATCGACGTTTCCAACTACAACGACGGCCTGCGCGGTGGCAAAATTAGGGTGCGGGCCAAAATTGAAGAATTAGACAAAAAAACGCTGATTATCAAGGAAATACCCTTCGGCACTACCACGACCTCGATCAAAGAATCGATCATTAAGGCCAATGAAGACGGTAAAATAAAGATCAAAAAGGTAGAGGACTTGACCTCGCGCGACATCGAGATTATTGTGCACCTGGCCCCTGGGGTTTCGCCCGATATTAGCATCGATGCCCTCTACGCGTTCACGGAGTGTGACGTGTCGGTGTCGCCCAATGCGTGTATAATTATCGACGATAAACCCATTTTTACGACCGTTAGCAACATTCTCAGCATTTGTACCGACCAGACGGTGCACCTGCTCAAGCGAGAATTAGAGATCAAACGCCACGACCTCAAAGAACGGCTGCTGTATAGTTCGCTCGAAAAAATATTTATTGAGAACCGAATTTACCGCGACATCGAAGAGTGCGAAACTTTTGAGGCCGTTATTGCCACCATCGACGCGGGTTTGGAGCCCTACAAAAAAGATTTTTATCGCCTCATTACCCAAGACGACATTCTGAAACTGACCGAAATTCGCATCAAACGCATCTCGAAATTCGACTCCTTCAAGGCCGACGAACTGATGAAACGTTTGCAGACCGAACTCAACGAAGTGGAAGATAACCTGCTCAATCTGACCCGTTTTGCCATTAATTATTACAAAGACCTGCTAAAAAAATACGGCAAAGGCCGCGAACGACTCACCGAAATTCGATCCTTCAACACGATTTCGGCCAATGTGGTGGCCATTGCCAACCAAAAACTGTACGTGAACCGCGAGGACGGTTTTGTGGGCTACGGCCTCAAAAAAGACGAGTACGTGATGGATTGCTCGGACATCGACGACATTATTGTGTTCAGACGCGACGGCAAGTACCAAATTGTGAAGGCCGCCGAAAAAGTTTTTGTGGGCAAAGACATTATTTACGCCTCGGTGTTCAAGAAAAACGACGAGCGGAAAGTGTATAATGTGGCCTATCTGGAAGGAAAATCGGGCGTGACCTACGCCAAGCGTTTTTACGTAACTGGCACCACCCGCGACAAAGAATATGACCTAACGGCGGGTGCGCCCAAATCGAAGGCAACCTACTTTACGGCCAACGAAAACGGCGAGGCCGAGGTCATAACCGTGAACCTGACCGCCCAAAGCACCGCCCGGGTGAAGCAGTTCGACTTCGACTTTTCTAAGTTGCTCATCAAAAATCGGTCGGCCATGGGAAACGTCGTCACCAAATACCCAGTTCGTAAAATTGCCTTTAAAGCGGCGGGACAATCTACGCTGGGCGGCATGGACCTGTGGTACGACAGCACCATTGGCCGCCTAAACAAAGACGGGCACGGGCGCAAACTGGGCAATTTCGACTCGAACGACATGGTTTTGGTGGTTTACAAAGACGGAACCTACGAGCAAACTAATTTTGAACTCACCAACCGCTACGAACCTTCGGCCATTGCGATCTTAGAAAAATTTGAACCCGATACCGTCGTTTCGTGCGTTTATTTTGAGGCCGCTCAAAAAATTTACTACGTCAAAAGGTTCAAGGTCGAGACCACCTCGCTCGACAAAAAGTTTTCGTTCATTGGCGATGCCAAGGGCGCAAAGTTGGTGTTCATCTCGACCGACCAACGCCCGCGCGTGGAGTTTTCGTTTATGAGAACCAACAAAGGCGAGGTCGAAAAAAGCAGTGTGCCGATCGACGAATTTGTGGAAACACGCGGCTGGAAAGCCCTCGGCAACAAACTAACCTCCTTCATTGTTAAAGAAATAACGGCCCTGGCTTCGGCCGAACCCAAGGCCATTGAAGTAGAAGTAGAAAAGGTAAAAATAGACGAAAAACCAACCAGCAAACCGACCAACACCGACGCACCCGAAACCGACGATGCCGAAGCGGGCGGGCAGCTGGGTTTGTTCTGAGAAGCACACCATGAACCCGCTTTTATTCAGCAACGGCAACGAATTGAGCCGCGAGCGAGCCCAGCGGCGGCTCACGGTGAGGCGGCTCAAAAAACTGGCCAAGGCCGCGCTGTGGCTACTTTTTAGCGTTGTGCTGGCTATTCTGATCTGTAATTTTTGGGTGGTTTACAGCACAAAAAAGGCTATTTTTTTCAACGTAAACACTTTGCCCTCAAACGACTACGCGCTGGTTTTGGGTACAAATAGGTTCGTGGCCAAGGGCAAAGAAAACCTTTTTTTTACGTACCGAATGCAGGCTACTTCGCGGCTTTATAAAGAGGGAAAAATAAAATACATTATTTTGAGCGGCAACAACGACTCCGAATACTACAACGAACCCGAAGACATGAAAAACGTGTTGGTGGGCATGGGTATTCCGTCCGAGGTGATGACGTTGGACTTTGCGGGCTTTCGGACTTTCGACTCGGTGGTGCGCGCCAAGGATGTGTTCAAAAAGAAAAAACTGACGATCATATCCCAGAATTTTCACAACGCCCGCGCCCTGTACATTTGCCAACAGCAGGGCGTAGAGGCGGTGGCCTTTGCCGCCCAAGACGTGCCAGGCGGCTACCCACTCAAAACCCTCTTGCGGGAGTACATGGCGCGTCCGAAAGCAATGATCGACCTGTTTTTTATCAGTCCGTTCGTTAAAAAAGGCAACCAAGAAATAAAGTAGGCTACGCCTGCTTGCTGGCCGCTCCTCTGCGTTTGGCGTTGCCGAGGTACTGCCGCAGACGTTCCTCGAGCTCAGAAGGCGAAATGCTGTGGTAGATTTTGCCCTCCATGCAAACCGAAATTCGGCCCGTTTCTTCCGACACCACCACGGCTGCGGCATCGGTGGCGTCGGTCATGCCGAGCGCAGCGCGGTGCCTAAAACCCATCGAGGCGGGCACTGCCACGCTCTCCGATACGGGCAAAATGCACCGCGCCGCCAGTATCCGCCCGTTAGAAACAATCACCGCGCCGTCGTGCAGCGGGCTATACTGGTTAAAAATCGAAAGCAATAGGCGTTTAGATAGCAGCGCGTCGAGTTCGTCGCCCGACCGCGTAAACTTGTCTAACTCATCGTCTTTTTTGATGATGATTAAACCACCCATAAAATCGGCCGACATGGTACGGCAGGCATCGACGAGGGTTTTTGTGTCGGTAACAGACCGATTTTTGGAGTCGTTCTTAAGGAATCTTCGCAGGATTCGGCTGTTGGCAAAAACCGTCGATTTGCCGATCATCAACAAAAACCGCCGTATTTCTTGTTGAAACAGCACGATGAGCGTAATGGCTCCCACGCTCATAAAATACTCTAAAATAGTGGTGAGCAACCGCAAACCCAACGCCCTCACGATCAGATAGAGCAAATAGATGAGTAAATAGCCCACAAAAACGCGGCTGGCCAAGCTTCCCCGCACCAAAAAATATATTTGGTACATCAAAAAGGCCACCAACGCAATGTCGAGGGCATCTAACCAACCAAATTCTAAAAAGCCTATCTTCAAAACAAAAATCATGGGTGCGTGGGTGAGGTTCAGTACATAGCTGAACGAAAAACGGCGGCTACTTATTTTTTAATTGTTGCACTAATTTAATGGCTTCGGTGGCCTGCCGCACGTCGTGGACGCGCAGAATGGCCGCCCCTTTGAGCAGCGCCACCGTGTTGAGAACGCTCGTGCCGTTGAGAGCTTCGGCGGCCTCGATTTGCAGGGTGCGCCAGATCATAGACTTGCGCGAGATGCCCACCAAAACGGGTCGTTCGAGCAGCTCGAATGCCTCCAATTGGTTGAGCATTTCAAAGTTTTGGTCAATATTTTTGGCAAAACCAAAGCCTGGATCAACCACAATGTCTTTTGCGCCAAGTTGCTGAAGTTTGTACAACTGGGCTTGGAGTTCTTGGATCACCTCGGCGGTAAGGTCTTGGTAGTGGTTGAGTTGAGCCATCGTCTGGGGGTTGCCGCGCAGGTGCATCAGCACGTAAGGCACGCCGAGTTTGGCCACCGTATCGAACATATCCGCGTCGAGCGTACCACCCGACACGTCGTTAATCACCCCCGCTCCCGCCTCCACAGCCTGCCGCGCCACGTTAGCCCTGAAAGTATCGATCGAAACGATTGCGTCGGGCAGGTGTTTTTTGAGGAGTTCGACCACTGGCAAAACCCGCTCGAGTTCGACCGATTCGGGCACGTCGGCGGCGTTTGGGCGGGTAGAGTAGCCGCCAACGTCAATAAAAGTTGCGCCCTCCTCAACCATTTGGTAGGCTTTTTGCAGCATGTCAGCAGAAACGTCGAAACGGCTGCCCTCGTAGAAAGAATCGGGGGTGATGTTGAGCACGCCCATGACGCGCGGCGTGGACAGATCGAGCAATTTTCCTGCAACGTTGAGCGTTTTTTTTGTAATTTTGTACTTATTTTCGATTGGCATTGCGTTTTAAATTGACCCCAGTAAACATAAAAATGACCCAGACTGAATCCGAATATCGGGAAGTGATTGCAGGTTGCAAAGAAATTTTTCAGAAAAAAAACCAAGACTACGGCAGCAGTTGGCGGGTGCTGCGGTTGCCGTCGATCACCGACCAGGTTTTTATCAAAGCCCAGCGCATCCGCACGCTCCAAGAAAACGGTTTCGCAAAAGTACAAGAAGGCGAGCGCTCCGAGTTTATGGGCATGGTGAATTATTGCGTCATGGCGCTCATTCAAATGAAACTGGGCACCGACACGCGCACCGATTTGGACTCCCGCCAACTCAGCGACCTCTACGACCAGCAGGTGGGCGAGGTGATGGATTTGCTGCTCAACAAAAACCACGACTACAACGAAGCCTGGCGGCAAATGCGCGTGGCGAGCATGACCGACATTATTTTGATGAAGCTGCTCAGAATAAAACAAATTGAAGACAACCACGGAAAAACGCTTGTTTCGGAAGGCGTATCGGCTGGTTATCAAGACATTATAAATTATTCAGTTTTTTGTTTAATACAGTTAAAGTAATTTTTATGAAAATAGTGGCGCAGATTGCTCGCTTTGTGGTTGGAGCAATTTTTATTTTTTCGGGCCTTATCAAGCTCAACGACCCAGTGGGCACGCAGATTAAGTTCGAGGAATACTTTGAGGTTTTTGCCCAGGACTTTGCGTTTATGCACGATTTCTGGATGGCCTTGGTACCATACGCACTCTACCTGTCGGTTTTTATGTGCGCCGCTGAGGTTATTTTGGGCGTAGCGCTGCTATGTTCGTTCCGAATGAAACTCACCACTTGGCTGCTTTTGGCCATTGTGGTCTTCTTCACATTTCTGACTTTTTATTCGGCCTATTTTAATAAAGTGACCGACTGCGGTTGCTTTGGCGATGCCATAAAACTAAAACCGTGGACATCTTTTGGCAAAGATATTTTCTTGCTCGTCTTGATTTTATTCATGCTCTGGCAACGGAAAATATTTAAAAACACCAAGACGGGGGGCATTGTGGCCTTTGCCGCGCTGGGTTCGTTGGTGCTGGCCATTTACGCCATTATGTATTTGCCGCCCGTAGATTTGCTCGCCTACCGCGTGGGCGCGAGCATACCCGCCCAAATGAAGGTCTCCGAGCCGCTGCGGTACGAATACGTGATGGAAAAAGACGGCAAAACATTCGAGTTTGAACAATACCCCTCCGACACCACCTACAAATACAAAGATATGCGGGTGCTGAACGAAAACGCCAAACCCAAGATTACCGACTACCGAATTTGGGACGAGACGGGCGATTTTACGGAGGCCAGTTTCAAGGGCAAAAAGGTTTTTATCATCGTAAAAAACACCGACGACTTCAACGAAGCCGCCATGCCAGGCATCCGAAAGCTGACCGAAAACCTCAAAAACACTGGCATCACAACCTGGATACTGACCTCCAAAAACGCCGACCAAATGAACAACCTTCGGCGGTCGCAGCAAATGAGCGATGTACCATTTTATTTTGCCGACGGCACGGTGCTAAAAACCATGGCCCGGTCTAACCCGTGCATTTTGGTTTTAGAGGATGGCATCGTGAAGGGCAAATGGCACTACAACAACACGCCCGACAAAGCCGAGGTAATGAAACGAATGAACTGACCCGTCACATTAGGTGCACGCCCGAGAAAAGCCGCCCCAAGTAACCGTAATTTGCACGAGTTACAACCAAAACCGCTTCGTAGAACGGGCCATCGAATCGGTTTGGGGGCAGACATACCAGTCCATTCAACTGATTGTGATCGACAACGGGAGCACCGACGGAACCAAAGAAACGATTGAACGTATTTTAAAAAAACACCCCGAGGTGGCGTTCTTGCCGTTGGCCCAAAACGTGGGCTTGTGCAAGGCCTTCAACGTGGGCTTGGCGCAAGCCACGGGCAAATACGTGATCGACCTGGCGGCCGACGATGTGATGCCCCCCCGCAAAATACAAGCGCAAGTAGCTGCTTTTGAACAACTTAGTGCCAGCTACGCAGTGGTTTTCACCAATGCTCAGTACATAGACGAACACGACCAGCACGCGGGGTATCACTACAAAACAGACCCCCAAAATAGGGCAGTGGGCGCAGTGCCCCAGGGGTTTGTGTTTGAGCAAATACTAAAACACTATTTTATTTGTACGCCCACCATGATGATTCGGCGCGATGTGCTCACGCAGATTGGCGGCTACGACGAGTCGTTGGGTTACGAAGATTTTGACTTTTGGGTACGAACCACCCCGCACTACAAATACCATTATTTGGACGATGTTCTGATGCAAAAACGGATCGTGAGCGGGTCGTTGAGTGGCCAGTTCTACCGACCCGAAAACGACCTGCTGCGCTCGAGCCTGGTGGTTTGCGGCAAAGCCTACAACCTAACCAACACGCCCCACCAACGCAATTTGTTGGCTGGGCGCATTGGCGAGTTTATAAAAAAATGCGCCGTGGTGGGCAATCACCAGCAGGCGGTGGCTTTTGCGGCGTTGCTGGGTGAGATGCAGGAAATTGGCTGGAAAACCAAGTTATTGGTGTGGGCGAGCGGCCTGAAACTGCCCATAAATCGTTTTTATTTGTTTTATGACCAACTCAGAAACCGCAAAAGGCGTAAATTGCACCAAAAAGGACTGCCGCACGTGCAACTGCACGAGTGACGATCTTAGACCACACAACAATGTCAGCTGAGTTTCTGCAAATACACCCAAAAAATCCTGACCCACGCAAGATGCAGAAAGTACTGGCTTGCCTACAAAACGGCGGCGTGATCGTTTACCCAACCGACACTGTGTATGGCATGGGCTGCGACATTCATAATGCCCGCGCCGTGGAGCGGATCGCGAAAATTAAGGGTATAAAACCCCAAAAAAACGATTTTTCGTTCATCTGCAACGACCTCAGCCACATTGCCGACTACGCCAAGGTGAGCAACGCGGCGTTTAAGCTCATGAAAAAGGCCCTGCCTGGCCCCTTTACTTTTGTGCTCGAAGCCAGCGGAAAAGTGCCCAAGTTGCTCAACTCAAACAAAAAAACGGTCGGTATCAGAATCCCCGACCACCACATTCCGCGCCAAATTGTTGAGCTGCTCGGCAACCCCATCATTACCACGTCGTTGAAACTAACCGACGATTTTATAGAGTACCCGACCGACCCCGAAGAGATTTTTGAGCAGTACCAACACCAAGTCGATCTGGTGATCGACGGCGGTTTCGGAAGCCTCGAAGCTTCGACGATCGTAGATGCCACCACCAACGACTTCGAGGTGATACGGCAGGGCTTGGGCAACTTGGCTGCGTTTCTCTAACGCCAGCACCACCTTATTTTTGGGCAACGCCCTCGCCAATCTGCGCTCCAAAATCGGACACCAACTGTCCGAATTCGGACGCTTTTGTATTTATTTTTTTTGGTAAATACCTAACAATCAGCACCTAATTGTTTTTGGCACAACTTTGGCGCTGGGTTGTGCAACAAACAGCCTACAAATTGCATCTACGGTTTGAACTTTAAACAAAAACTATTATGACCATGAAAACACTTCAATTATTGATCGTCGGTTTGTTTCTACTGCTAACGACGGGCTTTGGCCAAGACAACGATAGCCCTTATTTTTCCAAGAGTTTTTCGGGGGAGGCAATCAACGACGTGGTGGTAGAAACAAGCGGCGGTTTCGTAAAAGTATACGGCGGCAGCCAAAGTGGCTCCAAAGTAGATATGTTTGTGAGTGCCAACAACTGGAACGGCAAGATAAGCAAAGAAGAAATTGCCGAGCGGCTCAAAACGTATTTAGTACGAATCGAGCGCGAGGGCGGCAAGCTCATGGTGTCGGCCAAGCCACTCAATGGCAACAGCTGGGGCAATGGCAAAAACGGCCTGAGCATTTCGTTTGTGGTGTCAGTACCTGAGGCGGCGTCGAGCGTTGTAAGAACGAGTGGCGGTAGTCTGGTGGCCAAAAACTTAGACGGAAACCAGACCCTCAGCACCAGCGGCGGCAGCATAACACTCGACGACCTGGCGGGCGACGTTCGCGCCCGCACTTCGGGTGGGAGCTTGGCCATTAGCAACTGCCGCAAGCGCATGGATGCGGCCACGAGCGGCGGCAGCATCAGGGCAGAAAACACGTCGGGAATCATCACGCTTGCTACGTCGGGCGGTAGTTTAAATCTATCGAAATTGAGCGGTACAATTTCTGCCCGCACCAGTGGCGGTAGCGTAGAAGCCAACGACCTGAACGGCGAGTGTCGCTTGGCCACGTCGGGCGGCAGCATGACGCTCCGCCAAATGTCGGGCGGCCTCGAAGCCAACACCAGCGGGGGGGTAATCAGGGCGCAAATTACCACCTTAGACAAGTTCCTGACCCTAAACACATCAAGCGGGAGTATCGACGTTGAAATGCCCACCAACCAGGGCATGGACTTAGACCTTCGGGGCAGTAATGTAAAAATGGACTTGAAAAACTTCGACGGCCAAACCGAGCGCAGCGTCGTGCGCGGGCGCATGAACGGCGGTGGGATTCCCGTCAAAATGACGGCCTCGCAGCAAATTCGGATCAATTAAGCAGTAAACCTTTATTTTTTCTCTAATGCTTGCACTCAAAAATCTATCAAAATCATTTCCCGTTGGCTTCGGACGCAGCTACGTGCTCCGAAACATCAATCTGACCATCGAGGCGGGCGAATTTGTATCGATCATGGGGCCTTCGGGTTCGGGTAAATCTACTTTGTTGCACATTTTGGGGCTCCTCGAAGAGCCAACCGAGGGGCAATATTTGTTTATGAACGAACCCGTGGAGCAGTTTTCGGAGAAAAAACGGACTGAGTACCACCGAAACCACATCGGATTTGTTTTTCAGGCGTACCACCTGATCGACGAACTAACGGTGTACGAAAACATCGAAACACCGCTGCTCTACAAAGGCACGCCCAGCTCGGAGCGCAAAAGTAGGGTGGCGGATGTTTTAGACCGCTTCAATATTGTGGCTAAAAAAGACCTGTTTCCGAGCCAATTATCTGGCGGGCAGCAGCAACTGGTGGGCATTGCGCGGGCGTTGGTGGCCGAGCCCAAAGTAATATTTGCCGACGAACCCACGGGAAACCTGCACTCCGAACAGGCAGAACAAATAATGAAGCTCTTTAAAGAACTCAACCAAAAAGACAAAGTCACGGTGGTGCAGGTGACGCACTCCGAACACAACGCTACTTTCGGCAACAGGGTGATACGACTCAAAGACGGGTGGGCCGAGGCGTAGGCAAACCCCGCGCACCAAACAATGCTCAGGCCGAAAAAACTTTTTGGTAGATCGGTTTTCGGTACGAAAATTGCACGTACATCAGCGGAAAAAGAATGTAATCGGTAAGCCAAAAAGGCGATTTATAGTGAATCTCGTCGATAATTGTGCTGCCGTTCTGGGTTTTTACGATGCGGTGTTTGTGCTGCCAAGACGACAGGAAGAAGGGCAGTTGCGTGCCCTGGTCGATAAAATAAATCTCGTCGGGGGTGCTTTTTTGGTCTATGATTACGCTCGTCCATTTCTGCTTAAATACCAGAAAATTGAGTTCGAGCGACACCACGTTTCCCTTGGAGCAACCCCCAAAAGCCAGTACTTTTACGGGCGGAAAAGGCGGTGCCAACGCCTCAAATAAACGCTCATCGAAGCCCTCCCAGACTTTCTCCATGCTTTGCCCAACGGGCGTACTGATACTAATTTTCATGTATTTGGCGTTTGATGGGCACAAACTTACGACGGTTTTTTAGCAGATCGGGAAATCAAAAATAAAAAAATGAGACCCAATTCTGCTAACTTCCTACGTTTGAGTATATTAGCGTGCTTTTAATCCCGTAACAAGATTTGTTATGAAAACGCGGCGGAGAAAGTGGGTGGCGCTGTGCTGCTGCTTTCTGACGATTGCCCATGTGTCAAATGGAAAACATATTTTTGGTGGAGATTTCACCATGCTGGCATCGCGTGCCCAGAGCGGTTGGTTCAATTTGACCCTAAACCTTTATTTTGACCAGAACATAGCCAACGCAAATGACTACGAGCAACGGATTACGGTCACTGTTTTTCGGAAAAGCGACAACCAACGCATCCGGCAAATACAGCTCCCCATTACCACCACTACCCCCGTTACCTACGACAACGTGGCCTGCGCCGAACTCCGGAAACTACAAACGTCGGAGGTAAGGTTTTCGGAGGAGGTATTCTTAGACCCGGCCATTTATACCCACCCGCAGGGATACTACATTATTTGGGAACGCTGTTGCCGCTCCAACGACATTGACAACATCAGAAACCCCGAAACAACGGGCATGGTGTTCACCTTCGATTTTCCGCCGCTGGTGGCCTCAAATTCGGCACCGTTCAAAAATTCATCGCCCGACTTTAACATCCCCAACGGCGACTATATATGCATCAACAAGCCTTTTACGTTTGATATGGGCGCAAAAGACAGCGACGGCGACGAACTACGCTACTCGCTGGTTGCGCCACTGGCCGGCTACACGTCGGCGTCGCCATTTCAGGCACTCGGCACGGGGCAGTCGTATAGCAGCTACCCGGAGGTGCGTTGGCTGGCGGGGTTTTCGCCCACCACGGCCATTCCAGGCCCCAGGCCCATGAGCATAAACCCCCGAACGGGCCTGCTCACGCTGGTTGCCAACCGCGTGGGTCTGTACGTTTTTGCGGTGTTGGTAGAAGAATACCGAGCGGGCGTAAAGATCGGGGCGGTCAGGCGCGAGTTTCAGCTGCCAGTGGTCGAATGTACGCGCACAACACCGCCTCTCCCCGTTATTTCAACCGATGTGAACACAAAATTGGGTGGACAAACCATCGAAATTTGTGCGGCTACTCCGCTCCTTTTGTCGGTTCCGAAAAACGATAATTGGAGCTACCAATGGCAAAAAGATGGTGTCAATATTGCCAATGCTACCAGCCATTCTATAAACATTAATGAGATTGGCAACTACAACGCCGTGGTGAGTTTTGCCAAGACGTGCGCCAACGACACCACGTCGGCAGTGGTGAGGGTGGTGCTGGGAAAAGCTCCCGCCGCCAAACTCACCACTGCCGATACGCTCAGATTCTGCGACGGCGACTCGTCGGCCATCGTCGCTACGCTGTCTGACAAATACCGCTACCAATGGTTGCTGGACGGCTCCGAAATTAAAAATCAAACGGCAAACGTGCTCAAAGTCAAGCAGGCGGGCCTGTACGAAGCGGTGATGAGAGAAACGGGGTTGGCTTGCCCCGCCCGAGACACCGTTCGGGTGGATTTAAAGCCAAAACCAAATCCGAAGTTCACTTTTGGCACACCCTCAATCTGCCCCAGCGACTCGGTTAAGTTGGAGGTTTTGCCCCAACTACCCGACGAACGGGTCGAATGGTATGCTAATAATGTGGTGCTGATAAGTTATGAAAAGCAAATTTTCTTACGCCAACCAGGCAACTACCAAGGCATTGTTCGCAACGGCCAAAACTGCGTGGCACGTTCCGAAAAACTTACACTAACACACCTACCCGTACCCGTTGTCGCCATCGACAGCCTCGCGCCCATTTGCCTGAACGATTCAGTACCCCGAAAGTTGCTGGCAACACCGATCGGAGGGACTTTTTTGGTAAAAAGCATCGTAAACAACACCTTCAACGCCCCACTTGCAGGCCTGGGCACGCACAAGCTGACTTACGTGGTAAAAAGTACGGTGGGTTGCACCGTAATTGCCCAACGAGATATTGTAGTCAAAGCGTCTCCCGTGGTTGGGTTGCCAAACTATATTTCGGTTCTTCGGGGCGACAGCGTGTTGATTCGGGCCGACGCAGATATGCCCGACTTGCGCTACGTTTGGTCGCCAGCCCTTTATTTAAACGACCCTTTTGTGATGCGTCCGTCGGCCTCTCCTTTGGCATCGACCACCTACAAACTCACCGCCACCGCCCTCAATGGCTGCACCAGTAGCGGTTCGGTAAAAATCTTGGTTTTTGAAAAAATATTTATTCCCGGGGTATTTACCCCAAACGCCGACGGCTCTAACGACACTTTCGAGATAAAAAATCTAAAAAATTTCCCCAACTGCCAAACCTACATTTATAACCGCTGGGGCGAGGTAGTTTTTAGTAATAAAGGAAGCTCTTCGGCCTGGGACGGTACGTACCAGGGCGAGCGAGTTCCCGCAGGGACATACATTTATTTTGTGCAAACCAACGGCGCAGAAGAAAACTTTGTTTACCGTGGAAATATATTGGTTCTTTACTAACCCAACCCAACCGCCAAACCGTGCTTCCGAACCTCGCCACCCGATACGCCCAACAAATAAAAACCAAAGCCACCGAACTTGGCTTTGATTTCTGCGGTATTTCTAAGGCACAATTTTTGGAAGAAGAGGCTCCCCGTTTGGAGGCGTGGCTCCACAAAAACTACCACGGCAAAATGGCCTACATGGCCAACCACTTCGATAAAAGGCTTGACCCACGACGCTTGGTAGAGGGCGCACGCTCGGTTATTTCGGTGCTGCTCAACTACTACCCCGACCAAAAACTACCCGAAGGAAACGACGATTTCAAAATCTCAAAATACGCCTACGGCACTGATTATCACTACGTTCTGAAAGAAAAACTGGGCGAACTAATGGTGTACATGAACCAAGAAATTGGCGAAGTGAACGGGCGCGTGTTCGTGGATTCGGCCCCAGTGATGGACAAAGTTTGGGCGCAACGCAGCGGCGTGGGCTGGGTGGGCAAACACAGCAACTTGATAAACCGCGACATGGGTAGTTTCTTTTTTATCGGCGAAATTATCTGCGATTTAGACCTAACTCCCGACGGCCCCATCCGCGACTACTGCGGCACTTGCACCCGTTGCGTGGATGCTTGCCCCACGGCGGCCATTGCCCAACCCTACGTGGTAGATGCCTCCAAATGTATTAGTTATTTTACGATCGAACTCAAAGAGGCGATCCCGCAGGAGGTGAAAGGGAAGTTTGAAAATTGGATTTTTGGCTGCGACATTTGCCAGGATGTGTGCCCGTGGAACTCTTTTTCGCGGCCCCACAAAACGCCCGCTTTCAGCCCGAGCCCCGAGCTGAGGGAGTTTACCAACGGCGACTGGCAAGAAATATCGGAGGAGGTTTTCAAAGAAGTTTTTCGGCGGTCGGCCATAAAACGCACCCAGTTGGCGGGGCTCAAACGCAATATTGACTTTGTGAGCGGGCAGTAGGTTTACCCAAAAAAACGTTTCCAGCCCAAGTAAATAACCACGAACAAACCCGCGAATATGGCCAACAAATACTGGAAAGGCAGGTACGCAAAAACCATAATACGGGTGCGGTCGGCAAACCACATGAGCGCGATGGTGGCAAAAATCATGAGCATGAGCCCCGACAAACTACTAAAACCAGGCACGGCACTCAACGAAACATTGCGCCGAATGAGCCACAGCGTGAGGATCATTATCAGAACGGGAACGAGTTGGGTGTATAAATCGGTCTGAAAAACGCTGCGCCGCTCGAACAAAAAAAGATAAATATTGAGCGTGACCGCAAAAATACCAGGCACGCATACCAAATAAATGAGCACCGCATACACCTCGCGCCAGGGCGAAAGATGACCCTCGTTGCGGCCCAACACGCCACACAACAACGCCAAAAGCGGCACACCAACGAAGTATAGGATCAAAAAATCGGGACTTTGGCCGAGCCACACTACAAACTCTTGGAGGTTCATGGACAGAGGTAAAAAGGGTGAATGATGAATCTGACTGCCAAGTTTACGCAATTATTATTTTAAAGCCAACCCGGCTCGTATTGCCGCAAAGGGCGGGACGGCCTTTTTTATTTGGATAGAATCACCGAACTTTGGCCATTCATCAAACACCCGAATCTACCTTGCTAAAACTGCATTTGGTACCCACGCCCATCGGCAATTTGGAGGACATCACCCTGCGTGCCATCACCGTTCTTAGAACCGTGGACGCTGTTTTGGCCGAAGACACCCGCACGTCGAGCGTGCTGATGAAACACCTGGGCATCAACAAACCGTTGCAGAGCTACCATATTTTCAACGAACACCAAAGCGTGCAGCGGCTGATTGAGCGCATCAAAAAAGGCGAAAAAATAGCGCTGATCTCCGACGCTGGTACGCCCGCCATCTCCGATCCTGGTTTTTTGTTGGTGCGCGAGTGCCTCAAAAATGGCATCGAAATCGAGTGCTTACCTGGGCCAACCGCCCTGATTCCTGCCCTGGTAAATTCGGGTCTGCCCACCGACCGTTTTACGTTTGAGGGTTTTTTGCCCCACAAAAAAGGCCGACAAACGCGCCTGCAAGCACTCCAAAACGAGGAGCGAACGATGGTTTTTTACGAGTCGCCGCACCGACTGCTCAAAACCCTGCAACAGTTTTCTGAGTACTTTGGCGCAGACCGCCCCGCGTCGGTATCGCGCGAGCTGACTAAGATTTATGAAGAAACCAAACGTGGTACTGTTCAAGAAATTATTGCTTACTACGATGAAAAAACAATCAAGGGCGAGATCGTCATTTGCTTGGCTGGCAAACCCTAACCTGCTTATAATCTGGTGCTTAACCCTGGCTTGTGCTTGCGGTTTACGGGCCCAAACGCTCACCAATTCGGCGCGGGTGAGCCTCATCACCGTTTCGCCTGGCGACGAGCTCTACTCGGCCTACGGCCACAGTGCTATTCGGGTTTTAGACCCGCAGCTGGGCATCGACAAGGTGTATAGTTGGGGCGTTTTCGACTTTACGGAACCTAATTTCTACGCCAATTTTTTGCGCGGAAAGATGCGCTACCTCTGCGCCCCCGACCGCATAGACTACATGATTTACGGAGCCACCCTCGAAGACCGCGCCGTGCAAGAAAGCGAACTCGACCTGTTGCAAGCCCAAAAACAACGGCTCTACGAACTGGTCGAAGCAAATCTGCTCCCCGAAAACAGGTACTACCAATACGATTTTTTTTATGACAATTGCGCCACCAGAATCAGAGACCTACTCAAACAAACCTGCGGCGCCAACCTGCGTTTCAAACCCACTGCCGCCAACCTCACTTTCAGAAAACAACTACAACAAGCCATGCCCCGAAAACCGTGGGTAAGTCTGGGCATGAACATGGTGCTGGGGGCATCGACGGACGTGCTGGTGAGCGACGAACAAGAAATGTTTTTGCCCAACGATCTCCGCGATGCCTTCGAGGCAGCAAAAGCAAACGGCAAACCCCTCGTTTTGGCAACGCAATACCTGCGCGTGGCCAGCACAATACGCCCTGCCAACTACGACGTATCAGCTGCCATTATTTTGCTGGGATTGGTGGTTGCAGTCGTTTTTTTTACGCGGTGGCAGCTCCAAACCAACAACCAAAATTGGTGGTTCGATCGCCTGTTTTTTGGCACGGCGGGGCTGTGTGGCTGCTTGATCTTGTTCCTGTGGCTCGGCACCGACCACCAAACCACACGCCCCAACTGGAACGTGGCCTGGTTGGCACCCACCCATTTGGTGGCCGTTTTCTGGTTGAAAAACGCTTTGTCAGAATGGCCGAAGCGGTATTTTCAACTCACTTTCATCATGGCAGTTGGTACGACTATCGTTTTTTTGGTGATTTTCGCTACCCAAACATCCGCTTTTCAGGGAGTCGATGTCCTATTTTTTCCATTACTAGCCATTATATCGGTTCGCAGCTATTTTATTGCTAAATCTTAAAACGCATGAACTTAGAACACATCACCCAACAACTTTGCACGATTGCCCAAAAGGCGGGAGCGTTTATTAGGCAAGAAGCGGCGCACTTCGACCACCACAGCATTGAGTACAAAGACGTGAATAACCTGGTTTCTTACGTTGATAAAGAAACCGAAAAAATGCTCGTGGCCGCGCTTCATGAACTACTGCCCGAGGCGGGGTTTATTACCGAAGAAGGCACAACGGCGGCAATGGCCCAGCACGCAAACCCCGACCAGCTCTTTTGGGTGATTGACCCGCTCGACGGCACGACAAATTTTGTTCACGGCCTGCCCGTTTACTGCGTGAGCGTGGGTTTGGTGCAACAAAAAACGCCCATCGCGGGCGTAGTGTACCACGTTCCCAACGACGAAACCTACTCCGCCTGGCAAGGTGGGGGCGCGTTTTGCAACGGGCGACGGATTGGTGTTTCTACCGCCCAAACGCTCGATAAAAGCCTGTTGGCCACGGGGTTTCCGTATTATAAATTTGAAAACCAAGACAAGTACCTCCAAATTTTAGAAGAGCTCATGAAGCGCACCCACGGCCTGCGCCGCATGGGCGCGGCGGCCATTGACTTGGCCTACGTGGCGGCGGGCAAATTTGAAGGATTTTACGAATACAACCTCAACTCTTGGGACATGGCGGCGGGCATTATTTTGGTTCGCGAGGCGGGCGGCACCGTGACCGACTTTGCTGGCGGCGACGATTTTCTGTTCGGCGGCAACGTGGTGGCGGCCTGCGCGGTGCACCCAGAACTTTTGGAGGTAATCCAAGATTTTTGGCCGTAAAAAAAGTGCCAGCCCACTACCGCGTAGCAGGGCTGGCACCTCTCACAACGCCAAATACGTTGTATGGCTAACTATTTTTTTTCGTCGTCACCCCCAAATAAGCCTGTAATAAAACCAGTAGCTTTGTCGAGCGCTCCCTGGGCATCTGCTTTAAGGTCTTCAAATTTTTCCTGCGCCTCAGCCGCAAGTTCCCCGGCCTTCACTTTGGCATCGGCATAGGCTTCGGTTGCCTCGCCTTTTAGTTCCTCGGCTTTGGCCATTGCCTGAGCCTTCAAATCTTCTACGTCCACCTCCTGCAAACGCTCAGTAATATCGCCTTTGAGGTCTTCAAATTTGCCCTGTGCTTCGCCTGCCAGTTCTTGCGCCTTCGCTTTGGCCTGCTCGACCGCACTTTTTAGTTGATCTTCCATCGGGTTATTTTCTTTTTTTTGGTTTAAAACTGCCCAAATTTACTATATTCTACCCACATTGACGTTTCCGAACCGCAAAATATGCGGTTATTTAACAGTCAATCCCCACATTTTCAACAATATAAGTTTTTGGCATTACGTTGTTGAAATGAGTTCCGCTGGAAACCCATTTGGAACGTTTTTAGGCCCAATACTCGTTTTCAAGGTAATGCACTTCTCATATCACAACTTAAAATACCGATAATTGCAATTAAATAATCTACATTTTTTATGGTAAATATTTAATTGAGGTCGAGAGCCCCGTCACTTATTCCACCATTCTATCACTCAAAATTCAACATTATTACACACCATGCGTACCCACTCAAAAATTATCAGACTTATCGCTTCTGTTGGCTTTGTGGCGGCTTCGGGCTTTTTGATGAGCTACTGCGCCGACTCCACCACCACCGACGGTGCACCGTTGCAGGGCAAAACCAATCTAAAAGTCGAAACCGCCGTTCAGGGCCTCAAATCGCCGTGGGCGGTTGCTTTTTTGCCAAACGGAAATATGCTCGTGACCGAACGTGGCGGCCAGTTGCGGCTCGTTGAGGGCGGCATACTAAACCCCGAACCCATCAAAGGACTACCAGAAGTCGTATTTAAGGGGCAGGGTGGCCTCTTGGACGTGACCCTCCACCCCAACTACGCCCAAAATGGTTGGATATACCTTTCGTTTTCGTCGCCCGCAAAAGCTGGCGAGGAAGGCGCTGGCGCAAACACTGGTTTCATGCGCGCCAAGCTCAACGGCATGGCCCTAACCGACCAGCAGTTGTTGTTCAAGGGTAAGCCCAACGTAGAAACCAGCCACCACTTTGGCGGGCGCATTATATTTGACAAAAAAGGGTTTATGTACCTGACCATCGGCGACCGAGGTGGCCAAGACGAAGCCCAAAAATTGACCAACCACCGTGGAAAAGTACTGCGCCTGAACGACGACGGCAGTGTGCCAAAAGACAACCCCTTTGTGGGACAGGCTGGCGCCATGCCCGAGATTTTTTCGTATGGCCACCGAAACCCGCAGGGATTGGTGCTAAACCCCGAAACTGGCGACGTTTGGGAACACGAACACGGCCCGCAAGGCGGCGACGAGGTCAATTTGGTGAAGCGAGGCAACAATTACGGGTGGCCAGTTATTACTTTTGGCATCGGCTACGACAATTCGGTTATCAGCACCGACACCGCCAAGGCGGGCATGGAACAACCCGTGCTGTACTACAAACCGTCGATTGCCCCCTGCGGAATGACCTTCATTTCGTCAAAATCGGCCTTTAAAGATTGGTCGGGCAATCTGCTGGTGGGGTCGTTGAAATTTAATTATCTGAAGCGGTGCATCATCAAAAATAACAAATTGGTGAGCCAAGAAACAATTTTAGAGAACATCGGCCGCGTGCGCGACGTGCGCGAAGGCCCCGACGGAAACATCTACGTGGTGGTAGAAAACGGCAAAGTGTTGCGCGTGAGCCCCCAGTAAACAAGCGGCGGGCAGCGAGTACATAAAACGCTAAAAATCAAATAAGCGAATCAATCAGAATAAGATGATGGATTTTTGATTTCAAACTACTCACAGTAAGTTATACATTTTCAATTCATCATTTGTAATTCATAATTCCCTACTTGCACCAGATATGTTCAAAATAACGCTCCTTAGTCTATTCTCGCTCGTTTCGATTTTGGGTACGTCCGATTCGGATTTTGAAAAAAGCAAAATACGCGGCCAGATTATTTATACCAACAACTGCGCAAGCTGCCATTTGGCCCAGGGGCAGGGCATGGCGGGGGCGTTTCCACCGCTGGCAAAGTCAGATTATTTGGTAAAAACACCCGCCAAGGCCGTCCGCGCCATCAAATACGGCCTGATGGGAGCAATAACCGTGAACGGAACAAAGTACGACTCTATGATGCCCGAGGCGGGCCTGACCGACGCAGAAACCGCCGACGTGATGAATTACATTTTGAACGCCTGGGGCAATAGCAACCCCAAAATGATGACCGAAAAAATGGTCGCAGACATCAAACCCGAGTAAAAATCACTTCCAGGTTACGCGGTTCTTGCGGTTCAAAAAGCTGGTTATAGCCATGAATCCGACGTAAAAGACCGTCAAAAAATCATAAAAAGGAAGCGTGTACCAATCTGCGCGGCTTCCCAGTTTTCGGTTGGCCAGCGCGTGCACGAGCCACAAAACCAGCAGCCTCCCGCCCAGCAATGCCCCCACCACCGCCCGCGTGGGTGCTGGCTGGGTGAGCAAAAAAACGCCCAATGCCCACGTTAAAACCTGCGAGCCACTCAACAAACCTAAAACAACCTTGTGCCGTGTTTTGTAGTATTTACCCACTGAGAGGTGTCTTTTCTTTTGGGTAAACCACGCCCCCCAGGTCTCTTTCGGAGACGACCCCACGAAAGCATCTGGGTGCACACAAACGGCGGTGTTGGCCGCCGTGGCTATCTCGTTCATGAGCAGGTCGTCGTCGCCGCCCACTACGTTTATGTGCGAGAAAAAGCCCCTATTTTTTAGAAAAATCGATTTTCGGTACAACAAATTACGCCCCACGCCCATGTACGGGCTGCCCGCCAGGGCCAACGAAAAGTACTGCAAAGCAGTGTAGAAGGTCTCGTAGCGCACAAAACTGTTCAAAAACCCAGGCCTGGCCTCGTAGGGCGAAAACCCCAACACAATTTCCTTGTCGGCGGGGAGTTGGGCCACCATTCTACCGATCCAGCCGTCGGATTCTGGGCGGCAGTCGGCATCGGTGAGCAGTATTATGTTGTGTTTGGCTTGTTTCACCCCCACCGTGATGGCATATTTTTTGGGAGTAATGTGGGAGTATGTTTCCTTGATGTGTACGAACCTAACGCGGTCGAAAGCGGCGATACAGTCCCGTGCGAAGCCGTTGGTGCCATCGTTGGAGCGGTCGTCGAGCACGATGACCTCAAAGTCGGGATAGTTTTGATTTTGGAGCAACGGCAGTAGCTCTCGCAGATTAGGCAGCTCGTTGTGGGCGGCCACCAGTACCGAAACAGGTTGCAGGTCGGTGTTGGGGGCAGCATCAGCACGGTGGAACGTTAGACGCGGAAAAACGTACACCAAAAAGAAAAACTGAACGGCGGCCGCCGCAACAAACAGCCAAAAAACAACAGCTACCAGCACAATTAGCGGAGGTCGATTGTTTCGACGCCAGGATATTGCTTGGCATCGAACACAAAAAACTTGTCCTCCACCCGCAGATTGGGGGTTATTTTATCGACCCGAAAAACCAATTTTTGGCCATTTTTTTGGGTCACTCTCCAACTTTTCACCGACTTATCGGCTTTGTTCACCTTCACCTGCACCTTAGACACCTTGCTGGCCTTGTTGTCGGGCGACAACTCGATGACCTCATAAACCGCGCCGTTTTCTTTCACCTCTTCAATGAAAACGTACTTGTAGCCTTTTTTGTAGATGGTATAAATTTTGGTCGGGTTTAGCTCGGCGGCATCCATAGGGTCGAACTCCGAGATGTTGGCCTCGTTCGATTCTTTGATGTAGGTTGTCTGTATTTTGCCGTCGTTAAAAATCTCCTGCCCCGCCATTTTCAACCTGAACTTTGTCCCTTTTATGGTGGCATCGCCTTTGAGGGTTTCGCGGGGGCCAGCTCCTTCGGTCAGGTACGTGAAAGCCACCCGAAACGAGGTCATGGTCTTGAATTTGTTGCTCATGGCATCTAAAATAGCCCCCGCCCGCTTGTCGGTTTGGGCGGCAGCAACATTGAGCGACAAAAATAAAACTACCAGTAGCGACTTCATTGCGTTGAATTGAGGTTAGGATTGGGTATTATTTCTCTTTGTAAAAATTATAAATGACCGAGAACTGGATGGCGCGGTTGTATTTTTGGATGCCTGGTATGGCCGAAATATCCGCCGTTCCGTAGTTGTAGCGCAGGTTTAGGCTAAACTTATCGGCGGCATCGAGCAGATCGAACCGCAAGCCAGCCGTAATGCCGAAGTCGCGATTTATCTCTGGCCCAATAGTTTTTACGCCGTTCAGGGCGCGGCTCCACTCCGCGCCTGCCTCCACAGTAAGTCCCTCCGTGACAACGTACCCCACGATAATTGGTACAGTAATGTAGTTGTAATTGTTGCGGATTAGCACGTCCGCATTTCTGAAAGTACCTCCCTTGACCTGGTACAAAATCTCGGGCTGAACCACAAACTTACCAAACCGCGCGTGGTAGAAGCCCCCCAAATGAAAACCCGTATTGTATTTGCTAATAAACAAATCGCTGCCGTTCACCACCGTTTTGGCGGTATTTGTACCTGCTTTAAGGCCAAAAAAATTGGGGCGGTACAACACCTGGCACGACGACCGCGTGGGCTGCAACAGAACCACACACGTAAACACCAAAAGTATTAATAGTCGGGAAAAGCGGGTTGGGATTTGTATTTGGATCATATTTTTTGGGTGTTTTGCCCCCTAAACGAACACAAAGTAACGAACATTCGGTGAAACGGGCAATTTTTGGGGCGTTAATCACACAATTTCGATTCAATTCAAACGCGGGTCGGTTGGGTAATGGGCCTTGGAGCGGTATTCGCCGCCTTTTCTTTTGAGCACCTCGCGCCACAGCGCTGGCGTGGGCGTGTCGAAGAGCAGTGGCGCGTCGGCGTCGGCCACTATCCAAGTTTTCTGTTGCATTTCGCGCAGCAACTGCCCCGCCGCCCAACCCGAATACCCCACAAAAAAACGAATATCCTGCGCCGTGAGCCGCCCCGTGTTCAATAACGTTTTAAGTTGCTCAAAATTACCGCTCCAGTAAATTCCGTTGCCCACCAGCACCGACTCGTCTATTTCGGTGCCTAATCTATGGATAAAATGCAGCGTATTGGGCTCTACTGGGCCACCCGTGTGGAGGGGCAACTCAGAATAAGTATCCTCGATCACGTCGCTGAGTGTCAGCGTTGTGGCCTGGTTGAACACAAACCCCAGCGAACCGTTGGCGTTGTGCTGGCACAAAAAAACCACGCTCCTATCAAAGTTTGGGTCGTTCAGAAATGGTTCGGCAATTAGCAACTTTCCTTTGAGTGGTGTCATTGGCGGGTATATGGGTGGTTTGAGGGCGATGAAACACAAAAGAAATCCGTTTGGGTGCTTAACTTTGCGAACAAATACAATGTTTAGAAATGCAAGTAGAAGAACCCATAAAAATAACTGAGGCGGCCAAGGCGGCCATCGAAGACACCCTGCGTGCCAACAAAATACCCGACTCCTACGGCCTGCGGGTGGGCGTGAAAGGCGGCGGTTGCGGAGCCACGCTGCTGCTGGGTTTCGACGAACCCAGTAGTTTTGACCAACTTTACCAGGTAGCGGGCGTAAAGGTACTGATCGACCGCCGCCACCTCATGTATGTGTTGGGGGTAGAAGTTGGCCACCAAGACGGTCCAGACGGCAGTGGTTTCACCGTTGGGTAGGGTCGTATTTCACAAACATATTGATCCAGATCAGCCGCGCCAAGCGGAAAAACAGCGTCCAGTTGGCCACAAAAATAAAAATCAAACACCCCAGCACCAGGTAGTGGTTCACGCCCAGATAAACCACCAGCCCCCAAAAACCGACGGTGGTTATGGCCACCGAGATGGCGTAGCTAATGTACATGGCTCCGATGTAGAAGCCTGGCTCGCGCACAAACGACTCACCGCAGTGGCTGCAAGCGGTGTTCATTTCGTCGAAGTGCTTGAGATTATAGTGGTTATTGGTCACAAAAAACTGCCCTTGGTGGCAACGCGGGCATTTGTTTTTGCGCACACTGGTTAAACTGTCTAAAAGAGGCATAGCTGGTTTGTTTTTAGAGAACGGCTGGTTGCCTCCGAAAATAGCAGTCGATCACGTAGCGGATCGAGCTAAAAGAGTTCACCATTGCTTTCCTAACGTCAGATTCGGTGAGCCAGTTCAGGGCGGTTATATCTTCTTCGGCTTGGGGCACCATCTGGGTGTCGTCGAGGCAAGTCATTCTGTACCACTTTGTTCGTTTCAGAATCATTTTGTTGTTCATGGTGTAGGAGTGCCACGTCACGCAGAGTTTCTCGCCCAGTTCGGCCTTCACGCCCGTCTCTTCTTGCACCTCGCGCAGGGCGGCCGTTCTCGATTTCTCGCCAGCGTCCAACTTTCCCTTTGGCAAATCCCACTTACCGCGCCTCAACATCAGCAGGAAAGAATCGTTTTTCTGAACCACACCACCCGCCGCCTTCACGACGGTATACATTTTTTTTATCCGACTCTCCACGGCGGCTTCGTCGTTGGCCAGGAGCGTCAGCGATTGCAGTTCTTCAAAATTGGTGTTGTTCAAGAAATGAAATATTTTTTCGGCAGTGATGGCCGTGGCGTTCAAAACCAGTAGGTGTCCTCTAAAATCGGCACGCTTGATAGAACTCAAACGGGCATCAATAACATGGTCAAAATGGGGATTTATCGACAGGTCTCGGGCCTTTTTCATTTGACTAATCAGAACCAGACGGTCGTTGATAAATATAATCATTCAGTATTTGTAAATTTAAGAGGCTCAAAACTTGACAAAGTTACGGAAAAGCGTTTATTTTAAGATGTAATAATGCGTTGATCGCAATAGTTTTCCTAATTTTGCACACATAACCAATGTTTATTCCTTCGTGGAAATCATCATAATTTTACTGTTAGTACTTTTAAACGGGGTTTTCTCCATGTCGGAGATCGCGCTGGTGTCGGCCCGAAAATCGAAACTTGAAACCGCCGCCCGCAACGGCGACCGCCAAGCCCAAGCCGCCCTCGATCTCTCAAGCACCCCCACTCGGCTACTCTCTACGGTTCAGATCGGCATTACGCTCATCGGTATATTATTGGGTATTTATTCTGGCGACAGCATCACGGTGCCCGTGCAGACATTCCTCGAGCAATTTGAGTTTGTAAAAGCCTACAGCCACCCCGTTGCGGTTGGCTTGGTGGTGCTGCTCACTGGCTACCTGTCGCTGGTACTGGGCGAGCTGGTCCCCAAACGCATCGGAATGTCCAACCCCGAGGGCATAGCCAAAGTAATGGCTACCCCAATGACGATCCTCTCCAAAATTACCCAGCCATTTATTTGGTTGCTGGGCGCGTCGAGCGACGTAATTATTAAGGCCCTGCGCCTCAAACCAAAAGACAACTCGGTGACGGGCGAGGAAATAAAAAGTTTGATGGAGGAGGGTAAATCGGGTGGAACAATCGAGGAAATCGAGCAAGAGATTGTTCAAAACGTTTTTCACCTCGGCGACCGGCGTATTACCAGTTTGATGACCAACCGCCAAGAAGTTGTTTATTTGGATTTAGACGACGAAGTGACCGAAAACAAGCAGCGGATCGTTGAGCACAAGCACTCAACGTACCCGCTCTGCAAAGACGGCTTAGACAACATCATCGGGCTGATTTACGTAAAAGATATGCTCGGCGAAGACCTCGACGTGGCACTAACCGAGTTAGAAAAGTATAAACGCGATGTTTTGTACATTGCCGAGAACAACAAAGCGTACCAAGCGTTAGAGAAGTTTCAGGAAAAAAGAATCCACTTTGCCACCATCGTCGATGAGTACGGGGCGGTGCTGGGGGTTGTCACACTAAACGACATTTTGGACGCGCTGGTGGGAGATTTGTCGGTGACGGATGAGTTTGATTTTGAGATTTTTGAGCGCGAAGACGGTAGCTATCTCATTGATGCCCAGTTGCCCTTCGAAGATTTCTTGAACCACTTCGAGATTACTGCCGAAAACAAAAAAGACCTTGTCGGCTTCGACACCCTCGGCGGTTTTGCGATGCACATTATTGAGGATATTCCCGAAACGGGCGAAAAATTCGTTTGGCAAGATTATGAATTTGAGATCGTGGACATGGACAAGAGCCGTATCGACAAAATACTGATGACCAGGCTATCCAACGACTAAACAAGGGCGTACTCCGCCCAACACCACCCAACATGACTACCGCCCAAACTGTGGCGTCGATGCTCCTCGACGCGCAAGCCGTCAAACTTAGTCCCGACCGCCCTTTTAAGTGGAGTTCTGGCTGGAACTCGCCCATTTATTGCGACAACCGCGTCACGCTGTCGTTTCCCGAAATCCGTACCTTCATCAAAAACGCGCTGGCTGAGACCATCCGAACCCACTTTCCAGCCGCCGAGGCCATTGCAGGCGTAGCCACGGCGGGTATTCCGCAGGGCGCACTGGTGGCCGACGTGCTCAATTTGCCCTTTTTCTACGTTCGGCCAAAGCCAAAAGAGCACGGAATGGGCAACCAAATTGAAGGACGGCTGGCAGAAAACCAGAAAGTGGTTTTGGTAGAAGATCTCATCTCAACGGGCGGTAGCTCGCTCAAAGCCGCCGACGCGCTGCTCCAGGCGGGTGGCCAGGTGCTGGGCATGGCCGCTATTTTTACGTATGGTTTTGAGGTGGCGGCGCAAAACTTCGCCCACTACAACATTAATTTGGTGTGTTTGAGCAACTACGAAGCCCTGCTCACCGAAGCCCTCGAACGGCATTACATCAAGCCCGAGGCCATGCAAAAACTGTCGGAATGGCGGCAAAACCCCAGCGAGTGGATGCTTTAAATCAGGTCATTTTTGAAGGCGTAGGCCACAAGCGCGGCCACGTTTTTGGTTTCGGTTTTTTCTAACAACCGCAGCCGGTGCCCCTCCACAGTACGCGGACTAACAAACATTTTTTCGCCTATTTCGGTGGTCGAAAGCCCCTGGCACGTAAACTGGAGCACCTCCAACTCGCGCTGCGAAATCTGTAGTTTGCTATTAAAAAGCAACGGTTGTTTCTGGCCCGGGCGCGTAACAACCTTGCGGTGCATGGCCTTGGCTACGAGGTCTGAATAATAAAAACCGTCGTCCAACACCCGTCTAATGGCGTTCTCTACCTCTTCGGGGTCGCTGTCTTTGAGAATGTATCCGTGGACTCCCTTTTCGAGGAGGTGAATAATAAAACGGTCTTCTTCGTGCATCGACACAACAACCATTTTTATGGTAGGAAAACGCGCGTGGATGAGTTCCGCCGTTTGAACGCCGTCCATAACTGGCATTTGGAGGTCGAGCAGCACCACGTCGGGCCGCACGTGGGGAATAATATTGATGAGCTCTTTGCCATTGGCAGCATCGCCAACGATCTCAAAGTCATCGATGGTCTGGAGCATCGCCATCATACCTTTCCTAAAAAGTGCGTGGTCGTCGGCCAGGGCAATTCTGATTTTGTTCATTGTTTGGTGATTGGCAAGGTATCCATTTTTACGTCTATTGTGGCCTTACAGCCCGCCCCGTGCGCGGTGTTGTAGCTAACGGTGGCGTTTATAACCCTGATTCTGGCCTCAATTCCCTGCAAACCCAGCCCACGGTTGGCTTGGCGCGTAACCTCGCTGAGTACAAAACCGCGTCCGTCGTCGTGCACTTCGAGAACGGAATTGGCGGGCAATGTCGTAAAATTTATGTGAATATTTTTAGCTTCCGCGTGTTTAATGGCATTATTGACCAGTTCTTGGGCAATTCTGTACAACATCAGTTCTACTTTGGCACTGTAGCGCAGGCTCATTTGGCCCTCGTGGGTGTAGGTAATGTGGAGTGCCGCCGAGTGGTTGCTGCGGGCGGCAAATTCTTGAAGCGCCGCCGACAGCCCAAAACGCTCCAGGGTAATAGGCACCAGGTCGCGGCTAATGCGCCTCACGTTTGAGATGGCCTCTTCCATTGCACCACGCAGATCGGTCAAAACGACGCGCTGTTGGGCATCATTTAATTGGTTTGCCAACGAACCCATGCCCAATTTGACGATCGATAGCGACGCGCCGATTTCGTCGTGCAGGTCTTGGGCAATGCGCCGACGTTCGGCTTCGGTGCTTTGGAGGGCCACTTCTAAAAGCTGCTGCTGGAACTCAGTTTCGCGTTGTCGGTCGTTGATCTGCTGCTGAATTTGCTTGCGCTGGTAGTAAATAATGAAGACAATCACAAAGATGGCCATAAATACCATGGCCAACGAAGCAAAGAATATTTCCACGAGTCAATGTATTTATTGTGGCGAATGTTTGACTTCTATAAGCTCTGCGTTTTTACAATATAGCAACGAAACCGCGATCATGCAGTTGAAGAAAATAGCCAAAACTGCCTCAAGTAGCCAATAATTTAGGGCAACGTCGGGCGGTTGGTTAAGTGTTTCGGAGGTTAATATATGAATCAGCGAACTCCCCGAGTAGAAAAGTAGTGCGCCCGCATTGAACCAAAAAAAAGGGTACGTCGTGATCTGAAACACGCGCATTCCCTTGATAAAATCATAAAAGTAAAACAATAACGTCAGAATAATTAGAATAACACTGGCCGGGTACGTAAACACCCCCCATCTGCTGGTGTGCAGGTCAGAAAGCGACCCGTTGAAGACATCTATTACGCAGCATACCGAAAACACAACGCCAAAAAACTTAAACAGTTTTCGGTATGCTACGTTGAAAACCAACCAATAATTGAGCACAATGACCACGTAAAAAGTGATTGCATTGGCCAGGTTGTAATAAAAAATATTGTTGAGTTTGTAGTCGAAATACTCCCCAATTAAGATAGCGACCGCGTTGCGAACTACCAGTACGGCCACGTAGGCAACGATGTAGTTCATTAGGTTTTTGAGGCAGCGCCACCGAATGAGTAAGACAACGACGGGCAGTAAGATCGTAAAATCAGACAGGTAACACAACAATTTTACTGTGTTGGAATTCATATTGCTCGTTAAGGTCTTCCGTAAGGTGGTATCGGTACTCCATTACCCGCGCCGCGCCCATCGCCGCCATCTTTGAGGCCGTCGGCGGTGAGCGAAAATTCGATCTCTCGGTAATTGGCATCAATCGGCACAAAAAACAGCCTTTTGCCTTTTTTAGTACCCTTCGCGCTCATCCGCGACGGCTCGTAGGGGCCGTTGGCTTCGGTTTCGAGGGCCTTGCCGTAGTATACCCGCAGGCCACTACAGTTGGGGAGGTTTAGGAGCTTCATCAATATTTCTTTGCTAAACTCCTCGCTGGTTCTCGACGGGTCGTCGTGGTCTTTCACAAAACCATCTATTTCTTTTCGGCTATAGAGCTGCCCAGCTTGCTTCAAATCAGGAAACTTACGGTCTTGGTCTTTCATGTTAGTAAAAATTTGGGGGTTATAAATAAGTACTAAATACAAAGGCTAAATGTAGGTCAGAACCTTCTCTACAAGCAAATTATTTTTTGTTTGTGAGAAAACAAAAAAGTATTACGCGCTAATTATCAACCGATTAAAAACGCTACCACGTATATTTACCTACCCAAAAAAGTAAAATCCGCAAGCCCAGTAAATTTATTAAACGGTAGCAAAACAAGTAGTTCTACGCTAAGATAGCACCTTTATTTACACTAATTTTGCAGTTCCTTACAAATCAAAATAAAACAGCGATTGTAAGTTTTTTCTCATAGGTTAGGTTAGGGCGAAAAGCCAGCGCGATTCGCACTGGCTTTTTTTGTTATCTTTGGTCATCACTTATATCAATCTACTCCATGAAAAGAATCTTTTTAATCCCACTACTGGCATTACTGCTGTTGCACAACACCTCATTTTCTCAAACCCAAAGGCTGTCCAAGGTAATGTCGCACGTGGACCTGGGCTTTGGCGTTAAACAAAAAAATGCCGTTGTAGCTATTTCTTACGCCCAGCTTTTAGAAATCGACAAGCGGGGGCTTTTGCAGGTTGGCTGGGGCGTGAGAATGGCGCGGTTTATGGGCCAAGACGTTCCCTTCATCACCGCGCCGGCTCGCCTTACTACCAACAAAGGAGGGCTCAGTAGCATTGGTGCGCCTCTGGTGGGGGCCAACATAGACACCCTGCAAATGCCCAAAGCCCAACTTACATCGCTCAACTTTATGGTGGCCTTGCAACTGCAAGTTGGTAAGTTTAATATTGGTGCCAATGCCGACGTATTTGGTTTGGCCTTGGCGGGCACCCGCGCTGGTACGTTGGCTACCAACGAGTCGATAAAATGGAACAACTCGCCGCAAACGGCCAGCACTGGACTGGGAAACTTGAGGCTCTTCGGCGACAATAACCTGGGCAACCTAAACGCCGAAGTATATGCCCGCGTTTGGCTGGGCCAGCAAGTGGGGGTCAAGTTTGGGTATATCTTTTCTACCTCCGAATACCACACCGCCGAAAAAAACCTACCCAACAACAACGACCGTTTCAGGTATCGCCAAGCCACGCCCTTCATTTCAATAACCCTGCCGATTTATAACTAATGTTGCCACTGAATACGTACCAAAGCCGCGCGGCTCACTTTGAAAACGACCAAAACCGCGCGCAGCGCACCTACAATTGGTGGGCAACGGGGCGGTTGGTTTGGTTTTTTATGACTATCCTTCTCGCCTACGTTTTGTTTAAAAACAGCCAGACGGCTTGGGGCTGGGCAGCGTTGGGCGCGGGCGTTTTGGGTTTTGTGGTTTTGTTAAGAAAGCACCTGGCCGTAAAAAAGCGGCTTGAACGGTACAAGAACTTGGTTTTTGTGAACAAAGACGAAGCCGCCCGCACCGATCTGGTTTTTTTGCGCCCCGAAACTGGCCTGGAGTTTGTGCCAGTGGCCCACCCCTACTGCACCGATTTAGACCTCTTCGGAAAGCACGCCATATACCGCCTCCTCAACCGAACGCACACCCAACAGGGCGCGCAAAAATTGGCAAATTGGTTGCTGTACCCCGCCGATGTAGACGAGATCCACCTCCGCCAGGAGGCCGTTGAAGAATTAAAAAACAAAATAGATTGGCAGCAAGACCTCCAAGCCACCGCGCTGGCCCACCCAGCCATTGAGCAACCCACGGTTTTTTTGCACCATTGGATCAACGAACCCGCCGATGCCCGCGTAGTGCAGTGGCAGAAATGGCGTTGGTTGCTACCCGCTTGCACCATTTGCAGCGTCGTTTTGGCGTTTTTTGGTTACGTCGTTTTGGCCGTTCCCGTGGGTTTGTATCTGGTTAGTTTGTACATAACCAGCCGCACGAGTAACTATGCCAAATACGTTTCCGAAAAAACCACTCCCATCGTCGGTACGCTCAGTGGCATTGCCGAGTTGGCAAAACAGGTTGAAAACTCCGACTTCAAAAGCACCAAACTGAAACACCTGCGCTGGCTGCTGCGGAGCGACGGGGCATCGGCATCGGCGGCCATTGCCCAACTAAAAACCATCACCGACAACCTTAGTTTTAGGCTCAATCCGTACTTTGCGCTCGTCTTTGGCATTCCGCTGCTCTGGGATTTACACGCCCTGAGCCAATTAGAAACCTGGAAACAAAACCACCGCCACGCCCTGGGCGCGTGGCTCAACGCCCTCGCCGAGGCCGAGGGCATCAACAGTTTGGCAGGTTTTGCGCTGGCCAGCCCCGATTTTATCGTCCCCCAAATAACGCTTGGAAATTTCGAGATCGACCTCACCCAAGTGGGGCATCCGCTCATTGGCGCGCAAAAGCGCGTTGCCAACGATTTCAACATGGCGGGCGTGGGCCAGACCGGGCTCATAACTGGGGCAAATATGGCGGGAAAAAGCACTTTTCTGCGAACGGTGGCCCTCAACTTGGTTTTGGCGCAGATGGGAGCGGTGGTTTGTGCGCGTAGTTTTAGGTGCGCGCCCCTGCGGTTGTTTACCAGTATGCGAACCCAAGACTCGCTCGAAGAGAACACGTCGTCGTTTTATGCCGAACTTAAACGCCTAAAAACGCTGCTCGAATTATCAGAAACACCCGGCGACACTATTTTGTATTTTCTGGACGAAATCCTGAAAGGAACCAACTCCGCCGACCGCCACAACGGTGCACGCGCGCTCATTTTGCAACTGCACGACCTCAACGCATCGGGTTTTGTGTCTACCCACGACATTGAACTGGGCGCACTTGGCGACACCCACCCTTTTGTCAAAAACTACCACGTACACTCCGACGTAAAAGACGGGGAATTGATCTTCGATTATTTGCTGCAAGACGGTATTTGTAGGAGTTTCAACGCCAGCCAACTGATGCGGGCTTTAGGCATTAAGTTGTAGGGTTTGGGCGCAACAAACCCCATTCGTTGTAGGCTACGCGCTGGGTGGTGAGCAGGTTTTTTAGTTCCATCACAACCGCCTCGAGAACAAACTGCGGCAGTTTTTCGGCGAGCGCACTGGGGCTAAGTGCCTGAATTTGAAGCTCTTTAAGTATCTCCGCCTGGATCAGGTCGGCCTGCTTGTTGGGCGCATCTGCCCGATTTTTGGCGCGGCAATTGTCGCAAACGCCGCACTCGCCGTCGGTATTTTCATCAAAATAAGCCAAAATAAGTTGGGTTCGGCAGCGCGTCTGGTGCTGCACATACTGGCTCACCGCCCGCATTTTGAACAGCTCCCGTTCTTTTTTTTGTTCCATTCCAAAAACATTGATGGGCAAAAAACCAGCGTCGTAGCGCGGGGTGAGGTAGGTGAGCTGCGGTTTTGTTTTTTGTGGATCGTAAAAAACCACCTTGCTTTGGTGCAAAAATTGCAACAGTTGACCCACCTCGGCGGCGGAGCAGTAAAAAGACTTGCCGATCTGAGACTCCGAAATGTTGGTAAAATTCGTAAAAAGTTCGCCCCCGTAAATGCGCAGGATTAATTTCAAAAAAACGTCATACTTCGGGTTTTTCAATTGAAAATCGTACAGTTGGCGGTTATCTACCAAAATAACCATTTTTGAGGGCGCATCGAAACTGTCCGAAAGTTGCATAAAGCCCTCGGCCTCCAAGCGTTTTAGGGCGTAGTGGGTCTCGTTGAGGGGCAGGTTGAAATAATGGCAAAACTCGGCAAGGTCAAAATCAAAACTAACCAACTCGCCGCCGCCCACGGGAAGTTTAAAATAATTGGCCAGTGCCTGGTACACCCGCCGAAGTAGCTCGACGGGCGGGTATTTTTGGAGTACGTTTTGTTGCAAATCGAGCAGATCGGCCTTGGTGTACAAAGCCACGGCGTAGGCTCGGTGCCCGTCGCGGCCAGCGCGGCCCGCTTCTTGGTAGTATGCTTCCAGGTTTTCGGGCAGGTCTATGTGCACCACCACCCGAACGTCGGGTTTGTCGATCCCCATGCCGAATGCGTTGGTGGCCACCATTACGCGCACGCGGTTTTGCACCCAAGCGTCTTGCCTGGCCGACCGTTCTTTGGCCGTCAGGCCAGCGTGGTAGAAATTTGCTACCACGCCCGCGCGGTTCAACCAGTCCGACAGCTCTTTGGTTCGGCGGCGACTTCGGGCGTACACCACCGCCGAACCCGCCACATTTTGCAAAATGCGCAGCAAACGCGCGGGTTTGTTTTCGTCCAAAAAAGCCGAGTACGATAGGTTTGCGCGCCCGAACGTTTGCTGAAAAATCGCTACGGCCTGCATGGCCAATTGCTGCTCAATGTCGGCCCGAACCGCGCGGGTGGCCGAGGCCGTGAGGGCCATCAAAGGCACGCGTTGGGCGGGGGTTTGGTGGTTTATGAAATCATGAAACTCGGCAATTTGGGCGTAGGACGGCCTAAAATCGTGGCCCCACTGCGAAACGCAGTGTGCCTCATCGACGGCCAGCATACAAATTTTCATTTGTTTGACTCTAACCAGCAGCAACTCCGACCGCAAGCGCTCGGGCGACAAATACAGAAACTTGGTGTGGCCATAAATGCAATTATCGAGCACCGAGTCGATCTCGCGGTGGTGCATTCCTGCGTGAATACCCACCGCCGAAATACCGCGCCGTTTGAGCTGCTCCACTTGGTCTTTCATCAAAGCCACCAGCGGCGTAATGACCACGCACAGGCCCTCTAACACCAACGCTGGCACTTGGAAACACAGCGACTTGCCACCGCCCGTGGGTAGGAGCACGAGGGTGTCGCGGCGGGCCAGTGCTGCGTTTATGATGTCTTCTTGCGCGGGGCGGAAAGTATCGTAGTGCCAGTATTTTTTAAGAATTTCGTGGATCGACATCGCCAAACGGGTGGAGTGGTTGGATCAATCTGCCCAAACTTTTGTGCCTTCGGTGCAGTTTTTGCACATCTCAATTTCTGACCGCGAGCGCACCAAACTCGCCCTAAACTGCTGGTATTTTTGACCCCGCCAGAGCGATTTGAAACTCTGCGTTTTCACGTCGCCGAGGCGGTAGTGGGCGTCTTTGTCAAAACAACAGGGCACCACCAGGCCGTCCCAGGTTATGACGCACGAGTGCCACATTTTCCAGCAACTGTCGTCCATGGCGTTCTTAATCAGATACTTACCGTCGCTTTGTTTGGCGTAGCGGGCATACTTTTCAATGGTCGGTATGAGCGGCGAACCGTTTTCGTAGTCGTAAATTTGCGCTGTTTTCAAGCCCACCTCGTCCACTCCGAGTTCTTTGGCCAATTGCCGCACCTGGTCAATTTGGTGCTCGTTGGGGCGCACCACCAAAAACTGAAACACCACGTGCGGGGTTTTAGATTTAAGCGCCTTTTTCCAGCGGATCACATTTTTCGTTCCCTCCAAAACTTTTTCTAACTTACCCCCCACTCGGTACTGTTCATACACATCTTGCGTGGTTCCATCGATCGAAATAATGAGGCGGTCGAGCCCCGATTCTACCGTTTTTCGGGCATTGGAATCGGTTAGGTAGTGGGCATTTGTGGAGGTTGCCGTGTATATTTTTTTTTGGGCTGCGTACTGCACCAACTCCAAAAATTGGGGGTGCAGGTAGGGTTCGCCCTGAAAATAAAAGATCAGGTACAGCAGCGAGTCGGCCAGCTCGTCCACGGTTCTTTTAAAAAGGTCGCCCTCCAACATCCCCGTTGGGCGCGTAAACGACCGCAGCCCACTGGGGCACTCGGGGCAGCGCAGGTTGCACGACGTGGTCGGCTCGAACGAAATACTAATCGGCAAGCCACGGTGAACCGCCCGCCCGCGCCACTTAGACTCGTAGTAGCTGCCCAGCACTTTGAGGGCGTTCCAGGCGCGCTGCGGCGAGAGCTTGGACAAGAAATTCAGACCATCGATTGCGCTCTGGTTCATCGTCCCGATTTTGAGTCGTCGCCCTTTAAAATGGCCCTTAAATCTTGCTTTTTGAGGGCGTTTTTCTCCAAATTCTGCTGCTCGGCGCGGTTTTTGGCAATGTCGATGGCCGCGTAAATGGCGTGGAGCATCGACACCTCGCTGGCTTGGTTTTTGCCCGCAATGTCGTAGGCAGTGCCGTGGTCGGGCGATGTTCTGACGGCCACCATACCCGCCGTGAAGTTTACGCCCTCCTCAAAAGCAATTGTCTTGAACGGAATCAGACCCTGGTCGTGGTACATGGCCAGCACGGCATCGTATTTTTTGTATTGCTGGGTACCAAAAAAACCGTCGGCGGGCATCGGCCCAAAAACGAGTTGCCCTTTGTTTTGCAAATCTTGCACCGCTGGCCTAATAATCTGGGCATCTTCGCTCCCCAGCAGGCCATCTTCGCCAGCGTGGGGGTTGAGCCCCAAAACAGCAATACGCGGTTTACGAATGCCGAAGTCGTTGCGCAGCGATTGCGTCAATAAGCTAATTTTCTTCGTTATTTTATCCCGCGTGAGCACCGCCGACACCTCCGCCAACGGAATGTGCCCCGTTACGACGGCCACCCGCAGGTCTTCGCTAATCATGAACATCAAGTTTTCTTTTACGCCAAAGGCATCGGCCAGGTACTCGGTGTGGCCAGGAAACGCAAAATCGTCGCTCTGAATATTTTTTTTGTTGATTGGTGCCGTCACCAGCGCAGCAATTTTTCCCGCTTTGAGGTCTTCTACCCCGCGTTTTAGGCACTCAAAAGCCGCTTTTCCCGCTTCGGGCGTTACTTTACCTGGCTCAACCTCAGTGGCCTGGTCGTTGAAACACGTAATGACATTGGTCAGTTTTGGGTTGGCGGTTTCGGCACTTTGTGCGCCCGTTAGTTGCCAATCTTTCATGTCTGACAAAGCACGGTAGCGGTTCAATACCTTCATCGAACCATAAACCACTGGCGTGCAGATGCGGTTCATCTGGTTGTTGTGGAGGGCTTTCAGTATTACCTCGGGGCCGATCCCGTTGTAGTCGCCCATCGTAATGCCGATTACTGGCTTTTCGGTTATTTCAGACATTATTTGTTACAATCTATTAATTTTGCGTTTGCAAGTTACGCAAAAATGAAATCCAACAACTCAAATATGCAACCATTGGTTTTAATTGCCGACGAGATGCACCCCTCGCTCCTACCCATGCTCAGTGCAATTGGTTTGGAGGGCCACTACCGTCCGCTCATAAACCGTTCGGAAATGTGCGCTATTTTGGGTGATTATGCGGGTTTGGTGATTCGCTCCAAAACCAAAATTGACGAAACATTGCTGCAATTTGGTACGCAACTTAGGTTCGTGGCCAGAGCGGGTGCGGGGTTAGACCTGGTAGATGCCGCCGCCGTGCAGCGGCGCAACATCAAACTTTTTCAGGCCAATGCGGGCAACTGCGACACCGTGGCCGAACACGCCGTGGCCTTGCTGCTGGCTCTGCTCACCAATTTGGTGCGGGCCGACCGCCAAGTGCGGCAAAAAATCTGGGACAGAGAGGCCAATCGGGGCTTTGAACTCATGCACAAAACAGTGGGAATAATTGGCTACGGCCACAACGGCCAAGCTACGGCCAGACGTTTGAGCGGCTTTGGTTGCCGCGTTTTGTGTTTCGACAAATACCGCGACGACTACGCCGATGCCTACGCCCAGGCGGTAAGTATGCCCGAAATTATGGCCCAAGCCGACGTAATAAGCCTGCACGTGCCGTTGAACGACGACACCCGCCAGTTGGTAAACGACCGTTTTATTGACTCCGCCGCCAAGCCTTTTTACTTACTCAATTGCGCACGCGGCGAAATTGTGGAGTTGGAGGCACTCGTTCGGGGCTTAGAAAGCGGTAAAATCAGGGGAGCGGGGCTGGATGTTTTGGAAAACGAGAAACTCAATACCCTCACCCCTACCCAGGGTGCGGCGTTCGGGTATCTTTGCGCCTCAGACAACGTTTTGCTCACCCCCCACGTGGCGGGCTGGAGCCACGAAAGCTACCAGCGCATTAACCAAGTGCTGGTGGCGCAGATCGCGGCCTCGGTTACAGATCGACCGTTTGCCGTCTGATGCTCGTTTTTTGGCCCGCCTTTTTGACTTCATAAACAACAACCATTTTTTTGTCGAACAAAACACCGCTCGCGTTGGTGGCGTATTCTGAGTTTTTGACCCAAACCGTTTCCGAGAGCGTACCAGCGTTCAGGGTCTTGAAACCGATCTGCGACACCTTCGCCTCGCCTTGGTTTTGCTCCCAGAGCCAAACCGCCGTGTTGGCCAGCACCGACACCGTTGCGTTCTTGGCCGACGGTTCGCTCAAAATAGCGAGGCGTTTGCCCTCTTGGGTGGTTAGTCTGATGCCTGGCTGGTTGGCCGCACCCGAAAACCACGTTACCAGGGCACTGTTGCCAAAAACACCCGACACCGCACCGCTGTGGGGGCAACCTTTTATTTTCCAATTGTCGGTATGAATAACGGCCGACTTGGAAAACGTGGCCGCGTTGTCGGTCGATGTGAGCCTGGCCATGTCCCGAATGTCGTCGTTGTTGTCGCGGTAATAGACCTGCAATGCACCCGTAGCATCTACCAACATACTGACGTTACAGCAGTCGCAAACGACCGAGTCTATGACCCTTTCGGGCGCAAAGGCTCCATTTTTTGTAACCACCAAACGCAGGTCGCGCTCTTCGTGCTTGGTACTACCCGCCACGTCTTTCAAATAGGCCACCGCAATTTCGTCGTTTGGCAACACAACGGCATCGTAAAAACCCCGCACAATTCCTTTGGTCGGGTCGGCATCGACCGACTGTGGCGCACTCCAAGAGGCCCCATTGTTGTTTGAAACGCTAAAAAGTATGTCCAGCGATCGTTTGCCCGTTGGCGTGTCGGAGCGGTTAGAAAACACCGCCACCATGTCCCCATTTTTTTTGAACAACACCTTGGGCTGCATCAAGCGGCTGCCGCCAATGCCCGTGCTCGCGTAAATTACGCGTTTGTCGGCAAAGGTCTGGCCAGCGTCGTCGGACGAAGCCATGCAAAAAGCCGCCATTCCGCTCGGGTCTTTCTCGGTCCAAGTGAGCAACACGCCAGCTTGCGGGGTTTTGGCCAGGCGCGGGGCGGCGTATATTTTGGTTGTATCATCAAAAAACGATTGGGCTCCAACGCTGGTCTCTGTGAGTACGAGTGCGGTAAAAATGGCGCAGAAAGTGATGTATTTGGTCATGGAAAGATATGGTTTTGAACTAAGTTGCGAAGTTAAGAACAAAAACGAATTATTATCTGCGCAGCAACCCAGGATTTTACCTTAACAAAATGTTTGGGCTGGAGACCGATTTTTCGCTGAGTGGCCATGTGGGCAATGGCAATCGACTACGAGTGATGGGTGGTTTATCCTTTGCTACAAACTCATCTCGCATTTCCCCTCATTCATTATGCTCGTCCCTACTTGTAGTGGCACGGCATTTCCAATTCCACATTTGAACTTAGTACCAGCAAAATAAACGAGCCTCTTGCTCGGTTTCATAACCTTGATGCGGGTTTGGTAGAGAAAATCTTTTGCCACCATACTTAACTGGAAAGCGTTAGACACGCTGTGCTTTACAGACTACAATGTCTGTTGGCTCACTTATAGTGCCAAAAACTACCTACCGTTTAATTTTTCACCCCCTAAAACACGTCGTTAATCTACTAATACCTACCAGTGGCGGGAAGTGGTGATGGTTTCTATCGCTTCCAGGTTACGTTTGTTGCGAAAGTTATGGGAGAGAGAAACGAACAGCGACACACCAAACAGTAAGCTATTTCAACTACCCTGCTGGCCCCGACTTGCGTATTCATTCGTTTTATCTCAAACCGTTTAGCAAACAAAACAATGAACAAACAAGCAATTTTCCGTTCGTTTTTGCCGCCTTAAAGTGGTGTTAAATGAATCAGACAAGGATAATATTGACAAGTGGCTCGTATCTTTCAAATTTCTCATCAGCCGTTATAACTGTCATATTTTCAGTTAATGCTACTGACAAAATGAAACGGTCAAACGGGTCGGGGACGCCCAGTCGCGGTGGTCGTCGTAAAATGGAATGCGATGGTAATTGAAAAGGTGGGCATTGCTGATTGCAAGAATAGAAAAATCATCGTCAAGGAGTGTTTGAGCAAAGTTTTCAACGCTAACCACGAAATGCGGCAGTTTTGCCAATTGATGTTTGATGGCTATTTCTTGAATGCTGAACGCGCTAACGTAAATGTCGTTTTCGAGGTCTTCGAGAATGGCTCTTATGGAAGGCTTCAATCTGGCATTGTTTTCTTTTGCCCAAATAGCAATCTGAGTATCAATCAAGTAACGCATCAGAACATGTATTCTTTGAGGTCGTCGAGTGGCTCGTTAAAATCGTCTGGAATGGAAATTTTACCCTCTAAGCCCCCCAATTTACGCTTTGTAGGCTTTGGTAGTGTTTCTAATTCTTCCATAAAAGTAATAACCACCTTCGATTTTTTGGCGGTGGGCGGCGTTTCGAGCATTAACAAAATTCCGTTCTCAAAAATACCATTGATTGTAGCGTACATAACAGTTCCCAATTTTTTAACAAACATAATCAATTTTTTACAAACCGTTTAACGAACAAAACAATGAACAAACAACCAATTTTCCGTTCTCTCGTGGCCCTTGCTTTACTGTTGGGCATCATTTGGTCTTGCAAAAAAGAAGACGCCGTTCCTCCCAAAAGCACCGCCAAAGACATCTCGACTTTTGCGTTTAGTGGCATTAGCCCCGCCGTGAACGCCGCCATCAGCGGCACGAGCATCTCGGCCACCGTGCCGTTTAGCGTGGACGTTACGACCCTCGCCCCCACCATCGCGCTCTCGCCCAAAGCCACGGTCTCGCCCGCTTCTGGCGCGGCCCAAAACTTTACGAACCCCGTAACCTACACCGTTACCGCCGAAGACGGCACGAACCAGAAATACACCGTAACGGTTACGAAAAGTGTCGCCCCCAAAAGCACCGAAAAAGCCATTTTGACCTTTGCTTTCAATGCCCTAAGCCCCGCCGTAGCGACCAGCATTAGCGGCCTGAACATTACGGCCACCCTGCCCGCAGGTACCGATGCCACCAAGCTCGTACCCACCATTACGCTCTCGCCCAAAGCCACCGTCTCGCCCGCCACTGGCACCGCCCAAGATTTTAGCAAAGCCGTAACCTACACCGTTACCGCCGAAGACGGCAGCACACAAGCGTATAACGTAGCCATAACCGTAACTCCTACCCCAGTTGTCGTAAGCGCAAATGACGTACTATTTGTTGGGAGCTATGACAAAAAGCTTTACGCTATTGATGCAACCACAGGGGCTAAAAGATGGGAATTTTTGACGGGGGGTAACATATCTGCTTCGCCTGCTTACGCAAATGGTATCGTGTACGTAGGAAGTTGGGACAAGAAATTTTATGCTGTTGATGCGACAACTGGACTTAAAAAATGGGAATTTTTAGGACTGGCCGATTTCGACCACTCACCTACTCTGGCTGATAACACTATTTTTATCAGTAATAACGGCTCTCTTTTAGCAATAGATGCACTAACGGGTAAACAAAAGTGGTCTGTTCCTCTTGGTGCATTTGTTAGTTCTCCATCAAATCCTGTTGTCGTAAATGGTATCGTTTACACCTCGAGCAACGGCAATACTATTTTTGCCCTCAATGCTACTGATGGCACTACCAAGTGGAAGTTACAAACGAATAGTGAATTTACTTCCAGTTTTTTTGGTGATAACTCAATAGCGGTAGTTGATGGAGTAGTTTTTGCTCCAAATATTAAAGGAATAATGGCTATTGATGCCAATACTGGTGTAAAAAAATGGGATTACACTACTCAATACAATATTATTTCCCCTACCGTCTTTAATGGATCGGTCTTCATGCGGGATGGTGGGCCTTACTTGTATTCTGTAGATGCGGCAACTGGAAAATTGAATTGGAAAAAATCTGGAGAAAGCAATATTTCAAACACCGCACCCATTGCTACAAATTCTCTGATTTTTCAAAGTATTAATAATGCCGTGGTTTCGGCCACTGGAGCACAAAAGTGGGTAGTTTTTGATGCGACATACAGTCATAATTCCCTGACGTTTGCCAATGATATGCTTTACGGTGGAGGAGGAAACCGTGTTTATACCACCATTTATGCCACAGATGCTTTAACAGGCAAGAAAAGATGGGAATTTAAGGCAGGTGATACCATTTTCTCTTCACCATGTGTACTTGCCAAAGACGGTAAGGTTTATTATGGTGGTGAAACGGGTATGCAGCAATAATTTCAAAATCAATTTAAACAAACAGTGGCGGCTGAACTAAACGCAAATTACTATGAAAACGAGAATGATTTTGGTTTTATGTGTAGCCTATTCTTTGGCTAATTCACTACAAGCACAAATAAAGAACCAACAAACAAAACTACCCAAAATGTATTTGGGAGTAAGTGGTTATTTTAGTGAGCTAAAAGGTAAATTAGAGAAGGCTGAAAACGGAAGAATTGAAAGTGTTCAGCTAATAATAGAGGTAATGAGTCCAGGAAAAGATCCAGGCGATACCAATGCTGATTATTGGTTTGCAAGCTTTGGTACAACCTCCCTAAATGTAGATAGGACAATACCTGGTGTAATTTCTTTTTCTAAAAGCAATCAAGTCGTTTATTGGTTCAACGATAGAGTTTGGGATGAAGCCAGCTTTAGAAAACAATTTTATACTGGTTGTTGTGCTATTACAATAGTACCAACTGCCAATACACCTGATTTTAGGTCTTGCTTAGTCGATGGCTACCATCCCTTTTCTACGGAAGGAATAGAAAAAGGAACCTTTACTTTGCAGGGTTCAAAAATGAATTTATTTGAAGAATGGGGTTGGCAGATAAAAACAACCTACAAATTGGGTTCAATTCTTTACGGTGAGCTTAATAACGGTCACGTATTTTCAATGAGTTACCGATTTTTACCAAATCTGCAAGTTAATTAGGCTTTTGTAATCAATATTTCAAACAATTTAAACAACTGAAACAATGGCAAATATACCAGCATTCATGCCGCTCGATAGGTGTTCTGCACAAGGTGGCGGTTTAGTAAAAATTGAGAGTAGAGCAGTAGGGGCTATTAATGGTACGTTCAAGATTGAAATTAATTTTGATTTTAACCCTGCCATTCACGAAAATCCAATTGGGAGTTTACGAATTGATACTAAACTATCAGATGGAACAAATGGCGAGTTTAAATCCTCTACTTTTTTCTCGGTCAATGTTCACGGCAAACACAATCCAACGCTTTTTATTACAGCCAATATGGATGAAAACCTACCAAACTACAAAGGCTGTAAAATGTGGTTGATGATTGCAAACAATAAAAATACTGAATTCAGGGGCACTTTTGACATTATTTCATTCGTAGTGCAAGACAACAAAGGACAGTTGATTAATTATGGCACAGGGCAATTGGTGGAAGGTGACATTAAAATTAATGGTTATTGAAGTTTGTAATCCGTTGGGCGGGATTTCAAACCCCGCTCGTTTGCGTTTACAACGCGAATGAAAGGAGCGGTGCGTTTAAAACCACAATCCGTGGTTTGTAGCCATTGAGGATAAATTGTAGGTTTCTCTTTGGGGTTAGCCCGTTCTTGGACAGAAAATGCGCAAGGTTTAAGTCGCACAAATTTTTTCATAGGTTAGATTGTTCACTCATCGGCTCGCAGTTTGCGGGCCGATGTTTTTTTTTATACGATAAGTACTCAAAAAATCATTCAATCAATGTTATTATCTTACGGACTAACTCTTGATAAAATGTTGGGGCAACGGCAGTTGCTTTTTTGATAATCAGCGACTCGTTCAGCAAGAATAGCTTATGTAGCCGAACAAAACTTGCCAATGGCAGGGCATTATTTACAAAATCGGTTGTAGAAACAGGGAGCGACAAGCCATCGTTTTTCACTTGGCTTGTTATCTGAACCAAAAGATAATCGCCAGTTCGATTGACAGTATCGTTGGAAACCACCAACGCGGGGCGTTTTTTAGTTTGGCTGATGTCTGTAAACGGGAAGTTTACAACCACACAATATCGCCTTGTTTATAATTTGGCATAGTGGTTACAGTATTTTGTCCCAACGTTGGTCTTCGGTACTGTCCCATTCCTCGGCCAACGTATTTTGAGCAAGTATGGTGGTTTGGTCTAAGTCGTTGAGTAGCCTGATGGTTATTTCTATGTCTTGTCTATCAAACAAGTTTTTGATTGAATCAAGAAATGCCCCATTCATTTCTTGGCTATTGAGGCGATAAGTTAATTCCATTGTTTTTTTATTTTTTTAACAAATCTAATCAAATTTTAAAAAATAAAATCGTCATAGGTTAGCTTGTTCATTCATCGGCTCGCAGTTTGCGGGTCGATGTTTTTTTGTGGGGAGTTTGGCTGGGGTTATGAGTTGAAATAGAAAAGCAATTACGCCCTGCTCGCCCCAAGTTCCAAATTGGGTGCGTCTTAGTACAGCATTTCCAAACGCCGCATCAAAAATTGACCAGCGACAGCCTTACTCAAAACAAATTTCCTGCAACTCCACCAACGCCATACAACGGCACATTGACCAGCCAACCCTCGTTTCTAAACGGCGACATCGACACCCGAACCGATACTTTGGGGCCGTATTTTTGTTGGAAAACACCCAGGCTTTTCGACTTTAAATTTTCTTCGGCTTTTACTTCAATCGGTACAATTTCGTTTTCGTGTTGCAGCACAAAATCCACTTCGGCGGTAGCGTTGCTGGCCGACCAATAGAACAACTGATGGTTTAGTTTCAGTTGCTGACACACAAATTGTTCGGTCATGGCTCCTTTAAATTCTACCATGATGCTGTTTTTTTCGAGTAATATCTTGGGCGAAACATCGGCCAAGGCGTTCAATAGCCCAATGTCCACAAAAAATAGTTTGAAAGCGTCAATGTCCAAATAAGCGTTGAGCGGTATGGTGGCGTTGTTGATTCTGTTTACTTTGATGATTAAACCTGCATCAACCAACCAGTTGATGGCCAATTCAAAATCCTTGGCTCTCGACCCTTTTTTGATTTGCCCGTACACAAATTTCCTGTTTTCTTTTGCCAACTGACCAATCACCGACATCCAAACCAACCTGATACGGGGTATGATTTCGGTGGGAGCATATTTGGTGAAATCGTTTTCGTAGCCCATCAATATTTTCTGCTGAATGCTCCGTACTGTACCGAGATTTTTGTTTTTGATGTAATTGGCCACTGCTTCGGGCATACCGCCAATGAAGTAGTATAGCCGCAACAATTCAACCAATTTATCGTGAAAAACAGCGACGATTTCCCAGTTTTGTTCTGATAGTTTTTCGGCCAAAGCTGCCTCGCCCATGTTTTCTAAAAACTCCATGAAGCTCAACGGCGACAGTTGCAGAAAATCAACCTTACCCACGGGAAACGAGCTATTTTTTTGAATAGCACCCCCCAGCAACGACCCCGCCGCCATGACAAAATATTGGGGGGCTTGTTCATAAAAATACTTCAAACTCGTGATTCCCTTTTCGGCCTCTTGAATTTCATCAAAAATGAGCAGAGTGTTCGGTGCGTCAATTTTTTGACCAGTTTCAATGGCTATTATTGCCATGATTCTGTCGATGTTGAAATCGGCTACGAACAAGTTTTTGAGTCGGCTACTACTTTCAAAATTGAGGTAAACCACCTGCTCAAATTGCTCTTTTCCAAAGGCTTTCATCAACCAAGTTTTGCCCACTTGCCTCGCGCCTTGAATGATAAGCGGCTTGCGTAGCGTATCATTTTTCCATTCAAGTAGTTTTTTATACTGTATTCTGTTCATAATCAAAGACTTGAATGCCATTTTTGATTACAAATTTACACTTTTTCAAATGAATAAATGTAAATTTATACACTTTTTCAAATCAAAAGGTGTGATTGTACGCTGTTTTATGGTTTTGTGTGGGTACCCCAACCCGTAGTCAGTTTCTTAACGGGCGTTTTGATTGTTAGAGAACAAATTCTTTGGGCGATAGCAACGGGTTGGTTATCGCTCAGAACAACAAAAATGTAAAAGCCACCGCTGGTTTTTGAGTCGGAATGTGCGGGTACGCAAAATTATACTATATTTGTGCGTCGTTTTAGGATTTTAGCTCAGTTGGTTCAGAGCGCCGCCTTGACAGGGCGGAGGTCAGCGGTTCGAGCCCGCTAAGTCCTACTTTTTCTGCTTCAATTTTTGGTTTACGGCCTCCGTCCAGACCCGTTGCCCAGCGCACGACCAGTGCGAATCGCCCTTCAAATACAGTCCGCGCTTGGTCTCTGAGAAGGGGCCGTATGTGTCAATGTAGCCTACCGACAGCTTTTGGTGCGCCTGAACCCGCTCAATGAGGTGGTTATACTGCCCATCGGTTTGCGCCACAATACTGGCTTTGTTGGGTACGATCGACAGCATAACGGCATCAAAGCCAGCATCGGAGTAGTGTTTGCGGGTGCGGTCGAGCTGCTCAACCAGGCTATCCACCTCGGCGTTGCTCAGGTCGGTAAACGAAGAATTGATGCGGGTGGTGTCGGTGTCTAATCCCAAAAAAATGTATTTTTTGTTCTTCGAAAAACTCACGACTTGGTTGGTGCGCCCAAAAAAATATTCGTTCAAAACGGCCTTCCACTCCTTGAAAACCAGCGTAAAATCGTTGCCAAACAAAAAACTCTCGAAAATTTCTTCGGTGTCGGCGGGTATTATTCGGTTAAACATTTCCCAGAACCCCATTTGCTTGGGTGGCTCGGCCAAATTATTCGGGCCAACAACCTCATAATTTCTGACGGGGGCGCTGAGGTGTTCTCTAAAATGCCTTTCGACGCTTTGCAGAATCAACACGTTGGTTTTGGCCGTGTCTAAAACTATTCTTTTGGTGTGCGCCCAGTGGATCCGCTGGTAGTTTTGAGCCAAGAAATCGTTTTTGTCAAGTCGCTCGGGGTCAGTAAAGCTGTCGCCGATCACGTACAGGTCGATGGGGAGTTTGGGCGTGCTGGCCGTAAATTCTTTTGGGCACGCAACGAGTCTTTCTTTAAACTGGGGTAAGTTAGACAACCGGTACAGGTCGCCGTAGCGGTAGTCGTCGGCCAAAACACCTGCCGCATTGAGTTTTCGGAGCAGCGACGGCGAGCAACCCAAAAACCAAAGGACGCTGGCAAAAATCAGTACCGAATAACGTAAAATCTTTAAACCCATTTTTATTTTACTTTGACCGACCACGTAAACGACTTGCTGTTGGCGTAGCTGTAAATAAATATTTTGTTAAAACCCTGCACAAAGCTGATATTAACGGGATACTCGCTCGGAATGGGCTTGTCGCCAATTTGCTGGCCCTGTAAGTTGTAAAGCGTCGTAAAATTGCCCGATTTAATGGTAATAAACTGCTGACCGGCCCCAAAGTAGTGGTAGCGCACCGTTTTTTGGTCGGCCACCAAATCTTTGACAATAAAAGCTGTTTTGCCCTTTTTGTCCAATATTTCGACCTGCGTTTGCGAACTCCTCAGCAAAATCCAGTCGCGCTCGTTCTTGTCCATCGAAATTCCGTATGATGCCGTGGGGTCGGGGCGCGGCAACTGGGTGCTGTCAATCACCTCGCCGTTGGTATTTATGTTTATCAGCACGCCCTGCTGGGTTATGCCCACCAGCTGGGTTGTGCCTTTTTCGGGTTCATAAACCACCTGAAAAGGACTCACAAACGTGTTCTTGAAGTTAATTGGGAAGGGCGGCGGCACAAAACCGTTTTCGCGCACCAAACGCAATATTCCGTTCGACTGCATGACGATCCAGTGGTTGAAACCGCGCATGGCAAAGGTCGGAATAGGATTCAGCAACCGCTCAAAACCAGCCCCCTTATTTATCTTGCGCGGGGCTTGGTCGGGGCGGTCCCAGGTGTAAAGGTTGCCGTCTTCGTCCACCACCAAAAAGCGGTAGTTTTCGGCAATGATGCCACTGTTTTTCAGAAAATAATTTATTTTTTTTCGGTTGGGCAATTGCTTCGTAAAAATTGTCAAACGGTGGTTATCGTCCTCGTCGATCATGTATAACGACCTATCGGTGGCCAAAACGTACTGCAAGCGGCCAACATTCAAAAAGTCAATATTGTAGATTTCGCTCACGAGCCGCCCGTCTAACTGCGTAATTTTTTTCTGAGAACTGTCCGAGGTTGGAAACAGCATGACGTTGGACTTGGTGACGAAAATCGGTTTTTCTTGGCCAATCAAATTGCTTCGCACCGCAAACGGCGACGCTTGGAGCTGCTCTTTTAGGGTGTATTCTTTTTGGAGAAATATTTTATTAAAAACCTTTGCACTGCTGGCCTTGCCCTCGCGCCCGAGCGACAGCGAGGCGTATGACTGCTGGTCTTTAAACGCCGCTTGGTAGGTTACGTATTCGGCTGGAAAAAGGTTGCTCACCTCGTAGTCCAATTTTTGCTGCACATATTTTAGCACCTTATCGGTCATGTAGGAGCGACTTTTGCGGGCGCTCAACATCAACAAAAAGTTGCTGGGCTTGGCCACATTAGCGAGGTACGAATTTATCTCCTTTGAATAGAACCACGTATTTTGGTATTCTAAATTCAACAAATAATCTTTGAGCACCTGCGGGTCGTTGGAATAGATAACCCAGCCGTTTTCGACGGCAACGTAAGAGCGCGGAAAACCCTTAAAAATATTACCGAACAGAATGGCTGGCAGCTCGGGCACTTCGATGGTGTAAATGCTACGCCCCTGGTATTTTTCTACTGGGCTAAGTACCTGTTGGGTGGCCAAGATGGCCAGTTTTTTGATGAACGGCTCTAAATTTGTTCCATTTTCGAGTGGCTGGAGCAGCAACTGCCCCCTCGAAACCACGTTGTTGGCCTCCAACTGACAAAAAAGCAGCTCTTTTCCCAAGCCTTCGTAGAAACCGTCGGTGTTTACCCCAATGGTTTCGGTGAGCAGCTTGCGGCTTTCTTTCAGGTATTCGGATTCAGCATCGAGCACATTACTTTTGAGTTTTTCTACAAACTGGCCCGTGTTTTCCCAGGCCAAGCGGTAAAACACGGCGGTGTTGCTCGGCACCCGCGCCCAGTTCTGAAACACCGACGCCTTCTGGTCGTTCAAAACGCTCACGTAACCCTCCTGGTTTATGCGGTCGCCGGGCGCTCCCAGCGTCAGGTGGCGGTCAGAGAGTGGCCAAAAAAGCTGCAAGTTCAAAAAGTCGGGGAGCATATTGAGCAAACTCAGCAAGCCCGTATCGTCCACATTCACGATCTCGGTACTGAAAACCTCCCGGAACAGATTTTTATCGAAGTAAACGGTCAGGTCGTTTTCGGTCGAGTTAGAAAAACGAAATTTAGTGACCGACTGATTTCTGAGCGGATTGTTGCTATTTCGGACAATATCTTCCAACAAAAAACCTGAATTACTGATAATGAGGTAGTTGTCCTTGAAAAAATACGAAAAAAGTGGCTCAGACTTCACGCTGTTCACGTCGTTTATGCGCTCGCCCTCGAAGGTGTGGTTGAGCACCCGCACCTTCGACGTTTGCGGTGATTCGAGCCAGGCGGTGCTCTCGACGGGCGAATAGGGAACAAAAATAACGAAGTTAAACTTATTTTTGGCCGTTTTTTGGAGCGAAAACGTGATCTGTTTTTTTCTCAAAAACTGTTCGGCTACCTGCGAGTCTTCGCACAGTAATTGCATTTTGTCCAACTGTTGGGCCGCCAAATGGATAATCGGTAGTTCGCGGAGGTTTATGCCCCCGCGCGGCACGTAGAAGGTAGAGTCTTGCAACTGGTTGCTCTGAATGACCAAATAGGAGTCGTCGGAGATGTACTTCCAAACCGAATTAGAAAACGACGACCACCAACTAAACGCCGCCCAACCTCCAACGGTGAACAGCCCAACGAGGGCAATGTATGTCAGTCGGCGGTTCAAGACTTTATGTTTCTGACTTTTTCGTTGAGTTCTACCCTAAACGTGAGCAGCTCCTGAAAGCTCCTAAAACACACTTTCAATAGGTTCCACTTCAAGATAGAGACCGTACCCGTGAGGCGTTCTTTGTGGGTAATCGGAATGTCGAGTAGCTTTTGGCCAGCCTTTCGGGCCATCACGGCAATAAAAATATTGGGGGCAAACGGCTCGGGTACGGGCAGTTGGTCAATGAGTTTTTTGAGGTACGTACCTTTAATTAGCCTAAACGGAATGTTGCTATCTTGAATGTAGGTTCCGTACACCAAAAAAATGGTTGAGCGCAATATTCGGGTAATAAACAACCTCGCCGTGGCATCGAAGCGCACCTGTCGGTGGCCCAAAATAAAGTCCGACTCTCCGCGCCTTGCCCACAATTTGTTAAAATCGTCGGTCACAAACTGGTCATCGGAGTCGGTCTGAAACACGTACTCCGCCTGCAACTCGATGGCCTTTCGGTAGCCGTTCACAACGGCGTTTCCGTGGCCGCCGTTTTTCTGATGCACCACCAGCAGGTTGTCTATCTGGGGCGCAATTTGGTCTAAAATTTGCCCCGTTTGGTCTTTAGATCCATCATTTATTACGATTAGCTTGGTGATTTTACCTGGAAAATTCGTCGTCAGAAAAACAGTCCACAGCCGCACTACCTCCGATATACATTCTTGTTCGTTGTAGGCGGGCATCACAATGGCTACGTGTATTGGCATGATTTGGGTATTGATTGAAACAAAATTTGGATCAAAAATAGTCATTTTTACGGTAACTGGTCGCACTAATACTGAAAACGGTCTTTTAAACTGTTGATTGGTTTTTCGATTAAAAACCAAGAAACCGATGCCAGCGCCACCGTCAGCACCAGCGAAACCAACACAATGAACACCTGGCTACCCACCAGAGCGGGTAGGTATTGGTACATTCGGTTGATGATTCTGAGCGTGGGATGCGCCGCCGTGGTGTGGTAAAAATTATAGACAAAATTGTGGTAAATGTAAATGCCGTAGCTGATGCGCCCCAAATAACTCGAAACGGGGTGCTCTAAAATAGTTTTGGCCAGGCCACCGTAGCCCAATACGGCTTTGCCAATAAAAAAGAAACCAAAGACCGATGCCGCCAGCCGCTCCCAAACACTGAACATAATGTTGTGGGGCTCGGTGTAGGTTTTGGATAAAAAAAGCACCAAAACCAACAGCAATAAGCTCATTATCAAATACTTGGTTTGGTTTATAATTTTGACGTACAACTCACTTTGGTACGTAAACAAGTAGGCCATCAGCCCGCCCAACCCGAACGCGTCCAAACAAGTGGGCATGAGCACGTATGGCACGCCCCACCAAACGCCAGTGAGCGAGCAATATAAACGCAACAAAACGCTGCCGACGATCATGGCCGCCGTTAGTTTTAAAAAATGGCGGCGCGGCACAAAGAAGACCGTTAGCGGAAAAAAAATGTAAAACTGCTCCTCCACCGCCAGCGACCACAGGTGGTCGATCGTTCCCATCCAGCGCTGGTAAAACGCTATGTAAATGTTGGAGGCATACAGCACACACCAGCCCCAAGTTTGGCGAACGGGCGGCACATTGAGCAAAAACAAGGCCGCAATTGTGAGGTAGTAAACGGGAAAAATACGGATGGTGCGCCGAACGTAAAACTTTTTGAGGTAAACCCCCAACCCGCCCACCTGCGGTTGGTATTTGTCTTTGCTGTTGAGCAAAATACGGGTGATGAGAAACCCGCTCAACACAAAAAAAAGATTGACCCCCAGCGCCCCAAACGGGATTTTATTGTACTCGCCCATCCAATGGTCCCAAAGCACCAGTGCCACCGCCACAAACCGAACGCCGTCTAATTGCTTGAAATAACTTTCTTCTTTGTGGATCATTGTGTCACGGTGTTTTCGGTTTTTCTACCAGTTCGATTGCACGATTGCGTCCTTTGAGGGGGGCATTCTGACGATTTTGTCCGTCGGAAAAACCCTCCCCTTTCCAGCCATTCTCACCAGCAAATGTAGGCGATAATAGTCGGGTACGGTTTCAATAAAAGGTACGCGCACCACGGCTCCGTCCTGAAAGTACCCGTCAAAATTAAGCAAATTTACGATCCCTTCTCGGCGAAGCCGTTCGGCAGGAAAAACGTAGGCGCGTGTTTTAGAACGCATGATTAAGTAAAAACCGTCGTCGCCCAGGCCTTGTGCTTGGTAGTTGGGCATGGCAAAGGTGAACCCGTCGGTGCTTTTTAACACGCTGACGTTTTGAGAATCTGGCAAAAAAACGGGAGCGGGCAGCGTGACAATGGGTAGGCTGTCTAAAAAAACGGCGGGGGGTTGGTATATTCGCCTCACCGCCACCGAAACCGAATCGTTGGCGGCGGGGGTATTGGTGGTATTGTTGAACTGGCTCGTGACAAGAAACTGGCGAAGTTTGAGGGTATCGTTGAGGTGGAAATGGTTGGCGGCCACAAAGAAAAACAGCGCGGGCATGAGCGTAGCAAAGACATAAAAAAACTGCGTGCGGCTTCTTTGTACATACGGCCACACCAAGGCCGTGGCGTAGCAGAAAAGCGTGGCAACGAGCAGCACCGAGTATATTTTGTAGCGGCTCGTTACAAGCGTCATCAACCCAAAACCAGAGCGCGTGTAGGCCACCAAAAGCGCATTGAAAAACACAAAAACCAAAACAGACACCACAAAAACGGGCGCGTACCCACCGCCCAAAACAGGCTTTTTGAACCACCCTCGGCCAAATTTATAGATGGCAACCGAGCCCAATAAAATACTTATCAAGAGCAATAAACCACCAAAAAACCAGCACATTTTTAGGGCATCGCCAGTTGCCAAGCACTCTGCCGCCGCGCCCAGAAAACCCAGAAAACCTTTCAGAAACACCTTGGCATCTAATTGCGGCGACGGAATCCCGACGGGTTTTTGGTAGGTTATAAAATACGAAAACGCCAATGCTCCCGAAAACGCCAGCCACGCCGTTAGGCGTTTCCAGTTGCACTGCGCCAGCAGCACCACGGCTCCGCAAGCGCAGGCCAGCAGGCCGTTGCCCGACGTAAAGACGCACAAAAAGGCACTCACAAAGGCAAGCAAAAAGCGGTTTGGGCGGTTTTGGGCCAGCCAGTGCATGGTGAGAACAAACCACACCACCACCCAAAAATTTTGTACCGATGCCATGCCCCAGTAGGTGTTTTCCCAGAAGGCCAACGTGAAAATTAGGAACGGGATGGGCGCAGCCGCCCAAACCGAAATGTTGTTTTTTTGAAAGAAACGAACCAAAATCAGGCTCAAAAGTACCAGCCCGGCGTTGGCCACAAACATCAAATGCACGTAATTGAGCCTGCCAAAGAGGGCGTAGTCGGTGATGGTCACCAGGCGCGTCCAAAAAATGCGGTGTTCGTTGTGTTGGGCAAATAGCGTTTGTATTTTGGCAAACAGCGTTGGCGCAGCCTCAAAACCAAGCACAAAGGCTTTGAGGGCGTGGTCGTCCCACTTAGGAATATTGACGGCGTAGCTCTGCCAAAGCCAGAAATAAACTGCAACGGGTGCAACAAACAGAGGAACGAAAAGAAGTGTATTTTTGGTCGTAGAAGCAGACATATTTTGGGGCTAAAAAGCCCGCAAATATAAGCATAACAACGGGTTTTGCAACCCACCTGGCTCGGCAAACTCACATTTTGAGGATCGTAAACTCCACGCGGCGGTTGAGCTTCCGGCGGTCTTCCGACTCGTTGCTGGCCACGGGTTTGGTGGGGCCCCAGCCCTTTGTTTGCACGCGGGTTTCGGCAATGCCCTTGCCAACAAAGTATTTTTTTACCTCCGCCACGCGGTCTTCCGACAGCTTAATGTTTAGCTTAAAGTCGCCTTGGTTGTCGGTGTGGCCTTCTAAAAGTACCTCCATCGCCGCGTTTTTTTCCATTAAGCGCACAATTTCGTTCAGTTCGGCCTCCGAACCCACCACGAGCTCGAACTTGCTTTGCTCAAAAGCTACGTTGTTCAGCACTATTTTCTGGCCCGCCTGCACTGGCACGAGCGTAATGTTCTCTCTGATTTCGCGAAACCGCTTCTCGCGGCTCAGGTCAATTACTTTGTTTTGCGAAAAAAAACCGTCCGTGGGTGCGGTCAGTCGGTAAGTTTCGCCCACTGGCACGATCATCTTAAACTCGCCCGTTTCGGGGTTATACTCCACCTTTGTTATCTCTTTGTTGTCTTTCAGCAAGTCCGTAATTACGTCCGTACCCACGGGCTGTTTTGTGGCACCGTTCAGCACACTGCCCGAAATAATAGCCACTGCCTGCGGTTTTATTTCGGGATAAAGCTTGAAGCGAAATATGTCCGTTTCGCCCATTGAGTTTTGGGTCGAACTCATGTACCCGTACTCTCCCGACGCGGGAATGGTCAGGTAGCCGTCCCAGCCAGCCGTATTGATGGCAGGCCCGAGGTTTTCGGGTTCGGTCCATTTTGTCCAAGTACTATCCAAGCGTCTCGACACAAAAATATCGCCGTCGCCGAAACCAGGCCGCCCCGTGGAGGTAAAATAAACCGTCTGGCCGTCGGAGGCCACAAAAGGGCAACCATCCTCGTCGGCGGTGTTAATGTCGGCTCCCATGTTTTGGGGTTCAGACCACGTTTTGTCTTTCTTTTGAAACGATACGTACAGGTCTTTTTTGCCAAATGTGTCCTTGCGCTTGACCGACAACACCAAAATCTTGCCGTCGGGCGACATCCCGTACTCGCGCAGGTTGTCTTTTTGGAGGTTGTAATTATTGGTAATTTTACATTCTGAGGGAAACGACCAGCCGCTTTTTTGGCGCACCGATTTCGATAAGCCGTCAATCAGCGTGCCGTCCGATTTATAGACATTGAGCAAATAGAGCGTCTTGCCGTCGCCGGCTATCCCGCAGATGGCGTTCGACTCGGCATTGTTAATGGGGGTGCTCATATTCATGGCCGCCCCCCAAACGTTGCCCGACTCTAACTTAGAAAACCAAACGTCCTGTTTTTCGGGCGCACCAATATTTAGCTCGTGTTTGCTGCGCGTAAAGTACAGCGTCTTGCCGTCGGGGGCTATGATCGGGGCCACCTCCTGGCCCTTAGAGTTGATTGACTTCCCCAGGTTTTCTTTGATAATTTCGGCTGGAGCCTTCGCCGATACATTCACACCAGTGGGTACTTTGGCCGTTGAGGCCGAAATACCGATGGCATCAATCTGGTTGTATCCCCGCACCCGGGCGGGGTTCAAAACTATCTTTACGGCACTGATTATCAGTGTACTATCTTTTATCGGGATCGACAACAGCCGCGCGCTTTCTTTGCCCGCGTAGGGCGCGTAATCTTCATAAATAAGAATCTCGGTACTGTTGGGCGTGTAGGCAAACACCCGGGTTATGGCCCCCGCGTTGTGGTTTTCGGCCACCACCACCTGTTTGGCTCTCAGTGCCACCCCAAAACCCACCTTGATCCACTCCTCGCCCTGCGAGTCTGCGTTGTAGGGAGTCCAAGCACACGGCGACTCGCCTGCCACGGGGTATTTATTGGGGCGGCCCAGAGCCTGAATGGCCCTAAACTCCTGCCCAACGACCTCTTGTTGAAATTCTGACGAAAAACCCAGTACTTTACTTGCCCAAAGTACTTCTTGGGCCCGCGCTGCATATGTGAGTAATAGAAAAGCGAATGTAAAAGTCCAAAATTTCATGCAAGTCAGGTAGGTTTCAAGCCAAATTAGAGCAAAAATCGTTCCATTTATTAATCTTTCGATACATTTCCAATCACCAGCAGCCAATCGTCGCCGATGGTTGGCGGCACTACCTGCCTCACCCCAACACTGGGCGCGTAGTGCGCAGTGACCCATTTTTTGCCCGTTCGGGGGCTGTACCAGTTCACGCGCAGGCGTTTGCCTTTCAACTGGCCAAAATCAATTTGCAAAGGCCCACTTTGGGGAATATACGCCACCATCAGTTTTCGGTTCGACAAACTGGCCACCGCGACGTAGTTGGGGTCTTGCCAGGGACTTTGTCCGTCCACCACAAACTGGTTTTGGGTATCTGGCACAAAATGCTCCCACGGCAGGCCGCTCATTAGTTTATAAAAATGTTGCATTTGCAACGCACCTGGTAAGTTAGAAACAACGCGCCAATTTTTATCGAATTTCCACACAGTACTGCCATAGCAATGCCCCGAGCCACCAGCGAGCATCGTCCAGTACGCTTGCCGGCGCATCATTTGGGCGTTGCCAACGTCTTCGTTTTCGTACTGCGCCTCCCCCAACACAAACGCCGTGGGCTTAGGACTACGGTATTCTTTTTGCGCTATTTCGTAAACTTGCGGCATATCGGTAGTCCACGCGTTTGTCTTACCCCTAAAATAGGTGTAAACCATGCTAAAATCCAACCAAGGTTCGCCCATAAAAACATCGGTGCTCGACCGCGACGAGGCCGCGTGGTAGGTCATCAGCTGCTCATCGGTTTGTGACCTTATGCCGTAGGCCATCGCCCGCACGGCCTCCTCCTCCCCCAGCGGGTCGCGGTCGCCGCCCATGATCCACACCACGTTATCGAACTTTTTAAATCTTTCTCCCAGATATTGGCCGTATTTATTGCAGACAGAATCCCCATTTGCCAACTGTGCTTTCGCCCAGTTGCCGCCGCAACAGCCCAACCAAGCGGGGTTTATGGCCACCAGCAGGTTTTGTTTTTGGGCCTCGGCCAGTACCGCCGCCACGTGGTCGAAGTAGTTTTCGTTGGGCAACGAAAAATCGTCTGGCTTGTGGAACGGAGCTTGTTCGTAAAAATTGGTTTCGCCAGGTTCGGGCGGCAAAAGCTGAATAAAAATGGTGTTGAAAGCTTGCCGTTTTCGTTTCACGAAATACTCTTGCACCTCGTCGATGCCCAATTTTTGGAGCAGCAACCACCCAGAATCAGCATTCATCAAAAAGGGCTGCCCACGGCTATCGACAAGGTGTTTTCTGTTTTTGCTAATTTTAATTGGAAACTGGGCGTAGTAATTGGCCGCGAGCTGCGAAGCACTCATTACCATCAAAACACAAATCAGCGATTTTCTCATCGGTACTTGGCGTATGTTGGAGGGTTAGGCACGAAATAAAAATACGTATTTACGTACTTCCTAACAAAAATACCAACAAATTACCACAGTGCCAAAACACCACTTTGTGAGTCCCTTTGTTTTCTTTACCAGCCTGTTGAACGGCAATGACCATGCGTTCAATTGGCTATTGGGTTGGCCTGAAAGTAATTGGACGCATTTGGGTTTAGCCTACTTTGTTGGCAAGCCTCTATATTTTAGCGCTTTAAAAGTGTATCACTTAGAACATGGTCAAGAAAATTGCACAAAAACACGCATTTTTGAAATTCTTTTTGCAAAATCAAAATCAGTCCTGCATATTTGCACTCCCGAATGCAGGTCACGGCGTTGGGGCAATTTGCCAGGATGGCGGAATTGGTAGACGCGTTGGTCTCAAACACCAATGAGGTTACACTCGTGCCGGTTCGACTCCGGCTCCCGGTACATTAAGAGAAGAGTCGCTTTTGGACAGCCAAGGGCGACTTTTCTTTTTTACACTTTTTTAAATCTCATCGAACAACTTCATGTACTTATTCGTTTAACAACCATGACCGAATTAGAGAACAGAATAACCGCCATTTTCCCGCGCGAGAGCCAAATTCCCGCCGCCTACCAACTAAAAGAGCCGATCCATCAGCGTGAGATGCTGGTAAACGGCGAAATGGTGACTTGGGACGGCCCAACCCACGACGTTTTTTCGCCCGTTTTTACCCGAACCGAAGAAACCGACACACCCACCCGCAAGCTCATTGGTAGCTACCCCATTGCCACCGAAGTGGAAGCGATGCAATCGTTGAACGCCGCCGTGGCCGCCTACAACAACGGGCGCGGCGAGTGGCCGATGATGTCGGTGGCCGACAGGATTAAGTGTTTGGAGAACTTTACGGGCAAAATGATTGAGAAAAAGGCCGAAGTTGTGAACTTGCTCATGTGGGAGATCGGCAAGTCGCTGGCCGATTCTAACAAGGAGTTCGACCGCACGGTGGAGTACATGTACGACACCATCGACGCGCTCAAAGACATCGACCGCAACTCATCGCGGTTCAAAATAGAGCAGGGAATCATTGGGCAAGTGCGCCGCTCGCCGCTGGGCGTGGTTTTGTGCATGGGGCCCTTCAATTATCCCCTCAACGAGACCTACACCACGCTCATTCCCGCCATTTTGATGGGCAACACCATTCTTTTCAAACCACCAAAGCACG
>JAAFKE010000065.1 GCA_013298215.1 Cytophagales bacterium | reverse complement strand
TTTAATCTGTTGGGCTTGGGTATCAACGATACCTTTAAGATTTAATATCTGTTCAATCTCTGTCAAGGTTCAAGTTTAACAATTTTTATCCAATATTACTAATTCAGACAACCTGAGTAGTTACAAATCCGCTACGTTCTAAACACTCAGTTTTTTTACGTTTTTGTAGCTGATGGCAATGGCATCGATGGGCGGGATGGCGCAGACATCTTGCTCCACAAAAAAGTGTTTGATGCCCGCCGTCTTGCGCGCGTCTAAAATCCGCTGGAAGTCAATTGAGCCCGTTCCCACTTCGGCAAACTCGCGCTTGGCGGTTTTGGCCATGTCTTTGAGGTGTACCAACGGAAAACGACCTGGATTTTGTTTGAACAACTCAACGGGGTCTTTGCCCGCAAAAGTTACCCAATACAAGTCGAGCTCCATTTTCACCAACTTGGCATCGGTTTCTTTGAGCAGCACGTCGTAGGGCACTTGCCCGTCTAAGGTTACAAACTCAAAATCGTGGTTGTGGTACCCAAACTGAATGCCCGCTTTTTGGCATACCTCGCCTGCTTGGTTGAACAGTTCAGCAAATTTTTTGTAATCGTCAAGCGTTTTGCGCTCGTTCGGAAACAAATAGGCGCACATCATAAACTGCTGGCCCGCTTCGGCGGCACTGTCCACGGTGGCGTTCCAATCTTTTTTTAGTTGGGTGGGCATGTAGTGGCCACTCGGTGTTTTTAGGCCCAGGCCGTCCAAAAATGTTTTAAAGACCTTGGGCGTTTGTCCAAAAAATTTCCCCTCGTTAAAGCCAAAGGTTTCTACCTCTTTGTAGCCGATGGCGGCCACTTTTTTCAGTGTTCCTTCGGGGTCTTTTGTCATGTCGCCTCTCAGCGTATAGAGCTGTAAACCAACGTTTTTTAGGGTTTTAGCTTCGGCGTTTTCGCGTGCCAAAAACGGAATGCCGAGTGCCAAGGCGCTGGTTTTCAAAAATGCCGCGCGCGAAATTAACTGGGGAGATTTCATACAAGTAAGGTTATGTTTTGGGTGATCCGTCAAACATAAACCAAACGCGGGTATTTTACAAGCAGTTTGTTTTACCTCTTGTTCCGTAGCCTATATCTCTACAAATTAGACTGACTACAAATCAAATCCCAAACGCCCACCAAGAGTACTTACGCAGTCGGCAAGTTTCCCGACCAAAAACAACGTATTGCCACTATCCTAACTATCTTTACGGCAGTTTAAAATTAGTTTTTCCGATGCGAAACTGCTTCTTGTGGCTAAGTGCCGTTTGTTTATTTATTTCTTGTAATACGCCCAACCACTGGGAAACGCCCGTCAAAGAAATGACCGACGCGCAGTATCCCGACAACCCGAGCTTAGAATCGCGGCACTCCGACGCAAAGCAGATTGCCTACAAAAGCGTTGAGATTACGCGCCAAGCCGATGGCCTTTTTGACGTGGCAATTCGGCCGCACCAAGCGAGCACGGCGGGCGTAAAAATCAAAAATGCGCCGCTTTTGGAATGGATGCCCACGGCGGTAGATTGGGTAAAAAAAGACGATTATCTGACCTACATCGCCGTTATTGACCAAGAGTGGAACCGCCAGCAGGTGCAGTTTGGGGCGGGGCAATTTGAGGTCATTGGCAAAAGTAACGTCAAGATTACGCGCGTGGACTTGGCCCGCAACTGCCTCAACGCCTACCTCTGGGAAATGCTCATCTACGCCCAAGACAGCGACGGCAAAGACAAATTGTACTGGCAAGGCTGGTTCGATTTTCCGAAAGATTTGTACGCCGAATTGTTTGAAAAACGCAACGCGTTGCCCTACGAAACCTTTCGGGCGGGGCTTGAAAATTGGATTGACCCGCTCGTCAAAAAAATCAACTTGGATTTGCTCCGAAAAGTAAAATCGGAAAAGGAAGTGCGGTTTGAGGCCAACAACGACGAAATGTATGAACTCAAAAACGAGCGATTGCGCAAACGCAAAAACATTGTTTACCCCAAAACGGTGGCCAAAATGGGCGATTTATTAAGCGACAGTACGCGCTTTGCCACCTTTGCCCAGCCTGGTTTTTACGACACCAAAGACCCGCGCGTAACCTACCTGAGTCGCTTCGGAAAATTAGAAAAAGTCATTGAAAGACAAACCATTACGCCCACCAACGAGGCCGCTATTGAGTTGGAGTACGTTTTTGTGAGCAACCAAAACCCCAAAATCATTACACGCTTGGTCGTGGGAGGCGTTATTGCCAAAAATTTGCCCAGATTATCGGTGGCCGATGCCAACAACGGGGCGCAGGCTTCGATGGGCGTGGCCAACCATTCTTTTTACGAAACCTTCGACTACCAACAGCAACATTTGACCAAAAACAACCCTTTCTATTCGTTTCTGCTCGACGAAAAAGGCAATTTTTTAGACAACCATAAAATCGGTATTGATGGCACAAATTTTCACTTGGACGCGCAAGATCCTACCAAGCTGCATCTCTGGATTTTATCCTTCGAGCGGCACGCTTTCCTGAATCATTCGGTGGTGTGGTTGGGGCGGTGAGCTATTGGTACTCAGAATAGTAGGCCACCGTGAAATTATTGATTTGGGCTATTTTTTTGGTGACGTTCATTTGCTTAAATTTTTGGTAACTACACAGCTTGTAGCTTGATGATTTGATTTAGGCATGGGAGTACCTCTACGCCCCTTTTGATGAGTGTATCAATGACCGAACGTATCACACAAAAGGCATTTTGCCCAGTTTTGAACTGT
>JAAFKE010000064.1:2500-4503 GCA_013298215.1 Cytophagales bacterium | reverse complement strand
GCAAAAAGTGCCCCGACGGCTGATTAGGCTGTTGGGGCACTTTGGCTTGGTTTAATATTCAGGCATCTACCTACTTTTGCGGGGTTGAACCAGCTATCATCGGCGTTACGGGGCTTAACTTCTCTGTTCGGGATGGGAAGAGGTGAACACCCGCACCATAGACACCTTGAAGGTCTATCGTATTTCAATGAATAATGGGAGAGTAAGTATATAAGGAAGATTTCGGGTAATTAGTACCGCTCGGCTATGATGTTACCACCTTTACACCTGCGGCCTATCAACGTTGTAGTCTCCAACGACCCTCTATTGGAATTCTCATCTTCAGGCTGGTTTCGCACTTAGATGCTTTCAGCGCTTATCCATTCCCCACGTAGCTACTCGGCCGTGCCACTGGCGTGACAACCGATTTACCAGCGGTGAGTCCAACTCGGTCCTCTCGTACTAAAGTCAGCCCCCGTCAAAATTCCTACGCCTACCACAGATAGGGACCGAACTGTCTCACGACGTTCTGAACCCAGCTCGCGTGCCACTTTAATGAGCGAACAGCTCAACCCTTGGGACCTTCTCCAGCCCCAGGATGTGACGAGCCGACATCGAGGTGCCAAACCATCCCGTCGATGTGAGCTCTTGGGGATGATCAGCCTGTTATCCCCGGAGTACCTTTTATCCTTTGAGCGATGCCCCTTCCACGCAGAAGCACCGGATCACTATACCCATGTTTCCATCCTGATCGACATGTACGTCTCACAGTCAAGCTGGCTTTTGCTATTGCACTCCACGCACGGTTACCAACCGTACTGAGCCAACCTTGGGAAACCTCCGTTACACTTTTGGAGGTGACCACCCCAGTCAAACTACCCACCAAACAATGTCCCCATTTCTGGGTTAGAAATCAAACGGCCAGAGGGTGGTATTTCAACGTTAGCTCCAAGATGCCTGGCGACACCCATTCATAGCTTCCCACCTATCCTACACACCAACCGCCCAATCTCAATGTTAAGCTATAGTAAAGGTTCACGGGGTCTTTCCGTCCCGTGGCAGGTAAGCGGCATCTTCACCGCTACTACAATTTCGCCGAGATCACGGCTGAGACAGTGCCCAGATCGTTACACCATTCGTGCAGGTCGGAACTTACCCGACAAGGAATTTCGCTACCTTAGGACCGTTATAGTTACGGCCGCCGTTTACTGGGGCTTCGATTCAAACCTTCGCCTTGCGACTAAGCTCCCCTCTTAACCTTCCAGCACCGGGCAGGTGTCAGGCAACATACGGCGTCTCTCGACTTTGCGTTGCCCTGTGTTTTTGTTAAACAGTCGCCTGGGCCTTTTCTCTGCGGGCTTATACAGCCTCCCCTTCTCCCGAAGTTACAGGGTTAATTTGCCGAGTTCCTTGGCCGTGTATCTCTCGAGCACCTTGGTATTCTCTACCCAGCTACCTGTGTCGGTTTACGGTACGGGTACTCTATATCTGGCGTTCCCCCAGTTTTTCTTGGAGCCAACTCCCCTGTCTCGAATCAACCGAAGTCTCTTCTCTACGCACAATTCCGTCTGTACCCGACAAGCTCGCCAACCCGGCTGGTTCACAATATAAAGTAGTGCAGGAATATTAACCCGCTTCCCCTCAGGTGCGGCCTTCGCCTTTCCCTTAGGACCCGACTAACCCTCAGTTGATTGACATAGCTGAGGAATCCTTAGCTTTTCGGTGTGCGGGGTTCTCACCCGCATTATCGCTACTTATGCCTACATTTGCTTTTCTGACCAGTCCACCATGGCTCACGCCACAACTTCGCCCCTGTCAGAATGCTCCTCTACCGATTATACCTAAGTACAATCGCAACGCTTCGGTAAATGGCTTGATGTCCGTTTATTATCGATGCCAGCCCCGCTCGACCAGTGAGCTGTTACGCACTCTTTAAATGTATAGCTGCTTCCAAGCTAACATCCTGGCTGTCTCTGCAGTCCGACCTCCTTAGTTCAACTTAGCCATTATTTAGAAACCTTAGC
>JAAFKE010000063.1 GCA_013298215.1 Cytophagales bacterium | reverse complement strand
TAAACACAAAAATAAAACCATGCCTCTCAATAAATTTAGCCGCACCCTCACCCAAGACGTAACCAATCCTGCCGCCAAAGCCATGCTCTACGGCGTTGGGCTGACCCAAGAAGATATGCAAAAAGCCCAAATTGGCATTGCCAGCACGGGCTACGAAGGCAACACCTGCAATATGCACCTCAACGGGCTGGCCGTGTACGTGAAGCAGGGCGTACAAGCCAACGACATGGTGGGCTTAATTTTCAATACCATCGGCGTGTCGGACGGTATGACCAACGGCAACGACGGGATGCGCTACTCGCTGCCAAGCCGCGATCTGATTGCCGACTCGATAGAAAGCGTCGTGCAGGCACAATGGTACGACGGCGTGATAGCAGTGGTGGGTTGCGACAAAAATATGCCAGGAGCCATCATGGCCATGGCTCGCATGGACCGACCCGCCATTATGGTCTACGGTGGCACGATTCGGTCGGGGCATTATAAAGGTCAAAAATTAGATATTGTGTCGGCGTTTGAGGCTTTGGGCAAGAAATTTGCAGGAAACATTTCGGACGAGGACTACGAAGGAGTGATTCAAAACGCTATTCCTGGCGCGGGAGCCTGCGGTGGTATGTACACGGCCAACACCATGGCCGCCAGCATCGAAGCCATGGGTTTGAGTTTGCCTTTCAGCAGCAGCTACCCAGCCACGCACATTGGCAAACAAGAAGAATGCAAAAAAATCGGTGCAGCCATGAAGAAGCTGCTCGAAATGGACTTGACACCCGAAAAAATTATCAGCAAAGAATCGTTAGAAAATGCGCTGACGGTGGTCATGGCGCTGGGTGGCTCTACCAACGCGGCTTTGCACTATTTGGCCATTGCCAGGGCGGCAGGATTGCCGCTTTCGCTCGATGATATTCAGGCAATTAGCGACCGAGTGCCGTTTATTGCCGACCTCAAACCGAGTGGAAAATACTACATGGAAGATATGCTCGAGATTGGTGGCGTGCCTGCGGTGATGAAATACTTGCACAGCAAAGGGCTCATTCACGGGCATTGCATGACTGTGACGGGCAAAACGGTTGCCGAAAATCTGGAAGAAATTGCCGACCTGGATTTTGAAACCCAAACGATTATTCGTCCGTTGGAGAGTCCGATCAAGTCGTCGGGGCACATTCAAATTTTGTACGGAAACCTTGCCCCCAGCGGCTCTGTGGCCAAGATTACGGGCAAAGAAGGACTATTTTTTGAGGGCGAAGCCAAAATTTGTGAACACGAATCCGAAATTATTGATGCCCTTTCAAAAGGCGAAATCAAGGCGGGGCAGGTGGTAGTTATCAGAAATGCGGGACCAAAAGGCGGGCCTGGGATGTCTGAAATGCTCAAACCGACTTCGGCCGTGATGGGCGCAGGACTGGGCGATAAGATTGCGCTCATTACCGATGGCCGTTTTAGTGGCGGTACGCACGGCTTTGTGGTGGGGCACATTACACCCGAAGCCTTTGACGGCGGGCCAATTGCCCTCGTGAAAGACGGCGACCTCATTACGATTGATGCAAACACCCGTCTTTTGACGTTACACATTTCGGACGAAGAAATGGCCAACCGCCGCGCCGCCTGGACTCAACCCGCCCCCCGATTTACGAAGGGAATGTTGGGTAAGTACATCAGAAGCGTAAAATCGGCGAGCGAGGGCTGCGTGACCGATGAGGCATAAAACGTTGGTCGCCATGAACGCCCTTGTCAGAACGCCCTTGTCAGTGTCCACACAACGCCCTTGTCAGTGTCCGCACTGACAAGTACCCGCACCGACAAGGGCGTTCACCGATAAATGAAATCCAAATATATCGTTGCCTGTGAGGACACAGGCAACGGCTCTGGGTTATCGAAACTCAAACATGAGTCATTGAACTGAAACAACTAAAACCCAACTAAAATGGGAAATTACCTAACTGTTACCGCCGCCCAAGATGCCGCTGCTGGCACCGACAACGAGGGGGCGCAGATACCCCACAAAACGATAATATCTGGCGCTGAAGCCCTGATGAAATCGCTTTTGGCCGAAAACGTGGATACCATTTTTGGCTACCCAGGAGGAGCCATTATGCCCACCTACGATGCCCTCTACGACTACCAAGACCGCATAAACCATATTTTGGTGCGCCACGAGCAGGGTGCCAGCCACGCCGCCGAGGGCTACGCGCGCGCGTCGGGGCGCACGGGCGTTTGCTTGGTTACGTCGGGGCCAGGAGCCACCAACTTGGTGACTGGCATTGCCGATGCCATCATCGACTGCACGCCCATGGTGTGTATTGTGGGGCAGGTAAAATCTACGTTGCTGGGCACGGATGCGTTTCAAGAAACCGACGTGATGGGCGTGACGATGCCGATTTGCAAGTGGAACTACCAAATTACGCACCCCGACGAGGTTCCCGAAATTATTGCAAAAGCCTTTTTTATTGCTGGCTCGGGTAAGCCAGGCCCCGTGGTGATTGATTTCACGCGGGATGCGCAAGTGGCCATGATGACCGCGCCGTTCGCGTACAAAAAATGCGAAAAAATGCTCAGTTACCGCCCGCGCTTGGTTCCCAAAAAAGAGCAGGTCGAAAAAGCCGCCGAGCTCATCAACAACGCCAAAAGACCGTACATACTCTTTGGCCACGGCGTGCTGATTTCGCAGGCGCAAGAAGAACTAAAAGCATTTGTCGAAAAAACGGGGATTCCGTGCGCCAGTACGCTGCTCGGATTGTCGGCCATGGACGTAAACCACCCGCTTTACGTGGGCTGGCTTGGGATGCACGGCAACTACGGAACAAATATTTTGACCGACCACGCCGACGTAATCATTGCCATCGGGATGCGTTTCGACGACCGCGTGACGGGCGATTCTACCAAGTACATCACCCAGGCCAAGATCGTCCACATTGAGATTGACCCCTCGGAGGTTGAAAAAATCAAGAAAACCGAAGCACCCGTCATCGGCGATGCCAAAGAAAGTTTGTTGGCCCTCATGCCGCTCGTGAACGCCAACAACCACTCGGTGTGGCGCAACGAATTTAGAAAGTACGAAAGCGAAGAACACCAAAAGGTAACGCTCCGCGACTTAGACGGCATTGGCGAGCTGAAAATGGCCGAGGTCATTACGCGGCTGTCCGACAAAACCAACGGCGAAGGTTGCATTGTGGCCGATGTGGGCCAGCACCAAATGGTAGCGGCGCGGTACTATCGCTTCAAAAACCCTCACTCATACATTGCCTCGGGGGGGCTGGGAACCATGGGCTTTGCGCTGCCAGCGGCCTTTGGCGCAAAAGTAGGTGCCCCCCACCGCGACGTGTACGCGGTGATTGGCGACGGTTGTTTTCAGATGACCCTCCAAGAATTGGGGACGATTGCCCAAAACAAAACACCCGTCAAAATTATTATTCTTAACAATAATTTTTTGGGGATGGTGCGCCAGTGGCAGCAACTGTTTTTTGAAAAGCGCTACTCTTTTGTGGAACTCCAAAACCCCAATTTTGTGATGATCGCCAAGGGCTTTGGCATTGATGGCCACACCTGCAAAACGCGCGAGGAACTGGAAGAGTCGCTCGACAAGCTGATCGACTTCGACGGGCCGTATTTGCTCGAGGTGATGGTAGAAAAGGAAACAAATATATTCCCGATGGTGCCTTCGGGCGCGTCGGTGTCGGAGATCAGATTAGACTAAAAATGAAAATGACAAATTATACCATCTGCGTATTCACCGAAAATACCATCGGGTTACTCAACAAAATTACGATTATATTTACCCGTCGGCGCATAAACATCGAAAGCCTGACGGTTTGCGAGACCGAGCGCAAGGGGGTGTCGAGGTTTACGATTGTGATTAAACACGAAAAACGCGACGAAGTAGAAAAAATAGTGCGCCAGATCCGTAGAATAGTGGAGGTACTGGCCGTTTTTGGGTACCTCGACGACGAAATTGTGTACAACGAGACGGCGCTCTTCAAGATATCTACGCCGATGGATGCTAAACCGCTCGACGTAGAGTTTATCAATCGCCACCACAAGGCGTGGGTTACGTATTGGGGCTTAGACTACGTGGTGATTGAGAAGGCGGGCTCGGAAAAAGAAATCTATGACTTTTTTAATTACATCAAACCACAGGGCATTTTAGAATTTGTGCGCTCGGGGCGGATCGCCGTCGGCAGAACCCCACAGGGATTGGTGGCGTATTTGCCCGATGCCGACTGGGAATTTAATTTGTAAATTTGCGATCGGTTTCAACTCCATTAAAAATCAGTATTTTATTTATATTTCATTTATTTAATAATCAAAAATGGCACAATTAAATTTTGGCGGAACGCAAGAAGTAGTAGCAACCCGCGATGAGTTTCCGCTCCAAAAAGCACTCGACGTATTGGCAAAAGAAACCATTGCGGTGATCGGTTACGGCGTGCAGGGCCCTGGACAGAGCCTAAACATGCGCGACAATGGTTTTAATGTGATTGTGGGCCAACGCGCCGGCAAAACCTACGACAAGGCCGTGGCCGACGGTTGGGTGCCTGGCGAGACGCTCTTTGAGATTGAGGAGGCCCTCCAACGCGGCACAATTATTTGTTTTTTGTTGTCGGATGCCGCCCAAATTGCGCTCTGGCCAACGGTTCAGAAACACCTCACGGCGGGCAAATCGTTGTATTTTTCGCACGGTTTCGGGATTACGTACAAAGACCAAACGGGCATTGTACCGCCCGCCGACGTGGACGTATTTTTGGTAGCTCCCAAAGGCTCGGGCACGTCGCTGCGCCGAATGTTTGTGGAGGGCAAGGGCCTCAACTCGTCGTTTGCCGTTTACCAAGATGCCTCGGGCAACGCCCGCGAAAAGTGCATTGCCATGGGCATTGGCGTGGGCTCGGGCTACTTGTTTGAAACCGATTTTTACCGCGAGGTAACGTCCGACCTCACTGGCGAGCGCGGTACGCTGATGGGCGCGATTCAGGGTATTTTTGCGGCCCAGTACGAAGTTTTGCGCGCCAATGGCCACTCGCCATCGGAGGCTTTCAACGAAACTGTGGAGGAACTCACGCAATCTTTGATGCCACTGGTGGCCGAAAACGGCATGGATTGGATGTACGCAAACTGCTCTACAACCGCCCAGCGCGGCGCACTCGACTGGTGGAAACCGTTTAGGGATGCCACAAAGCCCGTTTTTGAGGCCCTCTACGACTCCGTGAAATCGGGCGAGCAGGCCAATATTTCGATTACCCGCAACTCGCAACCCGACTACCGCGAGAAACTCGAAGTAGAACTGGCCGAACTCCGCGACTCTGAAATGTGGCAAGCGGGCACAACTGTGCGCAGTTTGCGCCCCGAGCGAGCGTAAGCATACCAGCAAAACGACTGAATGGTTGCACCGATGGGCTCTTATTTACGGAGTCCGTCGGTGCAACTATTTTTTTGTGCAGTCAGCATTTGCATGAGCGCGACATCGACATCAAGCTCATTCGAGAATTCATGATACCCCCCCCCTTATGGTGATGAACAAGATGATTTTGAATGGTCACAGAAAGGAATGGATTTAGCCGAAAAAGATTTAAGCTGTGTCTGCCCTAAATAATAATTAATCTAAATCCTCTCCAAAAATGAAATATTTCTTTTGCATTCTAAAAATATTATTAGTGATCTCAATTGCTATCTTTAATATAATCTATGCCTTTTTCTTTTTTCTGTATCTACCAGAATATATTTATGAAGGACACTTCATGAAATCTCATTATTTATCTACATTTATCTTTATTGTTTTTAACATTATATCAATTTTTCTAATTAGAAAAATTGTTTTGTCATTTAAGAAAGAAACTAAATCTTAAAACTTATAAAGCCAGCCCATGTTTTGGAGAAAGCAGCGGCGGGCTGTAAAGATTTCGTGTATTTAAGAGTTTGTTTTGGAATTATAACTTATTGATAATGAATAAATTGCAACTTTTCTATTAATTTCAAACCTCTGACTGTCCTCCCTCCGAATAGCGTAACCATTTAAAATTGGAGAAAAAGTATTAATTTCCCAAACTTTTAAACGGTAAAAAAATGAAGTCAAGTAAATTTAATGAAACGCAAATTGTTTCAATTTTGA
>JAAFKE010000062.1 GCA_013298215.1 Cytophagales bacterium | reverse complement strand
TTTTTGAAGCAATACAAGTGTAGTAAGCTAATCCTGAACGGTGATATTATAGACGGCTGGCAGCTTAAAAAGTATGGCAACTGGAAAAAAAAGCACACTGCCTTTTTTAAGACCGTTCTCAAAATGATGGACGACTACGACACCAAAGTGATTTATTTGCGGGGCAACCACGACGATTTTTTGGACCAAATACTGCCCCTAAAACTCGGAAAACAGTTTCAGATTCGGAAGGATTACGTGTTAAAATCGGGCACCAAACGCTTCTATGTGACCCACGGCGATGTGTTCGATAGCATTACAACGCACCTGAAATGGCTGGCTTACTTGGGCGACGTGGGCTACACCTTTTTGCTGTGGATCAACAAGTTATACAACAAATACCGCACTTGGCGGGGGCTACCCTACTATTCGCTTTCGCAGGTTATTAAACAACGGGTGAAGGCGGCGGTGAGCTACATCTCGGACTTTGAAGAAAAATTGACCGAATTGGCCCGCTCTCGCAACTGCGACGGTATTATCTGCGGGCACATTCACCAACCTGCCATTAGAGAAATAGATGGAGTTGTTTACATGAACTCTGGCGACTGGGTGGAGTCGATGAGTGCGCTGGTGGAAGACCACCAAGGCAACTGGAACTTGATTTACTACAACGAAGCCGACCACAGCCAAAGCGACGAACCGACCATATCCGAGTTTTTTAGGCGCAACGACCGCCTCGTTACGCTGCCAGATGCTTCAATTGCGAGTTAGTTTACCTTTGTTTCTAAGCGTATGAAATTCTTGTTTTTGGTACAAGGCGAAGGACGCGGCCACCTCACTCAGGCCATTTCTATGCGCCAAATGCTGCACGAAGCTGGGCACACGGTGGTGCAAATATTGGTAGGTACGGCCACCGAGCGGCAAATTCCCGACTTTTTTTGTGAGCAGATCCAAACGCCAGTCCAATATTTTAGAAGCCCCAATTTAATAGTGGATGCCGACGGAAAGGTGAATTTTGTAAACACTTTTTGGTACCATATCCGCCGCGCTGGCCAATACAAACAAAGTCTTCGCCAAATTGACGACGCCATTGCCGAGCACCGCCCCGATGTGGTGGTAAATTTTTATGAAGTGCTGGCTGGGCTATACAGTCTGTTTTACCGCTCGTCGGTGCCCGTGGTTTGCGTGGGCCACCAATACTTGTTTCTGCATTCCGACTTTATTTTTCCCTCCCGTCGCTGGTTCGACCGCCTGTTGCTGCTACTCGTTACGAGATTTACGGCCATTAGGGCGCAAAAACTGCTGGCTTTGTCGTTTAGACCCATGGCCCACCAGCCCCACCGACGGGTTTTTGTAACGCCTCCACTGCTGCGCCAAGAGATAAAAATCACCCCCACCTCGTTTCAAGACTATTTGCTGGTGTACGTCAATTATCCGCATTTGGTGGCTCAGGTAGAGGCGTGGCACGCCCAAAATCCAGCCGTCACGCTCCATTGTTTTTACGACAATAAAAACAGTCAGCAGCAAGAACAGCAAATAGATACCACGCTGACGTTTCATCAGTTGAACGGGGAAAAATTTTTAAAGATGATGGCCAATTGCCGCGCCTTGGTCACTACGGCGGGCTTTGAGTCGGTGGGCGAAGCCCTCTATTTCGACAAACCTACGCTCATGGTTCCCGCGCATTTTGAGCAACTCTGCAACGTTGTCGATGCCAAAATGGCGGGCGCGGGCATCGGAGCTGCCACGTTCGATTTGTCTGTTCTGACCAACTATTTGCCTCACCATCAGTCCGTTGGGGATTCTTTTCGACATTGGTACAACAGCGGTTCGGGCTTGATAGTGAGCCAACTTGAAAACGTGAGCCTTCCAAAACACAAACGAAGTTGGCCCAAAAAAGACTGGCCAATCCGCCCCAGTTGGCAGCTTGGCGAGGTTTCTTAAACGCCGCCATTCATTTTTTCACCCATTCAAACTTTACCCTTAGTATGAAAATCAACGTTTGTTCAGAAACTGAAATATTTCACATCCACGGCGAGGGCGTAAGCACGTCGTTCACGACCTGTGTTGAGCTGCTGCAAGAGCGCAAAGACATCGAAATAGTAGTCAACGACGAAGGCTTGGGCGATGTGATGCACTGCCACACCTACGGACCCTATTATTTTTGGCGCGGACGCAAATACAAAGGCAAAAAAATTCACACCGCGCACGTTATTCCCGACTCGGCCAAGGGTACTTTTCCTGGCTGGAAACTGATGATGCCCTTTTTTAGGTGGTATTTAAGAAAAGTTTATTCGTTTTCGGACGTTTGCATTGCCATCAGTCCCATGGTAGAGAAAGCCATCAAAGATTTAGACCCCAACGCCCGCGTGGTGCGCATTGCCAACCCCATTTTGTTGAATACCTGGAAACGAACGCCCGCGCTTAGGTCCAAAGGTCGCGCCGCGCTCGGCTTAAAAGATGGCGATTTTTGCGTACTGGGCGTGGGCCAGTTAGAAACCCGCAAAGGCTGCGAAGATTTTGTCAGAATCAGCGAACAAGTGCCCAACGCCCAATTTAGGTGGGTGGGTGGCCGCCCGTTTGGCATTTATACCGACGGCTACAACAGCATCAATAAACTGATTGACAACGCGCAGGACAACCTGAAATTTGCGGGAATTTTTCCGTTGGAACAAATGCCGAGTTTATACGCCGCCGCCGATGCCTTTATTTTTCCATCTTACCAAGAAAATTGCCCCTTGGCTCCCATCGAAGCGGCCGCCTCTGGAATGCCCGTGGTCTATCGCAATTTGGAAGAATACAAGCAGCTCTACAAAAACGATTACCTCAAAGCCGACGACAACGCGGGTTTTGTGGCTTGGATAAACCAACTCATGAACTCGCCCGAGGTCTATGACGACGCGCTGAAAACCTCCCAAAGGCTCATTACGCAGTTCGACAAAGACGAGATCAGAAAGCAATTGATCGAACTCTACACCACGCTGCACAAAAATTGAGCGCAAAATAACAATATGATCTATCTTTGGGCTTCGTTTCAAATCCAAGGCAAAGATGCAGATCGTTTCTTACAACGTAAATGGCGTTCGGGCGGCCATCAAAAACGGGCTGGTGGAGTGGCTAGCATCCCACAGTTTCGACATTGTTTGTTTGCAAGAGGTAAAAGCCACGCCCGACCAGGTAGATTTGGCCCCGTTTTTTGAATTGGGTTATGAGTTGGTTGGTTGGGCCGCAGCCGAGAAAAAAGGCTACAGCGGGGTGGCTATTTTTAGTAAAGTGCCCGCTCAAAAGGTAGAAACAGGCTGTGGAATTGGCATGTATGACTGTGAGGGCCGCGTAATTCGGGCCGACTTTGGCGATCTGACAATCGTAAATACCTACTTTCCGTCTGGTACGTCGGGCGATGCGCGCCAGCGCGTAAAAATGCAGTTTTTGGTCGATTACCAATCCTGGATCGACGAACTCCGAAAACAACGCCCCAACCTAATTGTACTCGGCGATTATAACATTGCCCACCAAGAAATCGACCTCCACGATCCCAAAAGCAACAAAAACACCACTGGCTTCTTGCCCGAAGAACGCGCCTGGCTCACCCAATGGTTTGGGGGTGGTTTCACGGACGCTTTCCGGTTCAAAAACCCAGACCTTACCCAATATTCGTGGTGGAGCTACCGCGCGGGCGCACGCGCCAACAACAAAGGGTGGCGCATTGACTATCAGTCGGTTAGTAAAAGTATGGAATCCAGAATAGTTGCCTGCCACCAAATGAACGACGCCGTTCATTCGGACCATTGCCCAGTTTGGTTGGAGATCGAGTAGGTAATTAAGACAAATACTGAACCAAAAATTTGTAAACGACAAGCAATGAAATTGACCGAAATTAGAATACACCCCGTCAAATCGTTGGGAGCGGGGGTTTTGGTGAGCCAAGCAAATCTGCAAGAACGCGGCCTGCAAAACGACCGCCGTTGGATGCTCGTAGATGCGGCTGGTGTTTTTATGTCCCAGCGGCAGTACCCCCAAATGGCACTCGTAAACGTGGCCATACACGCCGACGGACTGACCTTGCACCACCAAACAAACACCGATCTCGGGCGCGTGGAAGTGCCTTTTGTGCCGCAAACGGCCAATCAAATCCAGACCGATATTTGGGGCGATCTGGTGGCCGTGACCGAGGCGAGCACCCACGCCAGCGCCTGGCTCAGTGAGGCACTCGGCGTGGCGTGCCGCCTCATGTACCAGCCCGATGAGTCGGCGCGTTTGGCCGACCAAGATTACACCAATCTGCCCCACAACGTGAGCCTGTCGGACGGGTTTCCGTATTTGATTGTGGGCCAAAGTTCGTTGCAAGACCTAAACAATCGACTGCCCGAACCCATTGATATGGCGCGGTTTAGGCCCAATTTGGTTTTTGAGGGAGCGCTGCCCCACGACGAAGACAACTGGTATGAGTTTGAGGTGGGGGCGGCCAAGTTTGTGGGCGTGAAACCGTGTGCGCGCTGCGTGATGACGACCGTGAACCCAGCCACTGGCCAAAAAGACGGCCCCGAACCACTGAAAACACTGGCAACGTACCGCCAAAAAAACAACAAAATTTATTTTGGGCAAAATGTAATGGCCGTTTCGGTGGGAGCCACCGTTCGGGTGGGAGACGAGCTGCGGGTGGTGAGCCGAAAGCAGTACCTCACGTTCTGAACGCGGTCAGACCAACGCCTCTACCACGAGTTTGATGCCATCGGTCTTTTTGATAATGACCTTATAGCCCGAATAAATGGGGTTTTTGCTGGTGGTGGTGGCTATCCACTCCGAGCCACGGTACAAAACCCGTCCCTCGCTTTTGTCCGAAATATCGACGACAACGGTGGCCTGGTCGCCAGCAAATTCCGAAAAAGTGGGTTGCCCAGTTTTGGGCGCAAACATTTTTTTGACATTACTCCTAAACGCCAGCATCGACCCAAAAGACGTAAGGCCAAAGCACAGCATTTGGCCGTTTGGGGTCGGGACGAGGCCCGCCCACGCGGCAGCGGCCGTAATGAGGCCACCCACGCCCAAAAAAATGAAGAAAAATCCCGACGTGGCCAGTTCTATGATGAGCAGTAGCACACCAACGACGAGCCAAAATTGGGGGAGAGTCAGGCCGAGGAAAGTCATAGAGCGAAGCATTTTAGTAGTACAGGATTAGCTTTTAGGCTGTTTTATGACCGACATGGCCGTGGCGATTACCCCCGAAACATCCGCCAAATTGGCTGGAATTATCATGGTATTGTTGGTTTTGGCCAAGTTGCCAAACTGCTCAATGTATTTTTCGGCTACTTGCAACTGCACGGCCTCAAAGCCACCCTTTTCGAGGATTGCCGCCGCCACCAGACGAATGCTTTGCGCCGAAGCATCTGCAACCGACTTGATGGCGGCGGCTTGGCCCTCGGCCTCGTTTATTTGCAGTAGCTTTAATCCCTCCGACTCCAAGACGACTTTCTGTTTTTGACCCTCAGCCAAATTGATGGCCGACTGTTTTTCGCCCTCCGATTGCAAAATAACGGCTCGTTTCTCGCGCTCGGCCTGCATTTGTTTTTCCATGGCGTGCAACACCGACTGCGGCGGGGTGATGTTCTTGATCTCGTAGCGCAGTACTTTCACCCCCCAGCCAATGGCCGCCTCGTCGATCGACCGCACCACGGCGTGGTTAATGGTCATACGTTCTTCAAAAGTTTTGTCGAGGTCTATCTTACCGATCTCGGAGCGCATGGTAGTTTGGGTCAGTTGCGACACCGCGAAGGAATAGTCGCTGATGCCATACGATGCCTTTTGGGGGTCGATGATCTGAATAAAAATAACGCCGTCTACCCGCACTTGCACGTTGTCGCGGGTTATACATATCTGTTCTGCAATGTCGATGGCGCGTTCTTTCAGGCTGTGTTTGTAGGCCGCGCGGTCGAAAAAAGGAATAATAAAATTGATACCAGGTGCCAGCACGCCCTGAAACTTGCCGAGGCGCTCGACCACGAAGGCGGTTTGCTGAGGAACAACCTTAACGGCCATAAAAATGACCAGTGCCACCAGAAACAGAATAATAAGGAGAGGGATCATACCGAACGTGGTTTTAGAAAATTGCTTCGTATAAAGCAAATGTAACCCTGCCCGAGCCAACTCAACCCACTTAGTGATGGACGGTTGATTACGCCCACGAGTATCGAAGAATGGGAGAGTTTTCACTGAACTGTGTCAAATTAAAGTATAATTTTTAACTTTAACAAAACGCAGAAAAAAATGGGAAACTCTCAATCCTTCGACTTCGATGATTTCAAGCAAAAAGCGATGAAAGAATT
>JAAFKE010000061.1 GCA_013298215.1 Cytophagales bacterium | reverse complement strand
AATTGAAACAATTTGCGTTTCATTAAATTTACTTGACTTCATTTTTTTACCGTTTAAAAGTTTGGGAAATTAATACTTTTTCTCCAATTTTAAATGGTTACGCTATTCGGAGGGAGGACACACCCGTTGATGGCAAAACCAATTTTACGGTGAGTTTGCAGGAAAATCAAGTAGTGAAGTCGGGCAGTGAAATCATGTACGTAGGTGGGCCACAGGGAAATTCGTTTGGCGAAGTAACCATTCCTCAAACTAATTTTGGCAAGGTAAAAAAAGGGCAGCGCGTTTTAGTAAAATTTCAAGGCTACCCTTTCGAGGAGTTTGGCGCAGTAGAAGGGCAAGTAGCCACCATCGCCCAAGTACCAACTGCTGACAACCAGTCTTTCATGGCGGTGGTTTCATTGCCCAATGGCCTAAAAACCAGCAGCAATAAACGCATTGTTTACAAAACGGGCATGACGGCCTCTGCCGAAATCATCACCGAAGATTTGCGGCTCATCGAGCGCATTTTCTACCAACTCAAAAGAGCGATTTACGCCAAATAAACTTCACTATTCCTTCCCGAAAGCAATTTTTGGTATTAGCCCACCACGAACCTCAGCTCAACAATCTAATCCTATCGCTGAATAACACTTGAAGCAGATTTTTTGCACAAAAAAACCTCCAAGACCATTATGGTTTTGGAGGTTTTTAACTAAGAACCGAAAGGTCGGTTAATCAAGTGGTGATGGACGGAATCGAACCGCCGACACAAGGATTTTCAGTCCTTTGCTCTACCGACTGAGCTACATCACCGTTCAGTTGGCTTTTTCCCTGTATTTGGGACTGCAAAGGTCGTAAATACATTTGCTTTTTACAAAAAATGCTTAAAAATATTTTAAAATTTATTCGTCTATCCCCCCAATGGTTCTCATTTACAAGCTGTTGCGTCTTTTGAGGACAACCCAAAGTAGGTATTTCGGCCCGCGTTGGGGTTGCTTCCTAATCCATAAGTTTGAAGCCCTCGCCGTGCACGTTCATAATTTGTACGTTCGAGTCGGCTTGGAGGTGTTTGCGCAGTTTGGTCACGTACACGTCCATGCTTCGGGCGTTGAAATACGAATCGTCGCCCCAAATTAATTTTAGGGCAAAACTTCGGGTCACGGATTGCTTTTTATTTTGGCACAAAAGGCGTAGCAGCGCGGCCTCTTTGCTGGTCAATTTCTGTTGGGTGTTTTGGTGGCGTAGTATTTGTAAATTGGCATCGAACTCAAACTGGCCGATCTCAAACACAGCTTCTTCCACCACGTCGGCAGCGGTGTGGTGGTAGCGGCGCAGAATGGCGTTGATGCGCAGCAGCAGCTCGTCGCGGTCGAAGGGTTTGGTAATATAGTCGTCGGCCCCAATTCTAAACCCCCGAATGGTATCCTCTTTCATGGCCTTGGCCGTCAGAAAAATAATGGGAATCAGTTTGTCGTTTTGCCTAATTTCTTTGGCCAACGAAAAGCCATCTTTCTTGGGCATCATCACGTCAAAAATACACAGGTTATAAGGTTCTTTGGCGTTCAAAAATAGTTGCAGACCTTTGTTGCCGTCGGTGGCCAGCTCTACGACGAAACCCCTCGACGTTAAAAATTCTTGCAACAGCAACCCCAGGTTGGGGTCGTCTTCGGTCAGTAGGATGCGGTTCATGTTTAGTTTTGGTCTAAGTGTTTGAAGGGTAACGTAATCTCGAACCAACTGCCCAGGCCCACCACACTGCCAGCCAGCACCGTTCCGTGGTGGAGCTCTACCATTTTTTTGACGTAGCTCAGTCCCAATCCGAAGCCCTTCACGTTGTGCAAGTTGCCAGTGGGTACGCGGTAAAATTTATCAAAAATCTGGTTCAACTGCTCGGCGGCCATACCCATGCCCGCATCTGCAACGCGCACCACCACCCCCGCCTCCACGTTGCGCGTCTGGATGCTGATACGCGGCTGTTGCGGCGAATACTTGTTGGCATTGTCTATCAGGTTCACCAAAATATTGGTTAGGTGCAGTTCGTCGGCCTCCACGCACTCGTTTTGGGCTTCAAAGTCTAACTCAACCTCACCGTTTTTTTGCTCAATCTGAACGCCCATGTTCTGGAGCGATTTTTCGATAATGCTGTGAATATTAACTTCTTTGATCTGCAATTTCACGTCTCCGCCATCGAGCAGGGCCATTTGCAGTACTTTCTCTACGTGGCCGCCGAGCCGTTTGGTCTCGTCTCTGACCACCCCCAGGTAGCGGTCAAGTTTTTGCGACGACGGCCCTGATGCCCCAGTCTGTTCTTGGGCCATCTCCACGGCCAGTGCGATGGTAGAAATTGGCGTTTTAAATTCGTGGGTCATGTTATTGATAAAATCGTTTTTGATGTCTGCCAATTTTCGCTGCCTCAAAATGGTCGTTATTGCGGCGTAAAAACACCCTAAAATCATCAAGAAAAGTACCAGCGAACTCAGCACTGGCAAAACAGAATCTTGCACCACAAAGGCGCGCTGACCTTTAAAATAAACTGCCAGTTGGTTTTTACTACCACTCAAATCGTTCGGAAAAAGAGACGCCTTAAATAAGTTGGGGTTCATGCTTTCGGAACCAACCGGGAACGAGGCCGTATAAAACAGCGGTTGGTTGGCGGCGTTACAAACCGCAAAATCGTAGTGTAGGCCAATGCCGCGCTGGCCGAGTTCACCTTTCAGGAGCGAGTCGATCATCTGTCGGTTCACGCGGCCTTCGATCTGGCGGGGTTGAAAAAAAACGCTCTTCATCACATCCCGCAACAGCTCCGATTTGCCCCGCAGGTCTTCCAGACTGGCAGTTGTTTGGTTGTTTTGTTTTCTGGTGGCGTCGGACTGCACCAAATAGTTGCCCTCTAATTTGGGCGATCGCTTTTTTTGTGGGGCGTAATAGGTCACAATCAGCCCGTCGTCGAGCGTGTCTGTCCTGACCTCTCCCGCGTTTGGTCGTTGAAACGACCGATCGCGCCGCATCTCAAAATCGCTCATCCAGCGCTCAAATAGGTCTTCTTCTTGGGCGTGCGACTGCAAAAATTGCCCTATCTGGTTTTCTAACTCGTCTTGCTGCTTAAAAAAGTTCCGAATCAGCCGCTTCTGCACGTCCGAAAACAACGGTACGTTGGGCGCAAGCGCGTCCGTCCGAACTCCGTCCGTTAGTTGCGGCACGTTGCTGTTGGTGTTGTCGGTCGGTTGTTCGTTGGTGTGGGGCAAAAGCCGTCCGCCCCTCGTGGCCAGCGCGCGCTGTGGGGTGGCAATGGCTTTGAGTTGCTCGCGTTGGCGCTCGGAGTTTTGTAGTTGTTTGGTAAGGGTCTGGATCTCTTGCTTTTCGAGGGTTCGCACCACCGACTGCAACGCGTCAGTTACTTTAAGTTTAAACTGCTCGTTGCGCAGCGAGAGCGCGTTAGAAATCCAATACCACTGAAACGCCAGTAAACCCAACGCCGCCAGTGTCATCAAACCGATCATCCATTGGATTTTGTTTTTTTTCACGATTGGTCAACTGTTTGCTGTGAAACGTAAATTTACCATTCAAACCCAGTTAATAGGTGCTGCTTTAACAAACTTTAACGACTTCGTTTAAGTTGGGGGATGAAGCCACTGGACGATTGGCGCAGAAATCATGCCGTGGTTAGGCGGGTGTTCGCGACCACTGATTTATAAAATTATGATTTTTTCTTGCGTACTTAACCGAAAAACGTTTAGTTTTGCGTCGGCAAATCGGTACTACCAGCTCCTGCTGAACCCCCCCAGATCCTGACGGAAGCAAGGGTAGGTGGTCGTAGCGGTGAGATATTCGGTTTGCCTTTTTTTGTTTCTTGGCCACTCCGCTGTTTTGGCCGTTCTCCGTTCACCGCGTAATTGATCCCCATGAAGTTTTTTATCGATACTGCCAACCTCGCCGAAATCAGAGAAGCCCACGAACTGGGCGTTTTAGACGGAGTAACCACCAACCCGTCGTTGATGGCTAAGGAAGGCATCACGGGCAAAAACAATATTTTGAGCCACTACAAAGCCATTTGCAACATTGTAGAAGGCCACGTGAGCGCGGAGGTGAACGCCGTTGATTTTGCGGGTATGATTCGCGAGGGTGAGGAATTGTGCGAGATAGACGAAAAAATCGTCGTCAAGATTCCGATGATTAAAGACGGCATCAAGGCCATAAAATATTTTAGCGACCGCGACATAAAGACCAATTGTACGCTGGTTTTTTCGGCGGGGCAAGCCCTGCTGGCGGCCAAAGCGGGCGCCACCTACGTGTCGCCTTTCGTGGGTCGTTTAGACGATATTTCTTTCGATGGCATCCAGCTCATTGAGCAGATAGTGGGCATTTACCAAAACTACGGCTACCAAACCGAAGTACTCGCGGCCTCAATTCGGCACCCTATTCACTTGTTGAAGTGCGCCGAAATCGGAGCCGACGTAATGACGGGGCCGCTCAGTATTATACTTGCGTTGCTCAACCATCCGCTGACCGACAGTGGATTAGCCAAATTTATTGCCGACTATAAAAAAGGAAATCAATAAGTTGCCTAACCACAAGTACTAACCCGCCGCCGCGCCATTCGGCCACAAACCTATCTTTGTACGTACCAAAATGAGCATCTCTTCCGAACCCATCGTAGCATTGACCAAAGCCGATATTTATCAAGGTGGAAAACTTGTGTTGGCTGATGTGAGTTTCGAGATTAACAAAAACGAATTTGTCTTTTTAATTGGCCGCACGGGTAGCGGGAAGTCCTCGCTGCTCAAAACGCTCTACGCCGATGTGTGGCTCGAAGCAGGCCAAGCAGTTGTGGCAGGGCACAAGTTGCACAACATAAAGCGTAGCGAAATACCTTTTTTGAGGCGCAAATTGGGGGTGGTTTTCCAAGATTTCCAGCTTTTCATGGATCGCTCGGTTGAAGAAAACTTGGAGTTTGTGCTCAAGGCCACTGGTTGGAAAGACCGCGCAAAGATTCAAAACCGAATTGCGGAGGTTTTGATGCAAGTTGGCTTGGGGACATTGCAGAAAAAAATGCCACACCAACTTTCGGGCGGCGAGCAACAGCGCGTAGTCATAGCCCGCGCCATGCTCAACGAACCCCAGATACTGTTTGCCGACGAGCCAACGGGCAACCTCGACCCCGAGGTTGGCGAGCAGATTATGGAGGTTTTTCAGCGCATAAACAACGCTGGAACGGCCATTTTGATGGCTACCCACAACTATGATTTCCTTAAAAAATACCCCACCCGCACCCTCAAATGCGAAAATGGTGAGGTTGCGGTGCGCTAAAAAAACTCACTTTGCGGCCATTCTGATTGCCCCGTCCAGCCTAATAACCTCGCCGTTGAGCATTTGATTTTCGAGAATATGCTTGGCCAGGGCTGCGTATTCGTGGGGCCTGCCCAAGCGCGGCGGAAACGGCACCTGCTGCCCCAGCGATGCCCGAACGTCGTCGGGCATACCAGCCAAGAGCGGCGTTTCGAAAAGACCAGGCGCAATGGTCATCACCCTGATTCCGAAACGCGCCAGCTCGCGGGCAATGGGCAGCGTCATGCCCACCACACCTCCTTTTGAGGCCGAGTAGGCCGCCTGTCCTATCTGCCCGTCGTAGGCCGCCACCGAGGCCGTCGATATTAATACGCCGCGCTCGCCGCCCTCTTGCGGTGCGTTGTTTTGCAAAACGGCCGCCACCAACCGAATCACGTTGAAAGTACCTATTAAATTTACGGTAATTACTTTTGAAAAATTAGCAAGCGAGTGCGCGCCCTGTCGGCCAACTACCCGCTCGGCTGGGCCAACGCCCGCACAGTTTACCGCCCCGTGGAGCCCCCCAAAGGTGCTTTGTGCCACCGAAATGGCATTGAGTACGCTGTCTTCGCTGGTTACATCGGTCAGCACAAATTTGGCGTTCGCGCCCAAACTATCGGCGGCTGCTTGGCCTGCGGCGGCGTTTAGGTCGGCAATGAGCGCGTTGCCGCCGTGTTCTACGATTATAGTGGCGGTGGCCAAACCCAGGCCCGATGCGCCGCCCGTTACCAAAAATGTGTGGTCTTTAATTGTCATGTTATCGCGTTATGGTACCCCCAAGTTAGTACTTCAACCGATACACAAAGCGGTGTACCGCTCTTTTTATTTGTGTTGGCTATTCGGGGGATGGATTATAAAATTGATAAATTGCTCCGCCGTTGTCTGTATCCGCCGTTGTGCGTGTCCGTCTTTGTCAGTGTCCGCCCTTGTCAGTGTCCTCACTGACAAGTAAAAGTAAAATTCAAATATATCGTTGTCAGTGAAGACACTGACAACGGCTTACTGACAACGGCTTACTTGTCCTCCCTCCGAATAGCGTAACCATTTAAAATTGGAGAAAAAGTATTAATTTCCCAAACTTTTAAACGGTAAAAAAATGAAGTCAAGTAAATTTAATGAAACGCAAATTGTTTCAATTTTGAA
>JAAFKE010000060.1 GCA_013298215.1 Cytophagales bacterium | reverse complement strand
GAGGGTACACTCTCGGTTGAGGACGCGCTGCGTTCGTTTTCGATCAGAACGGTTGTGGCCACCAAAGACACCTCCGCCAGTAAAGAAATATTGAACGAAATCATCGAAGACCACATGTCTAACTTCCTCTCTACGAAATTTATTTTCTAACCGAGGCTACCCTTCATCGAGTCCCTGCCAAATGTACCCATTTTGGCAGGGACTTTTTTTTGCGTATTTTTGTGTTTTTTAACCTAACAAATAAATGATAAGAATTTACAAAACGCTGTCTATTGCCCTAATTATTAGTTCATTATCTGTGCGTTCCGAATCCCAAACCTTGCCCGATTACAGTTCATTTCCAGTGCACAACGTCGCCAACATGGGCGTTAATTACAGCACGCTCCAAACCACGTTTAGGGTGTATGCACCCACCGCCCAAAATTTGGTGCTGCGGCTGTACAAAGACGGCACGGGCGGCGACGACGACTTTTTGATCTCCCAGCAGTATTTCTACAAAAGCAAGAATGGCACCTGGACGGCCATCATCGACGGCGACTGGCACGGCAAGTTTTTTACCTACCAGGCCCGCATCGACAGCAAATGGCACGACGAAGTGCCCGATATTTATGCCCATTCGGTGGGCGTGAACGGCAAACGGGGAATGATTGTGGACTTGGAGCGAACCAACCCGGTGGGCTGGGAAAAAGACCAAAGCCCCGCGCTAAAGTCAGTATCGGACGCAATTATCTACGAACTCCACGTGCGCGATGCCACCATTATGGCGCAGTCGGGGGCCAAACACGCGGGCAAGTTTTTGGGCTTGGCCGAAAAAGGGACTAAAAATGCGGCGGGACTTTCGACGGGCATCGACCACATCAAAGAACTCGGCGTGTCGCACGTGCATTTGCTGCCCGTGTTCGATTTTGCGTCGGTCGATGAAAGCAAACTCGACCAACCGCAGTACAATTGGGGGTATGACCCGCTCAATTACAACACCCCCGAGGGCAGCTACGCCACCAACGCCGCCGACGGTATAACGCGCATCAAAGAACTAAAAACACTGGTGCAGGCCATGCACCAAAATGGCCTGCGGGTGGTTATGGACGTGGTCTATAACCACACCATGACGGCCACCAACTCGTACTTTAACCAGTTGGTGCCTGGTTATTATTACCGCCAAAAAGCCGATGGAAGTTTTTCGGATGCGTCGGGATGCGGCAACGAGACGGCATCGGACCGGCCAATGTACCGCAAATTTATGCTCGAATCGCTCAAATATTGGGTGGAAGAATACCACATAGACGGGTTTCGGTTCGACCTGATGGCCATCCACGACATTGAAACCATGAACGACATTGCGACCGAGCTTCGCAAACTTAAACCGTCGATACTGCTCTACGGCGAAGGTTGGACGGCGGGCGACTCGCCGCTGGCCGAGACCAGCCGCGCCCTCAAAAAGTACGCCCAACAACTCAACGGAATAGCCGTTTTTAGCGACGACATTCGCGACGGGTTGAAGGGCTCGGTTTTTGAGCACAAAGATCGGGGTTTTGCGTCGGGAAAACCACAAATGGAGGAGTCGGTCAAGTTTGGGATCGTGGGGGCCATTGAACACCCACAGATTGACTACTCGAAGGTGAACTACGCCAAGAAAGCCTACGCCGCCCAACCGTCTCAGATGATTGCCTACGCCGAGTGCCACGACAACCACACACTTTGGGATCGGCTCACGATTTCGGTGCCTGGGGCTTCGGAAGCCGACAAAATAAAAATGTTTTTACTGGCCCAAACCGTTGTACTCACCTCGCAGGGGATTCCTTTCCTACACGCAGGGGCAGAGTTTTTGCGCACCAAACAAGGCGAAGAAAATTCGTATAAGTCTGGCGATGCCATAAATGCCATGGACTGGGAGCGCAAAACGACGTACAAAAAAGTAAATCAGTATTTTCAGGGGTTGATAAAACTGCGGAAAACACACCCCGTTTTCAGACTGGGCAACGCTGAACTGGTGCAGAAAAACTTGGTGTTTTTACCAAATCTGCAAGAAAATGTGGTTGGCTACCAGCTCAACGGAAACGCCACAACCGACCGCTGGAAAAACGCCATGGTGGTGCACAACGCAAACCCGTACCCGATTAAAATGGAGCTACCTGGAAGTTGGAGCGTGGCACTGCGACAGCAAAAATTTGCGGAAAACGATGCCAAGGCGGTGCGCGACGTGCTGACGATAGACGGCATAGATACCGTCATTTTGTTCCAAACTAAATAGAAACGTTCCGAAAAGTGATCCGCGTTTTGCGCCGTCTACCTTAAAAAAGTATTGGCACAGATGTTAAGTGATTAAACTCCGAAAGTTCAATCACTTAACATCTGCCCTTTTTGCCAATACTATTGTTGTCTATCCCTTTTTTTAGTCTGCAAGTTGTAAGATTAATTTTATTCTTGTAAATTTGTAACCAATGTGTAATGTTATATAATTGGGTTATGGAAGATTTTTTCACCTTAGCAGAGGCCGCTGAAACATTAGGTAAAAATAAAGAAACGTTACGGCGTTGGGATAGGGATGGCAAATTATCTGCTATCCGCGAGCCTATAAGCAATTATAGGGTTTACAGAAAACAAGAGATTTTTACGCTCTTTTCTGATTTTGTCGGTAGTACTGTCGAAACAGTTTCAAATTATATTGAACCTGATAACAATTATTCTGTATTGGAATTGTTTGCAGGTGCAGGCGGCTTGGCTGTGGGCATGGAGAAAGCGGGCTTAAAATGTGTTGCTTTAAATGAAATTGACAAGTCTGCTTGCCAAACGTTGCGTAATAATCGACCGAACTGGAAAGTGTTGGAAGGTGACATAAAATCATTCGATTTTTCTGAATATCACAACAAAGTTGATGTGGTTACTGGTGGTTTTCCTTGTCAGGCTTTTAGTTATGCAGGCAAAAAATTAGGTCTTGCCGATGCAAGAGGAACTTTATTTTATGAGTTTGCAAGAGTTGTAAAAGAGGTAAACCCACCTGTTTGTATCGGGGAAAACGTTCGAGGACTGTTGAGCCATGAAAACGGAAAGACACTGCAAGGCATGATTTCAATTTTAGATGAGATTGGATACAACGTAGTTCCCGTACAAGTTTTAAAAGCTATAAATTTTAAAGTTCCACAAAAAAGAGAACGCTTAATTGTCGTTGGAATCAGAAAAGATATTGATCTGCAATATGAATACCCTAAACCATATAAGAAAATTTACAATTTGATTGACGCTTTGAAAGAAAGCGAATTATTTGATTGCAATGTTCCAGAATCGGAAGGTTCGAAATACCCTAAAAGCAAAATCGATGTGCTGGACTTAGTACCACCAAAAGGATATTGGCGTGATTTGCCTTTGGATATTCAGAAGCAATTTATGGGCGGAAGTTTCTATTTAGGAGGTGGTAAAACTGGCATAGCCCGTAGGATTGGCTGGGACGAACCTTGCCTTACGCTCACTTGCAGTCCTGCCCAAAAACAAACCGAACGCTGCCACCCCGAAGAAACTAGACCTTTTACAGTTCGTGAATACGCCAGAATCCAAACATTTCCAGATGATTGGCAATTTGCAGGTTCAATAGCTCAACAATACAAACAGATTGGAAATGCAGTTCCCGTAAATTTGGGCAGAGAAGTCGGCTACTCGATTATCAAATTTCTAAACCAATATTACAGCTTGTCAAAACCCAAATAATAACTATAATTTTCAAAAGTTATTTGGTCTAAAATACTTCGTTTAGTGTCTTTCGTTTCTGATTTTATTTCGTCTAATGCCGAATTCGTTTTTATAGATTCGTCTTGCTCAATTGAGTTCAAATAGTCTTTTATTGCAATTGGTAGGTTTTTATACAACTGAAAAAGTGCATTGTTTTGTCCAGAAAGTAGGGCATAAAATTGGTCGCCTGAAATCTTATAAACTCGGCTATGGCTATATTCTTTGCCATTTATTTCGCCTTTCCAATTTTCATTGAAACTGTTTTTGGCTAAAACTTGTACCCAATAGCATTTTGCTTTTTTGTAATCATCAGCATAACGTGCCAACTTTTGAAACAAGGCTTCTGCCGAACTGCTGTTCATTGTATTGTGCTTGTTTTTGATGTCGGCAAACAAAGTATCGTTGCTTGCCTTAATGTCAAAACCACTCAAATTTCCAACTTCAAAACCTTCGATACCGCCCAGAATTTGTTCGTGAAAAGTCCCAATAGAATTATTTATGGATTTATCAATTTGGCGTAAAATTTCGGCTTGAATAAGGCTTTCTTCGTCAATAGTATTAAACTTTGAATCAAAAGTCAGCTTGATTGTGTCAACTTTATTGGTATAAAAGTTCTTTTTGGTAATATTATTTTTCGCTTTCAAATATGACTTGTGCAAATTTGCTACACAAGTCAGCAAATGTTCGTCCGAAATAAAATCCACGTATTCGTTTTTCATCAATTCTTGTTGTTACAGTTATTCAGCAAATTAACGATTTTTTACTATGGCTTCAAAGTGTGTCCAAAGTTGTAGGATACTGTTTTAGAACGACAGGTAACTATTTTTTTGAAAGCAAGCCGACTTTTCATTAATTTTAGGTTCATTATCTTAAACACACAGCGCAATGGGACTTTTCGGTTTTGTAAAAAATGAGTTTATTGAGGTCATTGAGTGGACCGACAGCAGCACGGACACGGTGGTATGGAAGTTTGCCGACCCCAACGCCGACGATAACATTAAGTACGGAGCCAAGTTAGTGGTCAGGGAGTCGCAGGTGGCTATTTTTATGAACGAAGGCCGAATTGCCGACGTATATGAGCCAGGTACGCACACGCTCATCACCCAAAATATGCCCATACTTACCACGCTTCAAAGCTGGAAGTATGGTTTTGAGTCGCCCTTTAAGGTCGATGTTTACTTCGTATCTACGCGTCAGTTCACCAACTTAAAGTGGGGAACGATGAACCCGATTATCATTCGTGATCCCGAGTTTAAGCAGGTACGGGTGCGGGCGTTTGGGGTATTTTCGCTCCGCGTGGCCGACGGCGGGCGGTTTATTAAGCAATACTCGGGCACAAACCCCGTGGTGAAAATCGGCGACGTAGAAGACCAACTCCGCACCGCAATAGTCAGTAAGTTTTCGGACGTGGTGGCCAAATCCAATGTTTCGGTGCTGGACATGGCGCGCAATTACAAAGAACTCGGCGACAAACTACTCCCCGATTTGCAATCCGATTTTACGGAATACGGCCTCGAATTGGTAAAGTTTTACATCGAAAACACCTCCCTACCCCCCGAGGTAGAGCAGTTTTTAGACAAAACCACCCAAATGAATATGGTGGGCGACATGGCGCGTTTCCAGCAGTTTCAGACGGGCATTTCGATCGAAAAAGCCGCCGAAAACGAAGGCGCAGCGGGCAACATGATGGGTTTTGGATTGGGTAGCATCATGAGCAATCAAATGGCAGCGTCCACTGCGGCAGCTACCACGGCATCGGCCAACCAGCCTGCACCAAAAGAAGATAAAGCGCAGATTATGGGTTTATTAAAAGACTTGGCCGAGCTAAAAACGGCAGGAGTACTGACCGAGGAGGAGTTTGCGGCCAAAAAAGCCGAACTATTGGCCAAAATCTGATCTATGTTTTGTAGTTGATGGAGGTACTTTCGGTAAAACAACTTTCTAAATCATTTGGGGCGTTTTCGGTTTTAGAAAACGTCTCATTTGACGTTCAAGGAGGAGAAATATTTGGGCTGATCGGCTACAGCGGCGCGGGCAAAAGCACAATTTTGAAAATAATTGCGGGCCTCACCGACCCCGACGCTGGCCAGGTGTTTGTGGGCGAACAATTGGCCCAGCGGGCATCGGAGAAACTTATTCCAGGGCATCCCGACGTTAAGCTGGTTCATCAAGAATACAATTTATTTCCGCACGTATCGCTGCGACAAAACATTGAATACATTCTGCGTTTTTTTGAAACAAACTACCGCGCCGAGCGCACCGACGAGTTGGTAGAACTGTGCCAGATAGCCCACGTGCAGCACAAAGTTCCGCGCTTGGTGTCGGGTGGCGAGCGCCAGCGAACGGCCATTGCCTGCGCCATTGCCGAAGAACCCAAAGTACTTTTGTTGGACGAGCCATTTAGCCACTTAGACCTACCAAACCGAAAACGACTGCGGGAGGTGGTGGTAAATATGGTGCAAGATGCGCAAATGAGCTGCGTGTTTGTGACCCACGATGCCACCGACATTATGGCAGTGGCCGATCGGGTGGGCGTATTGATGGGCGGCCAATTAGCACAGGTAGCCCGCCCGATTGATGTTTTTTACGGCCCATTGACCCGCCAAATCGCCGAGCTAATGGGCGAAATAAACACCATGACCCAGGCGCAATTTGAAGACTTGTTGGCAAACACCGACCCTATTTTGTTTGCCGATGGTGGCGTGGGCTTGCGGCCAAACCAGGTAAAATACGCCAACCTGCGCCACGATTACGAAATAATCAGCACGGGTTTCAACGGTTTTTGTACGGAAACCCGCATCCAGTCGAACGGCATAGATTTGGTTGTTTATCAATAAACAACCCCCAGCTACTCGTAGCGCAGGGCATCGATTGGGTCTAATTTTGAGGCTTTGATGGCGGGATAAATACCCGACGCAATACCCACAAAAACGCTGATGGCAATGCCCATGAGCATCCAGACCCACGGGATGATGAAACTGCTTTTTTCGCTGATGCTGTTGGCGATCACATTGCCCACGGCAATGCCCATCACCAACCCGCCCAAGGCTCCCAGCAAACAAATGCAGATGGCCTCCATCAAAAACTGAATCCTGATTACGCGCGGAGTGGCCCCCAACGACTTTCTGATGCCGATCTCGCGGGTGCG
>JAAFKE010000006.1:35284-125883 GCA_013298215.1 Cytophagales bacterium | reverse complement strand
TCAAAATTGAAACAATTTGCGTTTCATTAAATTTACTTGACTTCATTTTTTTACCGTTTAAAAGTTTGGGAAATTAATACTTTTTCTCCAATTTTAAATGGTTACGCTATTCGGAGGGAGGACATTTTGAGTTCTTTGTGGCGTAGAGTTTGTTGAGTTACTTTGGTGGGGTTTTTAACTGGTAGATTTGCTATTGGCTGAAATACTCTCTGAATCTTTCTATAAAAATTATCACTATTGTTGGCATCGGTTTGGTAGATTGTTTTATCAAAATTCAAAAGATACAAAAACTCATAAAGTGTTTGTGCATTTAATTGTTTCCTCGTTTTACTTTTATCAGCCCATGCCAACGGCTCAAAATCAGTTGCTAAGGGCTTACCATTAAAGGCATTCACAAAGTGGCTCTCTTTGGTACACGGTGCAAAAAAATCAGCATCTACTAAGGCTTTATGAAGGGCTTTTAGATATGCCTCACTTTTGCCTAAATTAAAACCATTACCTTGCTCGCTTCCTCTATTGTCTTGATTAATGGCTAAATCATACGCTGACGGTGCTGAGGGAGGGAAACTTACTATATTAGTGGGGTCATAATCAGCATTAAAAGGTTTTAAAAACTTATTTACTTCATCAATAAATTCAGGATATAATTCATAAAATTTTTTTCTCATAAACAAGTTAAGTCTAAAACAAAATTCTCTTTTGTCTGGATACCTAAGTTTTTCCCAAGTCAAAAAACTTGATATATTTTTTATAGGCATTTTCAGAAATTCCATCTCTATTTCCTCGGCTGTGGGTTTAAGTGGCATAAATGCTATTCCAAAACTTTTTGAATAATACTCATAAGAAACGTCTAAACCCGTGTCAGATAATCTATGAACATAAAGAATTATGTTATTTTTTTGACTTAGTTTAAATGCAAAACATTGTTTTGTGATATTCTCAACAGTTATTTCTACAATAGACAATGCTGGGTACATTTTTTGCCAAAATTCTATTTCATCTGTTGTAAACTTATCCAAGGTTAGCTCTATCTGTAACCAAGTATCACCACTCGAATTAAGAATGATTCCTACTGCTGTTTCTACAAAAAACGTTGATGACTCCCCTGTATCAGGGTGATAACTATAAAGAGGGCATCGGCTTGAAATATCAAAATAGCTAAATAAATTATCTCTTTTAAACTCAATATTATTTTCCATGGTTAGTTACCTCTTTTAAATCCAATCGCTTCACGTTCTGTCTGAGGCGGTTCTAACAAGTATTTTAGTGCCTTAAACACCTCAGCAAATTTCTCATCATAGCTGGCCTCTAACTGGTCTATGCGGTCTATGATTTCTTTGTGTTGTAGTACCATTTTCCTAAGCATCACAAAGGCTCGCATAATGGCAATGTTTACATCAATGGCTTTGTCAGAATTGAGTACACCGCTCAACATGGCCAAACCTTGCTCTGTAAAAGCATAGGGTATAGCTACTTTGGGTCGTTTGGTTGGGTATGTCATCACAATTTGTGATGACATACGTTGCCACTCTGTTTCAGTAAGCCTAAACATAAAATCAGTCGGGAATCTCTTAGCGTTACGCCTCACAGCTTGGTTTAGCACCCTTGTTTCAACTTCATACAGTTCGGCCAAATCATAATCAAGCATTATCTTTTGGCCTCTAATCGTATAAATTCTTTCTTGAATAATTTGTAAATCCATGTTTTTAGGGTTGTGGGTTTAGATTGAGTGTAGGTATAGAGTTCACGGCTTTCTTTTTGAGTTCCTCAGCAACTCGAATATACTTGGTAGTGTGAGTCAATGAAGTATGGCCGAGTAGCTTAGATATGGTCAAAATATCGTTTTCATAATAAGCCAACAAAGTACCAAAAGTATGCCTTGCACAATGGAAAGTTATATGCTTATCAAGTCCCGCCCGCTTTGCCCAGTAGTCAAGGTTTTTTACTGTACCATTGTGTGAGGGCAATCTAAAAACCGCCTCGTCGTCTTTGCCACGCTCGGCCAAAAACGCTTTGGCATTCTCGTTAATACTTATTTTTACTTTTACATCGGTTTTGGCTTGTACCACCTCCACCATATCAGTTTTTATATTTTGCCATTTGAGGGCTTTAATATCAACAAACCTCAGCCCAGTATTGCAAGCAAACAAAAACGCCCGCCTTACCTCATCATTGCCACATTTGGAGGCTATCAAAGCATTTAGCTCTACAATAGTCAAAGTATCTTTTATAATCACGCCCTTTGCTTTGGCCACTTTGATATTAAGTGTTGGGTTTTTTTTAAATAACTTACCCTTACCATCACGGCTCGAATAAGCCATAAATTTTTTGAACCGTGCCAAATAGCTTGCTGGGCTTTCACCATTCAAAGTATTTTCAAGATATTCTTTAAATTTAAAACAGAGAGCCTCATCAACATCTTTGGTGGTGAGTGGAGGCGGTGCAAACTTTTTAAACAACCCATAAACGGCCACCATAACCCGTTTATCCTTTTTGGTGTAGTTGGTTAGGTACTCATCAAAGAAAGTGTAGAAATCGAGGCTTTTTATTTTTCTTTGTTCAAAAGCCTCATCAATGTCATCGGTAAAAAATTGGCGTTCACGTTCAGCCCTTATAATCTCAGCTTTCTCATAGACTTCTTTGTTATGGTGTCGTTCAATTACTGTTTTAGGTTTCTCAAAAACAATCAAATTAAGGTACTCACGCTTTCTCTTGTTTTCCTTACTCCAATCTAAGTACAAAGCCAATTTATTTTGAGCCGTGGGAGTCTGCCTCAGCTTTACTTTTTGTTTAGTTTGTTGCTTTGCCATTGCTTATTTTACACCTTTGTTAGGTTGTTAGTTTCATAGTAAAAGTACAGAATATTTTTCAAAGTGTCAGAAAAGTGTCAGAATTTTATTAAATAGTCTCATTTATAAATATGTAAATAATTGACAATTAAGTACTTAGCTATTTTAGTTCGATTCCCGCTCTCAGTACTTTTTCAAGTAAAGAAGCCTTGTCAGTGTAAACTGGTGAGGCTTTTTTTATGCTAAACCCAATTCCTCTGAAATATCTTTTGACAGTTTTGATAATACTCTTTTATCAATATCTTCATCTGTAATATAATTACTAATCACCATTTTTCGGACATCACCAATACTTGAAAATAATGTCCCTTCGTACTGCATAAAAAGCTGGTTTATGTAAGAATCCGAATACACATTGGCTTTTTGGATAATTTCGCTCACATAATCTTTATGTTCGTTGTAGATATCTTCTAATTTTAAATCGTTGATATTGTTACACGTTTTAGAAGTCTTATTTTTAAAATAAATATCAAAAGCATCAGATTTACCATAGAAAAATGACACTCCTTGACCCTGTTTAGGTTTAAGTGAGAATTTACAGTTGCCAAAACCTTCTATGTATGGATGAATATAATCGCTGAGGTTCCACTCCTTAGCATGCTTGAAAGTTGAGTTACATATTTTACAAGAGGGTATCAAATTGTAGAATGATAATGCTAAATATGGGTATTGAGATTGCAAAAAGAAATGGTCAAATTCTGGCCTTGTTTGACCTTTATTAGTTCCTTTTTCCAAAATAGTAAACGTATATTGGCTATTACAGTAAGGACAAACGTTCACTCGTAAACCATTTGCTAAATGATAGGCACAATAGGTTTTGGTTTTTCTCTTAAACGTATCGTAGTTAAATATTTGCTCTATTTCTTCTTTATAACATGGATTATAGGGTATTTCATTGATGATTTTATCAACCAAAACTTGTGGTTTACCGATGAGTATTTCTGTTATATTATCTTTGATAAATGTAAACAGTGGATCAGTTTTGTTTTCTAAACGCCCATCTATCAAGCCTTTTAGGTTTTCATAATGACTTTGGGCTATGCTATCAAGATTATCTCTTTTTATCTGAATCATTATTTTGAAGTGCTTTTAGTTCATCAATCTGATGCTGTAATTCGTTGATTTGTGCTTCTACATTCAAATTCATTTTTTCATTATACAAGTCCATCACTTTTTTCCGAATGATAGGCTCGCCTATGAAAGTTATCAGCTTTCGTATTTCTTCCTTTCGCTTTACGGTTAGTACCTTGCTTCCTATCAGGTCATCAATCAAATCATTGATTTTTTGTTTGGCAAAATTACCCATCAAGCCATCTTTCATAAAAAAACCATCGGCCATCAAGCTGTGTATATTTGCTCCAAAAGTCATTCTTTTGTCTTGTAACGGATTTTTATTTACCACCTCACAATTACCGTGTTTGTCTTGGTCTAAAAAAATGACATGATGATTTGGTAAATCAGACAGCACAAAAGGCGAGTGGGTAGTAAGAATAATTTGAACTTTCTGAACGGTTGTATCTTGAAATATTACAGGTAACGTTTCAATAAGTCTGGTAATAAAAAGTCTTTGCCAATCGGGGTGAAAACCAACCTCTCCCTCATCAATCATTAACACAATACTTTTTATTTTGAAATCTCTATTTTCACGTTTAATCGTGTGTCGGAATGAATTTATACGTGAGAAAAAAGAAAGAAACATGCGTTCACCAGAGCTTATACCGCTCCATTCAAAATCTAAAAAACCAAAGCTCTGAATCTTTCTTGCCCACAATATATCTTTGTAAATATTGACAAAAGGCTTTTTGATAGCCTCAGATTTAGAGAGATCTTTTAATGGCAACCTAAGCGCACACCTATTGAAATCAATATCCATAGGCGATTTGAAGTTATTCGATTTAAGATATATCTCAATATCATTTTTTTCTAAGAGTACTCCGATTTCTCGAATCATGGTCGTTAGTTTTGACCACGCCTTTACTTCCTCATCATATTTACCAATATCTACGGTTGGAATGTATTTTTTTAAGCCTTGTTCAAAAAAATCGTAGAACCATTCAGTGATAGGTTTAGTAGGGTAATGTTCCGCAAAATCATTATAATCCCCACTCCCTACTCTATCTCCTTGTAGCGGGTATGTATTAAAAAACTCAAAAAATGCAACCCACATCAACCGGGACAGTGCCATTTCCTTTGTGAGTTTTGCCTTTGTAAGCTCATCTGCACCCTCAAATTTCTGATTTATTGTTTGAATGTTTTTCAAACAATTTTCCAAAATTCCTTCCAATACAGCTATTTCTGCTTTCTGAGATTTACGATAATTTTTATGCTTATTTTGCTCTCTTAATATTTCCTCATCTGTGAAAGAACCAGAATTTGGTTTAAATTCTTCGTTATCTTGTACTGCATTTCCATAGATTATTTCTCTAAAACGCTCCATTTTCGAGGATAGAGGAAGTACTACAATAACTTCTTCGGGTGTTTTGTAGGGTAGCTCAGAGCCTGACAATAGAAGTTCAACTTGGGCAAATATTTCAGACAGTCTGTATTTATAGATTCGGCTTTCAGTGTCAATAGCATTCGTAAAAAGATTCCCTTCAAGTAGTTTACTGGTTGAAATATCCCAAATGTCAATAGAACCACCATTACGCTTTTCTTCAGCTATTGGACGATGATTCTCACGATTTTCTTTGGGTTCAAACAGAGGACTATACTTGATAATTAAGGTATTCCGAAACAAATTTTCATTTTTCAATACGGTTTTACAGTTTTCTAAACCATTTATAACCAGACTTTTATACTGCTCATTGAAAATTACTAAGGTGAAAGAATCATCATCTTTTAGAAGATAAAAAGCAATATTCTGTAAGTCGAGCAAGCTACTTTTACCTGTTCCATTTTTACCAACAATGGCCGTGATATTGGTGATGGTTTGACCAAAAAAATCAGGAATATGACTTAGATTATCGGTAACGTTAAGCGTATTCGCTTGCTTGTCAAACGTAATTTCATGCTCAGAACTAAAGCTAAAGCCTTGATTCTTGATATTATGGTAGTCGTCTATCCAAATAAAGATTAGTTCCATTGTTGTTTTTTTTGAAAGATACATTAGAGCGAGTAGTCATAGATTTGCTACTTACTTTTTTTAAATCCAATAGTTTCACGTTCTGGCTGAGGCGGTTCTAACAAGTATTTTAGTGCCTTAAACACCTCAGCAAATTTCTCATCATAGCTGGCTTCTAACAGGTCTATACGGTCAATGATTTCTTTGTGTTGTAGCACCATTTTTCTAAGCATCACAAAGGCTCGCATAATGGCAATGTTTACATCAATGGCGAGTACACCGCTCAACATGGCCAAACCTTGCCCTGTAAACTTGGTAGTGTGAGTCACTTTTCTCTTATTTTTCTTGCTCCAATCTAAATACAAAGTCAATTTATTTTGAGCTGTGGTAGTCTGCCTCAGCTTTACTTTTTGTTTGGCTTTTTGCTTTTCCATTGCTCATTTTGGTTTTAATGCGAGGAAGTAAAAGACCTAAAAAGTTCGTTGGCCAGCACCAACGACGTGGCCATTCCCGCTACAATGCCCGACAGTATCCAACAGAGTTTGTCGCGGCGCACGCCCAATACGCTCACAAAGAAGGCGGCGGCTCCCAACGCCAACGCCACAATGAGCAACTGACCAGCTTCGAGACCCAAATTGAAGGCCAAAAGTGGGGTGAAAATTCCCGCTTCTTGCCCCAACAAACTGCGCAGGTAGTTAGAAAAACCCAACCCGTGAATGAGCCCAAAAGCCAACGCCAGGCCGTAGCGCAGCCGCCCACCTGGTGCGGAGGACGCGGAAAGTGGATTTCTGAAATTGAGAAAACAAGTAATTATAATGGTGACGGGAATGAGCAGCTCTACGATATCGCTCCGAAAGTTAATGATGCGCAGCGTTGATAACGCCAGCGTGGCAGAATGGCCAATGGTGAATGCAGTTACCAAAATCAGTACTGACTTCCACTGGTGGAGGCTGTAGATGGCGCAAAGTGCCACCACAAACAAAACGTGGTCGTAGCCGTTTGGGTCGGTGATATGCTCGAAACCAAGTTGGAGGAAGGCTTGAAATTCAGACACGGAGGGTAGGTTGAGTTTGTGCAAAAATCCGTAAATTGCTCCGAAATTCATCCACCTAAAACCCAATATTTTTGCCGAATGGAAAAATTGTTTGCCACCGAAAAAACCGAACGCCTCATTCCGAAAATCAGGGAGTTTGTCGAAAATGAGCTTTACCCGCTCGAAACGGTCGAGAATCTGACCCAAAATTTTTCTCACGTGGCCAAAACGCTTGATGAAAAACGAGAATTGGTAAAAAAAGCGGGGCTTTGGGGCTTGCAGTGGGACGCCGAAAACGGTGGCCTCGGCCTGACGCTGTGCGAGTTTGGGCAAATATCAGAGGTGTTGGCCAACAATCCGTTTGGGCATTATACCTTCAATTGCCAGGCTCCCGACATCGGAAACATGGAGTTGATTCACAAGCACGCTCCCAAACACCTGCAAGACAAGTACTTAGAGCCACTCAAAGAGGGCAACATAAGAAGTTGTTTTTCGATGACCGAACCCGGATTTGCGGGCTCCAACCCCACGCGCATGGGTACGATGGCCGTGAAAGACGGCAACGACTACGTAATAAACGGCCATAAGTGGTTTACGTCGTCGGCCGATGGCGCGGCTTTTGCCGTGGTAATGGCCGTGACCGACCCAGACGCTGCACCGCACCGCCGCGCCAGCCAGATTATTGTGCCAACCGATACGCCTGGTTTTAAGATTGTGCGCAACATTCCGATTATGGGCCACGCCAGCGACCATTGGTCCAGCCACTCCGAAGTGACCTACCACGACGTGCGCGTGCCGCAAAGCAACCTGATTGGGGGCGAAGGTCTGGGTTTTATGCTGGCCCAAGAACGCCTCGGGCCTGGGCGAATTCACCACTGTATGCGGTTTATTGGTATTGCCGAACGTAGTTTCGACCTCATGTGTAAGTATGCCGTGAGCCGCCAGATAGACGAGGATACGTTTTTGGGGCAGATGCAGTCTATCCAAGCGTTTATTGCCGACAGCCGCGCCGAAATAGACGCTGCCCGACTGATGGTGCTGAGAACGGCGCGGATGATCGACGAGTTTGGCGCATCGGCCGCCCGCGACGAAATATCGACGATTAAGTTTTATACCGCCAACATGATGCTACACGTGGTAGATCGGGCCATTCAGACGCACGGCGCACTCGGAATGACCAACGACGTGCTGCTGTCGCAGTGGTACTCGCACGAACGGGCCGCCCGCATCTACGACGGTGCCGACGAGGTGCACAAGTCGGCTTTGGCGCGGAGCATCCTAAAAAAATACGGCTTAGACGTAAAAAAGAAAAAGTAAGAGCATGATTCACAGCCAAAATTTAACGTTTGCCTACGGCCCAGAAAAAACCTTCTTGTTTCCCGACATCCAATGCAACAACCGCCAAGCACTGGTGATATTGGGCAGGTCGGGCCAGGGCAAAACCACGTTGCTGCACCTTTTGGGGCTGTTGTTGCAACCCCAAAGTGGCAGTATTTGGGTGAATAATCAGGACATAACGAGCCTGTCGGTGGCCGATGCGGCGGTGCTTCGGGCCAGTCAGATCGGGATCGTTTACCAGAGACCTCACTTTGTGAGTTCGCTCTCGGTGCTGGACAACATACTGGTGGCCAAATATTTGGCAAAAAAAACGCAGGACAAAAACCGCGTTCGGGAGCTGGCCGCTCAACTGGGCTTTGAGCAGCACCTCGCCAAAAAAACGAACCAACTCAGTTTGGGCGAACAACAACGCGTGGGAATTGCCCGCGCGTTGGTAAACAATCCGAGTGTGGTTTTGGCCGACGAACCGACCTCTAATTTAGACGACTACAATTGCGCTCGGGTGGTGGAAACACTCCAAAATCAGTCCCAGCAAATTGGCGCAAGTCTGGTGGTGGTCACGCACGACCAGCGGTTGAAAGACGTTCTTTTGAACCAAGTTATTTTGTAGTCACTCACCATTTTTACATCTTTTTATGAACAAGTTTCTGACCGTATTTCTCAGTATTTTGGGCATTTTTGCGCAGGCTCAATCCGACAAAAAGTTTCCCGAAAAAAGTATTTTAAGGGCTGAACCCGAAATGCAGATGCGGTTTTTGGCCGCCAACGAAATGCAGGGCCGCCGCACCGGAGAGATGGGCAACTACGTGGCCGCCAGGTACTTGGCCGAGCAATTTAGGATGTTGGGACTCAAACCCACCAACGCCCAAACCGACTACCTGCTGCCCGTAGAACTTACCCAGACAAAACCCGCCACCGAGGGGGTTCTGATTGCGGGAAAAGACACCCTTAGAACGGGCAAAGAAATGGTTATTCTGGCCAGCGGTGCCGTAAACCTAACGGCCGACGTGGTTTTTGTGGGGTATGGAACAGAAAGCGATCTCGAAAAAATAGATGTAAAAGGCAAAATTGTGGTGGCGCAGGTGGGTAGCGCCGAAGACAAAAACCCGTTGCAGGTCGTTAGTTCGTCGGCCAGCAAGCGCAAAACAATGGCCGAAAAGGGCGCGGCGATGCTCGTAGAAATATACTCGGGGAGTTTTCCGTGGGGTTTTGCGGCGCGTTATTTTAATTCCGAACGCCTCAAACTGGCCGACAACGACGCGCCCAGCACCGTGCCGCACGTGTGGATAAACGGCCAGCAGGCCAAATTCGCCAAGCTGTTTACCAAGGGCGAAATACCGACGGCAACTTTTGTGACCACTGGCCGTGTCGATCAGCCGCTGCGGGTTTTCAATGTGGCTGGGGTTATTGAGGGCACCGACCCCGTTCTGAAAAACGAGTACGTGATTTTGTCGGCTCACTTCGACCACATTGGGGCGGGCAAAAAAGGTGGTGGCTCGTTCTCGGCGCAAGACAGTATTTTCAATGGCGCGCGCGACAACGCCTTCGGGACGGTGGCGCTGCTGACGGCCGCCAAAGCGTTGGCTGCCGCGCCAACGAAGCGTTCGATACTGGTTTTGGCCTTTACGGGCGAAGAGGTGGGGCTTTTGGGCAGTAGATACTACGCCGAGCATCCCGCGATTGCGCTCAAAAAATGCGTTTTTAACCTAAATTCCGACGGGGCCGGCTACGACGATACTTCTATCGTGTCGATTATTGGCATGGAGCGCACGGGTATTAAAGTCGAAATGGAAGCGGCCTGCAAGCTGTTTGGCCTCGGGGTTTTTGCCGAACCTGCCCCCGAGCAGGGGTTGTTCGATCGGTCGGACAACGTGAGTTTTGCCGCCAAGGGCATTCCTGCGCCTACTGTTACGCCTGGTTTTAGGAAATTCGACGAAGTTTTGATGAAAAACTACCACCAAGTGTCCGACAACCCCGAGAGCGTCGATTTTGATTACCTGCTCAAATTTTGCCAGGTGTATGCCCACACCGCGCGACTCATTGCCAACCGCCAGCAAGCTCCGTTTTGGGAGGCTGGCGATGTGTACGAAAAAGCAGGGAAAGCCCTTTACGAAAAATAGAAAGGTAGCAGTGGTCACTCCAAAATGCCCCAAATGCGACTCCCTCGAAACCTCCCGCAATGGTATAATTAAGGAGCGGCAGCGCTTCAAGTGCAAAGGTTGTGGGTATAACTTTACCGTCGATAAACTCGGTAAGGGCATCAGCTCGTACTACGTTATAAAGGCACTACAACTTTATATTGAGGGGGTTGGGTTCCGTGAAATTGAACGACTTTTGGGTGTGAGTCACGTTTCGGTAATGAACTGGGTTAAGAAATACGGTGTGAAAGTACCCGAACGCAATACCTATCATCCCACCTACAAAATACTAAACCACAAAGAACTCGTGGCATTTTACGCCGACCGCAAAAACCTCGACGGTTCGGGGATGATCGTGACCGAACTCGGCGACAAGTTTATGGTCATAAAATGGGAACGCTTCAAGGAATAGTGCCCATAACTCGCTTAATTCTAATAAAATCTACGTATTTTGCTAATTAGATATACATTTGCTAAAATAGTATAGCTAAATGTGCCTCCTATCGACCCGACCACGTACTGGTTTTAAGCATTTAGTGGTAGTGCCTCACCCCAAAAAGTAGCAAAATTATTTTGTTTACGGCTTGTGCGAGCTATCAATCCAATTTCTATATTTATTTAGCGTAACTATACCAATTATTTGCATAAAACAGGGTGTATGTGCTGTTTTGTCTTTCCATATTTTTAGTTAATCGCAAAATAGTACCAATAAGTAGAGTCTACCCTACACCCAATCACATTTTAAACCTTTTCAACTTCCTAACAAATGGCAACAACAGAAGAAAAAGAACAAACCAGTAGTTTGTTCACCGTGATTTCGGCCTCTTCGGTCGGAACACTCATTGAGTGGTATGATTTTTACATTTATGGTAGTCTGGCAACGATTATTGCTGGTGAGTTTTTTCCGAAGGGAAACCCAACCGCCGCTTTGCTGGCCACCCTGGCTACATTTGCGGCAGGTTTTATTGTACGCCCGTTTGGTGCGTTGTTTTTTGGCCGCCTCGGCGACATGGTTGGTCGTAAATATACTTTTTTGGTGACGCTCATCATCATGGGCGGCAGTACCTTTCTGATTGGTTGCATTCCTGGTTACGCCAAAATCGGCATCGTTGCCCCCATCTTAATGCTCCTGCTTCGCCTGCTGCAAGGATTGGCTTTGGGCGGCGAATACGGCGGTGCGGCAACCTACGTAGCCGAACACTCGCCCGAAGGCCGCCGAGGCTACTTTACGTCCTGGATTCAAACGACGGCCACCCTGGGACTTTTTCTTTCGCTGGGGGTTATTGTATTGACGCGCCAAAATATGGGAGTAGAGAAATTTACGGAGTGGGGTTGGAGAATACCATTTTTGATCTCGATTCTGTTGGTAATCGTCTCAATCTACATTCGTCTCAGAATGTCGGAGTCGCCAGCGTTTACTAAGATCAAAAAGGAGGGCAAAATTTCGGCCAACCCGCTGAAAGAATCTTTCGGCAAAAAAGAAAATTTTAAGATGGTTTTGTTGGCTCTTTTGGGTGCCACAATGGGCCAGGGTGTGGTTTGGTACACGGGGCAGTTCTACGCCCAATCGTTCATTGAAAATGCTTGCAGCGTAGAGTTCGTCCAGTCGAGAACCATTATTATGTGGGCACTGGGTTTGGGTACTGGTGGGTTTATCTTGTTCGGAACGCTTTCCGACAAAATTGGCCGCAAGGGCATTATGCTCACGGGAATGTTGCTGGCTATTTTGACTTACCGCACCATCTACGAAAAAATGTACCAAACAACCAACCTCAAAAATAAAACTGAGATAGTAGAAAAAACGACCGTTGAAACGGTTGGAAAGCTGGTTGATGGCACCGCCGACTCACTTTATACCACCACCACCCTGAAAGAGTTTACGGACGGAACTAAAAATAAGGAGGTAAAAAAGGTGACTATCCTGGCCGACAAAACTGCGGAAGTATTGAAGCCTGAAATCAAAAAATCGACAAACCTCAACAGCAGTGACGAGTGGACGCTGATTTTCCTGATTTTGATACAAGTTATCTACGTGACGATGGTGTACGGTCCAATCGCGGCGTTTTTGGTAGAGTTGTTTCCGACCCGAATTAGGTACACATCCATGTCTTTGCCGTACCACATCGGAAACGGTGTTTTCGGGGGCTTGGTGCCATTTATTGCCACGGCCTTGGTTGCCACGGCCAGAACCGCCAACGAAACCGCCGAGAAAGCAGGGCAGGCTCTTCCCTACGACAAGCCGTATCTGGAGGGTTTGTGGTATCCTATTATAATTGCTACGGTTTCGTTGGTAATTGGTGCTTTATACCTAACCAACAAAGCACACAAAGAGACCAACGATTAAGCAAGTATTTTTTATTTAATCATTCTAACATTCTGAAATAAATCATCATGGACGCAATCAAAAAAATATTAGGAGTTGTCTGGATCGCTCTGGGCCTGTATGCTGGCTACTATTTATTTTCTAACTACTGGGGAAAAATAGGCAGCGCAAAATTGGACGATAGTATCCAAGCAATCATTTTCATTTTTGTTTTAGTACCCATCATCATGGGCGCACTGCTACGCTTCGGAGTGTATGCACTCCAAGGCGAGTACAACGAAGAATCTTAACAGTTAGGGTTTAGATTGTTTAGACTTGTTAAGTTTTTATAACTTAGCAAGTCTTTTTTTTAATAAAAAATACTTTTGAAGGGTGTCTAAAAACAGGGCATTGATATTGGCAACTTTGGCGGTAGTGAGCATAATGCTCTTCAATGCGCCGCTACTCTCGATCTTCAACCGGTTCGGGGTGTCATCGGCCTTGCCTGCACTGTACTTATATTTGTTTGGGGCGTGGGCAGGGGTTATTTTTATTGTATTTTGGATCGTTTCGGGGGCACCCACAAACGCCAACGACGATGAATAGCTTTTGGATTGTGTTGGCGGCAGTTTTGTATTTGGCGTTTCTGTTTGGGCTAGCAAACTTAGCAGAACGGCGGTCGCTTTTCAAGAACAGCTGGGTGAACAACCCATACGTATACGCGCTCTCTTTGGCGGTTTATTGCACCGCCTGGACGTTCTATGGTAGCGTGGGCCATGCCGTAAAAAATGGGGCGGACTTCCTTGCCGTGTACATTGGCCCTACCATGCTTATACCACTGTGGTGGGTAGTTTTTAGGAAAATAATTAGAATATGCAAGGCCGAGCGCATCACGAATATCGCCGATTTTGTGTCGGCTCGATACGGCAAAGACCGCGCATTGGGCATCATCGTCACGTTGTTGTGCGTGGTGGGCTTGGTTCCTTATATTTCGATCCAACTCAAAGCCATCGCCAACAGTTTTAGGGTATTGACCAAAAATAGCACGGCTGTTTCAGAATCCTTTTTGGCCGATAAGGCTCTTTACATGGCCATTATTTTGGCAGTATTCACCATTTTGTTCGGCGCCCGCAAGCTCGAAGCCACCGAACGCCACGAGGGAATGGTGACCGTTATTGCTTTTGAGTCGTTGATAAAGTTATCGGCGTTTTTGGCCGTCGGTGTTTTTGTAACCTTTGGTATTTTCGACGGTTTCGGCGACATCACCCAGCGGGCCGCCCGCCTGCAACCGCTCCAAGGCTTGTTTACGATTCCCCAAGACCAAACCGACAACTGGTTTTGGCACTGCCTGCTGTCGGGGCTGGCCATCATGTTTTTGCCCAGGCAGTTTCAATTGGCCGTTGTAGAAAACGTGAACGAAAACCACCTCAAAAAAGCCATCTGGCTGTTTCCACTGTATTTGCTGATAATCAATGTTTTTGTGATGCCGATTGCCTTGGGGGGATTCTTGGTTTTTGGAAGTTCGATCCCCGCCGATAGCTATGTGCTGGCTCTGCCACTTTACTTCGACCAAAAAGGGTTGGCTATTTTGACCTATTTGGGCGGTTTTTCGGCCGCATCGAGCATGATAATCGTAGAATGTATGGCACTTACTGTGATGATTAGCAACAACTTAGTGATGCCTTTTATTGTGAGCCGTCCTAACTGGGAGGGCTGGATCGGGTCGTCGATTAGCCAATGGGTAATAAACCTACGCCGTGTTTCGATCGTACTTTTGATTGGGATGGCCTATTTATACTATAAAATTGTGAGCGACCGCCATTCGCTGGTTTCGGTTGGGCTGGTGTCGTTTGCGGCAGTAGCACAGTTGGCTCCAGTGGTTATCGGAGGGCTTTTTTGGAAGCGCCCCACCCGCGAAGGTGCAACGGGCGGCCTGCTTTTTGGGGGTGCGGTGTGGTTTTATACGCTCATCATACCGTCGCTGGTGTCGGCGGGTTTTTTGCCACTTTCGTTGTTGGAACACGGCCCTCTGGGAGCAGAGTGGTTGCGCCCCGAGGCTCTTTTTGGCATGACGGGCCTCGATAATATCTCGCACGGTTTGTTTTGGTCGTTGCTGGTGAATGTGCTTTTCTACGTATATGGCTCGCTTTTTTACCCGCTTACAGTCCAAGAACAAAACCAAGCCAACCTTTTTGTGGATATTTTTCAGTATTCTGATCCCACCAAAAGCTCGGTGACTTGGAAAGGAAAGGCACTTTTTACGGACGTGAAACGCCTTTTGAATAGTTTTTTTGGCCAAGCCCGCACCGATCGTCTGTTGGATTCGTTTGTAAAACGCAACAACATAAACCTCCTAAGTCCCTACGCCGACCCTCGCCTGGTTAGCTACACCGAAAAACTACTGGGCGGTGCCGTTGGCACGGCCTCGGCCCGAACGCTGGTAGCTTCGGTAGCCAAAGAAGAAAAAATTACGGTCGATGAGGTGATTGATATTCTTAAAACATCACAAGAACTCAAAAATTTGAACCGCGAGCTTCAACGCAAAACCGACGAACTCGAACGGGTGGGCGATAAATTGAAACGTTCCAATGAACGCCTTCAACAGATCGACCGCATGAAGGACGATTTCCTGTCGACCGTCACGCACGAAATCCGAACGCCGCTCACTTCGATACGCGCCCTGTCAGAAATTGTGTACGACTACCCCGAGCTAAACAACGACGAGCGACAACATTTTTTGGGGACGGTTATCAAAGAAACCGAGCGTTTATCGCGGCTTATAAACCAAGTACTCGACTTAGAACGTTATGATTCTGGGTTGTATGAGCTGCACTACGAAAAATTTTCGCCGCGCGAACTCATCAATGAGGCATTTGTTTCTTTGAATCAACTGGCCCGCGAACGGATGGTGTCTATAAAGTTTAACCTGCAAGATTATTTACCAGAAATGACGGCCGACCGCGACCGCCTAATGCAAGTTTTGGTGAACCTCCTGTCGAACGCCATCAAATTTACCGAAAGTAAAAAGGGGGTGGTTGTATTGGATAACTTTCACGAAAACGGAATGGTGTACTTTAGAATAACCGATAACGGGCAGGGAATAGACCCTCGATTTCAAGAGTTAATTTTTGACAAATTTTACCAGGCGCAAGACCAAACCACCCGAAAGCCCAAAGGTAGCGGCTTGGGGCTGGCCATCTGCCGCCGAATTGTAGAACTGCACGGCGGACAAATTTGGGTAAGTAGTAAAGTCGGCGACGGATCGACTTTTACCTTTAAAATACCAGTAAACCAACGCTCAATAACACCATGAACCAACAAGCCAAAATACTAATTGTGGACGACGAGCCCAATATCCTGCTCTCGTTGGAGTTTCTGATGAAAAAAGAAGGGTTTCAGGTTTTTATCGCCCGCGACGGGGAGGAGGCGTTCGAGATCATCGAGCGGAAAACCCCAAACTTAGTCCTGCTCGATATTATGATGCCCAAAATAGATGGTTACGAAGTTTGCAGTTTTATCAAAAATAATCCTGCTCTGGCGGCCATAAAAGTGATTTTTATGAGTGCAAAAAGTAAAGACACCGACGTGCAGAAAGGATACGATCTGGGAGCAGACTTATATGTGGCCAAGCCTTTTTCGACCCGTGAACTGGTTGCAAAGGTGCAGAAGTTGGTGAAAAACGACGCGTAAAAAACAGTGTCAATTCAGCCTCCAACGCCCAGGCAGTTGGACGGTATTTATCATCGTAAATCTAATAATCATCATAAACCTAATCTATAGTAGCAATGAGAATACATACTTTTGAAGACTACCAGGCTGCCTACCAACAGAGTGTCGAAGACCCAGAGGGTTTTTGGGCCGAAATTGCCCAAGAATTTAAGTGGCAAAAGCCCTGGAAAAATGTGTTGAAATGGAATTTCGACGAACCTAACATCCAGTGGTTTGTGGGGGGCAAAACCAATATTGCCCAAAATGCCCTCGACCGCCACCTGCGCGACAACGGCAACCATCCAGCCATTGTTTGGGAACCCAACGACCCCGCCGAACCGAGCGTGACGCTAACTTACAAAATGCTCCACGACCAAGTGTGCCGCTTTGCCAACGTGCTGAAACGCAACGGCATACAAAAAGGCGACCGCGTTTGTATTTACTTGCCAATGGTGCCCGAAGCAGCTATTTCGATGTTGGCTTGCGCCCGCATTGGGGCCATTCACTCGGTGGTTTTTGGCGGGTTTTCGGCCCAGTCGCTCACCGACCGCATCAACGACTCGGCTTGCAAAATGGTCATTACCTCCGACGGCGCGGCGCGTGGCCCCAAGAATATTCCGATGAAAGACACCGTGGACGATGCGCTCATTGGCTGCCCATCGGTGCAAAAAGTAATTGTGCTAACCCACACCCGCACGCCAATCTCGATGATTAAGGGCCGCGACATTTGGTGGGAAAACGAAATGAAACACGTTACCTCCGACTGCCCCGCCGAAGTAATGGACTCCGAAGACCCGCTGTTTATTCTCTACACGTCGGGCAGCACTGGCAAACCCAAAGGCGTGGTGCACACCACGGGCGGCTACATGGTTTACACGGCATACACTTTTCAAAACGTGTTTCAGTACGAGAAAGACCAGGTCTTTTTTTGCACCGCCGACGTGGGTTGGGTCACTGGCCACAGCTACATTGTGTACGGCCCCTTGCTGAACGGTGGCACTTCGCTGATGTTTGAGGGAACGCCGACCTACCCCGATGCGGGGCGTTTTTGGGACATTGTAGCCCGCCACAAGGTCGATATTCTTTACACCGCCCCCACGGCCATTCGGTCGTTGATGGGTTTTGGTTTGAAATACTTGGAAGGAAAAGACCTCAGCAGCCTCAAAGTGTTGGGATCGGTGGGCGAACCCATCAACGAGGAGGCTTGGAACTGGTACAACGTGAACATTGGTAAAAACAATTGCCCAATTGTAGATACTTGGTGGCAAACCGAGACGGGGGGCATCATGATTTCGCCCATTGCCAACATCACCAAAACCAAACCTACCTATGCCACGCTACCGCTGCCAGGTGTGCAGCCTATTTTGGTAGATGAAGCTGGTAATGAGGTAGTTGGCAACGGTGTGAGCGGCAATTTGTGCATTAAATTTCCGTGGCCTGGAATGCTCAGAACGACCTGGGGCGACCACGAACGCTGCCAGCAAACCTATTTTTCGACCTACAAAGGTTTGTACTTCACGGGCGACGGTTGCCTGCGCGACGAGGATGGCTACTACCGAATTACGGGCCGCGTAGACGACGTACTAAATGTATCGGGCCACCGCATTGGCACAGCCGAAGTTGAAAACGCCATTAATATGCACGCCGACGTGATTGAAAGTGCCGTGGTGGGCTATCCGCACGACATAAAGGGCCAGGGGATTTATGCGTTTGTGATCTGCGAAAATGCCCTGGACGACGACGAGCTGTCGCGCAAAGATATTTTGGCCACTGTTACGCGCATTATTGGCCCCATTGCCAAACCCGATAAAATACAGTTTGTGGCGGGGCTGCCCAAAACGAGGTCGGGAAAAATTATGCGGCGCATTCTTAGGAAAATTGCCGAGGGCGAAACCACCAACCTGGGCGATATTTCGACGCTTTTGGACCCAACTGTGGTGGAGGACATTAAGGCGGGGGCGTTGTAAGAAAAACGTTCAAGAAAGGCTCGTTCGGCGGATAATAACTCGCCGAACGAGCCTTTCTTTTGGGCTTTGAATTTCGTACATTTGTGCTCCTGATACCACAAAAAGTATTGATAATCAACGGCTGAAAACCCTGTTCATTCCGTACACCAATTAGTTAAAAAATGACGAATAACTCGAACGAAAATTTTTTGTTGGACGATGCCAACTCGCCCGATGTGAACCGAAAGGTGCTGGGACAAATCTCGGAAGACTTCATTAAGGTGGCCGATAACCTCCGCGAAACTTCGTACCAGATCAGAAAAAGGGGCTTTTCGGACCACCCCGTTTTTGTTGTCACCAAACAGACCGTCGATCTGGGGTCGTTGCTGTTCGACCACCAAGAACTCGGCAACCAGTACATATACCGCGCCAGTTATTTAGACGAGTTTATCCAGCGCAATTTGGTGGGCGTGGAGTCGATTGAGCTGTTCAAAGAAAACTACAAAAACCCCGACGAGTACGCCTGTTTGTTTGTACTTCAGGGCGATTTTACGGGCTTCGTCTTCGTGCCTTTTCCCGAAGACTAAGTGTTTTATGGCATGAAAAACTCCGATAACGCTCCCCAAAAGCAGCAGCTCATCGACAAGCTCCGCCAGATAGACCACCGTGAGGCCAGTTTGCGCTTTTTTGGCCTTCTCCGCGAGCTCATCGAAATGCTCAATATTGCCCCCAACGATCCGCGCATCTCCTGCGTTGTTAGGAAAGACAAGAGCATCTCGGTCAATCTCAACACCAACATTGCCCTGGGCATTAGGCGCGACAAAGAAGTCTGTTTTCTGCTGGTCGTCAAGCAAAATTCGGTGCAACAATTGGCCAACGGCTTGCCCAATTTACAGTTTTTGAACGAAACCAAAAGTCTGCAATACACCCACGTCAAGATAAACGTTGCCGACGCGCACCTGGCCGAAAACTCGCTGGTTCAGCGTGCTTGGCAAAACGCAACCGAAGAGATATACGAAAAAATGACCCGCAGCACCAAGGTCAGCCAACACAACCAGTACGTTTATGAGGCGGCCACCGACGCGGCATTTGTGGCCGAGCTCATGCGCCAAGTAGCAGGTAACCTGCGCCCCGCAACTGTGGAAGACCCCGCCCCAATGTATGCCCCAACCCAAGCACCCGCGCCGATGCCAAAACCCGACCAACCGCTCAACTTGATTCTTTTTGGGCCGCCTGGCACTGGCAAAACCCACTGCATTCAACAACTGTTAAAAATATACGATTGTGCCTCAATTACGTTCCATCAATCGTTTGGGTATGAGGAGTTTATAGAAGGGCTGCGGGCCGAAACCCGAAACGGACAGATTGAGTACAACATCAAAAAGGGGGTGTTTTTTATGGCCTGTGAGCGGGCTTTGAGGAAGGCAAACTACGATAGTTTCGAGGCGTGTTTTGGGGATACGCCCCAAAATCGCTGCGCCAAATTTGCCAATGCCGAGCCCTATTTTTTGCTCATCGACGAGATCAACCGCGCCAATATTTCAAAGGTTTTTGGCGAGCTAATCAGCCTCGTCGAAGACTCCAAACGCCTCGGCCACGCCGACGAGCTGTGGGTAACGCTGCCTTATTCCCAAAAACGTTTTGGCGTGCCAGCAAACCTGTACTTGGTGGGCACAATGAACACCGCCGACCGCTCCATAGCCCACTTAGATCTGGCGTTTAGGCGGCGGTTTAGTTTTCGGGAAATGCGCCCCGACTACGCTGTTTTGTCGTCTTTTGAGGGAATCGACCTGGGTAAGTTGTTGCAGGTTATGAACCAACGCATCGAGTTTCTGCTCGACCGAAACCACGCCATCGGACACGCCTACTTGCTCGATATCCAAACCACTGCCCAACTTTGCGAGGTATTTGTCAGCAAAATAATCCCGCTTTTGCAGGAATACTTTTTTGACGATTACGCCAATATCCAATTGGTGTTGGGCGACAACGCCAACTGGCAAAAAAACAGTGACTACCAACTGGTGCGCATCAAAACGAAGTACACTCCTAAAATGGAGCAGGTGCTCTTTGGGCAAGACATGGAGCGCAACGATGAACTGATAACCTACGAAATAAGCCCCGAACTAACCCAACTTAGGCTACCCGCTGCGGCTTTCCGTTCGATTTATGAAAGATAATTTCAGTTTGATTGTAAAAGTTAATACATTGGAAAAGTTTTCATTTTAACCCTTAAAAGGATCAATTATGAGTCAGTTTGATGAGAAAATGGCAATTTATGAAGCGCAATTGCAAGAATTGAACATCGCTTACAACGTGGAGCAGCTCAAAGCCGCCGCCAAAGGTCTCGGCCCGTCGATCTACAACGCCGATTCGTCGAAGGTTTCGTGTTCGGACGACGACGAGAAAGCCCGCGTGAAGGCCAACTTTCTGATGAAGAAACTCGGAATGGCCGACAGCCCCGCGCTCATGGAGGCCATCGAGGCAGTTTGCGCTCAAATGGGCAGTAGCAACCGCAATAAACACCGCCCCGTGTTCTATTATTTGTTGGCCCAAAAAATGGGCGTGACCCTCTAACTTACGCCTTTGTTTAGTAACTTTGTGAGCCGTTCGATGCAGTCGAGCGGCTCGTTTTTTGTACCCGTCACCCAAACAGACATCCCATGAAATACCCATTAATTGCACTCGGCCTTATCTCATATATTTCAGCTCAGGGGCAGCCAGCTCCCTCAAAAACAGCACCCATGGACGCACAAAACCCATTCCTGCAAGCCTACAAAACCCCGCACGAAACGGCTCCTTTCGACAAAATCAAGAACGAGCACTACCTCCCCGCCCTCAAAGTGGGCATTGATGCTGGTAAAAAAGAGGTAGAAAAAATTATTGAAAATCCTGCCCAACCCACCTTCGACAACACGGTGGTGGCCCTCGAACGGAGCGGCGAACTGGTCGGAAAGGTGACCTCGGTTTTGTTTAACCTGACCAGTTCACAAACCAGCCCCGAACTTCAAAAAATAGCCCGCGAGGCATCGCCGATACTCACCGCCTACAGCAACGACATAACGCTGAACGATAAGCTCTTTGGCCGCATAAAAAAAGTGTATGACCAACGCGCCAACCTGAAATTAGACACCGAAAGCCGTACACTGTTAGAAAAAACCTACCGCAGATTTGCCAGAAATGGTGCCAACCTGAACGCCACCGACAAAGATAAACTGCGCAAGATTGACATCGAACTGTCGGAGCTGTCGCTCGGTTTTGGCGAGAATGTTTTGAACGAAACCAACGAGTACGAACTATTGGTAACCGACCAAAACGACCTGGCTGGCCTACCCGACTACGCCAAAGAGGCGGCTCTGGCAGCGGCCAAACAAAAAGGCAAAACGGGCTGGCTCTTCACGCTGCAAGCACCCAGTTATTTGCCGTTTATTCAGCACGCCGACAACCGCGAGCTGCGCCAGAGAATCTGGACGGCATCGAACCAAAAGGGTTTTAAGGGAGACAAAAACGATAACAAAGCCATTGTGGGCAAGATTGTGGCTCTTCGGTACGAGCGCGCCGTTTTGCTGGGTTACAAAACCCACGCCGATTTTGTGCTGCAAGAGAGCATGGCTGGCTCGGCGGAGCGGGTAACTAAGTTTTTGGACGAACTCGTAACCTACGCCAAGCCCGTGGCGGTGGCCGAAATGGCCGAACTGACGGCCTACGCCAAAAAACAGGGTTTTGCTGGCGACCGTCTGCAACCCTGGGACTCGGCGTATTACTCAGAAAAACTGAAAAAAGAAAAATATGCCCTCGACGACGAGCAACTGAAACCATACTTTAAGTTAGAAAATGTTTTAGACGGAATTTTTACGGTTGCCAACAAAATGTATGGCCTGTCGTTCAAAGAGAATAAGGACATTCCGGTCTATAACTCAGAGGTGAAAGCCTACGAAGTTTTTGACGAGAAGGGTAAATTTGTGGCCGTTTTCTACGGCGATTATTTTCCGCGTGCCAGCAAGCGCGGCGGTGCGTGGATGAACGACGTGCAGGCCCAAAAAACCGTCGATGGAGTGAATATACGCCCCCACATTGTGAACGTTTGCAACTTTACGCGCCCCACCGATACCAAGCCGTCGCTGCTAACCTTCGACGAAGTGACGACGCTGTTCCACGAATTTGGTCATGCCCTGCACGGAATGCTCGCCGACGGCCAGTACGAAAGCCTGACGGGTACGGCGGTCTTCCGCGACTTCGTGGAGTTGCCCTCGCAGGTGATGGAAAATTGGTGCTACGAACCCGAAGCCCTGCAATTGTTTGCCAAACATTACCAAACGGGCGAGGTCATTCCAGCGGATTTAATCAAGAAAATTCGCGAGAGTCAGAACTTCCAATCGGGGCTCTTCAACCTGCGGCAGCTGCGCCTGGGCTTGCTCGACATGGTCTGGCACAACAACGCACCGCTCGGCGTGGGCATTGCCGACATCGAAAAAGGACTCGATGCCCGCGTGAACTTGTTTCCGACCGTGAGCGGTACGGCCATTAGCCCGGCGTTTTCGCATATTTTTGCGGGCGGCTATTCGGCTGGTTATTATAGCTACAAATGGTCGGAGGTTTTGGATGCCGATGCGTTTGAATACTTCAAAGAAAAAGGGATTTTCAACCGCGAGGTGGCCGCTTCGTTTCGGGCCAATGTGCTCTCGAAAGGCAGCAGCCAAAGCCCCGACGAGCTGTACAAAAAGTTTCGCGGCCGCGAGCCGTCGCCCAAAGCCATGTTGCGCCGCAGTGGTCTGATGCAATAAACACCAACTAAAACACCACACTTAACCCCACAATTATGCCAAACTGGTATCTCGGTAAAATACGCTACCAAAAAGAGCAGGAGAACGGATCGCTCAAAACCATTAACGAAGCCTACTTGATAGACGCTGTTTCGTACACCGACGCGGAGGCGCGTTTGTATAAAGTAATGGCCGACAACACGCCCGATTTTACCGTCCAGAGCATTGGAAAGATGCGCCTTTCGGACGTGTTTCATTTTGAGGGCGGCGACAATTGGTACAAGGCCAAGACCATTTACGTGTCGATAGACGAAAAAAACGGCAAAGAAAAGAAGGTAACAAATTATATGCTCGTGAACGCCGAAACGGCAAAAGAGGGCATTGAGCGGATCGACGAGAGCCTCAAAACAATGTTGGTGCCTTTTGAAGTGACGGACATAAACTTGACCACAATCTTGGACGTGTTTCCCTACGAAGCCGACGAAACAACCGACCTGCCGCCTAATTTCAAACCAATTGCCGAGCTGCGCGGAGAGCTGGCTGCGGTATGATATTAAATGGTACTCATCAAAGTTTTTGTTAGATTTACGGAATAATAACACCACCAATAACTAAACTTTATTTTTATGCAGTTCGACTATATCATTGTGGGCGCGGGTTCGGCGGGGTGCGTGCTGGCCAATCGACTGTCGGCCAACCCCGCCAACCGGGTGCTGCTGCTCGAAGCGGGAGGCCCCGACAAAAAAATGGAGATTCATATCCCCGCTGGCTACGCAAATTTGCACCGTTCGGAAGTAGATTGGGGTTTTTGGACTGAGCCACAGGCCCACGTTTTGAACCGAAAAATGTACCTGCCACGCGGCAAAACCCTGGGAGGCAGCAGTTCTACCAATGCCATGGCCTACGTGCGCGGCAACCGCGCCGACTACGACCAGTGGGCCGCAATGGGCAACGCGGGCTGGGCATACGACGACGTGCTGCCGTATTTTATGCGCTCCGAAAACAACGAACAAATTCGGAATAAATACCACGGCCAAGGCGGAGAACTAAACGTGACCTACGCCCAGGTGTTCAGAACACCCTTTGCCGATGCTTTCGTGGAAGCCTGCCAACAAAATGGGATGGCCCTAAACGACGATTACAACGGCCAAGATCAAGCGGGAGCGAGCCTGTTTCAGTTCACGATCAAAGACCAAAAACGGTGCAGTGCCGCCGTGGCGTTTCTCAAACCCGTTATGCACCGCCCCAACCTGACGGTCATTACGAAGGCACTCACCAAACAAATTTTGATCGAAAATGACCGCGCCACTGGCGTTGAGTTTATTACTGGCAAAAACACCACCCAAAAAGCCTACGCCGCCAAAGAGGTAATTCTTTCGGCGGGTGCGTACCAGTCGCCGCAGCTGCTTATGTTGTCGGGAATTGGCGCTGCCAGCGAGCTAAAAGCCCAGAATATTCCCGTCAAAAAAGATTTGATGGGCGTGGGAAAGAACCTGCAAGACCACGTTTTTACCTTCACGAGCTGCACCAGCAACCAGCAAGAAGGCGCAAACCACCACCTAAAACCGCTCAACCAACTGCTGGGTTTGGCGCAGTTTTTACTCTTCAAAAAAGGAGCTTTCACCATTAGTCCGCTCGAAGCCAACGCTTTTTTGAAACTGGGTACCAACGCCGATCCCATCGATATGCAGTTTCATTTTGCCCCCCTGCAAGTGGGCAAAGAAACCACCGCCAATCTGTACGACACCAAGACGTTTCCGCTCAACGACGGCTACACCATTTTGCCGACACTCCTTAAACCAGCCAGCGTTGGGTACGTGGGTCTGAGGTCGGCCAGCGTGGCCGACGCGCCCGTGATACAACCCAATTTTATGGCCGAGCAAGCCGACCGAGACCTGCTGTTGAAGGGTATGAAAAAAGCCATGGACGTTTTGAACGAACCCGCTTTTGATGCCTACCGCCGCGAGATGGTGTCGCCGCCCGACCGAAGTTCGGACGACGCCATCATGCAGTACGCGCTCACGATGCTCGAAACTGTTTACCACCCAGTTGGTACTTGCAAAATGGGCAACGACAGCATGGCCGTGGTAGATTCTGAATTGCGGGTTAGGGGCATTGAAGGGCTGCGGGTGGTCGATGCGTCTGTTATGCCCCGCATTGTGTCTGGAAATACCAACGCGCCCACCATCATGATTGCCGAAAAAGCCGCCGACATGATTCTGGGAACTGCCAAAGCCGCCCAATCAAAGACGGCTCAAATGTACCAATAATCAACCTCGATGAGTAAACTTTGGCAGAAAGAAAGTACCCAAATCGATGAGCGTATCGAACGTTTTACGGTGGGGCGCGACCGTGAAATGGACTTGCACTTGGCCGAATTTGACGTGCTGGGTAACTTGGCGCACGCCCAAATGCTGGCCACAATTGGTCTTTTAGAAAACGCCGAACACGATTCCATCAGGATCGAACTCGGTTCGATCTACCACCAAATACAGCGCGGCGAGTTTTGTATCGAAGACGGTGTGGAGGATGTTCATTCGCAGATCGAATTGCTGCTGACCCGAAAACTGGGCGACGTGGGCAAGAAAATTCACAGTGGCCGCAGCCGCAACGACCAAGTGCTGGTAGATTTGAAACTCTACGTGCGAGATCGCCTGCAAAAAACAGTTTTGGCCACCAATACCCTTTTTGAGCTGTTGATAAAACGCTCCAACGAACACAAAAACGACCTGTTGCCTGGCTACACGCACCTGCAAATAGCCATGCCGTCGTCGTTTGGGTTGTGGTTTGGAGCCTATGCCGAGGCGCTGGTCGATGATGCGGTGCTTTTGCAGGCTGCCTACCGCGTGGCCAACAAAAATCCGCTTGGCTCGGGGGCGGGTTATGGTTCGTCGTTTCCGCTCAACCGGCAACTTACTACCGACCTGTTGGGTTTCGAGTCGATGAACTACAACGTGGTTTATGCCCAAATGACGCGCGGCAAAATGGAGCAAGTTGCCCTCGGTGCGGTGGCCAATCTGTGCGCAACGTTGAGCCGCTTGGCCATGGACGTTTGTTTGTATAACAGCCAAAACTTCGGTTTTTTGACCCTGCCCGACGCCCTCACCACGGGTAGCAGCATTATGCCCCACAAAAAAAACCCCGACGTGGCCGAACTGCTTCGCGCCAAAACCAACCGACTCAAAGCCCTCCCCAACGAAGTGATGATGGTGATGAGCAACCTGCCGTCGGGATACCACCGGGATATGCAGTTGCTCAAAGAAATAATGATGCCCGCTTTCGATGAGGTATTGAACTGCTTGGAGATGGCAACTTTTATGCTGACCGAAATACGGGTGAAACCCAATTTGCTCGATGACCCCAAATACGACCTCATGTTCAGCGTCGAACGAGTCAATGAGTTGGTAATGAGCGGCGTACCGTTTCGGGATGCCTACAAAACAGTGGGGGCAGAAATAGAGAACGGCACTTATGCAGCCCCGCGTGCGCTGGCCCACACCCACGAGGGTAGTATCGGAAATTTGATGAACGATGCCATTTCGGGGCAGATGCAAAGCGTTTTGGCTGGCTTCGACTTTGAGAAAACGCAAAAAACAATGGACAGTTTGGTGCCATGAAACTGAACGCCAAAAGTGGTGGGTTGCTCGGGTGCTTGGTTTTGGCGGCAACCACGGGCTTGTTTTATGCGGCCGATGCACCCAGTCCCGTTTTTGAGGGGCCCAAAATAAAAGGTGTTTGTAGCGTGGCTCCGCACAAGGTCATCGACGAAACGGCCTTCGAGACCCTTCGCAAAATAAATGCGGAGTGGGTGGCGGTGGTTCCGTATGGTTTTTGCAAAGAAAATGACCCGCACTTTTACTTCGATTCTAACTGGCAGTGGTGGGGCGAAACCTCGGTAGGGGCGGCAAAAACCATCGAGCTGGCCCACAAAGCAGGGCTAAAAACGATGCTCAAACCCCACGTTTGGGTGCAAAAAGGCACTTACACGGGCGACTTTGACCTCAAAACAGAACCCGATTGGCAGATTTTTGAAAAAGACTTTGCCCGTTACGTGCTGCGCTACGCCCACATTGCCGATTCTACGCAGGCCGACTTGTATTGCATTGCCACGGAGATGGATAATTTTGTGCTGAAACGCCCCGCCTTTTGGCACGACTTGATTTTGAAAGTGCGCAAAATTTACCACGGCAAGCTCACCTACGCCGACAATTGGGATAAATATACTCAAAATCCACTGTGGCAGGATTTAGATTTTATTGGCATAGACGCGTATTTTCCACTGACCGAAAATACGAACCCCACCCCCCGCGACTTGGACAAAGGCTGGAAGGTTCACCTTTTAAAAATTGAAAAATTTGCCAAAAGCACCCAAAAACCCGTTCTGTTCACCGAATTTGGGTACCGAAACATAGAGGGAGCGGCGGTGCGCCCGTGGGAGTCGTACAAAGGAGCGGCCCAAAACGACCGCCAGCAAGCCCAAGCCTACGAAAGTTTGTTCCGAAATGTGTGGCATAAACCTTGGTTTGCGGGCGGGTTGGCCTGGAAGTGGTTTCTCCGCCCCGATATGCTCCAACGCAGCCCCGACGACTACACGCCCCAGGGCAAACCCGCCGAGGCAGTTTTGCAAAAATGGTTTGCAAAATGACCGTTAAATTTCTACTTTTGGAGTGGTGGTCAAGCCCCAAATTGTGTTGGTGGACAATGCCGTACCATTTATTTTCCTGATCTATCGCGATGAAAAAGACCTTTTTTACGGCTGGCCCCGCCGAACTATACCCCACTTTTGAGGCGCATTTGCGCTCGGCAATGGACGAGCAAGTGGGGTCTATATCGCACCGAAGCCAGCAGTTTAGGGATATTTATAAACACACCGACGAGCAACTGCGGGCTCTGATGAATATTCCTGCCAGCCACGGTATATTTTTTCTGGGGTCGGCCTCCGAAATCTGGGAGCGCGTGCTGCTAAACTGCGTCGAACACGAAAGTTTCCATTTGGTGAATGGTTCGTTTTCGAGAAAATTTTACGAATACGCCCAAAGTACGCACAAATACGCCCACATTTTGGAGAAGTCCTTCGGCCAAGGTTTTTCTTACAACGACGTAGAAATACCAGAATATGCCGAGCTCGTGTGCCTGACCCACAACGAAACCAGCGCGGGCGTGCAGATGCGGGAGGCCGATATGCACAAATTGAAACGAAGCAACGCCAAAAAACTCTTTGTGGTCGATATGGTGTCGTCGGCCCCGTATCCTGATCTTGACTTTAAGGTAATAGATTCGGCCTTTTTTTCGGTGCAAAAAGCCTTTGGGCTACCCGCTGGTTTGGGGGTTTGGATTGCCAACGACAAGTGTTTGGAAAAAGCCGAGCGTCTCCAAAAATACGACGATACCCACATTGGCGCGCACCACAACTTGCCCACGCTCTGGAAAAACTACCAGAAATTTGAGACTCCCGCCACCCCAAACGTGCTGGCCATATACATTTTAGGAAAAATTGCGGCCGATCTCAATAAAATTGGCGCTGGTAAACTCCGAAAAGAAACCGACTCGAAGGCCAAAATACTGTACAAGTTCCTGGAAAACAGCACCAATTTCGATCCTTTCGTTACCAGCCCCGAACACCGCTCCGCAACGGTGGTGGTTGCCAACACCAAAGTACCAGCCGCCGAAGTAATGGCAGCCCTTAAAAAACAAAACTTGGTTGTTAGCAGTGGTTACGGTGCTTTCAAAGACAGCCAGATCAGAATCGCCAATTTCCCTGCCACCTCATCCGAGCAGGTGGAGGGCTTGGTGGCCGAGTTGGCTAAGTTTGGTTGATCGTCCCGTTGGTAATCTCGACAATATAACACTTTGCGCCAGTTTTTGCAATGGCGTTGGCCACGTGCTGGGCGTTGTGGGGCGCGTACACAAACATACAGCCGCCCCCACCTGACCCGTTTATTTTGCCGCCCAGCGCACCCGCATCCAAGGCGGCGTGCATCATCTTTTCTATTTTTGGGGTCGAAACACCGAGGGCATCGCGCAATATCTGGTGGTGTTGGGTGAGCAAATCCCCCAGTTGCGCGTCGGTCATGGCATTGGTACGAAACAAATGCAGGGCTTGGCGCAAAATATCGCGGTTACGAACTGTTTCGGTTAGTAAATGCAGGGCCTCGGGGCTTAGACGGGGCGATAAATCGGGCAATTGAGATTCCGAGGTGTCGGCCAACGAAAACTGCGGGTGTACTTTTTTTATGCGATCAATGATCTCCAAACGCCCGTACTTGGCGCGTTTCAGCACCCCAATCGTATCTTTGGGCTCGAGCGAATCGGCCAGCACGAAGCTGCCCAAGTTGGCACCCAAAACTTCCGAACTCAGGGCGGGCTCAAACTCAAAATACCCGATCTTCCCCACGGCCGTGGCCAAATGGTCCATCATGCCGCCAGGTTCGTTAAACTCAGTTACCTCGGCCTCAAAGGCCATTTGGGCCAGTTCGGTGGGGGAGAATGTACGCGGATTATCGGCCATGAACGACAAGAAATGAAGCCAACTGACCACCAGTGCCGACGAGCTGGAAGTACCCGAATTGATCGGAATATTGCCGCGAACATGGCATTCCAGTCCGTTTGAAAAACGCAACCCTTTGCCTAACAACACGTTGTAGGCACTTCTGAAATAATCACGAGGTTTTTCGTAAGCCAGTCGCTCGTTAGAAATACCGAATTTAATTTCTTGCCCCACGTCGGGGAGGTCGATATAAATTTGGCCGCCGTCTTTGACCCTACCCGATACCCGAACGCGGAGCGAGATGGCCGCCGCAATAACGGGCAGGCCGAGGTAGTCTTGGTGTTCGCCAAAGAGGCAGATTCGGCCTGGCGTAGAAATCGTGATCGGAGCGTTCAATGAATCTGCCTGGGTTTAGAGTCCAAAAACGGGTTTGCGGGTTTTCCATTTACCACGCGTAAAATCGGGTATCGCCACTGGTTCAGACCCGCGCGCAATCGACATTTCTGAAATTGGGCTGATGGCCGACCACGCGGCGGCATCGTACACGTCGATCGGTGGGGCGGTTTTGGTTTGCACGGCCGTCAGAAAGTCTCTGAGTACAAAATAATCCATGCCACCGTGGCCAGCACCAGCGGCCAGCGCCCCGTCTTTTTGCCAAAACGGGTGGTCATACGCGTCCATGTATGCCTTGTCGGCTTCCCAGCGGTCGTGCGGACTTTTTTTATCAACGTAAATCTGGTTGCCATCGTCCATCCACAAACCCTGGTCGCCCTGCACCCTAAAACCGAGCGAATAGGGGCGGGGCGAGTTGGTATCGTGCGTTATGAGGATGGTCTCGCCGTTGGCACATTTAATCATGGTTTGCACAATGTCGCCCAATTTGAATTTTACCTTGGCGTTGGGATGGTCTTTTCCGCCCTTTTCGACGATGTAGTTATGCAGCCCAAGTCCTTTTGAAGCCATGGAAGTAAGGTACAAAAACTGGTTGCCCCGATTTATGTTTATCATTTCGGCCACTGGCCCCAGGCCGTGCGTAGGGTACAGATCTCCGTTGCGGTCTATGGAGTGCTGGGTGCGCCACTTGGCCTCCGAAAAGCCTTTTTCGCCAAATTCCACGCCCCCACCGTAGGGCTGCTTGCCGTCGTTGAACTTCACAAACCGAAGATCGTGTTGGTAGCCGCATTGCAGGTGGGTAAGCTCGCCAAAGAGGTTTTTTCTGACCATGTTTAGCACCGCCATCACGTCGCGGCGGTAGCACACGTTTTCTAAAATCATGCAGTGAGACCCCGTTTTCTCGAAAGTATTCACCAAATCCCACGACTCTTGGAGCGTAACCGTGGCCGACACCTCCACGCCCGCGTACTTGCCAGCTTTCATGGTTGCCACGGCCATTGGCACGTGCCACTCCCACGGGGTGGCAATCACCACGCCGTCAATGTCGTCGCGGAGCAGCATATTTTCGTAGTCGCGCGGGGTTTTTCCATAGACTGCGGCCTCTTTTTTTCCAGCGTCGCGCAGCATTTTTTGGGTTATTGCAACGGCACTGGGGTCAATGTCGCAAATGGCGGTAATTTCGGCAAACGGAAAATCGAAGGTATTTTGTACGTGGTTTCGCCCCCGCAAACCCACGCCAATGAAAGCAATTCTGGCTTTTTGGTTGGTGCGTTCGGCATTTTGCGCCAAAAGTTCGGGTGCCAAAGACCCACCCAGCGCCAAAGTAGAGGCGTTTTTTATGAATTTTCGTCGTTGCATTTTACGGAAAGGGTATTGTTGGTTGGGGAGGAATTGAAGTACTTATGGTCAGCCTCAGCACTCAGTCCATGAGCGAAAAAGTCCAACTAAGTGTCAATTGGTAGGAAGTTGTTGTTGAACAGATAGTACAAAATCTACTGGAACATCAGTAAGCATAGCAATTTTATTTGCGTCAAAATCAGTTTGTTGTAAAAGATTAGTGACAAACTTTTCTTTCTCCTGCTTAATTCTTCTGTTTTCGGCATTTACAGCCTCAGCGTTACGAGCAATCAAAATCTCTAATGATGCCTTTTCGTCGGGTGTCATTCTGCGACTGTCCAACTCATCGATAGCAACTTTTAGCCACTCCTCATTCCAGAATTGAGGAAATTGTGTCGGTTGGGTAACTGTATGTATCGTTTTCATCGTGTAGATTAGTTTTTGCAAATCTGTCTGACAATCAACCTCTTGCAATATAAATTTATCAAGTTCTACTGTTATGAACGCCATCTGGTCATCAATTAGTTCTCCCTGTTCATTTCGGATATTTGACACGTTATGAAAATGTTCGTAAGGATTGATGTTGTTAGCCAAAATGCCCACACAATATATTTTTTCAAGTATAGAATAGTCGAATTTACCTTTCTTGACCATAGCATTAAACTTATGCAAACTATAGAATTTCATGCGCTGTACGAAGTTTGGGGTATTGCCGTACTGCATTTCTACAATAAAATGGTTGCCATTTTCGTCAGTGCAAGCTAAATCAAAAATACCGCTTCTACTGTCTTTAGTTACGCCCTCGAAGGTATTTTTGTCAAATTTTACCTCTTTTATTGGAATGTCAGACTTGATAAGTGCCTGTAAAGATTTGCGCAAGAAAAGTGTATTTGCTTCATTGCCAAAAGTAGCTTTAAAGCCGTAGTCCGAAATTATCGGGATAAATATTTGATCGTCTGTGTATAATGTTTCCATAAATTAAAGTTACTATTTTCAGTTGAACTCGCTTCATTAGCTTCTCTTTGCTTTGAAAAACTGAATCTCAAATTTAGCACAAAAGTTAATTAGAATTACAACGCGCAGCGGCTTACCGTGTCAGCCTAATAATTGGTAATACCATGCTGCCTGCCGCTTTTATCAGTAATTCAATGTTATTTGGAACAAACTCACAGTTGCGTTTTCATAATGTGCGGGTAGCCCTTCCGTATTTTTAAGTTTGAACAAACCTAAAAAGTCAAAACCACATTTTGTGTAATGATTGATTAAACCTGGGTTGTCACCGACAGTGTCCATCCGCACAAATTTTTTATTGTTTTCTGCCGCAAAAACTTTTACCCAAGTCACAATTCGTCCAACGAGGTCTTGGCCCCGAAAATCGGGATTTGTAGCAATTCTGTGGATATAAACCGATGGATCAATGTTTCTTTCTTCCCAAATTTCTGGGTCATCGAAAGTTGTGGCCCAAACACAAGCTATTTTGTTGTCAGCAAGCATCTTCCATTGTCTTTTTTCTGCAATTTCAGATTCAACAAGGCTTCGGTCAAATTCTGGCCAACTAACCGAGAGCTTTTTTGTTTTTTGAAAGTCCGTTGCCACTTTATACAGACGAAATATTTCATCTATGTCGTTGATATCACTATTTTGAATTTGAAAGGTCATTTTTGTTTTTGGGTATATAATTGTCTTTTTAAAATCACCGCCAACTACACATCTTGGTCTTTAAGGATAGGCTTTACGTGCTTCCGCCCCCAAAGTTGAAAGATTAGGAGCGAAACCCCCAGCGGCACAAAAAACAGTGCGCTCAAACCTGGGTTGTAATAAACAATAGCAACCATACTAACCAGCGACAACACCAACGCAATAATGGGAAAGTACGGATAAAATGGGGCCACAAAAGGTCGGTCGGCGTGGGGTTCGGTGCGGCGCAACTTGAACAAACTCAGCATACTAACCACGTACATGACAACCGCGCCGAGAGCAGAGAGAATAATTATTTCGGCGGTTGTGCCCGTAAATAGTGCCAAAAAACCTACCACTCCACCCGCCACCAACGCCCAGTGCGGAGTCTGAAAGCGAACATTGACATCGGCCAAAAACTTGGGCAAAAAGCCGCTCCGCGCCAGTGCGTAAATTTGGCGCGAGTACCCAATTGTGTTGCAATGAAACGAGGCGATCAGCCCAAACAACCCCAAACTCGCGAATGCCTTTGCCCAAGGACTATTTTTGCCCAGGGCAAGCGAAATGGTTTCGGGCAATGGGTAATCGATCCGCGCCAGCAAACGCCAGTCGCCCACGCCTCCCGAAAGTACCATAACGCCCAGGGCCAAAAAAACGAGCGTCAAAATGCTCAGAATGTACCCTTTCGGAATCGTTTGGCGCGGGTCTTTTACCTCTTCGGCAACCATGGCCACGCCCTCGATGGCCAAATAAAACCAAATAGCAAAGGGTATGGCCTCAAAAATACCTCCCACGGTGTAGGTCTCGTTGTGGGCCACGAAGTTTTCGACCTTAAAGTAGGGTACGATCACGCCCATGAATAACAGCAGCTCGCCCACGGAGAGCACCGTGACGATGACCGAAAAATTGGCTGATTCCTTGATTCCCAGCAGGTTAATGCCAATGAAAGCTACGTAGGTGAGCAACGCAACCCCCAAAACGGGTAGCGCGGGAACGAGAAAGTTGGTGTATGCTCCCAGTGCAAACGCAATGGCGGGGGGCGCCATCAAAAAATCGACGAGGGTGGCAAAACCCGCCACAAACCCGCCCGCTGGCCCAAACGCACGGTAGGCATACGCAAAGGGCCCGCCCGCGTCGGGAATGGCGGCGGTGAGTTCGGTGTAGCTAAAAATAAAGGTTACGTACATGACCGTGACCACGAGCGTGGCCACCAAAAAGCCGATTGTGCCCGCCGTTGCCCAACCTTGGTTCCAGCCAAAATACTCGCCCGAAATAACCAAGCCCACCGCTATGGCCCACAGTTGCCCGGTGTTTATTATTTTTTTTAGTGACGATTGAGGCTGCGGCGCATCGGGAGGTTGCATTGAAGAGGGGGCTGGGAGGAGTGAGCGTGGTTATTGAAGTAAGGTTATTTGCTGAGGAACATTTTTTGGAGCGATGCCCACAGTCTTTTTTTATGAATGACATCCTCCTGAATCACCGCCAGCGATTCGGCCAACAGGAAGTTGATGCCAGTAATGTTTTTGGGTTGATAGCGGTCCATTAAAATTTCGAGATTGAGGCTCAAGAACGGCACACCAAACGAAATAAAGTGGTGAATCTGCTTGCCCGACAGCAGCGGGCGGAAGTCCATCCGCTTGGCGCCTCCCAAATTGAGAATGTCCACGCCGTCGGTATTGAGGTGAACGGCTTGCAGTATTTTGTTCAAAAAGATGGCATCGCTCGGCGAAAGTGGCTGGTAGTCGGGGTCATCGACCAAAACCAATACCTTGTGGTTGAGCTGCGGCAGCGGTGCCACCACCTGCACGGCGGGCGGCGCGGCGGCTGGGGGCGCAGCATACGAGCCGCTCGGCGGAGCTGCCTCTTGGACAGCGTTTACGTTGGTCTGCGGCAAAACTGGCGGGCCGTCCTCCCCGAACGAAATGGTCTCGCGGAGGTTGTAGATAACGTCGTGTTGAAAAATATATTGGTAGGCGGCCTTGTGCATGGTGGTAGAAAACGGGTAGACGGGTTTCAGTGGCGGATTTTACGCGCCACTGAACATATTTCTTAGAACGGCAAATCGTCGGTATCGGCTCCGCCCTCGGTCGGAAACGGCGCTGGTTCGGGCGCGCGGGGTGGGGCAGGGCGGGGAGCGGCGGCCACGGCGGCAGATGGGTTTCCGCTGCCCTCATTGTCGGCATTGCCGCTGTTACTTTGCCGCGACCCCAAAAGAGTCATCGAGTTGGCGCGTATTTTTATGCCAGACCGCTGAACCCCCTCTTTGTCTTGCCAAGTTTCGGTGCGTATCCGGCCCTCCACGTACACCTGGTTGCCTTTTTTTAGGTATTGCTCGGCAATCTTGGCCAAATTGTCCCACAGTTCAATTTTGTGCCATTCGGTTTGCTCAACGCGCTGCCCGTTTTTGTCGTTATAGGCCTCTGATGTGGCAATATTGAACTTTGCCACCACTGAGCCGCCATCGAAATACTTCATTTCGGGGTCGCTGCCCAGATGACCCACCAGAATTACTTTGTTTACGCCAGCCATTTTGTTTTTGTTTACAGATTTGAGATGATTTGTTTAGTGGGATGAAGTTACCATTTTTTGGTCAAAACGTATAATTTGCGACCAGATAATTACCAATTAAAACGGGTTTTGGTAGCTGTTCTATCTGCGTTGCCGAATAAAAGACCAGCCCTTCGGGCAAAGTTATTTCTTTTTCGCCCTCCACCGTCACCCGCCAAAAAATGGCCTCTATTGTTTGGTGCGTAAGCAGGTGAACGAAGCCATCCGATCTTGAAATTTTGCTGGCATTTTGCAGCAAAGCCCGAAGCGCGTCGTTTGGGTCGAGTTCGTCCAAACTGGCGGCGGGCGCGGCGGGCTCAAGCAGATAAAAATCGTATAGCTCCTGCCAAATGTCTTTTTGAGTCCGTTGTTTTAGGGCCAATTTACCGTTTTGTTCAACCACAAAATAATGAAAAAAGCGTTTTCGGGGCGGGGCTTTTTTTGCTTTTACGGGAAGTTTGTTTTGTTGTCCCGTAGCGTTGGCCACGCACTGCTCTTGAAACGGGCACAGCAGGCAATCGGGCGAGGCGGGGCTGCATTGTACGGCCCCAAACTCCATAATGGCCTGATTATAAACACTCGGATTGTGGGGCGAGATCAGTACATTTGCCAAGGACTGAAATGTTTTTTTGCCCTCGGTGCTGGTTATGTCTTGATCTACCCCAAAAATACGCGCCAAAACTCGGTACACGTTGCCGTCTACCACGGCCACGCGCTCACCAAAGGCAAACGACGCTATGGCCGCCGCCGTGTATGGCCCAATTCCTTTGAGTTTGATGAGGTCGGCGTAGCGCTCGGGAAATTTTCCGTCTAATTGAGCCACCACCAGCTTGGCGGTGGCGTGCAGGTTTCGGGCGCGTGAGTAGTAGCCCAGACCTTGCCACAGGCGCATGAGTTCTTGCTCATCGGCGGCGGCAAGGTCAAAAATTGTTGGATATTTTTCGGTAAAACGCACGTAGTAGGGCAGGCCCTGCGCCACGCGGGTTTGCTGCAAAATAACCTCCGACAGCCAGATAAAGTACGGGTTTTTGGTGTGCCGCCAGGGCAAATCGCGCTGGTGGTGGTTGTACCAGTCAATGAGTTTGGGGGCAAAGTCGGGGTAGTCCAACAGTTTTTATTTCTTGAATAGTTTAATGACTTTTTCCGTTTTTTTGTCTTTGTGGGTCACGCTCAGAAAGTACACGCCCGCTGGTAGGTTCAAACTTTGGAGGTCGAGGTAGGCCGTCGATTCTTTGAAGCTGTTGTTTTTGGTGGCCAGTGGTTGTTTTATGCCGCCAGCCGTGGTGAGCGCATAGTCCCAAGCGGCGGGATTTTCGGCGGCTGGAAACTTCAAAACGCATATTTGTTCCACTGGATTTGGGTACACTACCCAGTCGTCGATGGATTGATCGGCCACTATTTTAAAGTTTACGGTTGCCGAGTTCACCATCTTTTTCTTCAAATAACCAGTTGCCAAAAAGGTGTAACTTCCAGCGGTAGCGGGTAGGCCATCGTCGCCGTCGAGCAGCAAAAATGGAAATTTAGTCACCACCCTTCCGAGTTTCAACGGCCCTTGCAGGTCGAGGGTTGCCGAGTCGAAGGGGAAATTGGCGCTCACCGCCACGTTGAGCTTATCGGTTGCTTTCAGCCCCGTGACGACGTCGTTGTTGCGGAGTGTTTGTAAAATTTTTCTGACCCCAGGCGGGCCAGCCTGGCGCAGCTCGAACTCAAATTGGGCGGGTTCTACCCGCAATGTTAGGATAACTTCTACTCCCGCGCCTTCGTCGTCCACCCCGCGCAGTGGAATTTTAAAGATTCCCGCCGTAGTGGGTGTTCCCGAAAACTCGCTCAACGTAAAGCGCAACCAAGCGGGCACGTTTCGGGCCTCAACCTTGGCAATGTAGCCGTCGGGATCGTTGAACAGATCGCTGGGAACGGTGTATTGAAACGGCTGGCCAACGATGGCTATTGCATCGGAGAGGGGGCGTTCGACGATCGGCGGATTGTTGAGGGCTTTATAGTCGAAATTAATGAGGTCTTCTACCAATTTTACATCCACGTGCGCACTGCCGCCCGTTCCCGTTTTTTGCAACCACTCGGCGTATATGCCACTTTTTAGGTAGTCAGAATCCAAAATTCTTGACAGTCGGTACGACATCGTTGCTTTGGGCACAATAAGTACGTTGGGCTTGGTGAGCCACTTGGCCGCTACCACTGGTATCACTGCGGCAACTCGCTCCACTTGGGGCATCGAGGCAAGCACAAAGGTGATGAGCTGGGCACCGTGTTCATAGTTTTCGTCAAACTGCCCGATGTAGTCGGCACTGGTGCTAAAGCCGTCAAAAAACACCTCGTTCATCACCCATTTGCTGGCGGGTACGTTGCTTCGGATAAGGTCCAGCGACCAGCGATGGTCAAAGTTTTGGTCATCGTTTACTTTTATTCCATCGGTATTTGCGCATAAATCTTGGAACGCATAGGTACCACGCAAACCACTGGATTGATCGAAAACGGAGCCAAACTCGTTTATTACGGCCACGTTTGGGTTCACGTCGCGGATGGTTTTGGCCATGTCTTCGCAATACTTTTTGAGGATCGTGTGCCTAAACACGTACCAGTCTTTGCCGCGCCTGGCAAAGAAAGTTTGCATGGGGTCGCCAGTGTTAATGGGCGGATAGACCTCCTCAAAGTTGTTGAAATCAGATCCCCACTTGGCGTTCAGTCGGTTTATTTTGTCGTAGGTGGTTTTGCACCAGTTCCTAAATTCTTGCACCATTGGGTCAGAATAATCATAGACTGTCGCTTGGCGTTTGGCGTAATCGTTGCTGGGGGGCAGATTGTTGTAGTGATACCCGTTTTCTTGGGTGGGCGTTTGCACCACCATTGCCCACAAGACCTGCCCAGATTGTTGGTACTTGTTGTAGCGGGTGCAGACTTCGGCTACAAAACGCCTGGCTTTATCGACCGACGGTTTGTGGGCAAGGCTAAACATTGTTTTGTTATAAATCTCGCGCAGCGACAACCCGGTGGGGTCTTTGGTGCATTCTTCGTCTCGCCAAAAACCATTAATAGCACTGTGGTCGCGTCCGACGTAGATTCTTAACCCCACCTTGAGCCCCAATCTTTTGCAAAGTTCGAGTTGGCGGTCGGTATTGTCCCAAAACGCAACGCTGCTTTGGGTTCTATAAACCCGATCCCAGGCTACGGTAATGATAACCGCGTTGAACCCCAAATTGGCGGTGCGCTCAATAATATCGAGTCCGTAGCCAGGTTCTTCGCCCAAATTGAGCATACTCAGTGCCAAATAGCGTTGTTGGTCGGGTCTGGGTGCTTGCGCACTACCAACTAAAAAACTGCAGCAGAAACAAAATAAAAACAGGAGATTTTTCATTGGTCAACTGGTGCTAAATAAAAAAGTCGGATACCACGATTCGGTATCCGACACAAAAGTAACCCAAAACTGTGCATTCTAAAATACTTTACACATCACTCTTTTTTTATTTTTAACAATTTATACGTTTCCTCTTGGTCATCGACTTTCAGGAAGTATACACCAGTTTTTAGGCCGAGTGGATGCAACGCCACCGTGAGTACCTGTCCGTTGATGGACATGAGGTTGGCCGGAATTGCCGTTTGTTGCCCCATGGGGTTTATGAGATGACAAATTAGTTTTTTTGTACTTACTTCAACTGGGAGATTTACATTCACGAAGTCTTGGAAAGGGTTTGGGTACACCTCCCAGCTCGACAGTGGTGTTTCGGGGGTTTCAGTACTGGCACCAAACCTGGTGGGTATGTTCCCGCTGTCCACAATTTCGAACCGCACAAATCCAGCTTCTACGACCACACCCTTAAAGTAGGCAGTAGCAATGATTTGGTACGCTCCTGCTTTGGGTTCAAAGCCGCCGCTGTCACCAAACACTCCGAATGGGTAGGCGTTGTCTTCAAATTTTTGGTTCACAGGCCCAGTCATATCAAACACCACGCGGTCTATCTGCTTGTTGCTCGACGAATAAATATTTATCCGCGCTGGCAGTGACTTCCTGAACAGTTTGCTATTCATAAAAATGGTTCCCAAATAGCCGCGCTCGTTGGCGTTACCAGCCCTCAGCAGATCAAAGTCCATCTCTGACTTCATCACCCTAATTTTGAAGGATGCCTCGGCAGGAATCCCCTGGTTATCAAACACCCGCACCCGAACCACATAACTACCCTCTTGCGTTGGCACGCCCACGATCCTGTAAAATACCGAGCGTATCCCTGGTGGCAGACCCGCGACCTGGATTTTTACTATCTGTCCGTCAGAGTCTGTAAAGGTGCCTTCTGGGATCGTGAAATCGAAGAGCTGACCTAATATGGCCACCTGGTCTTCGATGGGTTTTACGACCACTGGCGCCTGAATCGATTCTTGTACGGTGATTGTAAACTGGGTTTCGATGCTGGCATTGTCGTCGTCGGTTGCCGTTACCCGCACGATTGTACTACCTACTCGGGTGGGAGTGCCACTGATCTGAGTGCCCGAAAGGCGCATTCCAGCGGGTAAATTGACCACGCTGATGCTTTTTATTTGTCCGTCGGGATCAGTAAAAGTATTGCTGGGAATCAAGAAACTAAATGCCCGTCCTACGGTTGTTTTTTGGTCTAAAATCTTGTTTTGGAGTACGGGTAGTTGGTTGGTTTTTTTTGCCAACACTTTAAAAGAAAGCGTCTGGGTCGCTATTATGTCGTCCGATTCTTGGTCGGTGGCGTAGGCGGTTATATCCAACTTGTAGTCGCCAGGTGCGAGTGTGCGCCCGCTGTTGTCGCCCCAAAGCGCGAAAGGTGCTTGGGTTTCGAGCGATCGCTGCTCAACTTGGCCGCTCAGGTCGAAAACCACCAGCCGTACATCGGTGTCGTCTTGCACGTCGGCAAAAATATTCACATCGAAGGGCATTAAGTTGGCGTACAGGATGTCGTTGTTGTTTAGGTTTTGGATAAACTGCCGCGTCCTAAAATCGCCCGAACGGTACAGACTCGGTTGTATCCGTCCCTGGGTTGGGCGTTTCACGGTCAATCTAAACTCGGTGGTTGCCGTTGCGCCAAAATCGTCCACCCCCTCTACCCGAATTGTAAACTCGCCCGTTTGGGTGGGGCGGCCCGATATTTTTTTGTTGTTATACGACAGTCCCTCGGGCAGCCCCGACACGCGGTAAGACACGATCACGCCATCGTCCGAGAATGTTTCGTCTGATATTTGCAGCGAATAGACTCTTTTTAGCGTCGCACTTTGGGGGTCAATAACCCGATTTAGCCGCGGAGGCAAGTTGCCCTCCTCGCCGAGCCAATCTTCAATTAGTTTTATTTCGACGGGTTTTTGGTCGTTGTCGTAAGCGTCTTTCCAGCGGCCATAAACGCCCGAGTGTACGTAGTTCTTGAAAACTAATTCGGACATTTTGTAACTAACTGTGCTGGAGGTGCTGATGGGCTTGAAAGGAACAGTGAGCCATTTCTTGGACATATCCAGCAGCACATTCTTGGCAGACTCTATCTGAGGCACTCCCCCGCCGAAAACAAACGTAATCAGCTTGGCTCCGTGTTCAAATTGTTGGTTGATCTGGTCGTAATAATCACTCATTTGGGCTTGCCCCTGGTCGTTATAAAAAACCTCGCTGCCCACCCATTTACCAGGCCCAATGTTGCTCCGTACAATATCAGTAGAAAAACGGTGCGGATAATTATAGGAGTTGTTGATTTTAACACCATCGGCTTTTTGGGCTAAGTTCTTGAATCCCAACGATATTCTAACCTGGCTGGCATTGTCCCACACCGAACCGTATTCGTTTATGACCCTAATGTTAGAATCGATCGACTTGATGTTGTCGATCATTTGGTCGGTATAAGATTTCAATTTGCTGTGTTGGTAAACGTACCAGTCGCGGCCCGCCACAAAAGCAAAACTATTCTCAATTTCGCCGTTGTTGTAGGGCGGCTGAATGTCGTCGAAGCGCGAGTAGTCGCTCGACCAACTTTTGTTTAGACTCTTAATATTACCAGCGTATTTGTTGAAAAGCCAACTTCTGAAACCAGCTTTGTTTGGCTCAGAGTAGTCAAAAACGGTCTTGACCAACTTATTTTCGGAGTTGTAATTTGCGCTACCATGGCCAGATTCTTGCTCAGAAGTATGTACTACCGACACGCAAATGAGGTTGTTTTGTTCTCTTAGGTAGGCGTATCGTTGCACAACTTCCCGCACAAAACCCTTAGCGCGGTCGATGGACGGCTGGTGAGCGAGACTAAAATAGGTTTGTGCATTGTAGCGTGCCACGCGTCCGAGGCCGTCTCTGATGGCATCTTCGGGTTTCCAAAATCCTTCCGTCTGTGCCACATCGCGTCCCACCATGATTCGAATGGCAATTTTCATGTTTAAAGCCAGTGCCTGCCGAATCTGGTTGTCGTACTTGTTCCAGAAAGCGGGGCTGCTGGAGCTCACATAGACTTGGTCCCAGGCTATGCTCAGTTGCAGCGAATTACAACCATATGCGGCAGCCTTTCGAATGTCCTCGAGGCCAAAGAATTCGTCGCCACCATAGTTTAGGAGTTGGAGTGCTAAGTAACGCTTGTCGTCGTCGGGCGGGGTAAGGATTTTTGGGGCAAAACGGGTGATTTTTTTAGGATTTTCAGCTCTTCCGATGTTCGATATGGTAATACAAAAACATAGATAAAGAATCGAAAGCGGGGTAAAACACTTTCTCATATACACAATCAGTATAAAGTTTAAGAATGGGCAATTTAATGGTTTTTAATGAAATTATACACGTATATTGTTAGATAAGAACCCGCGTTTTTGGGAGATGATAACGGCCGCAACAATACCAAATCTGCTGAATAATATACCTTTCTAAGCATACAATAGGGCAAAAACTATGCTACTTATTTTGTATGTGTGCCTACAGATATTTTTATTTAATAATTTGGTAGTTAAATAATTGTTAGTCAGTGGTTTAGTGCTTTCTGTTCTGCTAAAAGTGCCAAAATAAAATGATATTTTTATTTTGGCATAATGATTGTGGAATTATTTCCTATCGAAAAATATACTTTACGGACTTGACTTTTGGCAACCTGAAAACCACAACCGATACTTAATTCTCAAAATAACCGACCGCAAGCAACCTTTTGTAAACCAGATCGGGCCGCAAATGGTTATCAGTGTAGAAATTAAATTTAGATCATTCTGTTGAACAATGTCAGTCAAATACTATCACCTAAAAGTTAAAGAAGTAGTTCGAGAAACGCCCGATACCGTCACGATTCATTTTTGGCATCCGCTCTCGGAAATGATAAAATACGAGCCTGGCCAGTTTCTAACGCTTATGCCAGTGATCGACGGCCAGAAAGTGCGTCGGTCCTACTCAATGTCAAGTTCGCCGCACGTCGATGTGTCGCCCGCCGTTACAGTTAAGCGTGTGCCTGGTGGCTTGGTTTCTAATTGGCTCAACGACCACGTCAAAGAAGGCGATTTTATGGAAACCATGGCTCCCATGGGCAGGTTTACGCTCACCCCCGACGACACCCAGACGCGCCACGTGGTGCTGATGGGGGCTGGTAGCGGCATAACGCCCCTGATGTCGATCGCCAAGTCGGTGCTGATGGTAGAACCCGAAAGCCGCGTGACACTCTTGTACGGCAGCCGCAATGAAGACACTATTATTTTTAAGGCTCAACTCGAACTGCTCCAACAAAAATACGGTAGCCGTTTCGACGTACACCACGCCCTCAGCCAGCCCCAGGGCGGTTGGGATGGAATAAGCGGGCGGCTCAACAAAACGCACATACTCCGAATATTGGAGGCCACCGAGCGGTTCGATGCCCAAGCGGCTACTTTTTATATTTGCGGCCCCGAAGGCCTTATGGACGAGGCAAAGCGCGCGCTGGCCATCTTGAACGCACCCGCCGACCACGTGATGACGGAGAGCTTTGTGAGCGCCGCCGCCGCTGCGGGAGACGTAACGGACGACGACGACGGTAGCCTAAAAACCCAAGAAATAACTGTACTATACGAAGGTAGCGAGTATAAATTTGACGTGGCTCCGCACCAAACAATCCTGGAAGCGGCCCTCGATCTCGATATCGACCTGCCGTACTCTTGCCAGGCGGGTATGTGTACGGCTTGTTTGGCCAAATGCACGTCGGGAAAAATAAAGTTGGACGAGGAAGATGGCCTCACCGACTCAGAAATGAAGGCGGGCTACATTCTGACCTGCGTGGCGCACCCGCTCACCCGCGACGTGGTGATTGAAATTGAATAAACACCTCACGGTAGTTTTCTCAGCAAACGCCCCAAGCCCAGCTCACGGCCTTCTACCAGCACAATGCCGACCAAAAACAGCAAACAAAGTGCGCCGTGAAACGGCACGGCCACCCACAGATTAGAAATTTTGATGAAAGAATTGAGGTAAATAAGCACAGCGGCACTGCCAATGTAGCCCGCCGCCGACCACAGGTGGTACGGCACGGGGTAGTGCCGCTGGCCCAAAAGGTAGCAAACCACGCACATCACCACGCTCGACACCAAAAAGGCCCACGCGCAACCCACGTAGCCAAAGCGCGGGATGAGCACAACGTTGAGAACGATGGTAATGACCGCCCCGATGCCCGAGATGAGCGTGCCAAAATTGGTGCGGTCGGAGAGCTTAAACCAAAACGCAAGGTTGTAGTAAATACCTATGAACAGGTGCGCCATAGAGAGCAGTGGCACCACCGCCAGCCCCTCGCGGTAGATGGCTTTTCTCAAAAAAAGCACGCCGATCAAGTCGTTGTTGAGGCTCAAAACTACCCACAAAACCACGCACACCACAATGAACCACTTTTGGACGAGTGCCAGCAGGTTGGGGGCGTTTTTGTCTTCGGCGTTGGAGAAAAAAAACGGGTCGGCGGCAAACTTGAACGACTGGATGGCCAGCATGACGAGCATCGAAATTTTATAGCATTGGCCGTAAATACTGAGCGCGTCGGCGGCGGAGCGGTTGGCGTAAAAACCCTCGGGAAGTAAAAATTTTAGAAACATTCGGTCGGTCATGGTGTTTATCATGCCGATTAAGCCCAAAATCATAATCGGATACGAATACCGCCAGAGCTCCACAAACAGCGGCTTGTCGAAACTAAAACTAAAATCCCGAAACAGGTCACGCATCAAAAACAAAAACAGTGAGTTGGCAATTAGGTTGGCCAAAAAGATGTACTCCACCGTCCAGTTGGGGTTAAAAAACAGGCCGACGAATGGTTGTAGGTTGCGCAAAAAGAGCCCGTCGCTGATGCCCCGGCAAAAAACCAAAAAGAAAACGTTGAGGGCTATTCCCGCAAAAATATTAATGAGCTTGATGCCTACAAACCGTTTGGCCTTGCGCTCGAGCCGCAACCGCGCAAAGGGAATAGCCACCACCGCGTCTATGAACATAATAGCGGCCAACCAGTAAATAATGTGCGCTTTGCCAGGGTAGTTGAGCCACTGCACAATGTTTGGGGCCAGCAAAACAACCAACGCCGACAGCACCACGCCGAAGCCCAAAACGGCAGTGAGCGTGAGATTATAGTACTTTTTTAGGTCGCCAGTGCGGGTGGCGTACCTAAAAAAGCCCGTTTCCATGCCAAAGGTATAAACGATGTTCATCACGGCCACAAATGCAAACAAATCTACGGTGGGGCCCAGGTCGCTGGGTTTGCCAAAAACGTAGGTGTGCAACGGCACTAATAGGTAGTTTATGAACCGCCCAACAATGCTGCTCACGCCGTAGAGGGCCGTTTCGCTGGCCAATTTTTTGAGAACACTCATCTGTTTACTGGTGCTTTGTGCGGTGGCTTTTTTATGTTGTTTGCGGGTGTACGATACAAAGTTTATTCCCCTGTTCTAAGTAAGCGTAACTAAATAATCGCCATTCTTTATTTCGTAACCATTTAACTGATAGATACTTATTCAATCATTCAAAATTCAAAATTATTACTTCACAAGCCCATTGGCGCACAAAAACTGGCCGACGGCCAGTTTTTGTCGGTACAGCGCCCAGTTTATATCCACTTCGGCCTCGCTATAATTGGGTTTGTGGTATAGATGATAAACGATGGCTTTGTTTCGGACGGAGCGCAGGCGCACGCCAATTTTGGCCAAACGCCACTCTACGTCGGCATCCTCGCCCACACCCGCCAGCACGTAGTCTTCGTCGAAGCCGTTTATGGCCACCAAATGAGTTTTCAGAATTGCCCAATTGCAGCCGTAAATGCCCGTTCGCGGGCGGGTGTTTGCCCACGCGTAGGGTAAATATACCCCGTATTTGAGCCCCTCGTCGGTGTTGAAAACCAAGTTCGAGAGCCTAAGTTTACCTACGTCTTTGGTTTGCAGGAGTTGCTGGCTGAAAGTTTTGTTCAAAAACACCCGGCGGCCAAAGCAGGCCACATTTTTGGTCACTAAGTGGGCATATTGCTCCAAAAAACACGGGTGCGGCACGCAGTCGCCGTCTAAGAACGCAATAATTTCGCCGCTCGAAACCCTGAGTGACTGGTTCAGGGCGCGGTTTTTGCGAAAACCAAGGTCGGCCTGCCAAACGTGTTTGATGCGCAAAGTACCCTTGTTTTGGTAGTTTTGCACAAATGTGCGGGTAGCCGCGTCGTCGTCGTCTTCCGAAACAATCACCTCAAAAGACCTGAAAGTCTGCCGTTCCAAACCCAGCAGAATAACTTCGAGATTGGGCAGGTTTTTGTAATAAGCAATAATAACCGAAAACGTAGGACTCACTTTTGTGGGGTTCTTTGGCCGTAAAAGTACGGCAATAAGTGCTACGGAGCAATCTGCGGCGGGTCAGATCATGCGCTTGAGCTGAAATTTAGTAAAAAAAACGCTCCCCTCGCGGCGCAGCAGCAGCAGTATTTCGTCGCCCTCTTTGCGTTGGAGCATTTTATAGATTTGGCTAATATTGAGTTCGTTGGCTTGCTGGTTGTTGATGTAAACGATCACATCGTCTTTCTGCAAACCCGCGCGGCTGGCGGGCGAGTCGCCCATGACGTTGTCTATCACATACTCGCGCAGGTCGATGCCCCGCGCCCGCAGTTCCACGCCACTCATGTCGTGTTCAAAGGTTTCTTTGAGCGTTTGTCGGATGGGTTTCAGCACCAAGTAGCGTTCGTTGTAGTTGAAAGTGACCCTGAACCTGCGCAACAATTCGCAGCCAATGTTGCCCTGCCGCTCGTTGATGGGCGACACTTTCATGCCAAACGACAGACTGTCGGGAAACGACGTGAGTACGTCTCGGAGTTCGTGGCGGCCAAATTTTATCTTTTCTATCCGCCCCAGGCTTCCGTTTATCACACCGTTCAGGCCGCGTCCGAGTTGCGCTTTGAGTTGTTTTTCGGGTATTTTTACGGCATCCACCGCCGACCGATCCAGCAAAAGTGCGTGGCCAGCGCCCGTGTCTATGAGCACTTTGATGGGTGTTTCTCGGCCCTTATCAACCACCGCCAGCATGGCCACGTAGGGTTTAGTTTCTTCGACGCTGATCGGGTATTTGTCGCCTTTCCATTTGCGGTATTTGTAGGAGCCTGGCTCAAAAAGGTAAATATTTCGCTCGCCAAAGTCGATCGTAACCACAAAATTATTGAAAATATCGTACCCAAAAATGCCGTGAATCGGCACGCCCACGTACTCCGAGAGTTTGAGGGCATCTTCGTTTAGCACCACAATATTCTGAAAATTGGCGCGCATCACGCCCATTCTGATGGTGTTGCCGATAGCCACCGAGGCCGTTATCGGAGTTCCTTCGCCCGCGCCCGCGAGTTTCACTTGGCGGGTAAAGTGCAGGTTTTGTTTCTGCACGGCGGCGGGGTCGGTTACGATGGTTGTGCTAACGCCAGTATCTAAAATGAAGCGGAGGGTGTCGGAGTTATTTATTTTAATGGGCACAACAATCAGATTGGCGTGCAGCTGGAACGGAATTTTCGTAAAACGGCGGTTTCCTTCTAAAAAAAAACCAAATTTCTCGGCGTTCTTTTTGCTAATCTGGGCAGAGGTATCTGGGGAAAATACACCCCAAACACCCATTCCAATTAGTATTTTAACCGCCAAATGTTTCATCATTTTAATCGCAATTTTTACCACAAATTGTAAAATTCCCTTTTAAAACACTAATTTGAGATTAATAATTGCCAAAGTGAACGAATTGTTTGGGTGATACCCGTAGAAAACCGATTTTTACGCTTGTATTCACAAAACGAGACTTTCACTGCTAATATTTAATGTACGATGCGCAAGAAAATTGTTGCCGGAAATTGGAAAATGAACAAGACCCAAGCCGAGGCACTCGCGCTGGCATCTGAAGTAGTAAACATGGTGAACGACGAAGTGCGTGGCAACGTGGGCGTGGTGCTGTGTGTGCCAGCGTTGTACTTGCCGATATTGCAAAAGTTTACCAACCTGGCACCGAACGTGGCCCTGGGCGCGCAAAACTGCCATAATTTGGCGGCGGGGGCTTTCACTGGCGAGATTTCGGCTCCCATGCTTGCGTCCATGGACGTGCCCTACGTGCTGGTTGGCCACAGCGAGCGTCGGCAGTATTTTCACGAAACCAACGCGCAGTTGGCTCAAAAAATAGATATGGCCTTGGCCAACGGAATTATCCCCATTTTTTGCTGCGGCGAGTCGCTCCAACAACGCCAAGCCAACGACCATTTTGATTTTGTGACCAACCAAATCACTGAAAGCACTTTCCATCTATCGCCCCAAGATTTTGGAAAGATCGTGTTTGCCTACGAACCCATCTGGGCCATCGGAACGGGGCTGACGGCCAGCTCGGCCCAAGCCCAAGAAATGCACGCGGTGCTGCGCCAGCACATTGCGGCCAAATACGGTGAGGACACCGCCGACAACGCGACGATTTTGTACGGCGGGAGTTGCAACGAAAAAAATGCCGCCGAGCTCTTTGCCTGTCCCGACGTGGACGGCGGGCTGATTGGCGGCGCGTCGCTCAAATCGCGCGAGTTTGCCAACATCATAAAAGCCATGGTTGCATGAAGAACATCAAAAATACTGTAGCAGTGGCCGCTTTGTTGCCACTCTGCATTTTTTGGTTTCATAATGCACACGGTCAGGTTCAAAGGTCAAGTTTCTCGCCTAAAATTGGGGTATTGGAACAAAAGCTCATTGCGCGTGGACTGGTTGATATTCAGACAATTGACGCCGATATTGAAGTCGATCTTAAATATAGTACCACCGATAATTTTTTGAAACGCGACGTGTACGGCGACCTGCAACGGGCGTACTTGCAACCAATGGCCGCCCAAAAGCTGGCGCGGGCCAACCGTGAGTTGAAAAAAAGCAATCCCGAGCTGCACTTGCTGGTGTACGATGCCGCCCGCCCGCGCACTGTGACGCAGCTTTTTTGGGATTATATGAGCCACATTCCACCCAAAAAACGCGAGGACTTTGTGGCCGATCCCGCGCTGGGGTCAGTCCATAATTTTGGTTGTGCCGTAGATTTGACCATTGCCGATGCCGCCGGCCAGGCACTCGACATGGGCACGCCCTTCGACTACAATGGCCTGCTGGCCTACCCAACAAAAGAAACCGAAATGCTAAAAACGGGCAAGCTCACCCAAAAACAGGTGAACAACCGACTGCTGTTGCGGCGGGCCATGAAGACGGCAGGCTACGACTCCATCACGTCGGAGTGGTGGCATTTCAACGCGCTGGCCCGCGAAAAAGCCAAAAAACGCTACGGATTTATTGAATAATGCGGGCAAATGTCCCGCGTTAAAACGCATACTACCAACAAATAAATTGAGCAATATTAATTTCGACAAATCGCCCGATGGCCTCGTGCCAGCGGTTGTTCAAGATGCCGTAACGTGCAAGGTGCTGATGCTGGGCTACATGAACGCCGATGCCTACCAGAAAACCCTGGCCGAGGGCGTGGTTACTTTTTTTAGCCGTTCCAAAAACCGCCTTTGGACCAAAGGGGAAACGTCGAGCAATTTTATGCACGTCGTTGAGGTGCGGATAGATTGCGACGGCGACACGATCCTTGTGAAGGCCAACCCCGTGGGCCCCGTTTGCCACACTGGCGCAGACACCTGTTTTGAAGAAAAAAACGCGGGCCAAGCCTCCTTTCTAAACTATTTGCAGGGCGTTATCCGCCACCGCAAGCTCAATCCGTCCGAAGGTTCGTACACCAGCAAATTGTTTGAACGAGGCACGAACAAAATAGCCCAAAAGGTGGGCGAGGAGGCCGTCGAGCTCGTCATAGAAGCCAAAGACAGCAACGACGCGCTCTTCAAAGACGAAGCCGCCGACCTGCTTTTTCACTACCTAATCCTTTTAGAACACCGCAATATTGACTTAGACGAAATAATTGCCGTACTTCGCCAGCGACACAAATAATTTTTTTAAACACTTCTCCCTATGCTTGGACTTCTTGTTAGATTGGTAATCAGTACAATAGCCGTCATGATAGCCGCCAACGTTTTGCCTGGTATTCAGGTTGCCAACATTAAAACGGCCATTATCGTGGCCATAGTACTGGGGCTGTTGAATACTTTCGTAAAACCCGTCCTAAAAATACTCACCCTTCCGATCACGCTCCTTACGTTGGGTTTATTTTTGTTGGTCATCAACGTTATCATCGTGTATTTGGCGGCCTATCTGGTGTCGGGTTTCACGGTCAGCAGTATTTTGTCGGCACTTATTTTTAGTTTTGTGTTATCGGTCGTATCAAGTTTTTTGGGAATGTTTTTGGACTAATTCCCTCAAAATTTCAGCCTCACCGCCGCCAAAAAATTAGTGCCTGCCTGCGGGTAATAAAAATTCTCAGTCGTTGTTTTTCCCTCCGAAACGTAGCTGTACGTGTAGCCATTGGGTTCGTAGAGGTGGTTTAGAACGTTGTTTACCAGCAAACTAAACGTAATGTTGTTCACCCATTTTGGGTGCAGCGACCACGTAGCCCGCACGTCGTTCACAAAAAAAGCATTCAGTTTTCGCGCATCGTTCGAGGTATTGTCCATGAACTGCGCACCCACGTACTTGCTAAAAAGCATTAGTTCGACGGTTTTGTGGGCAGCCAAAACAAACTGACTGCTCGCAATCGTATTTGGCGAAAACGCAATATCGGTCTGCAAAAATGGCCTAATCTCTTGGTTCCCAGTGTCGTAATTGTCAAGATACTCCGTAAAATTCTGTATTTTGTTTCGGCTAAACGTGGCGTTGGCAGCCCAGCGGAGTTTTTTGCTGATCGCCACGCTTAGTTCGAGTTCTACACCCGCACGGTAGCTCTCGGGCACGTTCACCCGGGTGCTCGCTCCCACGTCGTTCAGCTGCCCCGTCTGAACGAGCTGGTCGCGGTAGTTCATCAAGTAGCCGCCAATACCCGCCGAAACGCGTTTCTTTTTCAGTTTGTATCCGATCTCCAAATCTGCCAAATGCTCGGCCCTGGGTCTGCTCCTCGGCGACGATTCGGTGTAGTCGTTTCGGTTGGGTTCTTTGTTTCCAATGCTGTAGGAGGCATACAAAGACGCGTCGGTATTGAGGTCGTAGGTAAGCCCAAACTTGGGGTTAAAGAAAGTCAGGCTCGCCACCTGATCTACATTTTTGAGCGTGTTGTCAAACCCCAAAAAAGTGTAGTTTACGCTCCTCACCTGCAAGTCGGCAAACACGTTAAGTTGCTGGTTTATTTGGTAAAAAGTCTTCCCGTAAACGTTCAGATCGGTTTTGCTGGCATCGTTGTCGTAGTAGCGGTGTCTGATGTTGCCCGTGCTGGCAAACTGCGCCCAAATCACCTCCCCAAAATGCTTGCCGTCGTAGCGGTTCCAGCCGCCGCCAAAACTGGTTTTTAGCTTTCCCGTGCCTTCATAATCCAACGACCAAACCGCGCCGTAGAAATCATTGTCCACCCACCGTCGGCGCACAATATCGCTCCTGTCAATAGTTTTTGTGCCAATTACAACGTCATCAAGGCCATAATTACCCAGTTGGTCATTTTCTTTGAACTGCTCATAAAACCCGCGTCCTTTCGTATAGTGAAGTGTGGCGTTCAGCTGCCATTGGCTGCCCAGCTGGTGCGACGAAATCAATTGGTAATGATCCTGCTGGTAGTCGTCCACCTGGTTTGGGTAGGTATAAACATTGAAGGTACGATTGGTTTTGAGCAGGCTTTCTGGCACGCCCTCCCACGATTGGTAGGTGATCTCTTTGCCCGAAAACACATTGAGACGGACATAGCTTTTGGTGCCGTAATACCCACCCGATACGTAGAAAGATTTAAGATCGGTAGCCCCCCTGTCTATGTAGCCATCGGATGTTATTTTAGACAAACGGGCATCGACCACAAACTTGTTTTTTATCAGGCCCGTACCAAATATGGCGTTTATTTTTCGGGTATTAAACGACCCTACCGTGGCGTTGGTTTCGGCGTAGGCTTCGGCTTGGTAGGCGTTGGTTTGCACGTTGAGGGTGGCCCCAAAAGCCCCCGCTCCATTAGTAGAAGTTCCCACGCCGCGCTGAATCTGGATACTTTGCACCGACGAAGCAAAGTCGGGCATATTGACCCAATACACCCCCTGCGACTCAGCATCGTTGAGCGGCACTCCGTTGATGGTCACGTTCACGCGGGTGGCATCGCTGCCGCGCACCCGTATGCCAGTGTAGCCAACGCCCGCGCCCGCGTCCGAATTGACCACCACCGACGGCGTATTGTTGAGCAAAAAAGGAATATCCTGCCCCAGGTTTTGTTTGCGAAGTTCGCCTTGGAGCACATTCGTAAAGGCCATCGCCGATTTTGCATTGGCGCGGGTCGATCGAACCACCACCTCGTCCAACTGCGCGTTGCGGAGCGAATCGACGGGCAATTTTTGGGCGTTTGCACCGAGGCACGAGGCCAGATGCGTTGCAAATAGAAAATTCTGGAGGTTGCACCTCATAACACGAAACAGTTTGGTGAACAGACTGAGGGGCTGCGCCCGTTCCGTGGTTGAAAAATAATCAGTGTCTTTTTGAGTGTACCACAGGCCAGTCGTCCAACGCATTGGTGTTTGATCTGCGGTCGTTCTCGGTTCCCTTCGTCGGCATTATCCGTGTCAGGTTCAATGGGTATAATCTCAGCCCGTTGTATTAAGGCACCCCTTTATTGAGATCAGCTGCGCAAATGTAAGGCAAAAAATGTTGCGTGCAATTGCGTTTGCGCAACATTTTATGAGCGGCTACTGGTCAGTGCCGCGTTTTGCTACCCAAATTTTTTAGGTTTGGGTATAAACATAAACCGAGACCCCGCTCAGACAAATGCTGATAGAGGCCTCGGTTTGTGATTTCTCGAATATTCTAAGATGTTTTCGATGCTCTGCGGGCGCGGCTCCCGTCTGATCTTGTTCATCAAACTTCCCAGTTCAATGGCACTCAGGTAGAAACCGAGCAGGGTGTCATCGGCCACGAGCGCAGTTTCGATCTGCGCGTTCTCGCTGGTTGATGTTTCGTTGTAGATGTACCTAACTACATCATCTTGAGTAAAGGTTTGTGTCATATTGGGGCATTCGGTTAGAAAGTTGCTTTCTCAAATTGATGAGCGCATAACGCATTCTACCGAGAGCAGTGTTGATGCTCACACCCGTCGAATCGGCAATTTCTTGGAAGCTCATGTCTTCGTAGTGCCTCATAATGAGCACTTGCCGTTGGCTTTCGGGCAGTCTTTGAATCAGTTCGCGGAGGTGTTCGTGGGTTTCTTGGCGTATCTGAGTGGACTCGATCGAGTCTTCGGCAAAGTCAAGGGTATTGAACACATTCGTACCATCTTCAAACACCACTGTCGGATAGCGTTTGTCTCTTCGGAAGTAATCAATGGCCAAATTGTGCGCGATCCTCACTACCCACGGCAGGAACTTTCCCTCCTCGTTATACCTGCCAGACTTCAACGTTTCCACGGCCTTTATGAACGTGTCTTGCATGAGGTCTTCGGCAATGTAGGTGTCCTTTACAATCAGATAGATGGTCGTGTAGACCTTGGATTTGTGACGCTGAACTAACTTTGCAAAGGCTTTTTCGTTTCCACTATGAACATACGCGGAAATCAGATCGCAGTCGCTAACTTGGTGCTTTTCCATTTTTTACTTACCATTTAGTTAACGTAGATCTGTCGCTCGATAGTGTGCCTCCTATTGTTTATTGTTGAAAAAAAAGTTCGTTCTCTTTTGTGTTAGACGTAAATATACAATGATTAGAACTGGTTGTGCAAATTTTTTTTACACTTTTTTTTTACGTGTCACCAAAACACCAAATATAATTTGGATTTTTGATTTTTATTCAGCTTTTTTGTTGGCAAAATTGCATAAATGCTAATTTTATTCTTCTGGGTCAAACTTCATGATTTAACCAAATTGAGAAACTAAACGAGTCCTTCTTTCAATAAATCGTGTAAATGTACGAAGCCGAGCGGTTTTTGGTTTTCGACGACCACAAGTTGCGAAATGTTTTTTGTCTGCATCATCTCGAGGGCGTTGGTGGCGTACTCGGTCGGTGCTATGCCCAGCGGGTGGCGCGTCATAATATCGCTGGCGCGGAGCGGGCGCGGGTCTTGGTGGAGGTTCAACATTCGGCGCAGGTCGCCGTCGGTAATAATGCCCGCCACGGTTTGGTCGTGGGCCACCACCGCCGTGGCACCCAATCTTTTGGTGGTCATCTCGAGAATAACCTCCTTGATGGTGGCATCTATTCCGACCACCGGGAGGGCATTTTGGGGGTAAATGTCGCTTACTTTTAAGTACAGTTTTTTGCCCAAAGCTCCCCCAGGATGAAACCGCGCAAAATCCTGCCTCGTGAAACCCCGCGCTTGGAGGAGGCAAATAGCCAGGGCATCGCCCAGGGCCAGGGCCACGGTAGTACTGGTGGTGGGGGCCAAATTGAGTGGATCGGCTTCGCGCTCCACGTGGGCGGCCAGCACAAAATCCGATTTTTGGGCCAGGTAAGAATCCACATTGCTCACCAGCGCGATCAGCACCACGCCCTGCCGTTTGAGCAGCGGAACGAGCACCTTAATTTCGGGCGTGTCGCCACTTTTAGAAATACAAAGCACTACATCGTCGGCTTGGATCATGCCCAGGTCGCCGTGAATAGCATCGGCGGCGTGCATAAAAAGGGCTGGCGTACCCGTAGAGTTGAGAGTAGCCACGATCTTTTGGCCAATTAAAGCACTTTTGCCAATACCCGTAACGACCACCCTGCCAGTGGCGCGCAAAATAGATTGCACACATTTTTCAAACGAAAGATCAATTAATTGTGCTACCTTCGCAATGGCTTCGGATTCTTGAAACAAAACTTTTCTCGCAATTTCCTGGCTATCCAACCCAATGTGTCTTTCTATTTTCAACTTTCTGTTCTAATTTTGATTGAGCGACAAAGTTAAGTCAAAACGCCCAATGGCGCGAATGTAGTTCGCATTACCTATAAAACCACTAAACCGAGAAACGCAGTTTTCGTTCATTCATTACATTATGGTAGAAGTATCCATTCAGCAGGCGTTAAAAGAAAAACTCAGGGAAGTTTTTGGTTATAACCAGTATCGCGGCGAGCAGGAGGCCATTGTTCACAATTTGATGGCTGGCAACGACACGTTCGTTATCATGCCCACTGGCGCGGGCAAGTCGCTGTGTTATCAACTACCCGCTATTTCTTTGGATGGCATGGCCATTGTGATTTCGCCGCTCATTGCCCTGATGAAAAACCAGGTAGATCAGCTAAACGCATTCGGAGTCAATGCCCAATTTTTGAACTCAACGTTGAGCAAAGGGGAGATTAACCGGGTAAAAAAAGACGCACTCAGCGGCGAGCTACGCCTGCTCTATATTGCACCAGAATCGCTCACCAAGGAAGAGAACTTAGAGTTTTTGCAGCGCACCAAAATCTCCTTCGTGGCCATCGACGAGGCGCACTGTATCTCGGAATGGGGACACGATTTTAGGCCAGAATACCGGCGCATTCGTGGTATTATAGATGCCATCGGCGAGCTGCCCGTTATTGCCCTCACGGCCACGGCCACGCCCAAGGTTCAGCAAGACATCATTAAAAACCTGCGAATGGAGGACGCGCGGCTGTTTAAGTCGTCGTTTAATCGGAAAAATTTGTACTACGAAATTCGCGCAAAAAACAATATTACCGACGTTAAAAAACAGCTCATTCGGTACATAAAACACAACAAGGGCAAATCGGGGATTATTTATTGCCTAAGCCGCAAAACGGTGGAGGAGGTAGCCGAGTTTTTGGTCGTGAACGACATTAAGGCATTGCCCTACCACGCAGGCTTAGACGCGCAAACGCGGATGCACAACCAGGATGCTTTCCTCAACGAGGAGTCGGACGTGATTTGCGCCACCATTGCCTTCGGAATGGGAATCGACAAGCCCGATGTTCGCTTTGTGATCCATTATGACGCACCCAAATCGCTCGAGGGCTACTACCAAGAAACAGGCCGGGGCGGGCGCGACGGTCTGGAAGGCAACTGTATTATGTTTTACAGCATCGACGATATTGTAAAATTAGAAAAGTTTAACAAAGATAAAACCGTAACCGAGCGCGACAACGCCAAGCACCTGCTCAACGAGATGGTGGCCTACGCCAATTTGGGCGCCTGCCGCCGCCGACAATTATTGAGTTATTTTGGTGAATATTCCGATAAAGACTGCGGTTTTTGCGATAATTGCCTGAAACCCACCCCTAAATTTAAGGTGCAAGACGAGGCAGTTTTGGCCCTTAAAGCCGTTAAACTAACCGAAGAGCGTTTTGATTGCGAACACATTGCCGATTTACTAACGGCCACCGACAACCAATACGTGACCAGTTATGAGCACGACAAACTGGCGGTTTTTGGGGCAGGAAGGGCATACAACGAAACAGTTGAGTTTTGGCAGACGGTGGTGCGGCACATGACTGTTTTTGGCTATTTGTTTAAAGATGCCGAAAACTATGGTATCCTGAAAATGAGCGAGAAAGGCGAAAAATACATGGCCGATCCGTACCCAATCTCGATGTCGAACGACCACCACTACGACGTAGCCGAAGACAACAAAACCGACGATGACGACTCGGTGGGTGGCGCAAATGGGGCGGGAGCCTACGACGAAGCCCTGCTGGCACTGCTCAAAGCGCTGCGTAAAAAATTAGCGAAAGAAAAAAATCTCCCACCTTACGTACTCTTTCAGGATCCGTCGCTCGAAGAAATGGCGACAACCTACCCCACCACGCTCCAAGAAATGGCGCAAATAAACGGGGTAGGAATGGGCAAAGTACAAAAGTTTGGCCACCCGTTTTTGGATACGATTACCAAATACGTGAAAGAAAACGACATTGAAACGGCGCAGGACGTGGTCGTTAAGTCGGCGGTTAATAAATCGAAAGTAAAAATTTATATCATTCAGCAAATCGATCGGAAAGTCGATTTGGACGAAATAGCCGAATGCAAATCTTTGGCCATGGACGAGCTCATCGAGGAGATTGAACACATTTGCTATTCGGGAACAAAACTGAACTTAGACTATTACATTAACCAGATCATGGACGGCGACCGCCAAAATGATATTTTTGATTATTTTATGACTACCGAAACCGACAGTATTGGCGTGGCCATGGGGGCTTTCCACGGCGACGACATTACGGAGGAGGAGCTGCGTTTGATGCGCATTAAGTTCCTGTCGGAGGTAGCAAACTAACGTTTATGCACATATTAATACTTGGGTCGGGTGGCCGCGAACACGCCTTTGCGTGGAAGATAGCCCAAAGCCCCCTTTGCGAAAAACTCTACGTGGCCCCAGGCAATGCTGGCACGGCCGCCATTGGCATTAATTTACCAATATCCTACAACGATTTTGAGGCCATTGAGCGGGCTGTTTCTGAACACAACATCGGTCTGGTGTTGGTTGGCCCCGAGGAGCCGCTGGTGAACGGCATCGTCGATTTTTTTAAGTCCAAGCCGGCCCTGCAACACGTGCTGGTGGTGGGGCCCGATGCCAGGGGCGCACAATTGGAGGGGAGTAAGGATTTTTCCAAAACTTTTATGCAAAAGTACGGAATCCCAACGGCGGCGTCGCGCACGTTTACCGCCCAAACCATGGCCGAAGGGTTTACTTATTTAAGCGCCCATACCCTGCCCGTTGTTCTCAAAGCCGACGGCTTGGCCGCAGGAAAGGGCGTGGTTATTGCCGAAACGCACCAACAGGCCAAAGAAACGCTACTCGATATGCTCGTGGCCCACAAATTTGGCGAAGCGGGCAGTAAGGTGGTGGTAGAGCAGTTTCTGAAGGGAATTGAGCTGTCGGTTTTTGTGCTGACCGACGGCGTTAGCTACAAGATGCTGCCCGAAGCCAAAGACTACAAACGAATCGGTGAGGGCGATTTGGGCCCCAACACGGGTGGCATGGGGGCGGTATCGCCGGTGGCATTTGCCGACGCAGCTTTCCTCAAAAAAGTAGAAGAAAAGGTAGTGAAACCAACCCTTGCGGGCCTGCAAGCCGAGGGTATTGCTTACGTTGGTTTTATTTTTGTGGGTTTGATGAACGTAAAAGGCGAACCCCAAGTGATTGAGTACAATTGCCGAATGGGCGACCCCGAAACCGAGGTGGTGCTGCCCCGAATACAGTCAGATTTTGTGGCGTTGCTTCAAGCGGCGGCCACCCAAAACCTGGCCAACGCAGAACTGAGTGTGTCGGCTCAAACTGCCGTTGCTACCGTGGTGGTGGCCAAAGGATATCCTGGCGAATACCCCAAAGGAGACACCATCACAGAATTAGGTAAGCTCGACGAGGTGCTGGCTTTTCATGCGGGTACAAAATTAAATGGACAAAACGTCGTTTTAACCAACGGTGGACGGGTCGTGGCCGTGACAGGCATGGCCAATTCGCTCGAAAATGCAATTAGAAAATCCCAAAAGGCGGCAGGAATTGTGCAGTTTAAGGGAAAATATTATCGAAAAGACATCGGCCTCGATTTAATCAGGCTGAAAGATTAATAACTAAAATTATGTCGTGTAAATCATGCACAACGGGCGGCTGCGGCACCACAGTGGCGGGCGAAGTGGCCGGTTGCAAAAGTAACGGTACTTGTGGCACTGGTGGCTGCAACAAAATGAACGTCTTCGATTGGCTTTCTAACATGGACGTTCCGGTGGCGGAGCGTTTCGACGTGGTGGAGGTTAAGTTTAAAGGTGGGCGCAAAGAATACTACCGCAACACCAACAACATAAACCTAACGACTGGCGACTTTGTGGTCGTAGAAATGCCTACTGGGTCGCACGTGGGCATGGTGTCGTTGCAGGGCGAGTTGGTGCGTTTGCAAATTCAACGCAAAAACATCAAAAACAACGAAGAACTCAAGGGTATCTACCGAATAGCGACCAACAAAGACCTCGAAAAACACACCCAGGCCATTGCCCGAGACCTGCCGACGATGTACCGAACGCGCGAGATCGTGCGCCAGCAAAAGGTAAATATGAAAGTGTCGGACGTTGAGTACCAGTCTGACAATACCAAGGCAGTTTTTTATTACTCGTCCGAAGACCGCGTCGATTTTCGGGAGCTCATCAAATTACTGGCTTCCGAGTTCAAGATTCGGGTCGAGATGAAGCAGATCAACCTGCGCCAGGAGGCTGGCCGCATTGGAGGTATTGGGGCTTGCGGCCGCGAGCTTTGCTGCTCAACTTGGCTCACCGATTTTAAAAACATAACAACCTCGGCGGCGCGCTACCAGAACCTGTCGCTCAATCCTACCAAGTTATCGGGGCAGTGTGGGCGGCTAAAATGCTGCCTAAACTACGAACTCGAAACGTATGTCGATGCCCTGCGCGAGATTCCTGCCGTGGACGAACCCCTAAAAACGGCCAAGGGAAAGGCTGTTTTGTTGAAAACGGATATCTTTCGCAAAATTTTGTGGTTTGGCTACGAGTCGGACATGAGCAATTGGCACCCGATTCCCGCCGTGCGCGTGCGCGAGATTTTAGACATGAATAAGCAAGGAATCCTGCCCGATTCGTTGGAAGAATTGGAGGTGGTGTTGGTAAAAGAGCCCAAAGTTGCCAACGCACCCAACACTGATTTGGATCGGTTTGACAAACGAAACCGCAATAATAAGAAAGGCAGTGGTAGCAACCGCCCCGCAAACCGCGAGCAACCCGCCAACGCCAAAAGCACCGCACCGCGCCCAAACCAGCCCAACGCTACAAAAAAAACCAACGACAACCAGCGCAACAACCGCAACCAGCCAGTTGCCAAGGCCCAGGCGGCGGCAGCCCCAGCGTCTGAGCCCAAACCGTTGGTTAGTGTCTCTGTGCCCAGCGCTGCAACCACCAGTCCAGAAGCCGCAACGGGCAATGTTGCTAACAACAAGAAAAAGAACAACCGTTGGAACAAAAATAGAAAGCCCCGCCCCGACGGTGGTGGCGACAAACCAGCCGTTTAGGTCTGAAACAACGGTAAAATGCCCTTCGCATTGACTGACTTTGAAGCCGGCGTGTGGGCCTGGCTCGAAACCCAAAACCAGTCTGCCAACGCCCACTTGTACAGGACCGATACCTGTTTGGTGGTTACGTGGGCTGCAAAGCGGTTGGCCGTTCACCTCGTTTCGGACGGGGCGAGCGGCCAAGCCCCAGCCGACGAACTACTGCACGTTCGGTTGCACCGCGACTGTTGGCAAAGGCACCGAGACATTGTTCAATCCCGTATTTTGGCACTCTTGGGGCAGTCGAAACGGATTCACGGGCGCAAAACACGGGTACGCCGAATAGACAAGGCAACCGCCGATCTTTTTTTAGCAACCAACCACCTCCAAGGGTCGGTGCTGGGCAAAGTGCGCTACGGACTGTTTCTGCAAGACGACCTGGTGGCGGTGGCCACTTTCAGCGGTGCGCGTAGGTGCCTGCGCGGCGGGCAGGCGTATCGGTCGTTCGAGCTCCTGCGCTTTGCCAATAAGTGCCACCACACGGTGGTGGGTGGGCTCGATAAATTGATCCAGCATTTCATAAAAAACCACCAGCCCGACGACCTAATGACCTACGCCGACCGCGACTGGTCGGACGGACGCGGCTACCGAAAAATTGGTTTTGTAGATTCAGAAGTAACTGATCCTCAGTATTTTTGGTTGAATATGGCTACCCAAACGCGGTACTATCCGCACCGCTTGCCGCTCCAAATACCCGAAGAATACCAAGTTAATGGGGCGGAGGCAGCGTTGTTTTTGAACCAGAATGGGTTTAGAAAAGTGTGGAACAGCGGCAACATAAAATTTTTATTGTTACTAAAATAAGGCCGTATTCTCGCTAATTCAGCACCATTTGCGGGGGGCGTGCGTGCTTCCAGCGGCGGTGGCTCCAGAGCCAATAGGCGGGTTTGGCCACAATGTCGGCCTCGAGCAGGCGCGTCATTCTTTCGGTAATCATGCCAGCAGGTTCTTGGCGCGGGTTGGCCGTAATGAGCTCAAACTCAAAACTATATACGCCCCTTTTTTCTTTGTGTATGCGCCCATAAACCACTGGTAAGTCGTAGGTTTTGGCATATTTTTCGGTGCCAAACTGCACGCCCGTTTCTTGGTTGAGGAACATCATCCAGTGGGCTTTTGCGGGGTCGGTGGGTGCTTGGTCCATGGCAAACAACAAGGCCACGGGGTTTTGGGAGGGATCGATCTCAAAGAATTTTTTCAATTTTTGTTTCGGAACCAGCTGAAACCCCAACGCACTGCGGCTCTGCGCTATTTTTTGGTCGAAGAAACGGTTCGCCAGTGGCATATAAAGCCCTCTGGGTGTGTGTTTAATGAGCTGACTGATGGCGTAAACTACAAACTCAAAATTGTTGTAATGCCCCGCCGCAATGATAATGCTGCGCCCCTGTTTGGCAAACGCGTCGATTAGTTCGGGGTTTTTGCAGTGTAGGCGGGGTAGGGCATCCTCTTTTTTGATGGTAAAATTCTTGATACTTTCTACCAGCAGATCGGACAGGTGCTGGTAAAAACGGTACGTATCGGCTTGGATCTCGGCATCGGTTTTGCCAGGAAACGACCGCCGCATTCCTTCCTCAATTACTCTTTTTCGGTATTTTACAACCCTATACAGCAACCAAGCCAGGCCGTCCGATATTTTATAAAGCATCCAAAGTGGTAATAATGAAATGGGGACCAAAAAAATGTAGTATACCGAGGCAGTTAAGTAGTAAATCATTCACCGTTTTTTTTATTATTTGTTAATCTATCAGTCACTTTTCGTTCGTACATTAGTCAAACAATGTAAACAAAATGGTCTTGATGCGTGTATTTCATTGAGATTCGATCATTTATCAAACCAACCTAATTATGAATAAGTTTTCAATTGCCATTTTAATTGCACTTTTGGGTTTTAATGCCCAATCGCAGATTGCGCGCTCTTTTTTGTCGGGCAATTTGGGTCTCAATTCCACCAAGCGCGATGTTAATAACCTAACGGGCACACTCAGCAACACAAATTTTTCGGTAGGCACGCAGGCTGGCTTTTTTGTCAGCGACCAACTGGCCGTGGGCGGATCATTGTCATACGGCACTATTTCCGAGAATACCAAAAATAAGGCATCCAACGCAGAAATCAACCGTTTGGGCAATAATACCATTGGCGCGTCGGCTTTTGCCCGGTACTATTTTGGCAAATACCGCCTTTGGGGCTACGCGGGCGGTGGGGTAGGTTTCAGCCGTTTTAGCCAGAAAATTACCACCTCGAGTGCCACCGACACCCGCACGGTAGATGCGTCGAACTATGAAGTTTTTCCGCAATTTCAGGCGGGTATTGTTTATTTTGTGGGAACCAACTGGTCGATTGATGCCCAACTTACCTCGCGCAGTTGGCCCGTTACCTTCCGAACTGTGGGCGTGGGCGTGACCTACTGGGCTGGTGCAAAACCAGTAACCGAAAAAAGCAGCTCTGGGCAACTGTCGCGGGGGGGCGTTGTGGTGGGTGGCGGTTTTTCGGTGGGCGGCCAAAGCAACAACAACGACCTCAGTGCGCCCACTGGCAGTGCTATTTCGAGCGACGGAGACGACCGAACGGCCTGGTTTATTACGCCCTCTGTGGGGTATTTTGTGGCCGACCGCACCGTGTTGAGCTTGTCTTTTACTGGTTCATTCGGCGACCGCAAGGACCGAAGCAGAACCATAACGGCATCTTCGACGGGCAATTACCTCGAACGCGGCTACTCTACTGGACTGAGCTTGAAATATTACTCATCGGCCAACCAGTTTACACCCTTTGTGTCGGTGGGAGCGGGCATCACACGGTCGGAGATCGAGTACAAAAATGCGGCAGGAGCTACAACTTTTTTAGACAAATCGAACGTGCTTTCGGTGAGTGCATTGGTTGGCGTTGCTTATTTGATTGACGAACGTTTTATAATTGAGGGCAGTATCGGCGGCATCACCCACACCAGCAGTGTGAACCTCGGTACAACCGCCCGCAGCGCTACGGCGGGTCTCAACTTGAGTTTCGCACCGTCGTTGTCGTTGCAATACGTTCTCAAAAAGTAGTATTTTTTGGTACGTCGACCAATCGAATCTTGGCTGCTATGCACAAAAAAAGCCCCACGCGAGTGGGGCTTTTTTTATTTGCACGTACTAACTAAGATTACTTAGTAGCAGCTGTATCAACGGCAGCTGTATCAACGGCAGTAGTGTCCATAGACATAGTGTCTGGGGCAGCTACGGCAGTAGTGTCAGTTGTTGTTTCTTCGGCTTTCTTGCCACCGCATGAAGTTAATGCTACCATGCCGAATACGAATGCAATTGCTAATACTTTTTTCATTGTCTTGGGAGTTTTTATTTTAATGACGTTGCAAAGATATTGCGCTGTTTCTGGTTATGCAAGTATTTCTTAAAAATAAATTAAAGAAATATTAAAATTCATAGTAACACAACTTATAGTATTGAAATTGTCCTAAACTAATTGGAGGACTAAGTCAGGAAACAGCCCAAGTACGATGGTAAGGGTGGTTACAATTATCAAAACGACTTTGTAGAACGGGGCTATTCTGATGGTGGCCAGGTCTCCTTCTTTGAAGTAGGCGGCTATTAGCACCCTGAAATAATAGTAAATACCAATGGCCGAGGCCAATATTGCCACAACGAGCAGCCAGATTGTGCCTTTTTGGGCGGCATCAGTAAACACAAACAGCTTGCCCATGAAGCCAGCGGTGAGTGGTATGCCCGCCAACGACAGCATAGAAACCGCCAGCACGAATGCCAAAAATGGATTTTTTTTGGCCAATCCGTTGAAGGCATCGTAGTTGTTGCTCGCCTGTTGTTGGCTCACGAGTATAAGCACGCCAAACGCGCTGACGGTAGAGAGTGAGTAGGCCAATGAATAAAATAAAATTGAACTCTGTGATTTTGCCGTGAGCGACGTGAGCGCAATGAGCAGATACCCAGCGTGCGAAATGCTCGAGTAGGCCAACATTCGCTTGAAACTGGTCTGGTAAACCGCCGTTACGTTGCCCGCCAAAAGCGTAAGAACGGTGATGGTGGCCAAGGTGGCAAACCAATAGTCTTGCAAACTCGCCAACGAGCCCGCCAGCAAACGGTACAGGGCCGCAAACCCCGCCGTTTTCACGATCGTGGACATATAGGCCGTAAAGATGGTGGGTGCGCCATCGTACACATCGGGAGTCCAAAAGTGGAACGGAGCGGCCGAGACTTTGAACAGCAGACCAACGAGGAGCATGAGCAGGCCAGCGTAAAGTAGCTGAGATTGCTCGTTCCAGGCGCGTGTGCCAATGATCTCGCTTATATCTGAGATCACAAACGACCCCGTGGCTCCGTACATCAAGGCCATGCCGAAGAGCATAATGCCAGTGGCAAATGCGCCCATTAAAAAATACTTGAGGGCGGCTTCGTTGGAGCGCAGGTTGCGTTTGTCGCTGCCAGTGAGAATGTAGATAGAGACCGACAAGATTTCGACCCCAACAAAAAGAATAATGAGGTTTTCGTAGCTAATCATCATGATGGCTCCCACCAACGAAAACAGCATGATGCCGTAGTATTCGGCGGGTTGGGCGGCCTCGCCTTCTTGCTCGAAACCACGGGTGAGGGCAACCACAAAAAAGGCCGACAGCAGCACAATGCCCGAAAAAACCATGGAGGCGTTGTTGCCCCACAGCATATCATTGAAATACAGGTATTGGTGGTTCCAGTCCACAAAATTGGCAATGAGTGTTACCAATAAAAAAAGTAGGGTGGCGGGCAACAGGATGTTTTTCGATTTTGAAAAACCGAGAAACAACACAACGATTCCGAAAACGGATAAGAGCACGATTGGCAACATAAGTCCAATATTGGATTAATAATGAATCGAATTTAATAAGTTAAGCACTGCGGGTTGGGTGAGCGCCAAAAACGAGTTTGGGTACAGACCAATCCAAAAAACCATGAAGGCCAGCGGGAACAGAACCATTTTTTCGCTGAAACTTAGGTCAGAAATATGCTCCGTAAACGACGATTTACTGCCAAACATGGCCCGCTGGAACATCCGCAGCATGTAGACCGCCCCCAGAATAATGGTGATACCCGCCACCGCGCCCAGCCACTTGTTGTAGTCATAAACGCCCGACAGCAGCAGGAACTCGCCCACAAAGCCGTTGGTGAGTGGCAGCGCTACGCTACCCAGCATGAGGATCATAAAATAAACGGTGAGGTAGGGCGCGCGCTGGGTGATGCCCCCGAGTTGTTCGATGTTGCGGGTTTTGGTGCGCGAAAAAATGATCTCGATCACAAAAAACAACCCAACCACGTTTATTCCGTGGGCGAGCATCTGGATGAGTGCGCCTTGCAAACCATTGATGTTTTTAGAAAACACACCAGCGGCCATTAAACCCACGTGGGCAAACGACGAGTAGGCCACCAGACGTTTCATGTCGCGTTGCTGAACGGCGATGATAGACCCGTAAATAATACCGATCACCGACAGCACGATGGCGGCGTTCCCCCAGGTTTGGAGGCCAATTGGCACAATAGGAAGTATGAAGCGAATGAGCCCGTAGACACCCATTTTGAGCATAATGCCAGACAGCAACATGGTGGCGGGCGTTGGCGACTCGGTGTAGGTGTCGGGCTGCCAGGTATGAAAAGGGAACAGGGGCATTTTGATGGCGAAGGCGATAAAGAAAGCCCAAAAGATCAAGCCTTGGGTGTAGCTACCCAGCCCCAGTTGGTAAAAAGCAGTAATTTGTGCGGTGTGCGTGCCAGGCGTTTGAGAATATAAATATACCAAGGCCACCAACATAAACAAACTTCCAAAGATGGTGTATATAAAAAACTTGAAGGTTACTTTCACGCGGTTTTCTCCGCCCCAGATAGCCGCCAAAAAATAGACGGGAATCAGCGCGGCCTCGAAAAAGAAGTAGAACAAAAATGCGTCGGTGGCCGTGAAAACCCCAATGAGTGCACCTTGCATGAACAAAATGAGGGCGTAGAAAACCGATGCGTTTTTATAGAGCTGCCTAAACGTGGAGAGGATAATGAGCGGCACTAAAAAGGCCGTGAGCATGACCAGCAACAGGTTGATGCCGTCGATGCCCGCGCTGAAGGTGATGCCCGCCGACGGAATCCAGGCGTAGCTGAAACCAAACTGGGTGCTGGCATTGGCCTTGAACTGCACAAAAGCAACGCAGGCCGTGGCCAGTTCGATGAGGGCGGCCAACAGCGCAATTTGTTTGGCACTGTTGTTTTTGGTGACCAAAACCAAGCCGCCAGCCAGCAACGGAATTATTAGTAGGAGTAGTGTGAGCATAAAGCGATTATCAAGCTATTTAATCCAAAAATTCCACAACATGATGACTGTTATTCCCAGCACCATCATAAAAACGTAAAAACTCGTTGCCCCGTTTTGAAGCAAACGCAGCTTGGCGGCAGCGTTTTTAACAACTTTGCCCGTGCCGTTCACCACCAAGTCTATCATAAACTCACCAAAACTGTAGGCAAGGTCGGAGGCGGTGCGCATTGACTTCACAAAAATGGCATCGTAGGCTTCATCGACGTAGTATTTATTGTACACCAATTTTTGCAGACCCGTCTCTTGTCCGTCGGCAGCAGGGACTGATTTTTTGACCACAAAAACTACGTAGGCCCCCAACGCTGCCAGCAATGCCGCTCCCACCGACACGCCCATAAGGACGTATTCTTGGGTGTGGCTCAGGTGCTGGTGGGCAAAAGCCACTGGGTTTGCTTTGGCGGCCAGTTCATAGAGCGGCGCCATAAAACCCGACAGTTTCATGCTGCCAAACAACGCCTCGGGTACGTTGAGAAAACCACCAACGGCCGACAACACCGCCAAGACCACCAGCGGGAGGGTCATGCTCAACGGCGACTCGTGCAGGTGGTGTTCTTGCTGTTTTGTGCCTCGGAAGGTTCCAAAGAACGTCAGAAACAACAGACGAAACATATAAAAAGAGGTCATAACCGACCCCAAAACGCCCAGCCCCCACATGATTTTGCTGTGCTGGTAAACGTTGGCCAGGATGTCGTCTTTGGAGAAAAAACCCGAAAAGGGTGGAATACCCGAAATGGCAATGGTGGCAACCACAAAAGTGGCAAACGTGACGGGGAGCTTGTGCCGCAAGCCGCCCATTTTTCGGATGTCTTGCTCGTCTGACATGGCGTGGATGACGCTTCCCGCCCCCAGAAACAACAACGCCTTGAAAAAGGCGTGCGTCATCACGTGGAAAAACGACGGTGAGTAGGCCATTACGCCAAGTCCTAAAAACATATAACCCAACTGAGACACGGTAGAGTAGGCCAGTACTTTTTTAATGTCGTTCTGAAACAAGCCGATAGACGCTCCTAAAAGGGCGGTGGCAAGGCCAACGATGGCAATGAGGTCGAGCGTGTCGGGGGCGAGGGAGTAAAAAACGTTGGAACGAATAACCATGTAGATGCCCGCCGTGACCATGGTGGCCGCGTGAATGAGTGCCGAAACTGGCGTTGGGCCAGCCATGGCATCGGGCAGCCAGGTGTAGAGCGGTATTTGGGCCGATTTACCCATCGCACCCACAAAAAGCAGCATCGTGATGGCCACAATGGCGGGACTATCGACGGCCATGGTGGCGGCTTTTTCAAACACCACCGCGTACTCAACTGCCCCAAACTGTTGGATAATCAAGAAAATACCGAGCAAATACCCTAAGTCGCCGATGCGGTTCATGATAAATGCCTTACGGGCGGCGTTGTTGTAGTTGGTGTTTTTGTTCCAAAAACCGATCAACAAGTACGAACAGAGCCCCACGCCTTCCCAGCCAATGAACATAATCACGAAGTTGGACCCCATGACCAGCAGCAACATAAAAAACAAAAACAGGTTGAGGAAGGCGAAAAACTTGCCGAACCCTTCGTCGTGGTGCATGTATCCAACCGAATAGATGTGGATCAGCGACCCCACGCCCGTGATAATGAGCAACATCAGCAACGAGAGTTGGTCGATCTGAAAGGCGAAAGGAATGTTCAAAGTACCGACCGTAATCCAGTCGAACAGGTGCACGTGAATGGGCGCGCTGCCCTGCGCTTGGAAACTGATAAAAGCATAAACCGACAACGCAAAGGCCGCCACTGGCCCCGCCGAGCCGATAATGCCCACCAAGTTTTTAGGGATTCGACGGAAACCAATGCCGTTAATTAAAAAACCCAGCAGCGGCAGTAGAGGAATGAGTACGAGAAATGACATATTTAGTGTACGAAGTTGCTAATGTAAAGTTTATCAGTAATTGATTGATAGGCTTTTGCCGAAACGGATGTGTTCACGCATCGTTTGCTTGCCAATCAAAACTTCAATTTGTTCAAGAAACCAACGTCGATCGTTCGGGTGTTTCGGTATATCATCACAATAATGGCCAAGCCCACGGCCACTTCGGCGGCGGCCACGGCCATAATAAAAAATACGAATACCTGGCCAGCGGGGTCGGAGCGGTAGGCCGAGAAGGTAATGAGCAGCAAATTGACTGAGTTTAGCATCAGCTCAACCGACATAAAAATGACGATGGCGTTTCGGCGCGTTAGCACGCCCACAATGCCAATCACAAAGAGTGCGGTGGCCAAAAATATATAATGTTGAATTTTGACTTGCTGGATGACATCGGGGATGGCGGCAGTTGCTTCTGAAAACATACTTTTCGGTCGTTAGAGAATCGTTGTATAAAATGCAGGCGCAAAGTTATGTATAAATCGGGTTCACTCAAAACAGCTTGCCCTGAAAGGCCGATCTCATTTTGATTTCGGTCAGTTTTCGCTTGGTATCGAGCGTAAAATCGCCCTTCATCATCCAGTCGTAGTAGCCAGGTTCTTGTTTAAGCACGTCGGCCACGCGTTTGCCACTGTGTTTGCCAAAGTTAAAAACCTCTTCGTTGTCTTTGTTGAGGGTCATTCTGCCCGCAAAGTCCACAATTTTGCCCGATGTCAGGTTGTGCAGCACCTGCACGTCGTTCTGAATGGGTTGGTAGTCTTGGCCTTTGTCGTCTTTCATTACTATGCCTTCGTAGCGGTGCACTTGGGCGTTTAGTATTTCGAAGGTTGCCATTGTGTCGGCTTCGGCGCTGTGGGCGTTTTCGAGGTTTTTGCCGCAGTAAAACTTGTAGGCTGCGCCCAAATTGCGGGGCTCCATGAGGTGAAAAATCCGTTGCGCATCCACAAGTCGGCGGTTTTTGATGTCAAAATCCACGCCCGCCCGTAAAAATTCCTCCACCAACATCGGCACATCGAACCGGTTGGAGTTGAAACCCGCCAGGTCGCAACCCTCCAAGAACTGCGCCAACGTTTTGGCAAAACTCTTAAAAGTAGGGCAGTCTTTCACGTCGTCGTCATAAATACCGTGAATCATGCTGGTCTCGGTGGGAATGGGCATCTCGGGATTTACCTTGGTGGTTTTGACCGTTATTTCGCCGTTTACGAGGGCCTTCACCACGCTGAGTTCCACGATCCGGCCTTTCTGAATGCTGAGGCCGGTGGTTTCGAGGTCAAAAAAAGCGAGGGGTTTTTTAAGTTTTAAGGTGTGCATGGTTTCAAATTACGGGTGTTATCACAACGAACAGGGCTTTGTGCAGGCGGGGAAATAGAATCGCAGCGGCGAACCGTTCCGTCTGCCCGTAACCGCTGATGATTGAAAACAAATCGGGGCCGCCCGTGCGGTACAAGTTTATTACAAATGTTCAGCGATGCTTGTCAAGCCGAGACCGAAGTAAAGTAGAGAACAAAAAGCCGATTGTTATTCCGCCTGCCCCACTTGCACAAAACCCCATGTTGGGCGAAGATTTATTTTTTTAGTTCTGTTCTTAATTCTTCAATTTGTTCAATTGTTAAGTCTGTTGAAAGAGTTATAAGATTGTTGTCAGCTCCATTTAGTATTAATTTTCTTGTAATTTCAATACTCCTTTCGTCTTTCGCCTTAAATTCTGCTTCTGTCTGCAAAGTAAAAATTTCACTTGCTTTTAGATGCAAACTATCCAAATAACGATTGTAGCCATATTCGTCTTCCTTTTCAAGTCGCATAATGTCCAAAACTTCGCCTGCTTCTTTTAGTCCTTTGGCTTTGAACTCGTCTTTTACTTCGCTGTTTTTCAAGAAGTAAATCCATTCGTCTAAGGTGTCTTTGGCGTTGTCGTTAAATTGATTGACTTTCAAAAGGTAAAACTCTGGAAAAATATCTGAAATTTTTTCTTTCAAAAATGTTATCCTTTGTTTTTCAGAAAGACCTAACAAGTCTTTTTGGTGAAGTCCAATAAAATCAGTCTTCCCTTTGTAGATATAGTCTTGTCCTTGTCCTAAGTCAAAGTAAACAATATTAATTGAAATAATTTTTTTGATTTCCGAATACTTTTGTCCAAGTTTTATGTTTTCAGTAATGCTTTTTGAAACACCATATGCCATTCTGTGAAAATAATCAATTTCATAGGTGCTTTGAATTTCAATAATTATTAATTCGTTTTTTGAATTTTGAGTCAAAACATCTACCCGATTGAACTTATCATCCTCAGTTTCTTGATTACTTTCGCTTTCTAAAATTTGCTCAATTTTAATATTGTCAAATAGAAGCTCACTTAAAAACCCTTCTAAAACAACAAAGTTGGCTTTGTTTCTTAAAAGTCTTTTTATAGCCCAATCAAATCGAATTAATTTCTTGCTCATTTTATTTTTGAAATTGTCTAAGCAAATTTACGATTTTTCTCTTCAAATTGACTGTAATTGTTGATTTAGGTGGGTCGCTCAAAATTTTCGCCCAACGTCGGGGTATTGCCGATGGTGGGGAATTTGAAAAACGTCAGCCCGCACCCAAAGCACAATAAAAGTACAAATGCCGAAGTTAAAAACCTAATGCTCATAAGTAATTCGTCTGCCCGAACCGAAGCCAAATAGGATTACTACTGCTCAATTAATTCCGTCAGCCCCACTATTGGCAATACCATGTTGTGCGTTCGTTTTTATTTCTGCGATTAGTCGTTCTTATTTATTTCTGACAAATTACAGTTGGTTAGTTTGCAGTTTTTGCAGTTTAAGTTTCATCCCTTCGTGTGTCGCAACAAACCCAATTGTTTCATAAAATCGTAACGCATCAGGTCTTTTTTTGTCCGTTGTCAATTGCAATAAGATACAACCCTTTTCTTTTGCTCTTTCAATTGCGTAATCAAATACCTTTCTTCCAATACCTCGTCCACGATAATTTGAATCTGTTCTAACAGCTTCAATCTGGGCTCTAAGTCCGCCTTGATGTGTCAAGTATTGTATAAATGTTAAATGGAAAGTCGCTACTTTGTCTCCGTTCAGCTCTACAATGGTTAATTCTTGGTTATTGTCAGAGTTAATGATGTTAAATGCTTTTATATAATTGTCAGAAAGAACCTCAGTGAATTTCTCTCTTGTCGCTCCAAGATTGTCATCTGCTAACATCCTAACAATGTCTAACAAGTCGTCTTTTGTTGCAAGTCTAAATTTGAGTTCTTTATCCATAAAAATGTCTAATATTTGGCAATCGTCGTATCAAGGATGTTTTTTAAAATGACGCACAACTACTGCATGGTTCTGATGCCGCAAAATTGTTAAAAAAAAGGGTGGTTACGTTCAAGAGGCCATTATAAATTCTAAAAAGGCCGTTTTTCGTGCCGATCTTTTTCAGGGTAAAAACGTTTTGAAACCTTTATCTGGGCCTAAACTGCCAAAAATCGGTTGAGGTTCGGTAGTCTTCGGCGTTCACCGAGGTTCGGCGGGCTTGTTGGCCAAAGCCAATGTTGGCCGTGGTGTTGTAGCCAACGGCCATGGTGTTCACGGTGCCGCTTCCAGGGAAGTCGGCCGCTTTTTTCCAACTGTCGGCCGTAGCGTCGTATTCCCACAAATCGCGCAGGCCACGGTAGTCGGTGGCCGACTGCCCCATGCCAAAAAAAGCACGGTTGCCAATCGAAAAAGACGTAGATCGGCGGCGGTTTTCGCCTGGAAAGTCAGCCCGGCGCACCCACTTGTTTTCTACGGGCAGGTATTCGTACAGTTCTCGCACGGGGTCTTGCCAGTTTTGTGGTTCTACCAGCATAAAGCCCCGCTCTCCGATGTCCAGACTCACATACCGGGCTGGCTTGTTGAACGGGCAGCGTCCGAGATCAGTCCACGACAGATTAGAAAAATTGAACCGCCACATTTTACCGTTCGGCAGGTTTTCTAATACATACGGAAACTTGCCGATGCCAAACGAGCTGGTGGCCGCCTCGGCTCCTGGGTAAGGTTCCCAGCGGCCGTTCGACTCGAGAATGAACATGGCACGTTGGTACACCACCCGGTCGCGGGTTATGAAGGTGTAGCCGCCGCCGTAGAGCGTCAGGCCATCGAAACCACAAAGAATGGGGCTGTATAGAAGCGGCTCGGGTTTGGGTGGCGCGGGTGGGCGGCCAAAAAAGGATGGGTTCCATTCGCCAAACTCCCGGTAGTAGTCTTGTGGCAGGCACAAACCAGTGGTTTTGTTCACCTTAAAACACCGCATCGACTGGCTCGTAAGGGTATAAATGGTGTTGCCAGCGTAGATATATTCGTCGGCATTGAGTGGCGGCGACGAAAGTCGCCGCCACTCGCCCGAGATCGTTTGCAAGAACGAGAGTTCTGATCCATAAACCGTCTCGCCGTCCACCACATAAAAAGCCCGCAAAAAGTAAGTTTTGCCCGATTGAAGGTTGGGCAAAACAAAATTGACCAACTGAGACGTCGTTATTTTGTTGGCTGTAAGCTGGCGGTCGGTGGTGGTGGGGTTGGATTTTTCGCCCCACACTACGCCAATCGTACCAATTTCCTGAATCACGTCCGACACATCGACGCTTGCTTCGGCAGCGGTCTCGGAAATGGCGTAGGCCGAAATAATCTCTACCGACGGCTTTTTAAAAATCTCTTGTGCGGCCTCGTTTGTGCAGCCCCCCGCCAAGAGCAGCAGCGCAAGTATAATTTTAAAGATGTTTTTTTTCATTGGGTTGTTGCGTTTCAAAATTCAACATCATTACTTACCAGCCTGGTAGTGGCTGGTCGGCGTACACCGAAAACGGATACTGCAAGCAGTCGCCCTCCCGAACGAACGAACGGGGATAGTCTATCTTGCTGGCCAGGGTGTCGCCAGGGATCACCAATCGTTTTTTAGACAGCGATGCCACCTCAAAATACCCCAGCGCAATGTCGGCGGGGTTGGCGGCATTGCTCACGTTGCCCAACACTGCCGCTGGCAGCGGGTCGAAGATCGTACCCGAGCGGTTGAGTTGGCTCTTAAATTTTTGCCAAAATTGGTACGCACTCCGCGAAATGGCGTACTGCGTTACCTCCACGTAGTGTTTGCCGTAGTAATAAAAAGGCGAAAAATAAACGGGTCGGTTTTTAATTAGTGAGCCATCGAGGTTGGCATCCGAAAACAAGTTGAGTCCCTTGTCTTCTTTCACAACCCAACACGTGCTGCAACAGATGGCCCCACCAAAACCAATCGGCACACCCGTAGATCGGCGGGTATAAACTCCCCAAGCGGTCCAGCGGTAGTAGTTTTCCACATTTTTTTGGTCTTGCAGGTCTAACCTCACGCGGTAGCCGAGTTCGAGGGCGCGGCCCGATGCGTCCTTTTGTTGAAACTCGGCACTGAGCCCCGCAATGGGAACATCCAGCGGCATTCGCTCGGGGGTTGAGGTGTAGGTGCGCCCGTCGGTTAGCTTGATTGTAAGGGTGTAGGTGTTGCCGGCTTTGCCCACAAAATTGCGGTCGATGGGTTGGTATAGCCCCGCCTGTTCGGGGTTTGCCCTAAAAAAAATGGTACGGTTCTCGTTGTCGGCCACCGACACCAGTGCCCCCCGCACCGGCACGCGCTCCGTGATGTCGCCAAACTGAGTTGTTGCCGACAATCGAATCGAATACAGGCTGGCATCGTTGGTAATGAGCCCCTCCACCACCAGCTGTTCTGTTTTTTGGTTGATGGGTATTCTCACCTCGTCCAAGCAGGCCGTCAGGCCCAAGACCAGGAACGAAAGATAGAAACTAAGTTTTTTTTTCATGACTGCTGTTTACCAATGAAATGTGAGGGTGATAGACGGGATGACGGTTCCCAAAACCGCCAATTGGTACGACTTCGGATTGCCAACGTATTGTCTAAAAAAGATGGAATAGGGGTTTTTGCGGGCGTACAAGTTATAAAACGAAATATTGAGGACGTTGTATTTCTTTTGGGTTTTGTTGCGTCGGCTATCGCGCGAGAACGACACGTCGAGGCGGTGGTAGTCGGGTAGGCGGTCTAAGTTGCGTGCCGAAAAATTAAAAATCAAGTTTTCGTTAATCGAATACTGGCCGTCGGGATACGTAATTGGGCGGCCCGTTTGGTAGAGAAAATTACCCGCAAAAGTCCACCCCGAGCCCAAAAACCACTGCCCCGATAGCGTGAAGTTGTGCGGTTTGTCGAAAAGCGACGGAAAATAGTTGCCCTGATTGACCTGCTCGGCCAGAAACTGGGGCCGCACCGCCACCAACGACCGCGACCACGTGTAGCTCAAACTCCCCGTGACGCGCCCCTTTGTTTTAACGGCGCTCACCTCCACCCCGTAAGAATAGCCCGTGGCGTTGAGCAGCTCGGTTTCCAGGTGCTCGTTGAGCAGCAAAGATGCGCCGTCTTTGTACTCTACCAATTGGTTGTTTCGTTTATAGAAGCCCTCTACCGATGTCTGAATGGCGTTGTCTTTGAAATTCTGGTAGTAGCCCAGCGAAAATTGATCGGCCATTTGGGGCGGAACGTACCGATTGCTCAGTTTCCAGTAGTCGATCGGCGATATGGCGGTGGTGTTGCTAATGAGGTGCAGAAACTGGCGCGTGCGGTTGTAACTCATTTTGAACGACTGCCGATCGGAGACTTCAATTTTGAGCGACGCGCGCGGTTCGAAGCCCCCGAAACTAAAATTGGTTTGGCCGCTACCAAATTGCAACGTGTCGATGATGCTCTCGCGGCTGCGGGGTTGGTCGGGTGCATATTCAAAAACTTGGGTCGGCCCCACGTTGCTGAAACCCGCGTAGCGCGCGCCCACCTGCAAAGCTATTCGAGCCGACACCCGCCAGTCGTAGCTAAGGTAGGCCGACAGCTCCCTGGCGCGTTCGTCGGCCAGCGAGCGGCTCACAATGGCCGACTGCCCCGTTGTGGGCTCGATGCTACCGGGCGAGAAACGGTAAAAAATCAGGCTTGCGCCTCCTTCTATTTTATGGGCATCGGAGGGCTGATACAAAAAGTCGGTTCGGGCCTCGTGGTGGCGCAACCGCGACGATAGCTCGTACTCGAAGTCCTTGGTCAAACCCCGTACTCCGTAGGTGTAGTGGCTCAAAATAGCCTTGGCCGATACCGAAAACTTACTGCTCAACACGGTGTTCCACTGGGCCGTGGCAATGCGCGACTGCCAGAAGTAGGAGGTGTCTTCGGGAAATTTAAAGTCGTCGTAGCTCTGGTAGGCCGTCATTGTGAGGCTATGTTTGGGCGTAAAGCGGTATTGCAGCGAGGCGTTGAGGTCATAAAAAAACGCCCTACTGCCCTGCAAACGCTTCGGAAACGCACCCAGCATAAAGTTTGGGTAGGCAGCCCTGCCCGCCAGCATAAAAGAGCCTTTTTTGTTTTTGAAGGGTAAATGGGCCAACAAATTGCTGCTCACTGGGCCAACGCCCGCCGACATCCGCCGCTCGTCGGTACTGGTTTTGGTGGTCATCGTCAAGATCGACGACAGCCGCCCGCCGTAGCGTGCTGGTATGCCGCCTTTGTAGAGCGTTGCGTTCTGGACGGCCTCGGCGTTCACGCTCGTAAAAATACCGAGTAGGTGGGAGGTATTAAAAATGGGAGCGTCGTCTAAAAGCACCAAGTTCTGGTCTGTCCGTCCGCCGCGCACACTGAACCCGCCCGCGCCCTCGCCGGCGGTCGTTACGCCCGGTTGCAGCGTCAATGCTCTTATAATGTCGCTCTCGCCAAAGACCACGGGCAGTTTTTTGAGCAACTGCACGTTGAGTTTTATCGTACTCATTTCCGTGCTCTTCACGTTTCCTTCGGCCTTCTGGGTCGAAATCTCCACGTCGTCCAACTGATTGATCTGTTCGGAGAGTTCAAAATCGAGTTGGCTATCTTTTCGCAGGTTTATGAAGCGCGCTTTTTTTATGTATCCCACCGCCGACACCTCCACCACGTAATTGTCGGGGGGGGCTTTTACGGTATAAACCCCCTGGGCATTGGCCAGCGTGGAGGTGTAGAGCACCTGCACGTTCATGGGCGCACCGTTCACGATGCGGCTCACCAACTGCTTGACCTGCACGTTCGCCTGCGGTACTATTTGTTGGGAATAATAATCGCGGATGGTGCCTGATATTTGTCGGCTCTGGGCAGTGGTGCGCCCAAAAGGCAGTGTCACCACAATAAGACTGAGTAGTAGAAGTTTTCTGGCTGCCATTGAGTAAAGTTTAAAAGTAAAGTTTTGTAGGCGTACTAAATTGGGGGGGCTTTTGGTTTGGGGCTTGTGGTGGGCTTTGGAACTTGTTAGCCCGTAACTAATGCTGTGTTAGCGGCATCTACTTTTGTCCGTTTAAAGTGTATAAAAAATAAAAACACAACTGCCAATATATGCTATATAGTAGTGAAGTTTGGCATTTCATCATATGTCTTTCCTTGCAAAAGTCGTCCTGCTTCTTTTTTGTTTTTACCTCCCCATTGTTTGAAAAAGAATGGGACTTGGGCTACTTCACATTGCTCTTTTATATCTAAGACCCATGCTTCCTGCATTGGTCTTGCCTTAAAACCAGATTCACCACCAACAATAACCCAGTCGATGGACATTAAATTCATATTGGGTAGATTTTGCAAAAGAGGTTCACATGATAAAAATTTAATAAATGCACTTGTTCTCTGCAAATGAGAAATACGAAACATTGTTTCTTGATTTTCTACTGATACGCCCGCCCAAATATTTTCAGTCCAGTTAAGAAAAGGAGAAAGTTGCTCTAACCTCTCGGCACGTTTTGTAAGAACTTGAAATTGATGTTGTGGGCATTCATTCATTACCTTAAACACATCTTGTATATACTCAACGGGAACCCCTTCATGGAATAAATCACTCATTGAATTTACGAAAATTATTGATGGCCGCCATTTTCTGGGGTCGTTCAGTGTTTTTGGGTGTATAGTTAGTTCAAAACCATTTTTATATTTTTCCTGGCCCATTCCCTTTAATCTTTTGGTCATTACATCAGCGTAGCAAAACTTACAACCTTGTGAAATTTTATTGCATCCAGTCGTAGGATTCCAAGTTTGCTGTGTCCATTCTATGCTTGATTGCGCCATTTATTTAAATGTTAAAATGCAATTTTCATTAATTAATACGCTGACCTTATGTGTTTTATCGTCTGTGAATTTAGCATAGATTTGTCCCTTTTCAAACATATATCTCAGTGTTTTTGCATAGTGAGAACCACAGTACTTTGTGGTTTTTTGATGTTCTTCAAATAGTTTTTGTGCTGTAACTATTTTACCACTATACTTTTCTTCAAGGTCTGCTGAAAGTGCTGTAACATTCATATCACCAAAGGTAATACCTGAATTCCCCATATTTTTAGCGTCAAAAGTATAGACTCCATCTTTTTCTAAATTTGCTCCAATGTTATCGAAATCATAGTAAATTTGTTTTACCAATTCATACCCTTTATGGTGCTTTGTAAAGTGTATTATAAAATGACTTGTTGCAAGACTATCTTCTTCTTGAAACTTGAATGAACAATGGTATACTGTACCTTTGATTAGATTGCAAAACTCGTTTGCCAAATTGTCCATTATCAAATTCAGCTTTTCATAAACAGTAGATTTATATTTTCTATCACGTCTAATTTTGTCTATTGTCGTTGGAAATAAAGATAGCATCAAGTCATCAAACTTGTTATTTTCTACCGCCGCGTGGATTCGTTTTATGTTTATGAATAAAAATATTTCATTACCCCAGTTTTCAAGAAATTTAGCTAACGCAGATATGTTTATGCTTTTGTATCCCCAGGGGTCAAAAAATAGTAATGTCGGTTTTGGATTAGGTTTTATAGGTGATTTGGTGAGGTAATCAAAAATTGCGTTGTCTTCGCCAACTGTGAGGTTTCCAAATCTTGGGGGAAATGTAAATGTATCATCTGAAAAAAAATCAGAAAAATTTTTCCTTAACTCATTCGAAAAATGGTTGTCGTTAAATGCCAATTGTACTTTTGATTTTAGCATGTCATCGTTAGCACAAGATTTTGCTATTAGAAGGGGAGTTGAATGTTTCCCATCTTCATAAATTCCAGGACCTGAAAATAAATCCATATATACAATTTGTTCTTGGGGCTTTTTTAAAATTATACGGCAGTATTGAGGAAAATACTCAGCTACAATTTTTGCTTTTATCAAAGACGATGCAGTTTGTCTCCTAAAAAAATTCTCGTTCATCTGTTATGTTAAAGGTTAAAAAATTCAAAAAGTAGTCGCCACCAAAACATTTGAATTGTTATTTTATTACCAATTTTAATATTTTTTTTAGTTACCCTAACAGTGCCCAGTTACCCAATTGCCTCTCGGATGCGCAATAGTTTTACTAAAAGTGCCTCCAATTGGTCGAGCGGCAACATATTTGCGCCGTCAGATTTGGCCGTTGCTGGGTCGGGGTGGGTTTCGATAAAAAGCCCGTCTGCCCCCACCGCAATGGCCGCTTTGGCAATGGTGGCAATGAGGGCGGGTTTGCCCCCCGTAACGCCCGATGCCTGGTTGGGTTGTTGCAGCGAGTGGGTGCAGTCCATCACCACTGGCACACCAAACGCTTGCATTTCGGGTATGTTGCGGTAATCTACCACCAAGTCGCCGTAGCCGAAAGAATTGCCGCGATCGGTCAAAAAAACGGTGGCGTTGGCGTTGATCGATTTTATTTTTTCGACGGCAAAACCCATCGAAGCCCCCGAAAGAAACTGGCCTTTTTTTACGTTCACAACCTTGTTGGTTTGCGCGGCCGCCACCAGCAGGTCGGTTTGGCGGCACAAAAACGCGGGAATTTGCAACACGTCCACGTACTGAGCTGCCATGGCGGCCTCGTGGGCCTCGTGAATGTCGGTGACAGTTGGCAGGTCGAAGGTACTGCCCACTTCGCCCAGAATTTTGAGCGCGGCCTCGTCGCCAATGCCCGTAAATGAATCTAATTTGGTGCGGTTTGCCTTTCGGTACGAACCTTTAAAGATAAACGGTATCTGAAGTTTTTCGGCTATGCCACTGATCCGCTCGGCAATGCGCAGGGCCATGTCGCGGCTTTCGATGGCGCAGGGGCCAGCCATTAAAAAGAAGCGGTTGGTGTGGCCGTATTTTAGTCTATGAATGTCCATTTGAGTCGATAAGCGAGCTTAGAAAGAACCCATGAAACCAAAAAGAAACCTTCGATAAGATAACGTTTACGGTTGGGTACATTCCAAAAATACCAAATTACTGGGAAGGTTCAAAATTAAACTTTATAATACCCTGATTACCAAACATCCTATCTGCATCAAAGCCCAATAACCAACGCCAATCGCGCGGGTGGCTGGGCGCGGGCTTCAGAAAAATATTGTTTGACAATCTAACTTTAAAGTCATTACTTTGCGGAGTTTTATAAACCAAAATTTCCCAAAAAAATGTCAGCAATTGCAGAGAAAGTAAAAAAAATCATCGTAGAAAAATTAGGCGTTGATGAGTCAGAGGTAACACCAGAGGCAAGTTTCACTACCGATTTGGGTGCTGATTCGTTGGATACAGTTGAGCTAATTATGGAATTTGAAAAAGAGTTCAATGTTTCAATTCCCGATGACCAAGCCGAAAACATCGGAACGGTTGGCCAGGCAGTTTCTTACCTGGAAGAGCACGCGAAGTAAGATTTATTGTTCTTTTCACGATCCATTTTATGAGTTTTAAAAGAGTAGTAGTAACGGGCATTGGCGCGCTGACTCCCATCGGAAACACCGCACAGGCATTTTGGAACGGCTTAGTCAATGGGGTGAGTGGTTGCGATACCATCACCCGGTTCGACCCCGAGAAGTTTAAAACCAAGTTCGCCTGCGAAGTCAAAAACTTCGACGTTACCCAGTACATTCCTCGCCAAGAAGCTCGTAAAATGGATTGGTTTGCCCAATACGGCGTGGTAGTGGCCGACGAGGCCATCAAAGACGCGGGGTTCGACCTCGAAAAACTAAACCATAATAAGGTAGGCGTAATTTGGGGTTCGGGCATCGGTGGGCTCAAAACGTTTGAGGACGAAATGGTGGCTTTTGGCAAAGGCGACGGCCTGCCCCGGATGAACCCTTTTTTTATACCCAAGATGATCGCCGACAGCGTTTCGGGCGTGATCTCGATCCGACACGGTTTTCGCGGGCCCAACTACGTAACGGTTTCGGCTTGTTCATCAACCAACAATGCCATTATTGATGCCTTCAATTATATTCGATTAGGTCGCATTGTGGCCTGCGTCACGGGCGGTTCCGAAGCCGCCGTTACCCAGGCGGGCGTGGGTGGTTTCAACGCGCTCAGGGCGTTGTCTGAACGCAACGACGACCCCAAAACTGCGTCGAGACCCTACGACAAAGACCGCGACGGTTTCGTGCTGGGCGAGGGCGGTGCGTCCATTATTTTAGAAGAATACGAACACGCCAAAGCACGCGGCGCAAAAATATACTGCGAGCTAATCGGCGGCGGAATGTCGTCGGATGCCTACCACATAACCGCCCCACACCCCGATGGCTACGGCGCTTTTTTGTCGATGGAAGATGCCCTCGACGATGCCGGGATCGACCCCACCGAGATCGACTACATCAATACCCACGGAACTTCCACCCCCCTCGGAGACCCGCAGGAGTTGAAGGCCATCGAAAAAATATTTGGCGAGCACACTTTCAATATGAACATTAGTTCTACCAAATCCATGACGGGTCACTTGCTCGGCGCGGCGGGTGCGGTGGAGGCCGTGGCTTGTATTTTGGCCATGGAAAACCAGATAGCCCCGCCGACCATCAATTTTTTTACGCCCGACGACGACGTAAATCCCCGCATAAACCTGACCCTCAACAAAGCCCAACCGCGATCGATCCGAACGGTTCTCAGCAACGGATTTGGTTTTGGAGGCCACAACGCGTCGATAATTTTTAGAAAAATAGAAGAATAACCACGTGCAAGCTGCTCTTACCAACACAGTAAATACAGTTTTTGAGCCTATTTTGGGGTTCTTTCGATCGAATGAAAACCCCGAAAAACGCCTCAAAAGAGCCGTAGAAAGCATAATTGGCGAAAAACCCGCCAATATCGATCTCTACACGTTGGCGTTTTTGCACACGTCGGCCTCAAAAGACACGGGAATAAAAGGGTTTCGAGAATCTAACGAACGCTTAGAATACCTCGGTGACTCGGTGTTGGGCATGGTCATTGCCGAGTACCTGTTCAAGAAGTTTCCTTACAAAGACGAGGGTTTTTTGACCGAAATTCGCTCCCGGATCGTGAACCGCGAAACGCTCAACGGGATAGCCCGAAAGATAGGACTGGATAAACTCATTGAGTTTGACAGTGGCCGACGCGGCGGAGGCCACAGCTCTTCGATGTACGGTGACGCGCTCGAAGCACTGGTGGGCGCGGTTTATTTGGACAAGGGGTTTCGCTTCACGCGGACTTTTATTACCAAAAACTTGATGACGCACTACGACTTAGAGGCCGTTATTAGCAACAATACCAACTACAAAAGCAAAGTCATTGAGTGGGCACAGCGCGAGGGCAAGCGGGCTGCTTTCGAAATTATTGAAGAAAAAGGAACGCGCCACTTCAAGGAATTTATTTGCCAGATGACCCTCAACGAAGAGGCTTTTGCCGTGGGAAGCGGGTATTCTAAGAAAAAAGCCGAACAGTCGGCCGCCGAAAAAGGGTGTGCCCTTTTGGAGCTGAAAACGACCTAACGGTTAGGTTGGCAATTGGTACTTTTGAGCGTACTGATTGAGCCAACTGAGCAGTTTTTGCGCGTCTTCGGGCCTGAAAAGCTGCGTGCCCGTGTTCATGGTGGCGGCAGATCCGCAGGCCACACCCATGCGCGCCATTTCGCCGAAACTTTTATTTTGGGCCAAACTCCAGGTCATACCCGCCACCATGCTGTCGCCAGCACCTACGGTACTGAGTTTTTTTACGGGCGGGGCAGGAATGTGTTCGCAGGCGTTTTTTGTGACCCAAATTGCACCCATCGGCCCCAACGACACCACTACTACCTCGCAGCCTCCCTGGCCAATGACCTGTCGGGCGGCGTCGTCCACTTGGTTGGTGTCCAAATTATCCACCCCCACCAACTTGCAGAGCTCTCCGATGTTGGGTTTGAGCAAAAACACGCCCTCGTTGCAGGCTGCTTGCAGGGGTGCGCCCGAGGTATCTAAAATGAAGCGCGCGCCCATTTTTTTGGTAATGGCCGCCACTTGGGCATAAAAATCGTCGGGTACGCCTGGCGGCAAACTACCGCTCCCCACCACGTATGCGGGTGCTTTGGCGCGGAGGGCATCTAAGCAAGCATCAATTTCTGATTGGCTCATTGGTGTGCCGGGCATTCCAAAACGGTACTGGGCGTTGGTCAGTTGCTCGGTTACGGTGAAGTTTTCTCTCGTCCACTCTTTGGTTTCTATTGCCTGATAATCAATGCCTTCGGCCTCAACCAGGTTGCTGAGTAGTTGTCCCGACGCACCGCCCGCCGTGAAAATTGCCAACGAGCTGCCCCCCAATTTTTTAATCCCACGCGAGACGTTTATGCCGCCGCCGCCCGCGTCGAAGCGCGGCGCGGCGCAGCGTAGTTTTTGTTCTGGTACAAACTGGTCTACCACCGTGCTTTTATCAATGGCGGGGTTGAGCGTCAGCGTCACGATTTGGTGCTGGGGCATTGCGGGTCTTTTTTACTAACTTTCGGGGGTTGCTGGCTTGTCTGGTTTGTGGCTCGACAATAAATCTTGGAGCATCTTTTCGGCCTCTGGGAAATTGGTTTGCAGCAGCTCGGTCATTTTTGTTTTTAGCTGCTCAAAATACTCGGGGGCTTGGTCTATTGCGCCCTCAGCCTCGCTTTTTAGCTCTGCGCCTTTGGCTTTAAGGTCGTCCACGAGTTTTTCTCCGTCTTCGGTTTGTAGGTATTTGTTGAGGGCTACGCCTGCGGCTGCACCCAGTACGAAGGTGGCCAAATGTTTTGCATTTACACTCATTGTAGTAGTTGTTTTGAAGTTTGAATAACCAAATGTCGGTAAAATATTTCATTTTTGCGTTTCTTTGTAGCCCGACTTCAACCTAAAATTTATCTATGCACAAAATAATTATCGCCGTTGATGGGTATTCGAGTTGCGGCAAAAGTACTACGGCCAAGGGCGTGGCCGCGCAGCTGGGCTACGCCTACATAGACACGGGGGCCATGTACCGCGCCGTGACGTTGTACTTTCACCAAAACCACGTGGCCATTACCAACCCCAAGGCTGTTGCCAAAGCGCTCGAAAACATTCACATTGTTTTCCAATGGAACCCCGCCACCAGTCAAAACGAGACCTATCTGAACGGCCTTAATGTAGAAAGCGAGATAAGGAAAATGTACATTGCCAACCAAGTGAGCCAGGTTAGTGCCATATCGGAGGTGCGACGCGCCATGGTGGCGCAGCAGCAGCGCATGGCCAAGGCCAGGGGCGTTGTCATGGACGGCCGCGATATTGGAACGGTGGTTTTTCCTGATGCCGAACTAAAAGTTTTTATGACTGCCCAGCCCCAGATTAGGGCCGAACGCCGACAGACTGAGCTTTTGGCCAAGGGCGACGCGCTCGACTTGGACGAAATTCTGGACAACATTCGCAAGCGCGACCACATAGACACCACCCGCCAAGACAGCCCCTTGCGCCAAGCCGACGACGCGCTGCTCATCGATACGTCGTATATGACGCTCGACGGCCAAATCGAAAAACTTATTGAACTGGCCCGCGCCACCCTTGCCCTAAAAACGCACCATGCCCCAGCAAGCCACTGAGTTCGACTACCTGATTGTGGGCCAGGGCATTGCTGGATCGGTGCTGGCTTGGATGCTCGACCAAAGAGGCAAAAAAGTGCTGATCGTCAATTCTGCTACTTTGCCCTCGGCCTCAAAAATATCGGCGGGCATATTCAACCCACTCACTGGTAAAAAATTGGTAAAGACCTGGTTGGCCGACGAGTTGTTTCCGTTTGCCCACCATTTTTACGAAAACGTGCAGCAAAAGTTTAGAACCAAACTCGTGCATGACAAAAATATATACCGACCCTTCCGCTCCGTTCAAGAACAAAACCAGTACCTGTCGCAGACCGCCGACGAGACCATCGGCAAGTACACGGCCGCCGCGCCCGACCACCGCAAATATACCAATTGGGTGCATAATCCGTTCGGGGGCCTCGAAGTGACGCGCTCAGGGTGGATAGATGTACCCGAGATGCTCAAAAAAATGAAGACTTATTTTATTGAAAAAAGTCAATATGTAGAAACTGAGTTTGATTATAATAGTTTGAGCGTTAGTGATTTAGGCGTAGAATGGAGTGGGAGTAAATTTAGAAAAGTTATATTTTGTGAGGGTGTTCAAGCCCGCGAGAATCCGTTTTTCGACTGGCTGCCCTACAACCCCGTGAAAGGCCAGATTCTGACCGTCCAGATCGACGGGTACGGCATCGAAGAGATCGTGAACCAGGGCGTGTGGGTTATTCCGTCGGCCAGCGGGCTTTGTCGAATCGGCGCGACCTACTCATGGCATGACCTCGACTGGCAAACTACCGCCGACGGACGTGCGTATGTGGAAAGTAAACTCGCAATGTTTCTGAAAGCTCCCTACCAAGTTGTGGGCCAAGAGGCAGGTTTGCGGCCCGCCACCAAAGACCGGCGGCCGATTTTGGGCCTGCATCCCGCCCACCGAACGCTCGGTATTTTCAACGGACTTGGCACAAAGGGCGTAACGCTGGCACCTTATTTTGCGGCTCAGATGGTGGCATGTTTGGAGGAGGGCAAAGAATTAAGCCCCGAGGTAAATATTGAGAACCATTTTTCGTTATATTTCGGTACGTAAGCGGGGCCAGATTAGCGGGTCAATTTTAACAAACAAAATATGGGCAGCACAAAACATATACTCACACTCACACTCCTCGTTTTTGGATTTTGCGCGACTGCCCAAAACTACCCTTCCCAAGAAACGTTCGGCAAAAACCGAATCCAGTATCGACGCTTTGAATGGAAAATTCTCAGAACGGCCAATTTTGAGATTTACCACTACCAAGAAGGCGGTGCTTTGGCCAACATAGCTGCGCTCTACGCCGAATCCGATTTTGACCGAATCACCGAAATACTTGGCTACACGCCCTACAGCCGCATAAAAGTATTTTTGTACAACTCGCCCCAAGACCTCAGCCAAAGCAATATGGGCATGGCATCGCTCGGCGATTTGAAAGATAAGGACATTGCACTGGCCAAATCTCGGGTAGAAATTGCCTTTGCTGGCGACCAGATTAGTTTCAAAAAACAGCTCATTCAAGAAATAACCACGCTTTTTGTGTACGATATGCTCTACGGGGGCAGCCTCAAAGACGCACTTCAAAGCTCGCTACTGCTGTCGGTGCCAGACTGGTTTATGTCGGGCATAGCCGCCTACATTGCCGAAGGTTGGACGGGAGAAGCCGACGATCAGTTTCGGAACATGATTAAAGGGGGTTTCCCGCGCAAACCCTCGTTTACAACCGGAAGGGCGGCCACCATCGTGGGCCTGTCGATCTGGAACTACATTGCCGAACGCTACGGGCGCGACAATATCTCGAACATCCTGAACCTGACGCGCATCATCCGCACCGAACAAACGAGCATAGCCAGTACGCTCGGGGTTTCGTATACGCGGTTTTTGAAAGACTGGCAGGATTTTTATATCAATCAAGATGCCTACATTACCCAAAATTATAAAGTCAATGCCGACGATCATCTTTTGGATGTGCCAGTCAATAAGCAAAATTCGATCCTTAAAAGAACCCGCTTGAGCAACGACAACAAGTGGGTTGCGTATTCGAACATCAAGCAGGGCAAGTACAGCATCGACGTGATACGGTTGTCGGACAAGAAAAAAATCAATGTTACCAAGGGAGGCTACGAAATAACGGCTAAAGAACGCAACCTTCAAACTCCGCTGGTGGCGTGGCAGCGCAACAATTCGCTGGCAGTGGTGATCGACGACCGTGGAAAGCTTACCTTATATATATACAACAATTTTGAGGAGGGAAAGCCCAAACTTAAAATCGAGCGCGAGATACGCAACCTAAACCAAATCGTTGATTTTGACATAGCCGACGATGGAACCTTTCTGGTGATGAGTGCCGAGAAAAACGGCCAAAACGATATTTATTACTTCAACGTAGGGCGGGGCGCTACCGCCCAGATTACCAACGATCTGTACGACGACCTGTACCCGCGCTTCGTGGGGCAGTCGAGCCAGCAATTTGTTTTTACCTCCAACCGCCTCAAAGACACCTTGGGCCTTGACCGAGGTTCGTACCGGACCATCAAAGACAAGTTTGGTTTGTTTTTTCACGAAGGTGGCTACCGAGCCACCACAGTTAGGCGACTCATCGACTCGCTTGGCACGCCGAGCCGGCCGCTGGCTTTCGACGACCGCGCAGTGTATTTTTTGTCGGATGTAAAAGGAATTACGAACCTGTACCGCCTCGATATTGACACCAAAGCGGTGCGAGAGTTAACCAATTTTAGCCACAACATTCAAGATTTCGACCTCAATTTACAGAGTGGTTCGATGCTATATTTGATCTACCAAAATGGGTTTGAGACCGTTGGTTTTACCCCCGTTTTTGATGTAAATCAGTCATTAAACTCGCCCGTTGCACCGCGTCTCGATCCGTCGAAGACAACCCCAAAAATCTCTAAAAAGAAAAACGCCCCAGTGCTTGTGCAGCCATTGGCCGTGCAAGCCGCGCCCGCGCTGGCCACCAAGTTGGAGCCAGGCGAGGTAGATACCGAAAACTACGAGTTCGATGCCGACATACTAAAAGCCTACGAAAGCAAATCTAAGAAGAGCATCAACTCCACCATTGCGGCCATGCCGAGTCGCATGCGTCGGCGCGAAAACATCACAGTGAAAGGGCCCTTCGACTACAAAGGTTTGTTTATTTCTAACGACACGCAGTCCGATGTGCGCGTAGATCCGATCCGGGGCTTTGGTTTTCAGCAGTCCATAACGATGAACGACCTACTCGAAAAACACATCGTTAAGGCGGGGGCGTTCGTTAATTTCAATTTTCGTAACACCGATTTGTGGGTTGAGTACAGCAATTTGGCGCACCGCATAGACTATGGCATGAAGATAGAACGCAGTTCTATTTACGTAGATGATCAGTCGGTTACCCAAAAATACCGTTTCAATCGGATCACTTTCAATGCGTCTTATCCGTTGAGTGAAACAAGCCGTTTTACGATTTCTCCCTTTTTTGCCGAAACCCGCTTGCTCGATGTTAGCTCGCTTTCAGTACCCGATGATGTATCTTCCTATGCGGGTGCACGCGGCGAATTTGTGATGGACAACACCCACATTAATGGCATGAATATGATCGAAGGAACGCGCTTGAAGGTGCGTTACGATCGGTATGGAGGACTAACAAACAGCGACGATGGCTTTAATAGAATTGCAATTGATGCCCGCCATTACCAAAAAATTCACCGAGATATTATTCTGGCGCTGCGCTTTTCTTTTGCGCGGTCGGGTGGGCCATCACCCAAGCAAAGTGTGCTGGGTGGCGTAGAAAACTGGATCGGAAAGCGCCAAGAATTTAAAGATAAAGGTGACGCTCTGGCCGTTGGAGTTAACCCTATAACGAACGTGGTGATTGATAATCGCGACCTGTTTTTTCTGGAATTTGCCGCTCCGATGCGTGGTTTTCCGATCAATAAATTGGCGGGTACGAACCACCTGGTGTTCAACGCCGAGGTCCGAATACCACTCGTAAAATACTTTTATCGGGGGCCTATTACGTCAAATTTTTTGAGAAATTTTCAATTTGTAGCCTTTACCGATGTAGGTACGGCTTGGACTGGCAAGAGTCCCTTTAGTCGCTCCAATAGCCTAAACACCACCATCTTAAAAGAAGATTCTTGGAGCGCCACCGTTACGACCTTTCGTAATCCGTTTTTGGTTGGCTACGGGCTGGGTGCGCGCACAATGCTGTTTGGTTTTTACGCAAAACTCGACTATGCTTGGGGTTTAGACAACAATACCAGCACCAAAGCCATTCCTTATTTATCGCTCGGCTACGACTTTTAGGTCGCCCGTTCCGTCTTTTCTCACCCCTAATTTGGGATTTTTTCAAGGTATCAGCGGGGTCTGGGGGCCTACTTACGACTACATTATTTCGGTAGTAGTTTGAAAAATAAAAACATCTTAGAATTTTTGGCACGATTTTAGTTAGTAAGACAAAAGGGCTTGATTATTAGATAAATACCCTATATTAGCGGTCATGTGTGCGTTTTTGTGTTTAGCGTAGATGAATTATTTTTAATGTAACTACTTGAATTACAGTAATATGAACTTAATATTTGAATTATAGTCCACTAATCAGTGTCTTTGGCATAATTTTGGATGCTTTTTGTATGGAATTACTGCTACCGACCGCATTCGTTGCGATTACTTCTAAGATGGTCTGGGGTCTAAATTCTGAACGACACCTAAACTATGTCTTAGAGATCCCATGTTGATTAATCAATCCTCAATTAAAATGAAAGAACACTTTACCCAAAGAGAGAGGCAAGAGATTCTACCTCCACTGACCAGTCAACATAGACGCGAGAGGGTCTCAAAATTGATCCTCTTTTGGGACTACCTACAGCAGCTGTGCTTCAGCCAAGCTACTTTTAGCCGAAACAACCTTGACGGTGCTTCGTCTTCTGGGCGCAGCCATAAGGACGCAAAAACTCCTCCAACATATAGTAAAATTGCCTTAATAAATGTTTATAAACCAGTAAAGTTAAATGTCATGAACCATTTATACTACGCCGAAGAAGAGATGGTCGCAGAACGCTCTTTGAGTAGTTTCTATGACTCAGTACGTGGTTGTTGGGTGTCAAAGCCAGCAGTTACCGAGGGTCTGCACGGAAGCAAAAATGGTACACCTCCACCTTATTTTGATGATGATTGTCAGCGAGAAAAGACCAATGGTGTCCTTCACAGAAAGTGTATCAGTGTCCTCAATAGGACACTGATGAGTGCCTTGTTGGTGCTCGGAGCGGCGCTGTCTTCGATCGCTCAAGTGCAGAACGTAGACTTATCTCTCAGAAAATCTATTAACAATGCCACTCCAGCGCTGAATGGCTCTGTTAGGTACACTATTTTCGTTAAAAACGAAGGAACGACCAGAGTTGCTAATATCATTGTAAAAGATAGTTTATCGATAGCTGGCGCTACCCTCACAGGCAATATTGCTGCCGCTGGCACAACTTTCTCACCCACTGGTAATGTGGGTCTGTGGTCTATCCCGTCGCTCGCCGCAGGCGATTCGGCCAAGCTTGAGCTGATTGCCACTGTGATAGAAAGGGGTGTGTTTTTTAACATTGCCGAAATTAGATCGATGGGTGCAGGTAGCGTTGATGGCGACTCGAGTCCTGGAAACGGAGTCTTGGGCGAGGATGATATGGCTTCGGCCTGTTTTTCTGTTCCAGTACTTTGGTATAAGGGAGAAGAATACACCGTAACCGTTCCAGCGCAGTACTCAAACTTGGGGACTGTAACTTGGACGCGCAACGGCAATAGAGCATTGGGCGACAGTGCTTCGGTATCTGCAGGAGTCTTGACCATAAAAGGGCCAGGACGTTATGGTTTTACGACTACCGTAAATACGTGTCCAGCCACAGGATGCTGCGACATCATTGTGCAGCCTGGGCCAATCTTCGACTTAGCCTTAACAAAGGTAGTGACGGGTTCTTCGAGTGTTCAGCCAGGCGGCATGATTACGTTTGCTATTAAAGTGACCAACCAAGGCAATGTAGATGCGACGCAGATTGGCGTGGTAGACTACGTACCAGCGGGCTTGACCTTGAGCGATTCGAGATGGACTTTTGCTGGCGGCAAGGCGACATTGGGTACTAAGCTGGCCTTATTGAGGGCAGGTAGAGACACCACCGTGAACATTACTTTCATGGTAGATGCTGCCGCCACGCCAGGCGTGAAATTAAACAAGGCCGAGATCAGCGAAGCCAAAGACGGCAGAGGTGATCCCGCGACGGACGTAGATTCTACTCCAGACGCAGTCGATCAAGATAGATTTGTAACTGACAACGACATAACAGGCGACGGCAAGAACGGCGGCGATGAAGACGACCACGATCCAGCCGAGTTCACAGTGACACTAAGACCAGTATTTGACTTAGCCTTAACAAAGGTAGTGACGGGTTCTTCGAGTGTTCAGCCAGGCGGCATGATTACGTTTGCTATTAAAGTGACCAACCAAGGCAATGTAGATGCGACGCAGATTGGCGTGGTAGACTACG
>JAAFKE010000006.1:0-35274 GCA_013298215.1 Cytophagales bacterium | reverse complement strand
GACTTAGCCTTAACAAAGGTAGTGACGGGTTCTTCGAGTGTTCAGCCAGGCGGCATGATTACGTTTGCTATTAAAGTGACCAACCAAGGCAATGTAGATGCGACGCAGATTGGCGTGGTAGACTACGTACCAGCGGGCTTGACCTTGAGCGATTCGAGATGGACTTTTGCTGGCGGCAAGGCGACATTGGGTACTAAGCTGGCCTTATTGAGGGCAGGTAGAGACACCACCGTGAACATTACTTTCATGGTAGATGCTGCCGCCACGCCAGGCGTGAAATTAAACAAGGCCGAGATCAGCGAAGCCAAAGACGGCAGAGGTGATCCCGCGACGGACGTAGATTCTACTCCAGACGCAGTCGATCAAGATAGATTTGTAACTGACAACGACATAACAGGTGACGGCAAGAACGGCGGCGACGAAGACGACCACGATCCAGCCGAGTTCACAGTGACTCCAAGACCAGTATTTGACTTAGCCTTATTGAAGAGCTTGAAAGCAGGACAGTCGGGTGTGGTAGTACCTGGTGGAAGTGTGACGTTCACGATCGAAGTGAAAAATCAGGGCAACGTTAGAGCCACCGCCGTGCGCGTGACCGACTATATACCCGCAGGTTTGACCTTGAACGATGCAAACTGGAACTTGGTGGGCGGCAACGCAGTACTGAGGACCGCAATAGCGAGCATCGCAGCAGGAGCAAGTGCCTTTGTGGACATTACCTTCACAGTGAATGCTTCAGCGGCCGAAGGCCAGATTACCAACATTGCTGAGATTACTGACGCGAAAGATCCCGACGGCAACCCAGTAACGGATATTGACTCTAACCAACATTGCTGAGATTACTGACGCGAAAGATCCCGACGGCAACCCAGTAACGGATATTGACTCTACGCCAGGTGACAGAGTGCCAGGGCAAGACGATCAGGACGGTGAGGTAATTACAATAGGCAAGAAGCCTTGCGTGGATATAACTGTAATCGTTTCAAAGGGCGACTCGATTTGCGCAGGTGTGACGACGAGAATTTCGGCTACATCACTAGGCAACAAAATTAACCTGTACTTGACTCCAATCGGAGGAACACCGTTTACGACAATCAACAGCGGAGAGTTTTACACTGTGAGGGCCACCACAACGACAATATACTATGCTGAGGCGATTTCGCCAGATGGCAAGTGTAAGTCGGAGCGTATTCCAATTATCATCGTGGTAAACGCCCGCCCAGAAACACCTACCTGCATAGGAAACGTGACTAATACGTGTCCGGTAGAGACAGTAGATCTAACAAAGATCACCATATCGCCCATCTCATTGTCAGGAAGCGTGTTCGAATGGCACACTGGCGCATCTCCTACGTCGCCACTCGTCACAGACCCAACCAAAGTGGGTGCGGGTAAGTACTACCTGTTTGAGCGCTCTGAGTTTGGATGTTACAGCAACCCAATGGTGGTAACAGTAACGATCCAATCTTGCGAGTGTGCGAATGTGCCAACGATCGACGCGGGCAGAGACCAAGCAATATGCTCGGGAGACACCATATTTTTGAGGGCTACCATTGGTGGCAGTGCCACAGCCGCAACTTGGACCACAACTGGTACGGGTAGGTTCGGAAATGCAACTTCGCCAAGTACATTCTATGTACCATCGGTAGTAGATATTATTTCAGGAAGTGTTACGATTACGGCCACCACAAACGATCCCGATGGCAATGGCAAGTGCAGGCCAGCTGCCGATGCCTTGTTTGTGACCATCAGCCAGCGTCCAGTAGCACCAGAAGGAGTTACGGCCGACGACTCATTAGTCTGCAAAGGCGGTTCGACAAGGTTGGTGGCTTTTGCCCCAGGCTTTAGGATCAACTGGTATACGCAAGCAAAAGGAGGTACGTCAGTTGGGACTACGCTGAGTGGTGGTAAATTCACGGTATTGCCAACGGCATCTACTACTTACTACGCTGAGGCAGTGGGAGAAAACGGTTGCGTGAGCAAAACCAGAACACCTGTGAAGGTAACAGTGAAAGACTGTGCTGACCTTAACTTGAAGAAGTATGTTTCTAACAACGCACCAGCAGTGGGCGAAGAAGTAACGTACACCATCGCAGTTAAGAACGATGGTCCATCTACCGCCACCAACGTGGAAGTAGCTGATGCCCTCCCAGCTGGGTTAGAATACGTATCAAGCACCAACATGACCTACGTGTCTGCCACCAACACAGTGGTAGGAAACGTAGCAAGCATTGCAAACGGTGCCACTTTTGAGTTCAAATTTAAAGCTAAAATAAAGAGCGAAAGTACAATTCGGAACTTTGCACAGATCACTAAATCGGATCAAAGCGACCCAGATTCTAGGCCAAACAACGGCACAGACAAAGGTGAAGACGATGACGACGATGAGATCGTGAACCCAGGATGCCCAACGATTGCACCGCCAGTATTGGCCTGTGCTACATCGAACATCTGTATAGGGCAAAGCTCATTGATAACCGCAATCGGTTGCGAGGGTGGAGTAATAACGTGGTCGAACGGTTCAACTGGCGCGAGCATCACAGTAACACCAAGTATCACCACTGTCTACACTGCCGTTTGTAAGAAGGGAAGCTGTACCAGCGTACTGTCTAACCCGATCACGATTATTGTGAACACGCCTACTACGCCAATAATTACGTCCAGCGAAGTATCGGTTTGTGGAAGTAAGCCTGTGACACTGACCGCTACCAATTGTGCGGGAACAATTATGTGGAGTACGGGAGCAACTGGTGCACAGATTATTGTGACCCCAACTGCCACAGCTACATACACTGCTACCTGTAAAATTGGAATCTGCGCCAGCACACCTGCTAGCATTACAATAAATGTATCGACTGGGCCACCAGCTCCTGAGATAATTTGTAGTACTGAAAAGGTTTGCGCAGGTGAGCCTGTAACACTCCAAATCAAAGGTTGTGCAGGTGTTGCAGAATGGTCAACTGGCGAAACTGGCCCTGCCATTGTAGTCACACCAACTGTGACAACTACCTACACTGCGATCTGTAATGTAAACGGATGCAAGAGTCCAGTATCGATAGGTTATACAATAACAGTCACTCCGATTGCCGCTCCATTGGTATCGTCGAGTGTACCAGCTATTTGCCCAGGTGCTTCGGCAACACTTACTGCCACAGGTTGCGACGGTACGATCACTTGGTCGAACGGTGCAACGGGTGCCAGCATAGTCGTAAGTCCAAGTGTCTCGACGAGCTACACTGCTACCTGTAAGAAGGGTGTTTGTGTGAGTGGTAATTCTAACTTGGTAACGCTGAACGTAACTACGCCAACCGCGCCTGTAATTAGTGCCAACAAGCAGGTGATCTGCTCGGGCGAGTCGGTGACACTCACTGCATCGGGATGTTTAGGATCAGTAGTATGGTCGAACGGCACAACTGGAGTCTCGATAACGGTGATGCCAATGGCCTCGACTTCATACACTGCTACTTGCCAAATCGGAGCTTGCACCAGCCCAGCATCAAGCCCAACGCGCGTTACTGTAAATTCGGCAGGAACTGCCCCAACGCTGACGGCCTCTAAGCCATCAATCTGCACAAGCGAGTCAGTAACACTGACCGCCACGGGCTGCGCTGGAACAGTAACTTGGAGCACGGGAGCAACTGGCAACAGTATTTCGGTAACACCAAGTATCACCACCACCTACACGGCAACCTGTGCAACGGCGGCTACGTGTCCAAGCCCAGCTGGTTCCGTATCAGTAACGGTAGGTACACCAAACGCACCGACGGTATCAGCAACTCCAAGCACAATATGTGCTGGACAAACTGCCACCCTAACCGCTACGGGTTGTTTAGGAACAGTAACGTGGTCGAACGGTGCAACGGGGGCAAGCATCTCGGTGTCTCCAACCACCACGACATCATACACCGCAACTTGTGGATCAGCGGCCTGTTTGAGTCCAGCGTCTTCTGCCGCCGTAGTTACGGTAAATGCAGCAGGAACTGCTCCAACGCTGACAGCCTCTAAGGCATCAATTTGCACAAGCGAGTCAGTAACACTGAACGCCACGGGCTGCGCTGGAACAGTAACTTGGAGCACGGGAGCAACTGGCAACAGTATCTCGGTAACACCAAGTATCACCACCACCTACACGGCAACCTGTGCAACGGGTAGCACTTGCATCAGCCCAGCTGGTTCTGTATCAGTAACGGTAGGTACACCAAACGCACCGACGGTATCAGCAGCTCCAAGCACAATATGTGCTGGCCAAACTGCCACCCTGACTGCCACGGGTTGTGCTGGAACAGTAACGTGGTCGAACGGTGCAACGGGGGCAAGCATCTCGGTGTCTCCAACCACCACGACATCATACACCGCCACTTGTGGATCAGCGGCCTGTCTGAGTCCAGCGTCTTCTGCCACCGTAGTCACGGTAAATGCAGCAGGAACTGCTCCAACGCTGACAGCCTCTAAGGCATCAATTTGCACAAGCGAGTCAGTAACACTGACCGCCACGGGCTGCGCTGGAACAGTAACTTGGAGCACGGGAGCAACTGGCAACAGTATCTCGGTAACACCAAGTATTACCACCACCTACACGGCAACCTGTGCAACGGGTAGCACTTGCATCAGCCCAGCTGGTTCTGTATCAGTAACGGTAGGTACACCAAACGCACCGACGGTATCAGCAGCTCCAAGCACAATATGTGCTGGCCAAACTGCCACCCTGACTGCCACGGGTTGTGCTGGAACAGTAACGTGGTCGAACGGTGCAACGGGGGCAAGCATCTCGGTGTCTCCAACCACCACGACATCATACACCGCCACTTGTGGATCAGCGGCCTGTCTGAGTCCAGCGTCTTCTGCCACCGTAGTCACGGTAAATGCAGCAGGAACTGCTCCAACGCTGACAGCCTCTAAGGCATCAATTTGCACAAGCGAGTCAGTAACACTGACCGCCACGGGCTGCGCTGGAACAGTAACTTGGAGCACGGGAGCAACTGGCAACAGTATCTCGGTAACACCAAGTACCACCACTACTTACACTGCCATCTGTACCACAGCCACAACGTGCGCTGGCGGAACAGGATCGGTAACTGTGACAGTGGGTGGAACATTAACTGCACCAACGGTATCAGCAGCTCCAAGCACAATATGTGCTGGCCAGACTACTACCCTAACCGCTACGGGTTGTACTGGAACAATAACGTGGTCGAACGGTGCAACGGGGGCAAGCATCTCGGTGTCTCCAACCAATACGACATCATACACCGCAACTTGTGGATCAGGAGTCTGTCTGAGTCCAGCGTCTAACCCTGCTACCGTAGTTACGGTAAATGCAGCTGGAACAACGCCAACGCTGACGGCCTCTAAGGTATCAATTTGCACAAGCGAGGCAGTGACACTCACCGCCACGGGCTGCGCTGGAACAGTAACTTGGAGCACAGGAGCAACTGGCAACAGTATCTCGGTAACACCAAGTGCCACCACTACTTACACCGCCATCTGTACCACAGCCACAACGTGCGCTGGCGGAACGGGATCGGTAACTGTGACAGTAGGTGGAACGGTAGCACCTCCAACGGTGACTTGTACTAAAAACCAGCTTTGCCCAGGCGAATCAGAAACATTGATAGCCAGCGGTTGTGCTGGAATAGTGAACTGGTCGAACGGCGCAACTGGCAACGTAATAGTAGTATCACCAACAGTGACGACAAACTACTCGGCAACTTGCACAGTAGGAAGTTGCACAAGCGCAAGCTCACTGGTTTATAACATAGCAGTATTGACCCCAACCGCTCCAGTTGTGTCGGTGAACAAACCAGCGATTTGCTCGGGCGAAACCGCAACGCTTACCGCTGTATGCGACGGAACGGTAACGTGGTCGAACGGAGTAAGTGGTGCCAGTATCGTAGTGTCGCCATTGGCCACCACTTCGTATACTGCCATCTGCAAAGTGGGCGCGTGTACCAGCGCAAGGTCTGCGTCAGTAACCGTAACAGTGAACACAACCAGCTCGCCAACCATCAGCGCGAGTGCGCCAACGGTTTGCGCGGGTCAGAGCGTGACGCTGACAGCTGCCAATTGCACTGGATCGGTGGTTTGGTCGAACGGTGCAACGGGTGTAAGCACCATAGTTACGCCAATAGCTGCCACGACCTACACGGCAGTATGCAGGACGGGAGCTTGTACCAGCTCAGTGTCTAATGCTGTGACCGTAACCATCACCAACGTAACAGCACCAACAATTGTGTGTTCATCGACAACTGTTTGCCCAGGCGACGCAGTTACGCTGACGGCTCAAGGTTGTTCGGGCGAAGTAGTCTGGAACACAGGTGCAACGGGAGCTACCATCACTATTATACCATTGGCCACGACTTCGTACTCGGCGATCTGTAAGTTAGGTGCTTGCGTGAGTCCGTCGTCTACGGTTTGTGAGATCAAAGTGGGTCGCCCAGCTACACCATCTATCACGGCATCAGCCACCTCAGTTTGCTTAGGCGAATCGGTGACACTGACCGCCAGCGGATGTCCAGCGGGATCAGTAGTAACGTGGTCGAACAACCAAGTAGGAGCGAGTATCATCGTGACACCGTTCACAACGGCAACTTACACAGCCCAGTGTTGCACAAATGTCAACTGTAAGAGTTTAGTGTCAAACGCTATCACGGTTACAATCGCAACTAAGGTTCTCAACCCAATTGTTCAAGACTTGACTAATACTTGTCCGTTCAATAGAGTTGATCTAAACAATGCAGTTAAAAACGCAACGAGTGGCTTAACCATCGAATTCCGCACCACGGCATCATCAAACTCACCTTTGGTAGCCACTGCAAACTCGGTGGGTGCAGGTACATACTTCGTGTTCTTCAAGAACGCAGCAGGATGCTACAGCGTAGGAGTGCCAGTGAACGTAGTGATTACGAACTGCAACGATGTACTACCTTGTTCGACAAACCCAGCTACTGCCAATGCAGGTTCGGATGCTTCGATCTGCTCTACGACTGAGTTCAAACTCAATGGTAGTTTTGGAGGAGCGGCATCGAGTATTCGTTGGACAACCGACGGTACTGGTACATTTAGCAACTCGCTCGATCCAAAGGCGACTTACTTTCCAACATTGGCAGACATAACAAGAGGGTCAGTTCGACTGACCCTCACTACCAACGATCCCGATGGTTCGGGTCCATGCGTAGCTGCCAGTGCTTCGATTGTTCTGACGATCAAGTCGCTCAAAATTAGCCCAGTGATTACTGTAAACGGCGAAGCCAAACAAGGCGAGACGTTCACGATATCGGTATGTAACGGAGACTCTGTAGTGCTTGCTGCCTCAGAAACAACTGGCTACGACTATAAGTGGAGTAATGGTGCCACTACCAGGCAGATTGTGGTTCGCCAGGGCGGTTCTTACTCGTACAAACTTACCGCAAAAGACGGCGAGCGTTGTGCATCGATTAACTCAACGGTGGTAACGGTAAATGTGAATACCAATATACCGATGCCAGCAGTGACTAACCTCCGCAATGTATGCAACGCAATAGTGGTCAACCTTACTCAGGGTTTGATAGGTGCAATTCCTTCGGGATACAGTTTAGAGTTTAGAAGTGGCCGGACAACAAATTCGCCACTGGTTGCATCACCGACCTCAGTTGGTGCGGGCACATACTACGCTTTCTACCGCGTGACTGGTGGAAGCTGCTACGGACAGCCTTCCGCTATCTTGGTGACGATCGTTAATTGCGACGGCGTAGACAGCAAGTTGTCGGACGTAAGCGTTACCAAGGTGGCATCTAAGAGAAATGTTGTCTTAAACGAAAACGTGACCTACAAAATTGTTGTTAAGAACAACGGCAAAGATGTAGCAACCAACGTAGATGTACGCGACATACTCCCAGCAGGCTTAGAGGTTGTTTCGAGTACGGGTTTCACCAAAAATGGAAATACCCTTACCATTCGTATCGCCCAGATTAATGTACGTGACAGTGTGGTTCTGTCGGTAGTGGCCAAGGCAACAGTGCTTGGTCTACTCAGAAATACTGCTGACATTACATACTTGGATCAAGTCGATATCAACTTACTCAATAACACATCGAGCGCAGAAATAGTGGTGACTACCAGCGGTGAACCAGTTACGGGAGATAGGCCGCTCATCGCAGCCTGCGTGAAAGTGAAGTCAGTGTCGCTCAAGCAAGACGGTAGTTATGACGTATCTTACAAAATTACGGTAGATAACGCTGGGAATGTACCGCTCACAAACGTTCAACTGATCGACAGTTTGAGTACTGCGTTAGTGCTACCGATCACTTTCTCGATCACTGGTAGGCCAATTGTAGGCTCAAACAGCACCCTGAGACCAAATCCAAGCTATAATGGCAAAACCGACCTAAACTTGTTGGTTGCTGCAAACAGTACTTTGGCAGTCGGAAAACGTGATACGATCTGCATTAACTTGAACGTGAGACCAAACGGTTATGTCGGTGTCTTAGCTGGTAATATTATTGCCATAGGTCAAAACGGAAGCACAGTTGTTAGAGATGTATCGAACGACGGTGCAACGATGGCGCGCGAGTCTGACACCAAAACGGGTGTTCGTTTCGACCTTCCAGCAACGCTTATTGGTTTGTCTAAGAAAGTAGGTACACCAGTTAAAAATGCTGACGGTTCGTTTAGTATACCTTACACCATCGGTGTGACGAACTTAGGTTTCAACCCGCTCACAAAGGTGCAGGTGGTAGATAATCTGTCAGCTACTTTCGGCAACAAAGCCACCATCGTAGGCAATCCAACGGTAACTGCCGAGGCTGGGCTTGTAGTAAATACAAACTACACTGGCCAAGGCTTATTGACCAACCTGCTGGTAGATACGTTGAGTTCGCTGCCAAGAAATACCACCCGCAATATCCAATTGGTTGTGAAAGTGAGACCTACGGCTTTGGTCGATAGTACCACTATATTCAACAACATTGCAATTGGTACTGCATTTAGTGGTTCGGTAATGACAAAAGACACGTCGGCATCGGGCGATGACTACGATCCAAACAAGAACCTTGATCCGCGCGACGATAACAGGCCAACGGGCATTTCGCTCAACAGCGTGTCGCCAGGAACGGGTAAGAGCTATATTGGATCAGCGTTGTCGATCAAAGATACTCTTCGCAACGGCGATGGCTCGTTCAACATCACTTACCGTGTGTTAGTCAAAAACTTCGGTACGGTAGGCTTCACGAACGTTCAGCTTAAAAATACACTTTCTGCTTACTTCAACGATTCGACGGGAGCAAGCTACAAAGTGATCGGTACGCCGATAGCCAGCGATTCGAGCCAATTGAGGATCAACCCTGACTTCAACGGCGCGTCTGATACTAACCTGTTGATTGCCGAGCAAAGTAAGTTAGCAGTTGGTAGCATTGACTCGGTGTTCTACACCGTTCAAGTAACCACTGATGGCCGCTTAACACCGTATCAAAACCAAATCTGCGCCCGTGCGCTTGCTGGTAGAGATACCCTCGTAGACTTCTCGACAAATGGTCTGGATACAGATCCAAACGGCGACAAAGACCCAACAGAACTTTCGGAGTCGGATCCTACTGTGATTGTAATCAGCAGCGAAAGTGGAATCTTTGTACCAGAAGGGTTCTCACCAAACGGCGACGGCGTGAACGATTTATTTGTGATCCGTCATCCAGTTGGCACGAATGTTGTACTTGAAATATTTGACCGCTGGCAGCACAAAGTTTACCAAAGCGAAGATTATCAAAATGATTGGGATGGAAAAGCCAACGTGGGACTTGCATTTGGTGGTTCGCAAGGTTTACCAGTTGGAACGTACTTCTACAATGCGATAATTACGAACGCAAACGGAGATGTTGTCAAGCGCGAATGCAGATTCATGACAATAAACAGATAAGAAAATGTTAAGAAGTCTAATCCAAAAAAGAATGGCAATTTTAATACTGCTGGCTACAATAGCCAGCAGTATTAAAATCCAAGCGCAACAAGAGAAAATGTTCTCTCAGTATATGTTCAATATGCTGGCGCTGAACCCAGCCTACGCGGGCAATCGCGACGTTCTGAGCGCAACTGCACTTTACCGCAACCAATGGGGAGGAGTGCCTGGTGCACCCAAAACCATGACCTTCACCATCGATGCACCGCTCAATAGCGAGAAGGCTGGCCTGGGATTACAGATTTATAATGACCAAATTGGTATTTTTAACGAGACTGGTGTGTTTGCATCTTATTCGTTTAGGGTCAAACTCAGTGAGCGTACAACACTTTCGTTGGGCTTGCAGGGCGGAGCAATCAACTTGAACGCAAACTATTTGTCGGTTCAAACTACCCCTGGCCAGTATGGTACAGACGTAGCCTTTGCCGATAATTTTAGCAAAATACTCCCCAACTTCGGTGGCGGATTTTTTCTAAGCAACGACCGTGGGTATTTTGGAGTATCTATGCCAAACGTACTCAAAAACAAGGTTACATCCAGTTTTAGCGAAGACGCAACGCAGCAGCGCCACGTTTACAGTATGGCGGGGTTTGTGTTGGGCAGCGGTGCTTTCAAAGTAAAGCCCTCGATGCTGGCTAAGTATGTAACTGGTTTTGGCGTAGGCTTAGACGGCAACGTAAACTTTTGGTTCAACGATCGAATTGCGATCGGCGGCTCGTACCGCTGGAACCAAACGCGGATCATCGGTGACCAGCAAAGCAACCGTGCCATCGTCTCGGGCGATGCAATCGTGGCCATGTTGGAACTTCAATTAACACCACAATTTAGACTTGGCTATGCCTACGACTGGACATTAAACGGATTTAGTCACAACGGTAAGATTGGAAACATTCCCAGCCACGAATTTATGTTGCGTTACGAGTTTGGATTTAGCAAGAGCAAAATATTGACTCCGCGCTACTTCTAATACCACCATATTTTTTTAGTACCAAAGGTATATCCCCCCAAAACTCGAAATGCTCAGTTTTTGTGCGGATGTACCTTTTTTTCATAATTAACAATAAGAATCGTTGGTCTTCTGGTTGTGCGGTAATGCCAAAATTCAAGTTTTTCAATCTTAGTATCTCTGAACCATGAAACTCAGAATTATATTTAGTTCCGTCATTTTTGCCCTGCTGTTTGTCAGTACCAACGGTCGAGCGCAGATGACCCTAAGTGCTGCCAACAAACAGTATGATCTTTTGGCCTACGCCAAAGCTATACCCATTTACGAAGATGTGTTGAAAGGTAAACTGACAGAGGGTGAAAAAATGTCGGCGATGGCAAAATTAGCCTATTGCTACCGCCAAATAAGAGATACCCCAAATGCCGAAAAAATATACCGGGAGCTTATTGGAGGTGGTAATGACCTCACAGGCGAATACGTACAGTGCCATCTGTACTTTGCACAGGCCCTGGCCAGCAACGGAAAATACAAAGAAGCGCAAGACGCTTACGACAAGTTTAGCCGTATGCAAGAAGACGATAACCGTGGTAAATCATTCGGAAAGCTGTACAACGATGTATCGGTACTACAAAAAAACACCTCAAAATACCGAGTAGATTACTTAGAAATGAACTCAGGAAAGGCAGAATTTAGCCCCACATATTTTAAAAAAGGAATTGTATTCGTGTCGGGGCGCAACGAGGGTGGAGCCATAAAACGCAAATTTGCCTGGAACGACACCCCATTTTTAGACTTGTACTACCTATCCGACTTGCCAGCATCGGGTGGTGATAAAGCAGCCTCTCTGGGTGGTTCGGAGGCGAAAAACAAGAAATCGGCCTCGAAAAGATACTGGTTAGGAAGCGACGAGTATACCGCGCCAACCTCGAACGACACCAAGACGCTGGGTTTTTACCCAAGTACGGCCAATGGTGTGGTGGTGGGTGCACAAGACGACTCGCCAATTGCGGTAAAGGAAATGGGCAAAGTTATCAATTCAAAATACCACGAAGGCCCTGTTACTTTCTACAAAGACGGCAATCGGATGATATTTACCCGAAACAATTTTTTGAACGGTAAATACAAGACCAGCAAAGATGGAATCAATAAATTGAAGTTATACTCGGCCGAATATGGCAAGGATCTCAAGTGGGGTAAGGTGCAGGAATTACCCCTCAACAGCGATGATTATTCGACGGGGCACCCAACACTATCGGGCGACGATAAGTATCTGTATTTTGCCTCCGACCGTCCAGGTGGTATGGGAGGTACCGATATTTATGTGGCCAAAGCCGAAGGCGACAAGTGGGGAGAACCCATTAATTTAGGACCCTCTGTGAACACAAAAGGAAACGAGATGTTTCCGTTTGCTGATGAGAAAGGGAATCTATACTTTTCGTCGGACGGCCACCCAGGTTTGGGTGATTTAGATATTTATTTCGTTCAAATGATCGAGGGAACAATCCCGAAAAAGCCTTTCAACTTGGGGGCGCCGATCAATTCTAACAAAGATGATTTCGGGATTATTGCCGACGGCGAGCGTAAGTCGGGCTTTTTGAGCAGCAACCGCCGTAGGGGTGGAGTGGACGACGATATTTACCGTTTCGAGCGCGAGGGGCCTTTGTATCCGTGTCGTGAGCTGTTCGTGAAAGTGGTAGATGCCGAAACCAACGAGCCGCTCAGAAACGCCAACGTGGAGGCCGCCAACAAGACGACCGACGGGCAGACTACCCAAAACATGACCGACGATAATGGGATGATTAAGTTTTGCCTCAATGCCGACAACGACTTTTTGTTGAAAGCATCGCTTGATGGGTATTTTAATAATAATGTTGGGTTTTCGACCAAAGACCTGACCGACGACGCACCAACACGCTTGGAGATTCCGCTCGAAAAAGAAAAGGGGAGTGCGCCCCAAAGGGTTAGCAAAGTGATGCTCAGAGGCATGGCCTTGGCACAAAAAGATATGCAGCCACTCGAAGGTGTAAAAGTTATTTTGAAGGATGAGTGCGACGGATCGAGCCAAGAAATAATCACAACCGACGACGGAGCCTATGCGTTTGAGGTTGATCCAGGTTGCTTTTATGCGCTCGAGGGTCTGAAAGACAATTTTGGTACGGCAGGTAATCGCTTGAAAGTGCTACAAGACACAACCGCCAACCTTATATTGTTCGAGAAGGGTGACATCATAAAAGTAGAAAACATCTATTACGACTACCGCAAGTTTACTATCAGAAAAGACGCGGGCAAGGAACTCAATAAATTGGTGACACTGATGGAGAAATACCCTAAAATGAAACTGGAGTTCCGTTCGCATACCGACAGCCGGGGTAGTACAGCAAGCAACAAAACGCTCTCGGCCAACCGCGCGAAATCGGCGGTGGCGTATATTTTCAAAAAGAAAATCGCAAAAAATAGGATTGTGGCCACTGGCTACGGCGAAAGTATATTGGTGAATAAATGCAAAGACGGCGTGAAATGCACCGAAGCACAGCACCAAGAAAACCGCCGCACTGAGATTAAGATATTGAGTTTGTAGACAAACGACGATTAGTGGTTTTATAGAAGGGGCAGGGGCGCAAGTTCCTGCCTTTTTTGTATCTTTGCCAAATCTTTTCCACCAATGGCAAGCAATCAACTCTCGGTCAGGCACTTGTTAGGTATCAAAAACCTGAGTGCCGACGACGTTCAACTGATCTTAGACACCGCCCGCGAGTTTAAAGAAGTTATTAATCGACCCATTAAAAAAGTGCCGTCGCTGCGCGATGTGACAATTGCCAACGTTTTTTTTGAAAATTCGACCCGCACCCGGCTCTCCTTCGAACTGGCCGAAAAACGCTTATCGGCCGATGTCGTAAACTTCTCATCGTCGAGCAGTTCGGTCAAAAAAGGTGAAACACTCCTCGATACCGTCAATAATATACTGGCCATGAAAGTGGACATGATTGTGATGCGCCACAGTAGCCCAGGGGCACCCCATTTTTTGTCAGACCGAATCCGCGCCAATGTCATAAATGCTGGCGACGGCACCCACGAACACCCCACGCAGGCGCTGTTAGACAGTTTTTCGATTCGAGAAAAGTTGGGTGATCTCGCTGGTAAAAAGGTGGCCATCATCGGCGACATTCTGCACTCGCGGGTGGCACTGTCGAATATATTTTGCCTCCAAAAACAGGGCGCAGAAGTGATGGTCTGCGGGCCGTCCACGCTGATTCCCAAATACATCAGTTCGTTGGGCGTGAAGGTAAGCCACAACGTGCGCGAAGCGCTGGCCTGGTGCGACGTTGCCAACGTGCTGCGGATTCAGTTGGAACGCCTCCAAGTGAAGTACTTCCCGAGCTTGCGCGAGTACTCGCTTTATTTTGGGATCACTAAAACGATGCTCGACCAACTCGACAAAGAGATCGTTCTGATGCACCCAGGCCCCATAAATAGGGGGGTAGAACTAACCTCCGATGCCGCTGACTCGCCACACTCCATTATTTTGGACCAGGTCGAAAACGGGGTGGCCGTCCGAATGGCCGTCTTGTATTTGCTGGCTCAACAGTAGGTAAGGCCTCAAATACCAACTTGCAAAGAAAATATGTCTGCCAGCTCGGTGGATATGCCTTGAATAAAAACGGCACTTTGCTATATTTGTGGAGTTTCTGGTTAAACCCTTACGTACATTTTGAATAAATTTCTACTCATCGTTATGCTGCTCGCTGGCGGCAAAATAATACGCGCCCAAGACGTGGAGTTTCGGGTCTTGAAGCAAGGAACAAGTTTCAGCGATTCGTCGTATTATGACATCATGCCAGTGGCCGAGGCCAAGTATTGGATATGTGGCAAGTACGGCACGCTTAAAACCATTGACACCACAGGCAACCTGGCCAATGTGAGTTACCCCAGCTTGGGGGTTGATATTTATAAAATGGATAAGTTCGATGCCCAAAACATCATTGCATGCGGCGACGGCGGCGTTATTTACCACCATAATCTGCGCACCAAAACGTGGCAAACCCTCAAATTGAAGGGCTACGAAAACGCCTGTTTCTACAATATGTGCGTTGTAGACGCCGAAACGGTTTTTATTTGCGGTGGTAATTCGGCCATTGCCCACTCCAAAAAGACAATTCCACGGGGGTTTATCTTGAAAAGTACCGACCGTGGACAAACGTGGACTAAAGTTTATGGCAGCGCCCTAAAAATGGTCTGGTGCGTGAAACTAAACCCCCACAACGGCCAAGCCTATGCGCTTGTGTACACACCAAACCGCACACATTTGTATGCCTACGAGAACAATAAATGGCTACAAAAAGAAAAAATAGGCAACAGTATTTTTCACGAAGTGCAGTTTGATAATCAATACGATTACGTGGCAATGGGGGGCTGGATTGGCAAAAAAGGGCGACTTTACAGCCGCCACCACAAGCAGGTTTTTGAAAATACGGGCCTAATTTGGAGCAAAGTGGCTGGCCCTAAATACGATCTATATACGGCCTGCAATGGCAAAGTAATATTGGACGATAGGCACGGAAACCGAAAAACTTACGGCGTAAAACTGAACGATGCCTTTAGTATTTACAAAGCCGTCTTCACTTCTTCTCACACTGCCATTGCCGTTGGCACGGCTCAAACCATACTCATGCTGACAGTATTGCCAGCCACGGCTCTCACCTCAAGGCCGTGAGATATTTTTGTAGTGCGCCAACCACCAGGGCAGTTGTGTAGGCATCGGAGGTGAAATAAAGTACGTTTCGCACCACCGTACCACCCGAAAAAAACACGCCGCCTTCCCAAAAGTATGTGCCGTCGGGGGCTGTTTTTCTGACGCTTTGCAGATACGCAACTGTTTGGCGAATGGGCGACATCGGAACGGCCAAGCCCGCTTTTTTGAAATTCAACATGGCCAATAAACTGTACGCCGACGATTGGAGTACGTCTCGGTGGTTTACCTTGCGGCGGCTCAAAAAACGCCCATCGGGTAGTTGGTTTTTGACCAAGTGAGCCAACAGAGCCTCCGAAGATGCCCGCAGGGCGGTATCGCCCGCCAGAAAGGCCCGCGAAACAGCGTAGTGTAAATGGTAGGTGTTGGGGTAGTAATGCCCGGCTCGCCAGAGTTTTCGGAACTTAACTTGGTGGTCTATAAAACGATTTGCGCCCGCCACGCCTTGGCTGGTGAGGAGGTCTCCTTTTTGTGCCAAATAGGCAAGTACGTTGGCGTTCACGATGGCATCCACGTCGTTTGTGCCGTAGGGCAAATAAGCCTTATAGGGCACAGGGTAGCAAATGCTGGCGGGTAAAAAGAAATAAGAATTTTGGTAAATACTTTTGGCGATGTGCCATTTTTTGAAATGCGCCTCGGGGCCGAGCCACGTCAGATAGGCCCCCGAATTGGGCACGCCATTGAAAAGATAATTGTACCAGTGGCGGTTTTTTCGGTCGCGATCAGTGAAGGCATCAAACACGGGTGCGCTGGCCGTACTGACGGTGTCGTGGCCAATTATTTGATGGTGTAACAACACCGCCAAGTTGCCCGAAGCCGTGTCGTCGGCATCGTTTTCGACGTTGGCGGCGTTGTTTATGTACCTCGATTTGAGTTTGTATTGCGTTGGCCGGCGCACAAACGGAACGGGGTCGGGTTCGGCTCCCCGCCGAAGGTCGCGGTTGGGGGGCAGGCGTTTCCAAAAGTTGAAGGCCCCGCCAGTGCGGTAGGTTAGTATTTCGGGATAGGCTTTCTGGAGCATTCCTTTTACGTTTGGCAGTGCAGCGGAGTCGGTCAAGTACATCTCGGCCAATATGTTATGAATAGCCGCCGTCGTGAAGCAGTTTGAGTCACGGTATTTTCGGGTGCTACCCAATAGAAAGAACTGGGTGTGCATTTGCATAAAAGCGGGCCATTCGCCAGCGTATTGTTGGCCTTCGATGGTGGTGGTGCATTGGGTGTTTTGAAGGTAGCGAATGGCACTACCAACGCATTTGTGGAGCGAATCTATTTCGGAAGCGGTTGTGTTGCTTTGGGAATAACCGCCAAATGAACCCAAGAAAAAAAGAAAATATAGTACCCGTGGCATGGTCTAAGGTAAGGTTTGAGAATACAAAAATGGGGCTAAACAGCCCTGAAATACAAATGATCGGGCTGCATAAGTTTAAAAAGTTCAAAAGTATCTGATTTAGTTAGTATTATTGTGGTCAAAAAATGCGCAATACCAAAACTTAATCCATGAGTCTTTCTAAACCCCGCCTGTCATTTTCGCAAATCATCAACATGAACGTTGGTTTTTTTGGTATTCAGTACAGTTTTGGGCTCCAGCAAAGCGCGGTCAATCCCATCTATGATTTTTTGGGAGCCAGCCCCGACCAAATTCCGATGCTTAACCTGGCTGGCCCCATTACGGGCTTGCTCGTTCAGCCAATTATCGGTGCGTTGTCCGACAAAACGTGGCATCCGCGTTGGGGTCGGCGCAAGCCTTATTTTTTAATAGGCGCCCTAATGTGCAGCCTGGCGTTGGTTGTGTATCCGTTTAGTAGTTCGCTCTGGATGGCGGCGGGCCTGCTCTGGATTTTAGACGCTGGCAACAACACCGCCATGGAACCCTACCGCGCCTTCATTGCCGACAAACTGCCGCCCGACCAGCAGGCAATGGGCTTTCAGTCGCAGAGTTTTTTCACTGGTTTGGGTCAAACGGTCTCCAACGTTTCGCTTTTTATCTTTCCGTTTATTTTCGTTGGTACCACTGGCGCGTTGCCCACGTGGGTGTATGCCTCGTTTTTTCTGGGGGCACTGTGTTCGATCGGTTCTATCTGGTGGAGCATGAAAACTACTCCCGAGATACCGCCAACCGCCGCCGAACTGCACGAGATCAAAAGCGCGCCGCTCAATTTGTTTTCGCCCATTACCGACACCTTCAAGGCCATCAGGTTTATGCCCAAAATTATGTGGCAGCTGGCCTTGGTGTATTTATTTCAATGGTACGCCCTGTTTTGTTATTGGCAAAATTCCTCCAAGAGCATCGCGCTGTCGGTCTGGAAAATTACGCCCGCCCAAGACCCCAAACGCTACGAAGAAGCAGTGGGCTGGACTGGCCTCGTGAACGGCTGGTATAATATTGTGATGTTCTTGACGGCGTTTAGTTTGGTTTGGTTTGCCAAAAAATACTCCCCCAAACTGGTCCATGCGGTGTGTTTGGTGCTGGCGGGCGTGGGTTTTTTGGCCTTTTCAATGATCGAAAACAAGTACCTGCTCTTCCCTGCCATCACGGGTTTTGGCATTGGCTGGGCCAGTATGATGGGAATCCCGTACTTGATGGTGGTGGGCCAGATTCCCAAAGAACGCTACGGGGTGTACATGGGCATCATCAACATGATGATCGTAATACCGATGATTATCCAGAATTTGACTTTTGGGTACATACTCAAAAATTTTCTGGGCAACGATCCCTCCAAGGCCATCACTTTTGCGGGGGTTTGCTTGCTCATTGCGGCGGCGGCCACCATGCTTATAAAAACTAATAAAATATCCGACGAAACAAATTTGCCCATGAGCGGGGGTGGCCATTAAAGTTCAGGATTTTTTTTTAACTTTGCGGGTCAAAAAAATAAAGTAAAAAACCATGTCTCAACACGACCCGCATCAGCAAGATACTACGCTACCTAACTACGTAAATATTGGAATTTTTCTGCTCATAGAAATCATACTTTGGGGGTTCACCGACACTTTTACGGCCATTGTAGGCACGTTACTGATGCTGTGGATCTTTGGCCGCGCCAAATACACCAACAATACGGGACACTAAAACAAACAGAATCTACTCTGTACGAAAATATCCGAGCTACTTTAGCTCGGTGAAGCCGCTCGGTTTCAAGATTCCAGCGGGTGTGGCCTCGTTGCCATTTTTGAAGCTCGAACACCGCCGCGTCGCCAGGTGCGAGTGCGTTTAAAAAGGTTGTAGCGGGTATATCTGAGAACCCCGCCTGCGTGATGATAACAAAAGAAAGTGGCACGGCCGCGTTTAAGTACGCCAGACGTGCCACCCTTTAAAGTACGTTTTCTCTGAGTTGCGTTATTGGTTTACTTCTTGAAAAGCCCAATGATGAAAAGTATCAATAACGCACCAATAACAGAGGTTATGATCGTACTTACGATACCTGCTCCCATCGAGATACCTAATTTGCCAAATACCCAGTTGCCCACGAAGGCTCCAATAATACCTACAATAATGTTTCCAATCAGACCGAAGCCATAGCCACTTCTGATGAGACCCGCTAACCAGCCCGAAACGCCGCCGATTATAATTACATAAATTAGATTGTTCATCTTGATTAATAGAGTTAAAGGTTAAATAATGTTGTAAATATGTAATTTTTGGGCAATTAAACAATGCGTATTCGTTTAAATTTACATTTTATTGATTTTTGCGTCTAAAAAAGCACTCAAAAAACGCTAACGTCTGGGTAGGTAATGATGTTGAGCTTTGACGGAGTTGCCCGCGCGGCGAATGAATTGTTGAATAAATATTTGATAGCCAAATAGTTGTAAAATGAAAAATGTTGGTTATTTGGTTGTACCTACATAAAATCTAATAAACCTGTTGGTTTGTTATTTTTGCCCAAAAAAAATAGTAACGGCGCAGCAGCGCAGAACTATTTTTGGGCAAACTTGGTGCTTTATTCTATGTTCATGCTGCTTCCAACAGAGAAGATTATTTTCATATTGTAACTTTATGTTTTATTTTTGTGCAAATAGTTAGACTATATGCACAAAAGAAATATTTATGGTTCACTTGAAGTTCATTTATCTAAGCCGCAAATTACGGTCATAACGGGAGTGCGCCGAGTTGGTAAAACGACGGCCTTGCGTCATTTATTGAAGCAAGTACCCCATTCCAATTGCTTGTATCTTGATTTGGAAAAAATTGAGAACAGGGTGCTTTTTTCAGAAAATTCGTACAGCGCCGTAGAAAATGGACTAAAATCCTTGGGTTTGGTATTGGAGCGTCCCTGCGTGTTGGCATTAGACGAGATTCAGTTAGTTCCTGCGGCAACAAGTGTAATAAAATATTTGTACGACACCTACAACATCAAATTTCTGTTGTCGGGTTCGAGTTCTTATTACCTCAAAAACCATTTTAGTGAAAGCCTGGCGGGTCGCAAAAGGATATTTGAGATGTATCCGCTCTCGTTTGATGAGTTTCTGTACTTTAAAGGGCACAGCACGGCGGCGGTTGCTTCTATGTCGCTCGCGCCGTTTTCTTCTTTTATTTACCTAAAATTCAAGCAGGAATACGAAGAGTTTTTGCAGTTTGGCGGTTTTCCAGAGGTCGTATTGTCCGAAACAGCCGATGACAAAACGGCTTATTTGAAGGACATTATCAACGCTTTTATCGAATTAGACATCAAACTCCTTTCCGATTTTTCGTTGAGCAATGAACTCTATAAACTCATTCAGCTCTTGGCAGCAAGGGTAGGCAGCCGCATTGATGTCAGTAAAATAAGCAGCATTTCGGGAATAAATCGAAACAAAATAAACGACTACTTAGAACTGTTGGAATACACCTATTTTATTCACCGAATACCCGCTTACACCACCAATAAAGACAAAGAAATATCGGCACAAAAGAAGTTATATTTGGCCGATACGGGTATTTTGCAGTCGCTGGCACAAGTAAGCAGCGGGCAAGTTTTTGAAAATGCAATTGCGCTTCAACTACGAAAAAAGGGCAATGTTACGTTTTATCAAAAGAAAAGCGGGCAAGAAATTGATTTTATACTCGACCAAAAAACGGCCATCGAAGTCAAAGAAACGCCTTCTTATACAGATTTAAAAACGCTCACTCATCGGGCCAACAGCGTAGAAATGACAGAAAAAATGCTTATTGGTAGAACAGCCTCTGAAACTGACTTCAAAGAATGGTATTGGGGAGGGAATATTTTTTAAGGATTTTGTCAAAAGCAAACAGAATATAGTGATGCTAAAATGGCGTGTAGGCAGGTAGCACGCATCAAGAGATGAAGACTATCCTGAGCTCGAAAATGACGATATTTTGGCTTGTTTGACGTATGCGGCCAAGGTGGGGGCAATGAGAAGAATATTTATAGCAACAGTAGTAGCGCGTAGAAAAAGGATATTATATTTCCCTACCTATTTCCGAAAAATAGTGAAAACATTTCTATTTTTTCTTAGTGTTCAGTTAATGACGTTTATTAACTGCAACAGCCAATCAAAAAAATCAATTGGTATTGGTGTAGCTGTAAAACAAGACCAAAGCAACTTAACAAAAGATATTACCGCCTTTCTTGAGGCTTATTTCAGTACAGAAGATTATTCTAAGGAACAGAACGCTTTTATCTCTCAAAGAGATAAAGAAAGGTTTGTTTATCCCCTACACTTGGTCACTCAAGCTCAGAATAGTTCTTTGTACGGTGATTCTCATTATTATAAGCCTACCATTTTGAGTGTAATAGACGAAGATTCTTGTCAAGTAGTAAATGTATCTTTTGCCCACTGTGAAGAAGGTCGATACAGTAATTTGGTAAAAGTATTACGACTTGTTATTCGGGAAGAAGAAAAAGAAAAAAAAATAAGCAACGGGATTTTTTATAACTTATCGAGATACCAGTGGAATTTCACCAAAACAGAGAAAATCAATATTTACAGCGACCCTGCTTTGAAAGTAAACTATCCAGCAATAGATTCATTGACTAATTTCAGTCGTTTGATTGCTTCCAAGTTGAATACGCAACCAATTACATTTTCTTATTTCGTTGCAAAAAACTTTGAAGAAATACAGCGAATAAGAGGCGTTATTTATGAAAATCGTTTTTATGACAAAGCCGTTTCAGAGCCATTTAACAAGTTGTTTTACGTGGGGAATGGGACTTTCTTTTATCCGCACGAATTGGTACATCTTTATACCTATCATACTTTTGATAACGGCAATTTCCACAATTTTTTTGACGAAGGGTTGGCTACTTTTTGGGGAGGAAATTCGGATAAACCCTTAGATTATCACCTAAGAAAAGTGAAAGGATATGTTACCCAACACCAAGACATTCTGTTAGGCGACATCAACGCAATTCAATACGTAACCATTGATAATGAGACGAATACCTACTATGCCATTGCTGGACTAATTTGTAAAATGGTTTATGAAAACAAAGGATTCGATGGTCTAAAAACGCTTTTCACTGCTGGTAAAAGCGACGATGACGTTTACAAAGGCATAGAACAAGTTTTGAGAGTCAAAAAACAAGACTTAGACGCATTCATTCGTAAAGAATTAGAAAAATACTAACCCCAGATGGTGCAAGCCAACAAACGCACCACGCCAACCAATCCCATCTTTTAGCAAACATAAACCCCAATAAACCCTTTGATCTGTTATTTTTGCCAAAAATAACATAAAAAATGGCGCAGCAACGCAGAACTACTTTTGGGCAAACTTGGTGGGGGCAACAGTGGATAAAAGTGCTGGAACACCTCGACCAAAGCGGTCGATTGGCGCGAGGGCGCACCTACGCTAACAACGGTTCGGTGGCCAGCATTGCCTTTGAGGGCAACAAAATAGAAGCCCGCGTAAAAGGCTCAACGCCAAAACCCTACAAAATTTCGTATAAAATTGAGCCACTTTCGGGGTCGGATAAGGCGCGGTTGGTGAGTTTGATTGCCGATAATCCGCTGTATTTGACCCAGTTGCTCAACCGACAACTTCCTAACGAACTCTACGCCGACTGCGAACGCAAGGGGATTGCGCTGTTTCCGCGCTCGTGGCGGGCTTTCAATTCAAGTTGTTCTTGCCCCGATTGGGGCGATCCCTGCAAACACCGCGCCGCCGTGTTGTATTTGGTGGCCAACGAAATAGACAAAAACCCGTTCCTGATTTTTGAACTCCGCGACTTTGACCTTTTCAAAAGCCTCGAAGCCCTGGGTTTTGCCTCTGCCGACCAAAAAGACGTAGAAATTCTCGACGTAGCCGACCTGCGCCAACCCTTCGAGAATACCGAAGAAATTGATTTTCTGCCCGATGCGGCATTGTACAACGCGCTTGATTTTTCGACGATTCCGCCCGTGTCAGAAAACTTGCTTTCGCTGCTTTCTGATAACCCACTGTTTTACCGAACGGGGAATTTCAAGCAGATTTTACAGAAATTCTACGTCGAAACGGCAAAAAAAGCCCAGACTTTGGCCACCACCGACGAGCCGCGCGACCAAGACTACGACAAAGACCTCGATGCCGTAGAAACCGCCGACATCATCATGGACGAAGCAATGGGCTTTTTGCAGGCTAATTTCCGCGATGCCCGCGAGCGCATTGTGTTTCAGTTTGACGAACTCCCCAAACTCATTGACTGGGTTCAGCACCTGCCCACGGCGCAATTGCCGCAACTGTCGCCCACGCTCAAAGGGTTGTATTTTGTCAATCGTTTGGCCAACAAATTGCTCGAACGCGGGGCCATTTTGCCGCAACTCTTGCGGGCAAAACTCAAAAAAGAACACCACTTAGTGCGTTGGATTCCAGCTACTTTGAACGAACAAGTGGCCACCGTGGCCGCCCAAGTGGCCGCCATTTTGCCCCCCGAAATACTGTACTACAAAATCGGCAAACGCGATATTTACGTCCCCCTCGAAGGCGACTTTTTGAACGCACTTTGTTCGCTCATTTTGACCGAGCGCGTGCGGCAATTCAACGACCGCTACGACTACAAAGCCACCGACGTGGACGACCTGTTTTTTAGAAATACAATGACGCATTTTGGCGGTTTTGAACAGCGCGAACTGCCCAATAGCGTGCAATTGTGGCTAAACAAGTTTTTTATTGCCAACCGCGATTTCGTGCCGCTGTTGCAGGTCGAAGATTTGGACGGCGTGTTTAAAGTAAACGTGTTTGTCGAGAACAAAAAAGTGGAATTGGCCGCGCCCATCCCGCTCGAAACTTTCATGGACGAGCGCGAGTACGCCCCCGTGCGCATGGGCGTGATGCGCGACCTTTCGATGATGGCCGAGCATTTTCCGCAACTCAACCAGCTCATAGCCAGCAAAGGCACCGAAAACCTGCTGTTCGACTCCGAGAAATTTGCCGAAATATTGTTCAAAATCTTGCCCACGGTGCGGCTTTTTGGCATTAAAATCCAGTTGCCCAAGGCGTTACAAAAACTCCTGCGCCCGCAACTTTCGATGACCCTCGACGGCGAAGAAGACGGCAAAGTGGCGGCTTCTTCGGTGATTAGTTTGGAAAATATGCTCAAATTTCGCTGGGAAGTGGCTGTGGGCGACGAACACATTGACGGCGCGGCGTTTGTGAAAATGGTCGAAAAATACAAGGGCCTGGTCAAAATAAAAGACCAGTACGCTTATTTTGACGAAAAAGAAATCAAGAGTTTGCTCGAAAAACTCAAAAATCCGCCCGCACTCGACGGCAACGATTTGTTGCAAACTGCCCTCACCGAAGAGTACAACGGCACGGGCGTAACGCTCAGTAAATCAGCGCAAAAGTTGATGAACAATTTGCTCAAAAACGAAGCCGTCGCCCTGCCCGACAACTTGGCCGCCAACTTGCGCCCCTACCAGCAGCGCGGCTACGAGTGGCTCTACAAAAACGCCCGCCTCGGCATGGGCAGCCTCATTGCCGACGACATGGGCCTGGGCAAAACCCTCCAAGTCATTGCCACGCTCCTGAAAATGAAGCAAGAAGGCGCGTTCAAAAAAAACAAGGGAATGGTGGTGGTACCAACAACTTTGCTCACCAATTGGACCAAAGAAATTGCCAAGTTTGCGCCCGAACTGCGCCCGCACCTCTACCACGGCCCCAGCCGCAGTTTGGCGCAACTCCCCGAAGCCGACCTGCTGCTGACCACCTACGGCGTAGTGCGGAGCGAAGAAGAATCTTTGGGCAAAATGAAATGGTCGGTGGTGGTGATTGACGAGGCACAAAACATCAAAAACCCCAACACCGCCCAAACCAAAGCCGTCAAGAAAATGAAAGCGGGCATCAAAATTGCCATGAGCGGCACGCCCGTCGAAAACCGAATGTCGGAGTATTGGTCTATTTTTGATTTTGCCAACAAGGGCTATTTGGGCAGTCTCAAAAAGTTTGTGAGCGACTACGCCATACCCATCGAAATTGACCGCGACCAGCACAAACTCGACAAATTTAAGCGCGTTACGGAGCCGTTTATTTTGCGACGCGTCAAAACCGACAAGAAAATTATCCAAGACCTGCCCGACAAAATTGAAATTGACCAAGCCTGCACTTTGGCCAACGACCAAGCGGCCTTGTACCAGAGCGTGGTGGACCAAGCCCTGCGCGGCATTGACGGCGAAAAAGACGGGTTCAAGCGCAGTGGTTTGATTTTCAAAATGATGACGGCCCTCAAACAAATTTGCAACCACCCCACGCAATACCTCAAAAAAGGCGGGGCCAATCCCGAAGCCTCGGGCAAAGCCTTGCTGCTGCTCGACTTGATACGGCAAGTCCTCGAAAACGGCGATAAAGCCTTGATTTTCACGCAGTATGCCGAAATGGGGACGCTGCTACAAACCATGTTTCAGGAGCAAATGCAGCTCGAAGTGCCGTTTCTGCACGGCGGCGTGAGCCGTAAAAACCGCGACGAAATGGTAGAAGATTTTCAAAACAACCGCGCCACGCGCATCTTGATTTTGTCGCTCAAAGCGGGCGGAACGGGCTTGAACTTAACGGTGGCCAACAACGTGATTCACTACGATTTGTGGTGGAACCCCGCCGTAGAGGCCCAAGCCACCGACCGCGCTTTCAGAATTGGCCAAACCAAAAACGTGCTGGTGCATCGGTTCATTACGCAGGGTAGTTTTGAAGAAAAAATCAACAAACTCATTCAAAACAAGCGTGAACTGGCCAACCTCACCGTTACCGACGGTGAAACCTGGCTCGGCGATTTGTCGAACAAGGACTTGCGGGAGTTGGTGAAGTTGGGGTGAAAATGCGCCTTTGAATAGTGTTGGAAACTCTAACTAACATGGAGTGACATCTTCCAAAAATCTTCATTGGACTTCTGGAATTTTTCGTTTAAATTTGAAAGAACAAAGTAATTATCGAGATGATAAAGGGAGTAAAAAACGAGAAGCCGTATTTTTTTAAAAAATTCAAAACCTATGATGCAGAAGAAATTTTGGCAACAGGGGGTACGACGGCTTTTGGAAAACTGACGGGCTATGACCCAAAAAAACTGTATCATTTGAAAGGAGAGACACTTTCAGAAGAAGACTTTCAGAAAGCACTTAAAATGCTGACTAAGTAGATGAACTTGCTTTTTGATACAAATATCATCTTGGCCGTGGTACGTGATAAATCGGGTTACTTGCTGATGCAGTATCTGAACCCTAACGAAGATTTAGTGTATGTTTCGTTCGCAAGTGTTGCCGAAGCCCAATCTATTGCTTTTCAAAATTACTGGGGCTACACTAAAATGCAAATTCTCGAAGACTTTTTTAATTCAGTAAGAATTATCAATCTCAGTGATATTTTGCTTCCAACATATATTGGCATAGATGCGTACAGCCAAAAAAATCATCCCGAATACACAGCTTATCCTTTTCAAACACCCCGAAACATGGGAAAAAATGACCTATGGATTGCTGCGACAGCCTCTTTATTAAACTTGAAGTTAGTTACCACTGACAGCGATTTCACCCATCTTAACGGGGTATTTTTATCGCTTCAAAATGTATCTACGTCTGATATTCAAGCCATTATTAAAAAATAAAAGCTGCTTTGTTAAATATCAGACTACTTGCATTACGCAGGGCAGTTTTGAAGAAAAAATCAATAAACTCATTCAAAACAAGCGTGAACTGGCCAACCTCACCGTTACCGACGGCGAAACCTGGCTCGGCGATTTGTCGAACAAGGACTTGCGGGAGTTGGTGAAGTTGGGGTGAAATAAGCGTTTTGGAATGAAATAATTAGCATCTTTGTTGGACGGTACAATATTCTAACAACTACAACTATGACAGCGGTATTAGACAAAAGTATGATTGAGAAAGCCCTCAAAGATTTGGCTGTTCAAGAACCCGATTACGTCAGCGATCTGCTCAAACACATTGGGGAAGATTTGAAAATAGCAAAAAGAAAACGATTAGAAGAAATCGTAAAAGAAGATTTTGAGGAATACGAGACGGTTTTTAAGGCATTAGCGTAATGGTCGTTTACTTAGAAAAACAAGATGTAACCTACATCAATGAACAAACCGTGGCCGTTCACGGCGGGAATTTTATGCCTCCTAATAATTTTCTGCACGAAGAAAACTTAGACTATCTGCTCGAAGCCGTTCAAGCCGAAATGTTTGGCGAGCCGCTGTACCCTGCCATCTCCGACAAAGCGGCTTTGTATTGCTACAATATTATCTGCAACCACATTTTTACTGACGGCAACAAAAGAACGGGCTTGGAAGAAGCTCTTGCGTTTTTAAAACTCAATGGATGCAGGTTGAGAAGAGACTTACCCCTCAACGACCTGTACGATTTTATCCTAAAAGTAGCCTCCGGGCAATCGAGTTTGGAAGAATGTAGGGCGTGGTTTTTGGGAAATACGGTGGTGGTGCAATAAGCCGAACAGTTGCTTTGGGGAGTATCTATTCCTTCGTTTTGTTGGTAGCAGGTTGCTCGTTCTCTGCTTCTAAGCGAGCAATGAGTTTGCGCTGCATGGCCAGAAGTTCGCGCTGGGTGTTTAGCAATTCTTCCAAAAGTTTAGGGTCTTTCATGTTTATTTCAAAGCCTATTACCGTTTGGTCGTTGTTGGTTTGGGTGCCGTTATTCACTATTTTTACCACAACACCTTCTTGGGCTACATCGGCAATGTCCACCTCTAAAATCTCGGCCAGCTTAGGTAGGTGTTTAACTTTAGGACTTGATAGGTCTTGCTCCCAGTTGTTGAGCGTGGGCTGCGAAACTCCCACAAAATCAGACACTTGTAGTTGAGATAGTTTGCGCTCATCTCGAAGATTGCGGAGTTTAGTACCGTAGGTCATTATTAAATTTAGTTAAGAGCCAACAAGCTATAAAAAAACTGATTAAATTTATCAATATTTCAACAAATTTTATCAGTTTTTTGTTTTCCCCCTCACTAAAATTAGTGTCTATTTGCAAGTGTCAAAGCCAAGCTCTGCACCCAGCAAAAGCCCTAACCCCTTTGACAAAAACAACAATGCAAAGATTATCATTAGCCGAATTGAAGGCGCAGAAAAACAACGTAGTAGCCAATTTGGAGGCGATTAAGGGAGGGAATGCAGCTACTTGCCATTGTGGATGCAAAACCAAAGAAGATTATGTTTGTATAAATGGAAAGTGTGTGAAGATCGACAAAAACTAATGAGTTGAATGAGAAGTAGTGAGGGTATCTTTACTGCTTCTTATTTTTAAGGAACAATTTAAACTGACAATTTCACATGAGTTTATCAAAGTTTTTTGTACTGATTATATTTTTCTATCTTTCTTTTAGTGGCTACAGTCAAAACAAAAATTTGCATTTCAATCCCACTGTTTATAATTCAGAGGATAGTACTGTGAAGAAAATATTGATTCGCTGGGAAAAATGCTTAAACGGGGATGTCCCATTGGAGATAATAGAACACCAAGATAATAGGTTACAATTAATTGGTTTTTGCTCTGATGCTATTAGCCCCGATTATCAATATATACTTTTGAATGTAAGAAATATCAAGGACAACATATTTGAATTAAAGACATTATCATACACCAATTCAGAAACCAATGGTATAAATATTATTGCAGTTTTCAACATCTTAGCCATCTGCGACGATAATAAAATAAGATTTATAGACCCATTTTTATATAATCTGAAAGAGTGGACTCTTATAGAAAAAAATGGCATCTGCTTACATATGCCACCTTCAATATCCTTTGATTTTCCTATTATTGATAGTCTTGAAAAATTCAACAGAAAAATGGCTAATTTATTTGAAGTTAGACCAATACCGTTTTCGTATGTATTGTTTGAAAGTTACAGTAAATTATGGGAAATAGCAGGTTTTGATTTTAGAGATGATATGTTTACTACGAGCCAGCAACGAGGTATAGCACTTACCCCTACAAATATAATTCTTTCTAGTATTCCTGTTCATTCTCACGAAATAGTTCATTTGTATATTAGGCAAAAATGGGGGGAGAAAGCCAATAATTGGTTCAACGAGGGTGTAGCGACTTTTCTAGGAGGGCATCGTGGAGAACCTTTAAAACATCATCTACAAAAGATATACTTTTTTCTACAGAATAATCCTAAAATAAATTTAAAAAATTTATTAGAATATCAGAAAGTGGATGATTACGCTGACTTTCGTTATATAATAGGCGGAGAAATTTGTAAATTAATATATGAAATACATGGAATTAATGGGATTTATAGTGCACTGTCCACGGCTGATGATTCAAAGTCAATTTATGATTATATAGAAGTTAGTTTGAATGTAAATCGAAACGATTTACACGCTTTTTTGATAGAAAATATAAAAAAAGACATAAAATGAAGATATTGAACTTTGAATTAGACACTGATTTGTTACAAGTCAATCAAAACAGTTTGATAGATACGATGAAACTGGCTGTTTATGATGCCAATTTAGAATTGTTTGAACAAATTTCATTTGAAAATGATCTTGCTTTTTCGGAGCCAGCTCTTTTCTTTTATTTTTTAGGAAAAGATTTGTGTTTAAACGTCATTAGACCACATATTACTCGGCCATCAAAAACAGGGTCATTCTAAAAGCATCAAAGTTAAGAGTGATACAGATAGCATTGTATCTATACCAAATTTAGGATACTTCAAATTACCTGTATCACAGCCAAATAGTTTAATTGAATTAGAATATATTGGTGACAAATTTAGAGTTGACAACTACGATGTAACCGTTTCTAATTTTCCGAATGTGAGAGGCATAAACATAAATGTGGGTATTCCATTCATCCTCTCTAACGAAAATATGGTTATGCAGCTTCACGAGTCTATTGAGGAAACAATTCAAAAAAATATTACAGAATTAAACAACGCCTTTCATATCCTTGAAGATTTGGACAACGATTTTTACAATATGTGCCGCTTTGTTACAAGGGAGATTTTTATGTTTAGTTCCTCCAATCGTTATTCAATGGCAGCCATAAATCATCATGGTACAGCGTTTATTAATACCTGTCATCAAAAGCAAAATGAGATTTTTTTTCTTGAAGATTTAGCCCATCAATGTGGCCACATCATATTTTTTGTTTTAACACTACAAACGCAACAATACTTAATTCCACCAAAAGAGGCTCGTCTGATAGATATTTTCAGTAATAGCGAAGAATGGGGTAAATTTTCGGAATTCCAAGATGATGTTCGCACAGTTTATGATGCTTTTCACGGTCTATTTACTTATTCTACTATTTTACATATTTATGATAAGCTTGTAGCAAAATACTGGATAGAATACAACGATAATCAACAATTAGAGATAAAAGCTCGTATGGGATTTTATATGAAAAAATTTGAAATAGACGTAAACATGATGAATCGGATAGATATATTCACCCCTAAAGGATATTCATATTGGGAGTCGTTTCACGAAAATTTTATAACAATTAAAAAAAAGTATCAGTCTTATTATAATAGTTTTACTTATCAAAATCAACCTTATATGTTTGATTTCGAGGAATTTAAAAAAGAAAATAAGAAATGAAAAAGCTAATTGTCTTTTTACTAATAAATCTAACTTCTCATGCCCAGACCCTCCCCAATTATCAAAAAGCCCTTGGTATTTTGGATAAAGCCGTAAAAACAACGGGCAAAGATGCCCCCAATAGCATTACGCTCACTGCCAAAGGGACTATCCATAACTTGGGGCACTACGAAACACCCGAAAAAACGCGCGACTTACCCATAGAAGAAATCTATGCGTATTTTGAAAAAGAACAGGTAAACTACCTCCGTAGTGCCATGCAAAACAATGGTAATAGCGTGGTGCGGTCGTCTATCACCAAAGCCGATTCGATGTATTACATTGGTTATTACGACCGCAGAATCGTTGCCACCAACAATACACAAGAATTTAGCTTTGAGTCGGCCAAAACCTTGCCCATAAAATTGTTGCAATTGGTGTATCAACACCGTCAGTCGCTTCGACATTTGGGAGGAGATAAAACGCACGATTGGCTATCGTTTAATTACAAGCCTAATAATGCCGTAACCCTTTACATCAATAAGAAAACTTTTTTGTTGGATAAGATCGAGCAATTGGCTTATAACGACCGCTACGGTGATGCCATATTCACGACCGAATACAAAAACTATGAACTTCTGAATGGCCTACAAATTCCTAAAAACCGCACAGAAAGCGAATACGGAATAGTAGAACGCGAGCTTACCTATGAAAATATACGATTTGATACCAAACCCGACACCGCTAATTTTCGGTTACTTTGGCTCCCCAAAACGTTTCGAGATAGATTGGCTACGAGTACAGTGAATAAAGATAGCTTAGTGGTAGAAAACATAGCACCCCAGCTTGATTTGGTAAAAATAGTTTCTCAAAATAACAAGGTACTTGTGGCGCGATTTAAAGATTATGTTGCTCTGTTTGAAAGCCCAGCAGGTTTGGGATTGAATGAGCAAATACTGCAAGAAATTCAGAAACGCTATGCCCCAAAGCCCTTGCGTTATGTATTCGTAACACACCACCACCCCGACCATGCAGGCGGGATTCGGGCGTTTGCTACTATGCCCGTTACACTCGTAACTACGCAGGGGAATGAAGCCTATTTTAAAAAACTATTAGCTACCACGCATACGCTCGGCAATAAGCCATCAAACGCTGAAAGCCCCAAACTGAAAATGGATTTTGTACCTATCGAGGGACAAAGAAGCTACAAAGATGAACAAATGGAAGTGGTGGCCTATGAAATTGGCAAAGCCACAAGCCATTCTAACGAGCATTTGGCGTATTATTTTCCAAAGCAAAAGCTAATCTGGTCGGGCGATTTGCTCTTTTTTCGCACCGACGGCAAAATTTATCCCGCAGGTGGTCGCGGCAAGTCGGTTTATGAATTGATCCAGAACCAAAAACTTGCGGTAGATAAGATTTACACCTCTTGGCCGCTACATGGCCAAACCGCCTTTGGCACAGTCGAAGAATTGAAAAAGGCCATTGACATGAAATAATGGCCAAAAAATATCCATTTTACCGTCAGCACGACCAAATGGACTGCGGCCCCACGTGCTTGCGAATGATTAGTAAGTTTCACGGTCGCAGTTTTGATATTGCCTATTTGCGCGAGATTTCTAACCTCGCCCGCGACGGCACTACGCTGGGTGGCTTGGCCGATGCCGCCGAAAAAATCGGGTTCAGCACCTTGGCATTGAGCGTGGGCTACAACGATTTATGCACCCAAATTCCGCTGCCCTGCATTGCCCACTGGCGGCAGCGGCATTACGTGGTCGTTTATGAAGCCACGCCCACCAAAGTAGTAGTGGCCGACCCTGGCTATGAACTCATTACCTACTCCAAGCAAGATTTTTTGAAGGGCTGGATACCCAACAAAACCAACGCCGAAGAGGCCGAGGGCGTACTACTTCTGCTCGAAACCACGCCACTTTTTAGCTCTCCTGCCGAGCCGTTGGGAACAGGAACTAAAAAGAAATCTTTTTGGGGATTTTTGGCCGCTTATTTTCGGCCTTATCGGGCTTATGGCTTTCAAGTGTTTTTGGGGTTGAGTATCGTTACGGCTTTGCAGTTGGTTTTCCCGTTTCTGACGCAGCAGGTCGTAGATACGGGCATCAATACCCGCAACTTGAATTTTGTCTATCTGGTTTTGCTGGCGCAGTTGATGCTGTTTGTTTCGCAGTCGAGCGTAAACGTGATACGAAGCTGGATTTTGATGCACGTAACGAGCCGCATCAACCTACGGATGTTGTCCGATTTTCTGATAAAACTCATGAACCTACCTATTGCTTTTTTCGACTCCAAAAGCACGGGCGACATCATGCAGCGCATTCAAGACCACAACCGCGTACAAGGTTTTTTGTCGGCTACCACCTTAGATGTGCTTTTTTCGTCGGTTACGTTTCTAATTTTTGGCGGCATTTTGTTTTACTTCAATCCTCAACTTTTTTGGGTTTTCCTCATTGGGGCGGTTCTGTACGTGGCTTGGATTTTTCTGTTTCTCAAACGCCGCGCCGAAATAGACTACCGCTATTTTGACCAAGCCTCGGGCAACCAAAGCAGCACAATTCAGCTCATCAACGGAATGCAAGAAATAAAACTTAACGGCTCCGAAAAACGCCGCCGTTGGGAGTGGGAGGCCATTCAAACGCGGCTTTTTAGGCTCAATATCAAGAGTTTGGCACTGTCGCAAACCCAAAATGAAGGGGGACGATTCATCAACGAAATCAAAAATATGTTCATTAGTTTTATTGCGGCTAAAGCCGTGATTGATGGGCAAATGTCGTTGGGTTCGATGCTGTCGGTGCAGTACATTGTGGGGCAAATGAACGTACCGCTCAACAATTTCATCACGTTTGTTCGCAGCTATCAAGATGCCAAACTAAGCATTGAGCGGCTTTCAGAAATTCACAATAAACCTAATGAGGAACCCGCCGACAATTCGCTTATCTACGAGTTGCCCACGCACAAATCCATTCAAGTCCAGAACTTAGATTTTCGGTACGGAAGCAGCAATTCCGAACTGGTGCTAAAAAACATCAGCCTTGCCATACCCGAAGGCAAAGTAACGGCCATTGTGGGCGCGAGCGGCAGCGGCAAAACTACTTTATTGAAACTATTGCTCAAATTTCACGAACCCAGCAGCGGCCAAATAAATGTTGGAAGCACGAATCTCAAAAATATAAGTTACAATTTTTGGCGCAGCCAGTGCGGCGTGGTTATGCAAGACGGCTTTGTATTTGCCGATTCGATAGCCCGCAACATCAGCGAATCGGACGCAACGGGGCTTATCAACCGCACACAGCTACAAGAAGCCGTGCGAGTGGCCAACATCGAAACTTTTGTGGAAGAACTGCCTAACGGCTATAACACCCGCATCGGGGCCAGTGGCATTGGCATTAGCGGTGGCCAACGCCAGCGCATTTTTATTGCCCGTGCCGTTTATAAAAACCCCGAATTTTTGTTTTTCGACGAAGCTACCAGTGCCTTAGATGCCAACAACGAAGCCGTGATTATGCAAAATCTGGAAAGTTTTTTCAAAAATAGAACGGTTGTAGTGGTAGCACACCGTTTGAGTACGGTCAAAAATGCCCATCAGATTATTGTACTCAATCAAGGCGAAATCGTAGAACGCATCAAGAATTGGTGGCGCAGCGTGGCTACTATTATTCGTTGGTCAAAAATCAATTAGAATTAGGAAATTGATGTCAAAAGTTGATGAAATAGACGCAAGTAGTGAAGCCATTCACGACTATATGGAGCAGATTCCTTCTTGGATTTTGCGTTGGGGCATTAGCGTCATTTTCTTGGTGTTGCTGTCGTTGGGAGCCATTAGTTGGTTTGTGCATTATCCTACACTCGTAACGGCAACCTTTCGACTTACTTCCGACAACGCGCCCAAGCCTGTGGTGGCAAGGGCCGACGGGCGTTTGGTAAAATTGTTTGTAAAAGACAATCAACCCGTGCTAAAAGACAGTATTTTGGCATTTATCGAGGCCAGTGCCGACCACGCACAGGTGCTGGCATTGGCGCAAGATTTAGAACGCCTACAAACAACAATTGAGGGCAATAATTTTGAGTTACTCAACCAATTTGCGGCCAATCGGTTTCAGAAATTGGGCGAATTGCAAACGGCTTATCAGAGTTTTATGCAGTCTTATACCCAAACTTTGGCCTTGTTTGCCAACGGGTATTATACCAAACGCAAGGATTATTTGCGCTACGAGTTGAGCGATTTAGAGCAAAACCATGATCAGTTTTTGGAACAATACGAAATGCACAAGCGCGATGCAGAATTGGCCAAAAGAGAGTTTGAGATAAATAAAAAACTCTACAAAGACAAAGTAATTGCAACGCTTGATATGCAGCGAGAAGAGAGCAAATACATCAGTAAACAGTTGCCCGTCAAGCAGTTGGAAATGGCTGTTACCAACAACATGACCACTCAAACGCAAAAGCAGCGCGAACTAACCGAACTCGAACGCCAAGCCATTGAGCAAAAAGCGCAGTTTAGTCAGGCACTAAACACGTTGAGAAGCGAAACAGAAAACTGGCAAAGGCGGTTTATTTTACGCGCACCTGTCCTCCCCCCTTATGCCGCAACCACTATTGACTGGAGATACTCTTGATTCTTATAGACCATTTGTGGGGTCTTACCTTTGAGAGCCGAATGGGGTCTGTCAAAGTTATAGGAGTTCCACCA
>JAAFKE010000059.1 GCA_013298215.1 Cytophagales bacterium | reverse complement strand
AAGATTATTTCTCTTTTGAAACCCTTCGATATGCTCTCCAATTAGCTCTTCTAGCCGTGGGTTCTGAACTGAATATTAGCTTCAGTCCATTTAATTATGTTGATAAATAATTTTGCCCAAGCAATTAGCCATTAAAAAAGCCACTTTCGAGGCATCTGATAACGGCAATCTTTGGGATTCGTACAGCGAACTTTGTGCTTTGCAACGAAAAGACTCCATGGCGGTGGTGTATCTAAAAAAAGCACTGGAATCACCACAAAAAACAGCGCTGGTATCGGCAGAAGCCTACAAAAAAGATGTCCGTTGGGTCAATCTTAGAGCCCGAAAGGACTTTCAAAAATTGGTGAAATGATACTCGAATAGCAGTATAAATTAGGTAGGCGTTTTTTTAGCTCTCTCCCTTCCCTCCCAAACACAAAACTCCCAGCTCAAAGGGTATATTCGGGCTCAGGCTGCCTTATTGGTGGCAAACAAAACCCGATACAACATGATCCCTTCAGACCGCCGTCTTTTCTTCAAACAAGCCGCTTCGCTGGCTGGCTTGGCCGCTTTGTCGTCGCCGCTTGACATGCTGGCCGCCGCGCCACCCCAAAAAATGTGGTTCGACATCTCGCTGGCCGAATGGTCGTTGCACAAAACTATTTTTACCGAAAAAAAAATAACCAATCTCGACTTCCCAGGCGTGGCCCGAAAAGATTTTGGCATCGGGATCGTAGAGTACGTCAATCAGATGTTTGCCGACAAAGCCCAAGATTTTTCTTACCTCCACGAGCTGGTGCGCCGCTGCAACGACAACGACGTGAAGAGCCACCTCATTATGATCGACGGCGAGGGTGGTTTGGGAGACACCGACACCAAGGCACGCGAAAAGGCCGTCGAAAACCACTACAAATGGGTGAACGCGGCGCGGTTTTTGGGGTGTAAGACCATCCGCGTCAATGCTTTTGGCAAAGGAACGGCCGAGGAGGTCTCGAAGGCTGCCATCGACGGCCTCAGCAAATTGGGCGAGTACGGTGCGCAGGTGGGCATCAACGTGATCGTCGAAAACCACGGCAGCTACTCGTCGAATGGTGCATGGCTGGCCAACGTCATGAAAACCGTGAACATGAAAAACGTGGGAACGTTGCCCGATTTTGGCAACTTTTGCGTCAAACGCGCCAATGGCGCCGAGTGGGGTAGTGCCTGCGTAGAAGAGTACGACCGCTACAAGGGCGTTGGCGAAATGATGCCCTTTGCCAAAGGGGCGAGTGCCAAAACCAACGATTTCGATGCCAAAGGAATGTGCACCGAAACCGACTACACCAAGATGCTCAAAGTGGTGAAAGACAGCGGCTTCACGGGAATAATCGGGATAGAATACGAGGGCAATACGCTGTCGGAGTATGAAGGCATCCGCGCCACCAAAAAACTTTTAGAGAAGGTGGGCGGCGCGATGCGTTAATTTATTTTAGGTTGCCCATGCCTCCATCTACCCGCAACACCTGGCCAGTCATCCAGGAGCTGTCGTCGGAAAGCAAAAAAGCGGCCGTGTTGGCCAAGTCTTGGCTTGTGCCAACGCGCCCCAGTGGGTGGCGTTTGTTGGAAGCGTCGCGTTTGTCGTCGGTGGCCAAAAGTGCGCCTGCCAGCGGTGTATCGGTGAGCGAGGGCGCAATGGCATTGAACCTGATTTTGGCGTTGGCGTATTCGGCGGCCAACGACACGGTTAGGCCCTCAACCGCCGACTTGGCGGTGGCAACGGTGGCGTGAAACCCCATGCCCGTGCGGGCAGCAACCGTACTGAACATGACCACGCTACCGCCGTTGGCTTTTTTGAGGCGCGTCAAGTTGCTTTGAATCACGGCTACCGCGCCGAGTACGTTGAGCTGAAAATCTTGTTTAAAATCGTCGGCGGACAGCCGATTGAAAGGGCGCAGGTTGATACTACCCGGGCAATATACCAGGCCGTGAATGACATCGGGCAGCGCATCGAACTGATTGGTGATGGGCTGCGTGGCGTCCCACTCAATAAAGGTGGCATTGATGTTGGCGGGCTGGCGGCGGCTTGCCACAAAAAGCGTAGCGCCCGCTGCCTCCAATTGCGTGGCCAGCGCGTGGCCAATGCCCGAGCTCGCACCGATAATTAAAATGTTTTTGTCCGAAAAATTCATTGTCTGAGTTAAAAATAGTTTTGTAGAGAATCAATTCTTTGAACACCGCCAGTGGCCGTTTTGTTTTAGCACCGCACCCTGCGCTATTTTGTGCTACAAAGCTTTGCTGGCGCGGATGCGTACCCGTTGGGCATAAAAATTACCGTGCTTCAAAGGCTGTTTTGGGCTGATAGTCAGTTCATTACCAGGTGATTGGTTGGTAAAAAGGTGGCTTCAACTTTTTATTTACCAGATTTTCATCAAATTTCTGGTCAAATTTTGCTTTTTTTGGATAAATCTAAACCCCAACCTTCTTTTTTCATGTCTCAAAACAAACAAAACCACACTGGGCCGCTCATTATAATTGGGTTGTTATTTTTCGTTTTCGGGTTTGTTACCTGGGTCAACGGCACGCTCATTGCTTTTTTCAAAAAGGCTTTTGGTTTAGATACCACCAGCTCGCTGCTGGTTCCGTTTGCTTTTTTTATCTCTTACACCGTCATGGCCATACCGTCGTCGGCGGTGCTAAAAAAGGTCGGCTTCAAAAAGGGAATGTCGCTCGGGCTGGGTATCATGGCCGTCGGCACGCTCATTTTTGTGCCTGCCGCACTGGCGGCATCGTACCTCTTGTTTTTGGCGGGGCTGTTCACAATCGGCATCGGCCTCACGCTGCTTCAAACGGCATCTAACCCATACGCCACCATCTTGGGCCCGCGCGAAAGCGCCGCCCAGCGCATCAGTTGGCTCGGCATTGCCAATAAAACGGCGGGGATTATCAGCCAAAAAGTTTTTGGGGGTTTGCTCCTGGCGGGCGGTGCTGCGGGTGCGGTCGTTGCCGAGTCGGCCGAAGAAAGCCTTCAAAAAGTAATTGTGCCTTACTTAATTCTGACGGGTGTTTTGGTGGTTCTGGCCGTCTTGATTCAATTTTCGACGGGGCTACCCGAAGTAAGCGAAGAGCAAGAAGACACCCTCGAGACATCGGCGGTCACAAAAACCAGCCCATTTCAGTTTCCAAGTTTGGTGCTGGGGCTCATCGCGTTGTTTTGTTACGTGGGCTTGGAGGTCATCTCTGGCGACACCATCATTAGCTACGGCATCTCGCTGGGTTTCCCAGAGTCGGAGGCCAAGGAATTTGGCACCTACACCCTGTGGCTCATGATGACGGGCTACGTGCTGGGCATTTTCTTAATCCCAAAGTACGTCTCGCAGTCCAGTTGGCTCAAATATTCTGCTATTTTGGGTATCATCGTCACCGTCCTGGCCGTCGTTAGTACGGGCTTCAACTCGGTACTTTGCATTGCCGTTTTGGGTCTTGCCAACGCCATTATGTGGCCAGCAATTTGGCCCTTGGCCATCGACGGACTCGGAAAGTTCACCAAAATAGGTTCGGCCTACCTCATTATGATGATTGCGGGCGGCGCGGTTTTGCCGCTTTTATACGGCAAACTGGCCGATATTCTCCACAGCAGCCAGCAAGCCTATTGGATACTATTGCCGCTCTACATTTTTATTTTGTACTACGCCAGCATTGGCCACAAAAAGAAAAGCTGGTAACGTCGGCGTGTTTCAAATGTATCACTCTATTTTTTAACGATCATGGTAAACGACCTGCGCAACGCCTACAACCAAGCATTTTCTGAAGCCAAGTACAACGATTTTTTGCAATCGATCAACGATGATTTTCCTGGCCAACTCGATTTTAGGGTGGCCGAAACGCCCGTTTTTGTTTCCAAAGATTTGGGAGACAAGATTATTGAAGTCTGCGAGGCAATTATTGACGTGATTACGGGGCCTTTTTTCAAAGAAAAGACCCAAAACGCCATTCCTGCTGGGCAAAACGTGCCGAACGAAAACGCACACTCGTCGTTTTTGGCCATCGATTTTGCCGTTTGCCAAGACCAAAACGGGCAACTTGTTCCTCAGCTCATCGAATTGCAGGGCTTCCCGTCGGTTTTTGGTTTCCAGTCGCTCATTTCCGAAAAATACCGCGAACACTTCCCCGTGCCGAGCGATTACCAAAACTATTTTGGGGTACAAAACCAAGCCGAGTACTTCGATCAGCTTCGGGCGGTGGTGGTTGGGAACGAAAATCCAGAGAACGTAATCCTGTTGGACATTTATCCCGACCAACAAAAAACGCGCATTGATTTTGCGGTGACTGCGCATTTTTTGGGCATAGAAACGGTTTGTTTAACCCAAATAAAAAAGGAGGGTCGAGCTATTTTCTACGAAAAAGACGGGCGCAAAATCCCTATCACCCGAATTTATAACCGCCTTATTTTCGACGACCTTACTAATTTCCCCACGCTAACCACCGAGTTTAGCCTCACCGACGACGTGGACGTGACCTGGGTGGGGCATCCGAACTGGTTTTTTAGGATCAGCAAATACACCATGCCGTTTTTGAAACACGCCTACATTCCCGAGGCTAAATTTTTGAGCGAGTACGACGGTGTCTTTCCCGAAGACCTCCAAAACTTCGTACTCAAACCGTTGTTTTCTTTTGCTGGAAGTGGCGTAAATCTGCACCCAACCCCCCAAGATTTATTGTCGATCTCCGATCCCGAAAACTTTATTCTCCAACGAAAGGTTACGTACCAGCCCGTCGTTCAAGCTCCCGATGGTTTGGTTAAATGCGAGATCAGGATGTTGTACGTGTGGCCCGAAGGCCAGCCACGCCCCAAGCTGCTCACCAATTTGGCGCGACTCAGCCGGGGCGAGATGATCGGGGTGCGCTTTAACAAAGACTTTACTTGGGTGGGCGGAACCACCTGTTTTTTTGAAAAATGACCAACCGACAATTATTTCTTCAACACCTGGCCCAAACTTCAGACTTCCCCCTTGCCCTCGAAATCGAACGCGCCGAAGGAGTCTATTTGTACGATAAAAACGGCCAGCGTTACCTTGATCTGATTTCGGGCATTGCCGTTAGCAACGTGGGGCATCGGCACCCAGCGGTTCTCGAAGCCATTCACAATCAATTAGATAAGTACCTGCACCTGATGGTGTACGGCGAGTACGTAGAAACGCCCCAGGTGCAGCTCACGCAGGCATTGGCCCAAACGCTGGCTGGATATCCAACGTCTCGGGGTGCGGCTCTCGACAATGTTTATTTGACAAATTCGGGTACGGAGGCTATCGAAGGAGCCATGAAATTGGCAAAACGCTTCACGGGGCGCACCGAGTTTGTGTCGTGCCAAAATGCCTACCACGGCAGTACGCAGGGAGCGTTGTCGCTGGCGGGAGCCGAGTTTTTTAAACGTAATTACCGCCCATTGTTGCCGTCGGTCAAGCACATTCGCCACGGAAACGCCGACGATCTGTCGCATATTTCGTGTCGAACCGCCGCCGTGGTCATCGAGCCCATCGCGGGCGAGGCGGGCGTGCGCGTGCCAACCCGAGCCTACCTGCAAGCCCTCCGTGAGCGGTGCGACCACGTGGGCGCGCTGCTTATTTTTGACGAAATTCAGATTGGTTTTGGGCGCACTGGCTCGTTTTGGGCTTTCGAGCAGTTTGGCGTAGTGCCAGACGTACTCGTTTGCGCCAAAGGCATGGGCGGAGGAATGCCCATTGGGGCTTTTATTGCCCCGCAAAGTACCATGGCTGTTTTCAAAGAGAATCCTATTTTGGGGCATATCACCACTTTTGGTGGGCATCCCGTTTCGTGCGCGGCTTCGCTCGCAACCCTCCAAACCATTGTGGGCCAGAATCTTACGGCCAACGCTTTTCGAATCGAGGCCATTGTTCGGGCGGTTTTGGTACATCCCAAAATCAAGGAGGTTAGGGGGCGCGGGGCCATGTTGGCCGCCGAGTTCGACTCGTTCGATGTGCTCAAACCAGTGATAGACCGCGCCATTCGGCGCGGCGTAATTACTGACTGGTTTTTGTTTTGCGACAACGCCATGCGTATAGCTCCGCCCCTCACAATAACCGAAACGGAGCTACGCGCTGGGCTCGCTATCATTTTAGAGTGCCTCTAAAAACGCCATGGTGTCAATGCCGTCGGGGTAGTCGGTTAGGCTGGGTTCTTGCGCCGTTCCAAACGGAATACTCCCCGCGTACCAGCCCGCGCGGGAGGTTGTGCACTGAATTTTATCTGCGTGGACTTCGATTTTAGCGTTCAGTTCTTCAAGCGTTTCGTAGGTGTCGTAGAAAAGTACCGAAATGGGCGACACCAAGTTTTGGCTCTGCGTCGTTATCAGAAAATTATTGTCATAGTGCGGTTGGCGGTTCACCAAATAAACCGATTTGTTGTATTCGTAATTATTAAAATATTTGTAGTGGTTTGCGTAAACTGCACTCATCGGCTCGATTGCGTCGTAGAACGGCACAAAATTATAGTCCTTTGGCACAAATAGTTTAGACACGTTTCGGCAGCCCAAGCCGAAGTATTGGAGCACATCTCCGCCCAGGAGTAGTAGTTCGTCGGCGGTTTCTTGGCCCGACACAATGCCAACCGAGGTGCGGTTTTTGCGGATAATGTGCGGTTTTTTGGCAAAATAATACTCAAAATACCGCGCTGTGTTGTCGCTGCCAGTGGCAATGTAGGCATCGGCGGCGTTTAGTCGCTCGGCTATTTCGATGCGCTGGGCCATTTCGGGCTCAATCTCCACGAGCTTTTGGAGCAAGAAATTCACTAAAACGGAATCATCCGAACTCATTTTGAGGATTAGGTCGTGCTGGCTCACCAACACGCACAGCATATCCTGAAAACAAACCGCTGGAATATTGCCCGCCGCCACAACGCCTATTTTTTTGGGTGCTGCACCACTGGCTGAACCGTATTTTTGAGCCCACGGGCGGAGTTTCTCTTCGGCGAGCATTTGTTTGGCAATGCTTTTTAGTGCACTCAAAACGGAGGCGACCGTAAACCAAGGGTTTTTGGCGTGGGCGCGGTGTGCCCATTCGGTAATTGTGGGCAGCTGCTCGGGATCGTCTAAGAAAAGGCCAAGTTCAACAAGGGCATTAATTGAAGAATTTTTATTCATTTTGTTCAAAAAAATATTTAAAATTTAATAGAATAATACAATTTATTGAACTATTTTGGACTTGTAAACTTAAAATAGTTAAATTTGTGTTAGAAATATAGGTAAGAATGCGTAAACATTTTGCACCAAAATCTAATTACTATAAAAGTACAAATTTTTGAATCAAAAACGAGGATACCACAATGGCTATTATTATAACTGATGAGTGCATAAACTGCGGTGCCTGCGAGCCCGAGTGCCCCAATAATGCCATTTACGAAGGCGGCGTTGAGTGGAGCTGGGGCGGCGGTACGCAATTGGAGGAGGTCGATTTTGGCGACGGCACGATCGTGCCAGGAAAGGCAAAACAGAAGCCAGTCTCAGACGAGTTCTATTACATTGTTTCTGACAAGTGTACCGAGTGTGTGGGTTTCCACGAAGAGCCCCAGTGCGCGGCGGTGTGCCCGGTAGATTGTTGCGTGCCAGACCCCGACGTGGTGGAGGACGAGGAGACGCTGCTGGCCAAAAAATCGTGGCTACACGCCGAAGCCGCATAGACAACCCACCATTTTTTTATGAGTCCCTGAGCGCATCCGCTGCGCTCAGGGACTTTTTTTTGTATTATTCCATGAAAATTATAAACTATTTTAAAATTTACAAACAAAATAATATTTGGCTAATTTGAATAAATGCAGAATATAAATTTATTGTAATATTCTCACATTATTTGTTGAATTATTAATTTTCAAACTCAATTTTTCCTAAAACACACTTTTATTTCGTATTTTATTCATTTTATTGACCTATTATTTGGTTTTTTAATAATTTAAGTGCTGTTTTGCTTCATATTCAGTGAAAGTAATATCAATCCTATAAACAGAATTTAATTATGTTAAAAACTTTTTTACTTTCAACATCTTTGCTGTCATCTGTTATTGCTTTTCCGAAGTCGATGTCTAATGTAGAAAAAGACGAGGCGGCTAAATCTAAAAAAGAAACAACGGATGTAAAAAATGAAGCAGCAAAACCAAAAGAGGACGAAAAACCCAAACTGACATTTTCGGGGTATTTAGACACCTACTACTTTGGTAATCTGAACAATCCAAGTTCGCGGTCGAACTTGGGCACGAGCGGATTGTCACCCGATGGTGTCGCGATCCCAGGAAATGCCCGGGCATTTGAGCAGCGTTCGGGGCAGTTTTCGTTGGGTTTGATCCAAACCAAGATGGTCTATTCGTTCAAAAACGTGGAGGCAGTGGCCGACCTTGCTTTTGGCCCCAATGCCGATTTGGGAAACTACGGAAACTTGGTTGGCCCGCTGGGTAGTACCACTTCGTTGGCCATCAAACAGGCATACATCAACCTGAAAGCTACTGACAAACTCACATTCACGGCGGGGCAGTTTGGTACGCACATTGGCTACGAGGTCATCGACGCGCCGGTCAACTACCATTATTCGCTTTCTAACTTGTTTAATAATGGCCCTTTTTACCACATTGGCCTGAAAGCCAACTATGCCTTCTCGGACAAAGCCGCTTTTATGCTCGGTGTGGTGAACAACATCGACAACTTGAACGACAATAACCGCCAGAAGGGCTTGATAAGCCAACTGTTTTTGGCTCCCGTGAGCGGCTGGACGGTTTATGTGAACTGGTTGGGTAGCAACGAAGCCCCAGCTGGCAACGACGGCAATGCGGCCAGCGGCAACTATTATTCGCTGTTCGACCTGACGACTTCTTACCAGATAAGTCCCAAATTTTTTATGGGACTCAACGCGGCCTACGGTTCGCAGAGTTTTAAGTTTGGTAATGTATCTACGTCGGGTACCTGGGGCGGGGTGGCTGTTTATACCAATTACGCCATTTCGGATAAATTTGGTTTGGGTGCGCGCTACGAGGTGTTCGACAACAAAGACGGCGTGCGGGGCTTGTACGGTGGCAGATCGGAAGAGCA
>JAAFKE010000058.1 GCA_013298215.1 Cytophagales bacterium | reverse complement strand
GGATTGCCCTCAAAACCAAGTTGCCCGTCCACGTGGCCGACGACCCACTGCGCGCCGTTGTTCGTGGCACTGGCGACGTACTCAAAAACCTGGATCTGTACAAGCCAATTTTGATTAGTTAGGACGGGAAATTTTACAGCCAAACCGAAAATAACAGCTAATGCTTCAATTGTTCCAGTTTATTTCGCGCAGCCGAAGTTTTATTGTGTTTGTGTTGTTGGAGGCTTTTTGTTTTGTTTTTATCGTAAACAACAGCAATTACTGGGGTGCTACCTATTTTAGTACCGCCAGTGTGCTGTCGGCTAAGGTTTTAGAGACCTCCAGCGCCGTGACCCAATACACCAACTTGCGCCAAACCAACGAGGTGCTGGCCCAAGAAAACCGACGGCTAAACGAAACGCTGGTGCAAATTAGACAGGCGACGCCAGCAGATGCGCCCGCGTCGTACAAGGCCGACTCGGCTTTTGCGAAGCGTTTCAGGTACGTGGCCGTTGCCAAGGTGATCCAAACCACCACCCACAGCCCCAACAATTACATTACCATCGACAAGGGCCTGGCCGACGGCGTGCGCGAGGGCATGGGCGTGCTTGCCCCCACGGGCGTGGTGGGCAAGGTCAAGTTTGCCAACCAGCACCAGTCGCTCATCGTATCGGTGTTGCATTCGCAGTTCAAAATTTCGGCCAAATTGACACGCAGTGGCGAAATTGGGTTTGTGCAGTGGGAGGGCCGCGATGCCACGGCGGTGCTGCTCAACGACGTGTCGCGGTATAAAAAAGTGGCAAGAGGAGACACCGCAGTGGCTTCGGAGCTCAACTCGGTGTTTCCAGCGGGGGCCATGATCGGCCGCGTGAGGAGCGTGAAAGTGAACCCAGACCAGACTTTTTACGACATTGTGCTGGCACTTTCCACCGATTTTGCCAAGCTGTCATACGTGTATGTGGTAGATAATAAACTCAAAACAGCGCAAGAAACGCTTGAACAACGCGTGGACGCTAAATAATTATGACCCCGAACGAAATCATCAGATCAGTTCTTTCTTTTTTAGTACTCATCATTTTTCAGGTGCTGATCCTGCGCCAAGTGGTGCTGTTCGACACGGCTTTTTGTTTCCTGTACATTGCCGCCATTTTGTTTTTGCCCTACGAGATAGACTCGGTTTGGTTGCTTGTTATCTGTTTTGCAACGGGTTTGCTGATCGACTCTTTCTACAACACTTTTGGCGTTCATGCGGCAGCTACTGTGCTGGTTGGGTATGTGCGCCCTTTTGTTTTGAGGGCTCAATTTGCCCAAAAAAACGTAGACTCGCGTCTCGAGCTCACTTTGTCTCAGTTGGGGTTCGTGCCATTTTTGGCCTACACGGGTTCTCTGGTGCTGCTACACCACGCGGCACTGTTTTTTATTGAAACCAACAACATTGGTCTGTTTCTGCCCACCGTTCTCAAAACCGTTGCCAGTGCGCTATTTACGCTGGTGGCCATTTTTTTGATGCAGCTTTTTTCCAAGCGTTAAGCATCTGTCTCTCTCCTCTCTAAAAGTCAGACATTTTGGCTGTGCGAACGCTTCGGTTCGATTTTTGACCACCCGACGGTAAGTGGCTGCAAATCTATTTTTCGCCAACCAATACACGTACATCCAATAATTTTTTTCGTACATTTACCGCGATGCTTGACGAAACAGCCCCCATGACCGAGGAAATATTTACCCCCACACAAGGCTACAACGAGGAGGACAAACACGCTGTTTTTAACCGCGAGTTTATGCCCCACATAAATTCGATGTACAATTTTGCGTTTCGGCTCACCATGGACGAGGACGATGCCAATGACCTCGTGCAAGACACCTACCTAAAAGCGTTTCGTTTTATAAATTCTTTTGAGCGCGGCACCAACGCAAAGGCTTGGCTGTTTAGGATTCTCAAAAATAGTTTTATCAACGACTACCGCAAGCGTAGCAAAGAGCCCTCGAAGATCGACTACCAAGAGGTTGAGGCCACCTACAACTCCGAAGAATCGGCGGAGGTGGAGCATACCTCCGACCTGAGGGTAGAGTCGGTGCAAGACATGATCGGCGATGAGGTGGCAAATGCCCTCAACTCGCTCCCCGTCGATTTTCGGACGGTGATCGTACTTTGCGACATCGAGGGTTTTACCTACGAAGAAATGGCCAAGATATTAGACATTCCGATCGGAACGGTGCGCTCGCGGCTGCACCGCGCCCGCAACTTGTTGAAAGATAAACTCCGCGACTACGCCAGCACTATGGGTTATAACACCCAGGTCTGAACTATTCTTGGCAAAAAAACATTTGAATTACAGTAGAACAATCGCCAGTTATAACTCAGAGCTTAACAATGGATATTTCAACGAGTCCACGAATCTTACATGACACTGACAGCAAGGTGTCGATGAAAACGCACTGCGAAAACCAACAGGAGTGCATGAAAATGATTCAAGCGATTTTGGACGGAGAAGCAACCGCAGCCCAAAAAGATCATTTCAAAGAAAATATGGACCGCTGTATGCCTTGCATTAATACGTATCACCTCGAGAAATGCGTGAAAGATGCCCTCCAAGTTAAGGTACCCAAAAAAATCTGCCCCGATGCCCTACTTGTCCAAATAAAAGACCTCATCAACCGATAAACATTCCCATTCTTGGAAGGCAAACTCGTTATTTTCTCTGCGCCATCGGGTTCTGGCAAAACTACCATCGTTAAACACCTGCTTGATACCAACGCTAATTTTGGCTTTTCGATCTCGGCCTGCACCCGCGACCGGCGCGGCCGCGCCGAAATAGATGGCAAAGACTATTATTTTCTGACCCCCAGCGAGTTTCGGCGCAAAATCGACAACAACGAGTTTGTGGAATGGGAAGAAGTGTATGCCGGAGCCTACTACGGCACGCTAAAATCGGAGATTGAGCGGCTGTGGAGCGAGGGCAAACACGTACTTTTCGACGTGGATGTGAAAGGGGGACTCAAACTCAAAAAGTACTTTAAAGAACGCGCGCTGGCCGTTTTTGTTAAAGCCCCCTCAGAAGAAGAAATTAGAAAACGCTTGCAGGCGCGGGGCACCGAAACCGAAGAGAGCCTGTCGAAGCGGCTCTTCAAGATACGATTTGAGCAGGGTTTTCAGGATCAGTTCGACGTGGTGCTGGTGAACGATGACCTCGAAAAAGCACTCGCGGAGGCCAAACAATTGGTGGACGACTTCATTGGCTAACCACCCGAACCGCTGCCTGAACGGTGGAAACCTTGGCGCGTAGGGCATCCACGCTTGCGTCCATTACCGTCACGTGTCCCATTTTTCGGAACGGCTTCGTCGTTTTTTTTCCGTACAAAAACACAAACACCCCTGGCATCTCTAATAGCGTCTCCAAACCTTGGTAGCTAACTGGCCCCGTATGCGCTTCGTGGCCCAGCAAGTTTACCATGGCGGCGGGCGAGTAGGCGGTGGTTGCGCCAAGTGGAAGCCCCAAAATAGCCCGCCAATGTTGTTCGTATTGCGAAGTCACGTTGGCGCGGATGCTCTGGTGGCCGCTGTTGTGGGGGCGGGGGGCGGCTTCGTTTATGAGCAGCTCACCGTCTTTGGTCAGAAACATTTCTACTGCCAGCACGCCCACAATACCGAACGCCTCGGCCGTTTGCAGGGCCAGCTCTTGGGCTCGCTCGTTGACGGACTCGGCAATTTGGGCGGGGGCAAAAAGGTACGACACCAAATTGGCCTCGGGGTGAAAAACCATCTCGACCGTCGGGAAAGTCTGCACCTCGCCGCGCTCGTTGCGGGCCACAATTACGGCCAGCTCTTTGTCAAAATCAACGGCTTTTTCTAACAGGCCAGGTGCGTCGAACGCCTTGGCAAAGTCGGTGGGCGAGTCGAGGCGTTGCACACCGCGCCCGTCGTAGCCGTCGCGCCCGAGTTTATGAAAAGCGGGCAAAAAATCAGGGTACAGTGCTGCGTCTGCCTGGTTTTGGGTGAGGATAAAATCGGCAGTGGGCAGGTGGTTGTCCCGATAAAACTGCTTTTGCCGCCGCTTGTTCTGAATAATTCGTAGCACGTGCGGCTGAGGAAATACCTTTTTGCCCGCCCGTTCCAACGCTTCGAGGGCATCTACGTTCACCTTTTCGATTTCGATCGTAATTACGTCCATAGCCAGCCCAAAATCATAGACCGTCTGAAAATCTTGTAAATCGCCGCACCGAAAAACATGCACCAACTCCGCACAGGGTGCGTTGGGGTCGGGGTCTAAAATGCTGATGTTGAGGTTCCAGTCGATGGCTGCTTGCAGAAGCATGAGGCCCAGTTGGCCGCCGCCGAGAACCCCAATTTTGGTATCGAACATACTAAATGGTGCGAGATGTTTTGAACTGACTTACGTAAATGTGGCCAAAGATAGCGGTCAAATTCGGATTTGTGCGTAGTTTTGAGTTCTTAAATACCAAAACTCTACCAGTGACCTTAGCATTTACGATCTGTTCCATTAATTATTTGGCCCAAGCCACCACCCTCGGTAAAAGCCTGATAGACACCAATCCCGGGTGGCGTTTTATAATCGGGCTGGTTGATAGGCTCGACGGGGTGGAGATAGACGCTGATAAGTTGCCCGAATTTCAGATGCTGGAAATTGACAAAATAGACATCGACGGCTTGGACTGGATGTGCCAAAACTACGACATCACCGAGTTGAACACCGCCGTGAAGCCGTTTTTTTTCAAGCACTTCTACGCCACCATGCCGCAGGTGGAAAACGTAATTTATTTTGACCCCGACATTATTGTCTACCAGCCCTTAGACGAGTTGCTGCAAGATGTGGCCGCGCATAGTTTGGTGGTTACTCCGCACATAACCCAGCCCATAGACGACGACAAGATGCCCAATGAGGCCATTTTATCGGCCACTGGAATTTTTAATTTGGGTTTTATTGCCACCCGCCGCCACCCCCAAACGATGGAATTTGTGGGCTGGTGGGCCGAAAAACTAAAACGCCAGTGCTTGATTGCCCTCGAAGATGGCCTTTTTGTGGACCAAAAGTGGGTTGTCATGGCCCCAACTTACTTTGAGGACGTGTTGATTAACAAATACGCGGGCTACAACGTGGCCTACTGGAACCTGCACGAACGGATTATTTCGCGACGCGACGGCGCGTGGTTTGTGAACGAAACCGACCCGCTCCGTTTTTTTCATTTTAGTGGGTATGGCCTCAAAAAACCAACTGAAATATCTAAGTACCAAACCCGTTATAGTTTCGACAGCCGCCCTGACGTGCGGCCTGTTTTTGAGGACTATGCCCAACGACTGACCAATAATCATAACGCTTATTTTAGTGCTTTTAGGTGTTTTTATGTGAAGCCCCCGAAGAGTATTTATTACAAAAGCGTGCGCAACCTACTGGCGCGTCCGCTTTATAAACTGATCCAATTGCTTGATTAATAAGTATATATGAAAATTGCGGTTTGGCATAATTTAACAACGGGTGGCAGCGCACGCGCACTCCACGACCACATAAAGGGCTTGGCGGCGCGCGGCCATTGGCTCGAACTATGGACAAATCCTGGTACTGATCTCGACTACTTGGACGTGGATGCTTACATTAAAAAAGTCCACGTTGTGCCGTTGGAGCGGCAAGAAAAACCATCATTTTGGGGCAAAGTAGCTTCGTTTTTTTTTGAACCCGATTTCAATATCAAGGCCATGCAGGCGCATAGCCGCACCTGCGCCGCCCAGATTGACGCGGGCGGGTTCGACGTGCTTTTTGCCAATACTTGCCAGCACTTTGCCGTGCCGTTCATAAGCCAGTACGCCACTGTGCCGTGTGCAGTATACTTGGGCGAACCCTACCGAACGTTTTACGAAGCCATGCCCGTGCAAAAATGGGAAGCCTTGGCTCCATTTTCGGAAAAAGGGCGGCACAAATATTACCTCAAATGGTTTATTGAAGACCTGTGGGCGGAGCGTGCGCACCGCGTGCAAGTACGCCACGAGCGCCTCAACTACGAGGCTTTCGACAAGGTGTTGGTCAATTCGGTTTTCTCGTCCGAAAGCTGCGTTAGGGCCTATGGCACCGCACCTGAGTTGTGCTACCTGGGTATAAACACGCAGTTTTTTAGGCCACTGTACCTCCCGCGTGAGCCGTTTGTGCTGGGCATCGGCAATTTTTACATCAACAAAAACCCCGAATTTGCGCTCCGCGCGGTGGCTCAGATAGATGCCAGAATAAGACCTAAATTAGTTTGGGTTGCCAACATGGGCGACCCAAATCTGGTAGCAGCTGCCAAGGCGTTGGCGCAACAACTCGGGGTCGTTTTTGAACTCAAAGAAATGATTTCGGACGATGCCATTTTACAGTTGCTCAACCGCGCGTCGGTTTTTGTGTATTCGTCGCGGTTAGAACCCTTCGGCTACGCGCCTTTGGAGGCCAACGCCTGCGGTTTGCCCGTGGTGGCCATTGCCGAGGGAGGCGTGCGCGAAACCATTGTGCACAACTACAACGGTTTGTTGGTTTCTAATCGAACCGACTTGATGGCAAAGGCTATATCTCAACTCATTGATGACCAAGGGCTTTGGGATAAAATATCAAAAAATGCCATCTACCACGTCGGCAATCAGTGGCAAATGGCGGCGGGAATCGACCGCCTCGAAATGGCCCTGGCAGAAACCTCCCCAAAACACATTTCCTCACAAATCCATGCTAATAGTTAGTGTTTTTACCAACGGGCAGCGGCAGCAGGTGCACCAACTGGCCAAATCGGTGAGCCGTTGGCAGTCCGACGCTGTTTTTTGGGCCGTATTAATGGATCAACCCGCGTCGGGTTTTGGGTTTAATGTATTGCAGGTTGCCGATTTGAATATTCCTAATTTTGACCAATTGGCTGCCAACTGCCAGACCGAACAACTGTGGGGCGTGGTAAAAACCCAGGCCATTAAGCACTTTTTGTCGCGTGCCGATTCGGTTATTTTTTTAGAAAGCCACCTGCAATTAACCAACTCAATAACTCCTTTTACCGACAGTTTGAACGACCACGACCTGGTGTTGCTCCCCCAAATTAACGGCTTATTTGAGGCAAAAGGTAAGTCTCACGAGCAAAACGTACTAAAAACGGGCGTTTTCAGTACCGATTGCCTGGTGGTGAAACAAACCCCAAACACGCTCAAATTTATAAGCTGGTGGGCCGACCGCACACTCCGTCACGGCCAGCACGACTACTCGAATGGTTTTGGAGGCTACCAACTTTGGCTGGCTCATGCCCTGAGTTTAGTAGATAACTTGCTGATTTTCAAGGAAACGACCAATTACTTTTTGATTGATAGCCCGCAGATCACCCCTAAGTCTGCCTACGGTAGGCCAGCACCAACGCGGTTTTTTGGTATCAGCAAAGGTGATATTATTAAGGGTTTGAAAAAGGCAATTCGGTTTATCGAAACCTACAACCCGCCTTTTTTGGCGCGTACCCCGAAGGCCGTACAACCAGATTAAATCGCTGGGATTAGCGTTTGTGGCTCAACTCAATTTGCCGAATAATGCAGCAAATACCAGTACAGCCGTTCAAACTGAATGATGTCGTCGACGGGGCAGGCTTGTTTGTGGAGTTTGGACAAATAAATTTCGTAAAGCTCCCCCAGGTTTGGTGCGCCAGTGAGCCGCGCCGCCACGAGTCCTTTGAAACACCGGTGCGTCTGGTTGTACAAATACTTGCACGGCAGCAGTGGCGTGGCATTGAGCACCTTTTGAACGTTGGGTAGGTTTTCTATTTGCTTTAAGAAATCGAGGCCAACGTCGGAGAAAAAAAGTACGATCTCCTCGCAGATCAGTTCAATATCGGTGTCGTCGGTGAGTTTGTAGCGAAAATACTTCACGTCATTAAACTTTCCCACCGACACGACCAGCGTGTTGGATTCGTCCCTGAAATCGGTCAGATTGCCCAAAAATTGTTGTGCTATTTGCTCAATCTGCTGGTTGCGGCACCCAAGGTGTACTTCTAATACTCGGTTTCGTACTGGCTCACCGACAAAATCACGTTTACGAAACCACTCGGGACACCGCGTCTAAACTGCTTGCTTTCGGTGAGAAGCTCGAAACCAAACTTACCGAAAAAAGGGCTTAACGTACCGTATAACTTTGCCTCAGTGCTACTTACACCCATGTTTTACTCATTTTTTTGGCGAATATCGTACCTAATTTTGGCACTTGGGGTTTTAAGAACGAATATTGTTGGCCAAAGTGTGTTGGCAGTTTACGTATTTATATTTTCTACTATCAAATTGTATGGTTTTTGTTCGTTTGTGGCTTTGTGTTTTGTTTTTGTGGATTTGTTCGACCCCAAACCGCGCCCAGAGCGTCAGCCAGACGGTGCGTGGCCAGGTGACGGATGCCGACGGTAGAAGCCCGCTTGTTGGATGCGCAGTAAAACTAATGGGTGCAAACTACGCGGCCCAGACTGGGCCAGATGGTTCGTTCAAGATCGACGCAGTGCCCGTGGGTCGGTACGTGCTGCAAGTAAGTTTGCAGGGATACGGCTCGGTTACGCTGCCCGAAATACTGGTAGAAGCCGCCAAAGAAACGGTCTTAGAAATAAGTTTGGCGCTGAAAACGAACGACTTAAATGAGGTGACGGTGCGAAGCCAACGCGGCGCAGATGTGGCAACCGGCCTGCAAACGATTACCAATGAGCAGGTGAAACGCTACGCGGGAACGTTTTTTGACCCCGCCCGCCTGGCCGCTTCTTTTGCGGGGGTGGCCGCTGCCAACGACCAGGCCAACGCCTTGGTGGTGAGGGGCAACTCGCCCAATGGGTTGCAGTACAGGCTCGAGGGCGTAGAAATAGTGAACCCAAACCACCTCACCAACGCGGGGACGTTTAGCGACCGACCCACGCAGTCGGGTGGGGGAACGGCCATTGTTAGTGCGCAGGTTTTAGACCGTGCCGATTTTTATACGGGTGCTTTGCCCGTCGAGTACGGCAACGCCACGGCCGCCGTCATGGATATGCGCTTCAGAAAAGGCAACAACGCAAAACATGAGTTTACGGCGCAGTTGGGGCTCATTGGCCTCGACGTGGCCGCCGAAGGCCCAATCAATAAAAATACGACTTATTTGGTCAATTATCGGTACTCTTTTACGGGCTTGCTGGCGGCGGCGGGCGTAAAACTCGGCGACGAGGACATTCGTTACCAAGACCTGTCGTTCAATATTAGCACCAAAACCAAAAAAGCGGGCGTTTTTACGCTTTTTGGGATGGGGGGCAGCAGTTCAAACGATTTTGAAGCCAAGCGCGATGCCAGTAAATGGGTGTTTCAAAAGGACGGATTCGATATTTTTTATACCAACAAGATGGGGGCCATTGGCCTCACGCACACCGTGAGCCTGGGTTCGCGCACGGCCTGGCGCACGGTGCTGGTGGCATCGGCGTTGCGGAGTTCGCGGGGGGCGGCACGGTTGTCGAAAGTAACCTACCAACCCACGCTGACCGAAACCGACCTCAACCGCAAAGAACGCTACACGCTCAGTTCTACGATCAATCATCGGTTTGGCGCGTTGCTAAGTGCCAAAGGTGGTTTTAATGTAAGCCTCCAAAAAGACAGTTTGTTGGCCGAGAACGCCCTCACTACGGCCTCTTTTGGAGCCACAAAAAGCATTATCTTTGAGCCCTTTGCTGCGTTGAATTGGCAACCTTTGCGGGGCGTAGAAATCAACGCGGGGCTGCATTATTTATACTATTCCCAAAACCAGAGCCAGTCGGTAGAGCCGCGCTTGTCGGTGAGATACCAGTTGAAGCCAAGCCAGCGTATTGCTTTTTCGTATGGTTTGCAGAGCCAGTTGCAGTTGCCGCAGTTGTATTTTGGGATCATAAGGCAAGCCCCCGACGACCCCATTCGCACCAATTTGCAGCTTGGCCTCAGCAAGTCGCACCATTTTTCGCTGGCCTACCAGGTCAATTTGTCGCCGCAGGCTTATTTCAAAACCGAAGTCTATTACCAAAGTTTGTTCAACATTCCAGTGGTGTCGCTCGACAGTCGTCTCGTGCCGTTTCCGCGCTTGCCCGCTTTTTCGGCCATCAACCTGGTGGAGGGTTTCGTGAACCAGCCGCTCTTCAACCTCGGGACGGGCCAAAACTACGGCATCGAGCTAACCTACCAGCGGTATTTGGCACGCAACTTCTACGTGCTGGCCACGGGGTCGGTCTATAAATCTACTTACAAAGGGGCCGACGGCGTTCAACGTTCAACCCGTTTCGACGGTGGGCATACCGCTGGCCTGACCGCTGGCAAAGAGTTTGTTCGCCGCCCCAACCGTGCCTTTGGTATCAATGCCCGCGTGCTGTGGATGGGTGGTTTTAGAGAGACTCCTATTTTGCTCGATGATTCGCGCAACAAGGCCGCGATTGTGTACGACGAAAACAAGGCGTTTTCGCTCAAAATACCCGACTATTTTCGCCCCGATCTGCGCATATTCTGGAAGAAAAATAAGGTTGGCTACACCCGCACCGTCTCGATCGACATTCAGAACGTGGCCAACGTGCAGAACCAATCTTCGCAGTATTTCGACGTGCTACAAAATGACATTGTTCGGACCTACCAACTCGGAGTCATTCCAGTGCTAAGTTACCGGGTAGAGTTTTAGGTGAGACTACTACCACACCGCTCTCGGGAACCCCAAAATCGAAATATTAACAAAGTTAATTTGCGAATATGAACGACAAAATTGCCAGGGGCTTATCACCTTTTCAACCTGAAAAAGTGTCTTTTGAAGCGGGACGAATCATGCTCAATAGAATCGACAGATTACTTGCTGAAAATGAAAACTTTGCCTTCGAAACAACATTATCAACAAAAAGCTACAGAAATAAAATCATCGAAGCGAAAGAAAAAGGCTACCGCGTGACGCTGCTATTCTTTTGGCTACAAAACGTAGAATTGGCCAAAGAACGGGTTAGAATAAGAGTTTCGGAGGGTGGGGACACAACATCGAACCAGAAGTTATTGAAAGACGATACGCGAGAGGAATCGAAAATTTATTCAAGATTTATCTTCCAATTGTCGACGGAGTTTTGATTTTTGATAATTCTGATGGACAGCACGAGCTTATAGCAGACAAACAAATCAATGGTTCACTAAATATTATAGACCAAGCAAAGTTCGACCTTTTAAAAAACTCCCATGACAAACGCTGAGATTCACGAAGAAGAAAAAATCAAAATTCTGAAAGGACTTGAAAAAGCGTACGAAAAACTTTTAGAATTTAAGAAGGCCAAAAACAGCGTGCTGGTTGTTATGCGCGACAATAAAATCGTAAGAATCAAGCCCGAGTAAAAGTACAGTTTGGGAGTAGCATTTTAGATTGTTAGCTTCCGTCGGCCTCGCTGTTGGCAGTACGAAGTTAGTGGTTGATCTTTTTGTGGTTTTCTTTTTTACCTAAATATAATCCGCCGATCACTAAAGCTGTTCCAATGATTGTATAGATGGTTATTGGTTCGCCAGTTAATAAATAGGAGTAAAAAAAGCCGAATATCGGACACAAAAATAGCCAAAGCGATGCTTGTGTTGGTTCCGCCTTCAATAAATAAAGCCAGATTTGAACCGCAATTATTGAAACAGGAATTACCAACCAAAGCACTGAAAACCAAAAGGTTGGGTTAAAGTCGTTGTCCGCTATCTCGAAAACAAATCCCGTGAATGGTAGAAGGACAATACCTCCGAATAGAACTTGCCAACCGTTTATACTCAGCCTTGGCAAAGTCCAGGTCACACTTTGATAATAAACTGTTCCTACTGAATAGCAAAGCATGCTGAAAGTCAATAAAAATACACCCGTAGGTGTTGCACGGGCGTTCAGAAGTAAAGGGTAAATTGCGACGGCTATTCCGACAAGTCCAATAAAAAGACCCGTCCAGATGTTCCACGTAATTTTTTTTCGTAGCCAGACCGCGTTTAAAATGCTGATTATCAGGGGGCAAGCTGCGCTGCCAAGCGTTCCAATTCCTGCGGTTACGTGTTTCATGGCGTAAACAAATGCACTTGGATAAATTGCCATGCTCAAAATGCCACATACCAAAAGTGGTAGCCACTCATTACGCTTAGGAAAGCGATTTTTGTCAATTAACAGTGACGTTGCCAGCATTAGTAAGGCCGCAAGAAAAAAACGGGTATTGATAAGTAAAAGCGGTTGTGAGACTTTCAGGCCTAATTTGGTTGCCACCGAACCAGAACCCCAAAGTGCCGCAAAAATCAATCCTGCAAATATTTTTTTCATTTCAAAACAACGTTATTGTTTGATGTGCGTTAGCTTAAGCATACTTGCAAAAGTATAATCTACGTTGGCTGGCAAATTAATTGTGATGTACCCGTTACGTTTCGAGAACTGGAGCGGCTGGTTGCGTTTGCCAAATAACGTAACGGTTGTGTTGGAGGCAACGTCGCAATCGTTTATGACAACGGTGCCAGTGGATGGTTGTTGCAATAAGAAAACGTATAAATTGTTTTGCTTTTTTGTGAAGCGAAGAGCCGTGCCGTCTGGTAATACAGCCGACGTTTTTTTCCAGGGATGCGTACCATAAATGCCATCACTGTTTATTTTCATCCAATTGCCTAAATCCCTCAACCGGCTCAGTTGGTTATCTGGAATGTTGCCCGCCGCATCTGGCCCAACGTTCAACAATAAATTGCCATTTTTGCTAACAATGTCTACCAACAAATTAATCAATGCCTTTGACGATAATAACTGCTTATCGGTTTCTGCTCGATTATAACCAAACGAAAACCCAATGCCACGACAGGTTTCCCATTTTTTTAAAACACTGCTGTCTAATACCATATATTCGGGTGTTGTGAAATTATACAACGTAGAATATTGGTTCCAGCGGTCGTTGATAACCGCATTGGGATTGGCATTATACAGGCGGGCAAAAACTTCTAACAGCTTTTCTCCTTTCGGATAATTGACATCATTCCATAATATATCGGGTTTGTAGCGGCCAACAATTTCATGGAACTGCGCATCTGCGTACTCGGTGTATGCCTCCGATGAGGGCATAGCCTCAAATAGATCTGGCCATAAGTTTGTAATCGGTTTTGTGGTAAAACTCCAATCTAACCCACCGCTATAATACACCCCCATTTTGATTTTTTTTGCCCTTACTGCTTTGGCAATTTTGCCAATAAAATCATGGGGGCTGTTTATCTGGCTGGCTGGCAAAAATGGGTGCTTCACTTTTGATGGATACATCGTATAGCCATCGTGGTGCTTGGATGTAACCACTACGTATTTTGCGCCCGTTGCTTCTATAATAGTTGCCCACTTATCAGCGTTCCAGTTTTTGGTTTTTTGCTGGAGGGTATCCTTAAAATTATAGTAGCCGAACCCAGCACTATATTTTTTTGCGTGATAAGTTTTTGCTGGGCTGCCAACAATGCGTAGGCTGTTTAAGTACCACTCTGCGTACGGATTGTTTGTATAAAACGCCTTCCAGTTGGTAACTGTGTCTGGTGTGCCATACGGTGTGGCCCATGCTGGGACAGAGTATAAGCCCCAATGAATAAAAATACCCAGCTTTGCATTGCCATACCAAGTGGGTGTTGGCCTTTTAGATAAACTGGCCTCGGTTGCTTTATATAGTGTGCGCTTGCTGTTTTGTGCAAGCAGATTTGTTGCAAGCAGGAGAAAAAGAAACAGGAGTGCCTTTTTGTGTTTCATGTGGTTTAGGTATTGAGAGTAGCTGCGCAATTTTCAGATCAAAAATGAGAGTCTTCATTAAACTGTGTCAGGTTAAATTTCCAGTTTTTGGATTTGAATTCTATCTCCAAAAGTAATCATTAGTTCTGATAATATTGATTTCCACTGAAAGGCGGTTTTGTTCCAAGTT
>JAAFKE010000057.1 GCA_013298215.1 Cytophagales bacterium | reverse complement strand
TGGCTGAATTTTAGGCGAAGATTGTTTCGAGATGTCGAAAAAACTATACTTTCAGCTGAAGCCATGTTACAAATTGCCTTTATATCGTTTATTATCAACAGGTTATAATTCCAAAACAAACTCTAAGCACCAAACCCGTAGCCAAATGAAAGCCATAATTGTGGACGATGAGCGGCTGGCTCGCAACGAACTGAAGCGGTTGCTCGAGAACTTCCCCAAGGTGGAGGTAATCGGCGAGGCGGCCAATGCCGATGAGGCCATCCAGCTGATCGACGATCTGAAACCTGACTTGCTGTTTTTAGACATTCAGATGCCTGGTAAAAACGGGTTTGAGCTCCTGGCCGAAATTGAAAGCGGAATGCCCGAGGTTATTTTTACGACCGCCTACGACGACTACGCCCTCAAAGCGTTTGAGTACAACGCGCTCGATTACCTGCTCAAACCCATCGAACTACCCCGATTGGCCGAGGCCATTAACCGATTAGACGCCGTACCAAGCACCGATCAACGCGACGAATCGAAAAAACTGGGGCAGAGCGACCAGGTTTTTTTGAAAGACGGCGAAAAGTGCTGGTTTGCAAAATTGAGTAGCGTCCGCCTTTTTGAGTCGATGGGCAATTACGTCAGACTGCACTTTGACGATCAGAAACCGCTGGTACTCAAATCGTTGAACGCCCTCGAAGAACGCCTCGACCCGCAAGCGTTCTTCAGAGCCAACCGCAAGCACATTATCAATTTGCAGTGGATCGAAAAAATAGAACCCTGGTTTAGTGGCGGCCTGCTGGTGACGCTGCGAGGCGGCGAAAAAATAGAAATATCGCGCCGACAAGCCATCAGGTTCAAAGACTTGATGAGTTTATGATTGATTCGATGGGCAAAAAACCTACCCAGGCTCCTGTACGCTTGCTGTCGCTCGACGCACTACGCGGCTTCGATATGTTTTGGATAACTGGCGGCGAAGAAATATTTCACGTATTGGCCAAAACCACGGGTTGGGCGGGAGCGGTGTTCATGGCCGACCAGTTTACGCACCCCAGCTGGAACGGGTTTCGGATCTACGACCTTATTTTTCCCCTGTTCCTGTTTTTGGCGGGTGTCTCCACGCCGTTTTCGCTGGGTAGCCGCATCGAAAAGGGCGACGCCAAACACAAGCTACTCCGTAAAGTCATTCAGCGTAGCCTCATTTTGGTGCTGCTCGGCGTGGTTTACAACAACGGAATACTACACCGGACTTGGGCCGAAATGCGCTACCCAAGTGTTTTAGGGCGCATCGGTCTGGCGGGAATGTTCGCCCAGATTATTTATTTGTACGCACCAGTGCGCACCAACCAACGGCTGGTTTGGTGGTTCGGAGGTATTTTGGTGGCCTATTGGCTGATGATGATTCTCGTACCAGTGCCAAATTGCGGCGCGGGGGTTCTCACAATAGATTGCAATTTGGCCAGTTGGATAGACCGAACCGTACTTCCTGGGCACTTACACCGCGTCATTCACGACCCCGAGGGGTTGCTCAGTACTTTTCCTGCCGTGGCCACTGCGCTGCTGGGCATCATGGCTGGCAATGTGTTGCGGCAAGACGACCGCCTCGCGCCGTCGCGCCAAAAAATAACCCAACTGCTCGTTGCGGGCGTTTGTTTGCTGGCCATTGGCCAAATATGGGGGTTGTTTTTTCCGATCAACAAAAACCTTTGGACAAGTTCGTTTGTGTGTTGGGTGGGCGGCCTGAGCTTGTTGCTTCTCTCGCTTTTCTACTGGGTCATCGACGTGCGAAAGTACCAACGTTGGACGCTTTTCTTCGTGGTCATCGGCACCAACTCCATTTTAATTTACCTCGCCCAGCACGTTGTTAATTTCGAATACAGTGCCGACGTGCTCTTTGGCGGCATCATTGCCTCGCTGCCAGAGTATGCGCGGGCAGTTAGTGCGGTGGTGGCCTACATTGCGGTTCAGTGGGCGGTGTTTTATGTGTTGTACCGCAACAAAATATTTCTGAAAGTATAAAACCTACACTTAAACACATCCAAAAACAATGAAAAACCTACTGCTCACTTTTGCCATGGCATTTGCTACAATGCCAGCGTTTACTCAAAATAAAACAAAAATGCCTACCAACGTTGTGCAACACATGGTTTTGTTTAAGTTCAAAGCCGACATTACGCCCGCCAAACTCAAAGAACTCGAAGTAGGATTTGCCAGCCTACCCGCCCAGATCAAAGAAATAGCTGGTTTTCAGTGGGGCATTAACAGCAGCCCCGAAAAACTCGATAAAGGTTTTACGCACGGTTATATTCTGACTTTCAAGACCGAAAAAGACCGCGATGCCTACCTACCCCACCCCGCCCACGTGGCTTTTGGCAACTTGGTGAGGCCGTGGCTGGCCGACATAACCGTTCTCGATTTCGTAAATCAATACAAACCCTAAGTTAGCATTTCGGCAATTTTACCCGTACTTTTGTGGTCGTTTTAAGTATCACGAATCGTAAATAAAAATATGGGTCTTCAATGTGGGATCGTGGGTTTGCCTAACGTCGGCAAATCTACTCTTTTTAGTGCCTTATCAAGTGCCAAAGCCGAGGCTGCCAACTATCCTTTCTGCACAATCGAGCCCAACGTGGGCATGGTAGAAGTACCCGACGAGCGTCTCGAAGTACTCACCGAGATCGTTAAGCCGCAGCGGGTTGTGCCTACTATTATTGAGTTTGTGGACATTGCTGGTCTGGTTAAAGGAGCCTCGCAGGGGGCGGGGCTGGGAAACAAGTTTTTGGCCAATATCCGCGAAGTCGATGCCATTATCCACGTGGTGCGCTGTTTTCAGGACGATAACATCGTGCACGTAGAAGGGCGCGTGAATCCTGTTTCGGACAAAGAAATCATTGACTACGAGCTGATTATCAAAGACTTGGAGTCGATCGAAAAGAAAATTCAAAAAACTGACAAAGCCGCCCGCGTGGGAGATGCCCGCGCCAAAGTTGAGTTAGACATTCTAAAAACCTACCAAGCCGCGCTCTTGGAAGGCAAAAGCGCAAGGTCTGTGCCAATCAGCGAAGACGACCGCCGCGAGGCCATCGGCGACCTGCATCTTTTGACGGTAAAACCCGTTATTTACGTGGCCAACGTCGATGAAGCATCCCTGCTGACGGGCAACGAATACACCGCCCAACTGGCCGAGGCCATCAAAGCCGAAGGCGCAGAAATGATAATCATCAACGCATCGTTGGAAGCGCAAATTGCCGAAATGACCGACGCGGAAGAGAAAACAATGTTTTTGGCCGAATACGGTTTGACGGAGTCAGGTTTGAGCAAACTCATCAAGGCTTCGTACTCGATCCTCAATTTGATAACTTATTTTACGGCAGGCGTGAAAGAAGTCCGCGCCTGGACGATCCACCGGGGTTGGAAAGCACCTGCCGCCGCTGGGGTTATCCATACCGACTTTGAGCGCGGCTTTATACGGGCAGAGGTTATTAAAATGCTTGATTATCAACAGTATAGATCGGAGGTAGCCTGCCGCGAAGCAGGTAAAATGTCGGTAGAGGGAAAAGAATACGTGGTTGGCGACGGCGACATTATGCACTTCCGTTTCAACGTCTAAGGCATGAAACAAAACGTGCTCATCACCGGTGGGACGGGCCTAATCGGAACGCGCCTCACCGAAATGCTCCTCGAAAAGGGCTACGAAGTGTCGTACCTTAGCCGCCGAAACGAGACCATTCCCAACGTAAAGGTGTACCAGTGGAACCCAGCCAAGGGCGAACTCGATCACGAAGCCCTCGAAAACGCCGACTTTTTGATTAACCTGGCGGGTGCAGGCATTGCAGATGCCCGCTGGACGGCGGCGCGCAAACAGGAAATTATTCAAAGCCGCACGCTGGGGCTGTCGCTCATAGCAAACCGACTGCAAAGCCGCCGCTTCAAACTCAAAGCGTTCGTGGCGGCCTCGGCCATTGGTTTTTACGGGGCAGACACTGGCGACGAACACCTGGACGAGACGCACAGATCGGGATTGGATTTTTTGGCGCACGTGACCCGCCAGTGGGAAACCGCCTCCGAGCTGGTGCAAAACGTTGGTATTCGTACCGTTGCGCTTCGCATCGGCATTGTGCTTAGTGCCAAAGGCGGCGCGCTGCCAAAAATAGCGTTGCCCGTTCGTTACGGCGTGGGTGCTCCGCTGGCATCGGGCCAGCAGTGGACCTCCTGGATCCACATCGACGACCTGTGTAGGCTGTTTATTGCTGGCATAGAAAACCCCGATTGGAGCGGAACTTACAACGCAGTTGCCCCAACACCAGTGACCAACGCCGCCCTGACGCGTCATATAGCTGACGTTCTCAAACGCCCGTTGTGGTTGCCCAATATTCCTGCTTTTATTTTATTTTTAATGTATGGCGAGTTGGCACGGGTTGTGCTTAGTGGTAACTATGTTGTGAACCGACGGCTGCAACTGACCAATTTTGAGTACCAGTTTGAGAACATAGACAATGCGTTGGAGCATTTGCTAATGGTCTGAACATTGCCAATGTACGAACTGATTAGGATTTGGATGGTTCAAGTTTCATAAAAATTAACGTCTTATAATTCAATTTTAGCGCTATTTTTGTTCAACTTATCATAAGATATAACTGATTCATTTTTCCCGATTGCTGTTATGATTGACATCTTTGTGCGCCGTTATTCCAACCGTTTTGTGTCTCGGCATTTTATTTTGCTCATAGACTCCATCGTTGTTGCGGCATCTTTCGTTATAGCCTGTTTTCTGCGTTTCAATTTCGATTTTTCGGTCGTAAACTACCCGTCTTACAAATATTTTCTACTCGTGCTGTTGGTGGCACGCACCATTTCGTTTTGGGTGTTTCGGTCTCACGAAGGCATCATCCGCCACACCAGTGTCGAAGACCTGTCGTCTATCTTCAAAGCCATCACAGTTGGTAGTGCCATCACGGCAGTGCCGTCGCTGGTCATCACCCAACTGACCCAAAACTACAACTATTACATTCCACTGTCGATTCTAATTATTGAATACTTCATTTGTTTGTTTTTGCTCATTTCGAGCCGCTTTTTGGTGAAAGACATCTACCGCACACTCATGTCGCACAAACCTGGCGAACACGTCGATGTGCTCATTTATGGCGCGGGAACATTGGGAGTTTTAACCAAAAAAACCCTACTCAGCAACCGCCACAGCAAATACCACATTCTGGCGTTTATTGACGAAAATCCGTTTTTGATGAAGAAAAAAATGGAAGGTGTGCGGGTATATTCAGAAAGCGAAGCCATGACGCGCTTCGTCAGCGAGCACAGCAAACCCGAGGTTATCCTGTCGATTCAGAACATTAGCAACCAGCGCAAAAACGAAATCATCAACCGTTTTCTGCTGCGGGGCATCGTGGTAAAGGTAGTACCGTCGGCCTATGAACGTATCAATAGCAAGTTAGGAAGCGATCAAATTAGGAATATTAGGATAGAAGACCTCCTGGAGCGAGATCCCATCAGGCTCAACAACCTCAAAATTAGCGAAGAACTGACCGACAAAGTTATCCTAATAACGGGAGCAGCAGGATCTATTGGCAGCGAAATAGTGCGGCAGGTGGTTCGCTACCGCCCACACGCGCTCATACTTTTAGACAACGCAGAGTCCGGCTTGTACGACTTAGAGAACGATCTGAAACGCAACTTCGGCAAGTACTTGACTGAAACAAAACTACTGGTACAGGTGGCCGATGTGACCGACGAGGCCCGAATGCGGCAAATATTCAGGGAGTTTAGCCCCGAGTACGTTTTCCACGCGGCGGCCTACAAACACGTACCGCTCATGGAAGCACACCCCTACGAGGCCGTGAAGGTCAATGTTTTTGGCACCAAAACCGTGGCAGACCTATCGGTGGAGTTTGGGGCAAACAAATTTGTGATGATTTCGACCGATAAAGCAGTGAATCCCACCAACGTGATGGGCGCAACCAAACGGCTGGCCGAAATGTACGTTCAAAGCATCAACTACCGTTTTCCCGAGGCCACGCGCTTCGTAACCACCCGATTCGGCAACGTGTTGGGCTCTAACGGGTCGGTGGTGCCGCTGTTTCAGAAGCAAATTCAGGCGGGTGGCCCCGTGACGGTAACACACCCCGAAGTGATCCGTTATTTTATGACCATCCCCGAGGCTTGCCAGCTGGTGCTCGAAGCGGGCACGATGGGGCGCGGCGGCGAACTGTTTGTTTTCGACATGGGCGAGCCAGTTAAAATTGCCGATCTGGCCAAGAAAATGATCCAACTGTCTGGTTACGAACCCGATAAGCAAATAAAAATTACCTATTCGGGATTGCGCCCAGGCGAAAAATTGTACGAAGAACTCCTCTCCGACAAAGAAACTACGCTCCCAACCTACCACAGCAAGATCAAGATTGCGCAGGTATATTCCATTCCTTTCGTAGAAATTAGCGAGTCGTTTACCGAATTAAAAAGGCAACTCCGCGACGGTAACAAGTCTGACATCGTGGCGCAGATCAAATACTTAGTACCCGAGTTTATCAGCAACAATTCTATTTTTGAACGTTTGGATCGCAACATAGAAGAACGAATTTAGACGGCCCACCGCGCAGAGTCCTACAAAAAACGATAGGCTCGCTCGGCAATTTGGCCAATAATCTCTTCGGCTTCTTTGGTGGTTGTGCCCTCCACAAAAACTGAGATCACAAACGGAACACCCGCAAAAATAATGCCCGCGTCGCTGCGAACGTAGGCGAGTTCGCCCGTTTTGTGGGCCATCGGCAGAGCCTTGGGCAGCAACTTACGGAAAGTCGTTGTGTCGTCGCACGATTTTAAAATAGCCATCATCAGGTCGCACTGGGCGGGTGAAGCGACCTTTTTAAGGTAAATTTGCCGAAACAACGCGTTGATTTCCAATGGAGTCACGTAGTTTTCAAACCCCTTGGCCACCGCTGCGGTGTCCATCATTTTGCGGTTCAGTTGCAAATTAATCAACCCGAGGCGTTTCATTTTGGTGTTTACCGCCTTCGCCCCCACTTTATCAATCAAAATATTGGTGGCCGTATTGTCGCTGACGGAGATCATCAGTCGCACCAAGTCCAACACCGATATTTTAGACCCCACTGGCCTGGCGTTCAACACCCCCGCCCCGCTGGTTTTGTCGGTGGCTTTGAGGCTGTGTAAAGTCAATAAATTTATTCTCCCAGCGGCGACCTGTTCCATCACCTCCACCATAATAGGCACTTTTATGATACTGGCGGCGGGTACTCTCAGGGTTTCGTTTTGAAAAAAAAGAGCATTCCCGCTCATGTCCTCAATGCTAAGACCAACGCGGACACTTGCGGGCAGCGACGACAAGTAGTCGTCGAGCGCGTTTTTTAGGTTCTGGCCGTTGGTGGCAAACATCGTGCTTAAAAACAATAGTGAACCAAGTAATAATTTCATGTTTTTAAAAAAAGTGGCATTGGGACAATGTAATTTCGTAGATGAGCACCCGCTATCCAAGACGGGTACCGTTTGGCACCAGGCGTTCGGGTTGGGTGAGCACGACCGAGCCATCGGGCAGGATGAAGCCAGTTACCAGTACTTCAGACATAAAATCGGCGATTTGCCGGGGAGGAAAATTAGTAACCGCCAGCACTTGGCGGCCCAGTAGTTCCTCTTTTTGGTAGTAGGTAGTAACCTGCGCCGACGAGCGTTTTATGCCCACCTCGCCCCCAAAATCAATCCAAAGTTTGTAGGCTGGTTTGCGGGCTTTGGCAAAATCCTGAACGTCTATCACCGTGCCAGCGCGGAGTTCTACTTTCTCAAATTCTTCCCAGGTAAGCATTTTGTGCGGGTTTAGTTGTTTATTCGTTATCGACCAATTGGTAGCGCACGGCAGTTCCTTCCATCACAAAACCATTTACAACGGCGGTGGTGTAGTATTTGTACCTCACATTCACGATAGCGTGCGCACCCAAGCCCACTGCCTGCAACACCAATTGGTCTATCATCACTTCTTTTTGTGCTTGGTCGTTGCCGCGCTGCACCATTCGGTTTTTGTCGGTCATTTGTTTGTCGGTCAGCAGCAATTCGTATTCTACCTTCACGGCTTGGAGTTCTATGTACGGGCGTGTCACGGGCTGGTTTTGGTAAAACACATCGACCGCGTAGGCGGGCTTGGCCAGCGAAATCGGCATGGCACGCCCACCAGTTTGGCTCGAATAACAACCAGTAAGCGCGGCAGTTACGGCAAAAAGCATGGCAACTATTCTATGAGAAATCTCCCTGTAAATGGTGTTCATTGTCGGTTGTTTCGTTGAAAATAAGCTGTTTCACCACCGCTGGGTAGTGGGCGTGTTCGAGGTCGTGGATTTTGGCTTCGAGACTATCGGGCGTATCCGCGTTTGTAATAACGCACGAAGCCTGGAAAATAATCTGTCCCTCATCGTAACGTTGGTTCACAAAATGAATCGTGATGCCCGACTCGGTCTCGCCCGCCGCCATCACAGCCTCGTGTACGTGGTGGCCGAACATTCCTTTGCCCCCAAATTTTGGCAACAAAGCTGGGTGAATATTCACAATTTTGCTGGGAAATGCATCCACCAACTGCGCGGGCACGAGCCACATAAATCCCGCCAGCACAATCAGGTCAATCTGCTGGCTTTGAAGTACTTGGACTATTTTTGAAGTTTCATAAAACGTCGATCTATCAAAAAGCAACACGGGGACTTTGAGCCGCCGCGCCCGCTCAATTACGCCAGCTCGGTAGTTGTTAGACAACACCATCGACACCTCCACGCCAGCGAGTGGTGCGAGCGTGTCAATTATTTTTTCGGCATTCGAGCCCGAACCAGACGCAAAAATAGCGATTCGCTTCATGCAGATTTACTTACAGTTTTTCTACTTCTTTAATCACATCAACAATGCCTTTGAGTGGTATTTTTACCCACGACGGGCGGTAGCTGAGTTCGTAGCCGAGTTCGTAAACGGCTTTTTCGAGGAGATAAAACAACAGTAAATAGTTGATCTCGCTCTGATTTTTGAAGAGTGGATGCGGCCACCCGAACGTTTCGAGGTACTCCTCAAAATAAGTTTCCTTCATAACCTTGTACCAACGATCAGTGGCGCGTTGCAACACTTCGGGGCTGGCGGTGGCGGTTTCGTTGCTATTAAAAAGTTTGGAACACACCGCATAATGGTAACTTCGGATCATGCCTGCCACGTCTTTGAGGGGCGAGTGCTTCACTTTTCGGTCGGTGATGGTTGCTTCGGGTTCGCCCTCAAAATCAATGAGTACGTAGTCGTCTTCCACGGCCAGCACCTGCCCCAGGTGGTAGTCGCCATGAATCCTGACCCGCAGCGAGTCGAAGGGGCGCGTCAGTATTTCGTCGGCAAAGGCATCCAGCATTTCTTTAGACTCCATAAACTTCCAGGCCAGCGGCTTTGCTATTTCGTCGAGCGTCAGGTAGGTATCAATCAGCAGGGTGTAGCGGCGTTCGAGCAAGTCAGCAAAGCGTTTGTGCAAAAATTGGCGGTAGTTATCGTCGAACCGCTCGGGCACAAATGCCGCGTCAATGGCCTGGGGTGCGTAAAGTGCTTGGTGCATTTGGGCGGTGCGCCGCGCCAGGAGCCTCACTTGGTCAAAAACGGTCTCCCGAATCTGAAAATTGCCGTCCACAAAGGCAAACATAAAATCATTGAGGTAGTCGCCAGTTTGCACCCAATTGTCTTTTTCCGAACGCACCATTCGCTGCATCATGCCCAGCGTCACGTCGGGTTGCTGGTTTCGCTGCCACACCACGCCGCCGCAAAACGCTGGAATCTGCGAAAAGGCCGAGTTCTCGGTGATAAACTCAACCATTTCGACCTCGGGGTTGGTTTCTTGAAAGAGTTTACGGTAGAGCTTAAAAAAATATTTTTCGCCAAAAATCATGGCCGAATTACTCGAATCGACTCCCAAATTGCGCGACGACACCCCACCGAGCTGGTCGGCAGCATCCATGCCCTTACCCCTATAAAAAAGTACCGTTCCGTTTCCAGCGTGGAGCACCTCGTTTTGGGTCATGCGGCGGTACATTTCTTGCTGAAAATCATGGTCATAAATGGCATCGACGAGCGTTCCAGTTTGGCCATTGAAATCAATTTCGGCAATAATTCCCTTGGGGTCTATGCTTTGCCCGTTGGTAATAAACGCCAACGGCAACAGGTAGTTTTCTTCCGCCCCGTCGTGGTAAAACGCCGTCAAAACACCAAAGTAAATAAGCGAAGCACCCGTAGGCATATCCTGCACAATGCGGAGCTCGAAACGGTCTTGGGGGCGCGCCTTGCCCGCAAACCACCGGCAGGTGTTTGCGTAGGTCGGAATTGCATCCGTTAGTAAAACCGCAACCGCAGCGGGGTGGTTTTTGAGAGCAGGCCAAGCAAAATCGAATCTCATTGCAGCGGGGGTAGTTTTTTGAAAGATTGTTGCCAAAATTACTCAAAAACTCCGCTCCAAGGTAACATTAGTTTCGTTTTGTTATCAGAATACAAACAATTTGGACGGATGGAGTAGCAAAAAATCAATAAAAAATAGTAATTTTACCGTAAATTAGCTACTTATGAAGAACAAATGCGTGTTTTTAGACCGCGACGGCGTGCTAAACGAAGATCGGCCCGACTATGTGTATCGCATCGAAGACATGATTATTCCCGACGGCGTGGTGGAGGCACTCCATAAATTGAAGGAGGCGGGCTATCTGTTAATCGTCGTAACCAACCAAGCGGGCATTGCCAAGCGGTTGTATGACCGGCAGGATGTACTGAATTTTCACCAGCACTTTCAAGAAAAATGCGGGGGGCTGCTCGACGACCTGTACTTTTCGCCGCACCACCCCGACGTAAACTCACGCTCGCTAACCCGCAAGCCCGACTCGCTCATGCTCGAAAAGGCAATGGCCAAGCACAACATAGAACCCCAGCGTTCGTGGATGATCGGTGATAAAATTGGCGATGTGCAAGCGGGTCAAAAAGCTGGGGTTCAAGCCATTCAAATTACGACCGCCACCGCCAACCACCCGAGCCACGCTGTGGCCGCCGACCTCCACAGGGCCGCCCACCTCATTCTCAGTTAGGCATTCTTTGGGGTTGTGGCCGTTTGTTTTGCGGCATCAGAATAGGCCGGGCAAGTAGAGCGTCGGTTACAACTGCTCAACAACACTGTGCAAGTCACGGCGGTCAAGATTATTATTTTCTTCATGTTTTTAACTTTTGCTTTTAAAAAATACCTACCCCAACTAAGTAAGTCGGAGCAATTTTTATTAACCCAAAATAGCCTCTTCCTCAGCTGCAACCTCAACTGGCGTCTCCGCAACGGCAGGAACTAAAATGGACGGCGGACTAACCTCGGTCGGGGTAGTTTGGTAGCCCAATAGTTTGAGCATCGAGTCGCTCTGCTGCTCAGGGGCAAAAAGCCGAGTTACGATATTACCGTCCTTGTCGTGGTCGATAATAATGTGTTGCGGCGCGGGAATCAGGCAGTGCTGAATGCCCCCGTAGCCGCCCAACGACTCTTGGTATGCCCCCGTGTGGAAAAAACCTACGTACTGTTCTTCTTTTTCGGGATCGAAAACGGGCAGGTACAAATCCTCAGAATGTGCCTCATTGTTATAAAAATCCTGCGAGTCACAAGTCAGTCCACCCAAATTGACCTTCATGTACGGGCTGTCCCAGTTGTTCACTGGCAGCATGATATATTTTTGGTTCATGCCCCACGAATCGGGCAGTTGGGTAATGAATGAGCCGTCGATCATGTACCAAAGCTCCTTGTCGTTTTGCAATTTTTGGTCGATCACCTTATAAATTGTCGCGCCGCTCTCGCCCACCGTATAACTACCAAACTCGGTGAAGATGTGCGGAACAGGTACGTCGTTTTTGTTGCAAATCCACTGAATGTTTTCCACAATCTCGTCGATCATGGCTTGGTAGTCGTAATTAAAAACCAGCGATGTCTGAATGGGCATCCCACCACCGATGTCTATCGAATCTAATTCGGGGCATATTTTTTTGAGTTCGCAATATTTAAACATAAAACGCGTAAGTTCCGACCAATAGTAGGCGTTGTCCTTGATGCCCGAATTGATGAAAAAGTGAAGCATTTTTAATTTAAAGCGCGGATTGGGCCGAATTTTTTCCTTGTAAAGTTCATTAATATCCGAATACCTAATGCCGAGCCGGGAGGTATAAAACGAAAAATTAGGCTCTTCGTCGGTCGCAATGCGCACGGCAAAATTGACGGAGGCGGCCGTTACCCGCTCCTCATAAAACTCAATTTCTTTGAGATTATCCAACACTGGCAACACATTGAACCCCTCGTTTATGAGTTCGCTGATGTACTGCATATACAGCGGCCGTTTAAAGCCGTTGCAAATAATGTAGGTGTTTTTATTGATCTTGCCACGCTCGTACAAATTGCGCACAATGGGCATATCAAAAGCCGACGACGTTTCTAAATGTACGTTGTGGTTGAGGACCTCATCAACAATGAAGCTAAAATGCGACGACTTGGTGCAGTAGCAATACGTGTAGTTACCTTTGTAGTTATACTTTTTAATGGCATTTCTAAAAAGCGTCTTGGCGTGGTCTATGTGCTCTCCGATTTTGGGCAAGTACGTAAGTTTAAGCGGCGTACCGTACTGCTCAATAACGTCCTTGAGCGGCACATTATTAAACATTAGTTGGTTGTTCTCAACGTTAAACTCGCGCGTAGGAAACTCAAACGTCTGTTCAATCAAATCAATGTAAGAGCTTTTCATTCTTGTAGTTGCGTGGTATTAAAATGTGTATAATCAGTAAATGAAATTCCATCAAAAAACGTGCGAAAATGCAAAAATATTGGCAAAATCAGTGTAAAATTATCGTTAATTTTGGTTTCGGTACGTCCGTCCAACTTTTTTCACTCACCTCTGCTATTGAAATTATAAAAATATAGTCCACCGCCGAAGGCCACACGCTAAATCATCGGGGTTGGTGGGGGGTACAAAAAAGTGGTGCCTAAACTTATTTTATTTTGCATTTGTTTAGAGATGTGTTGCCACACGGCAGCGCATCTCTCATTATAAAACGACAACAACTTGACAGCCCCCAGCACCAACAGCTTAGAACCCGCAACAGACCAGATTACTAACCGCGTGGCAACGAGCGGCTTGGTTTCGTTGGATTTAGAAGAACACTACCCCGCCGGCGAGCGAATTTTGTACGACCTCAAAGACAACCTTTTTATGGGTTTGATCTTGAAAGAAAAAGATTTTAGGGCTTTCCTCAAAGCGCACGACTGGGCGCAGTACGCCCAGCAACACGTGGCGGTCACTTGCACCGAAGACGCGATTATACCCACGTGGGCCTACATGCTTTTGGCACTACACCTGCAGCCACACGCCAGTACGGTTGTGTTCGGCGATCTTCAAAAGTTGGAAGAGCAGCTTTTTGAAACGGCCATCTCTAAAATAGCTATCGAGACCTACCGCAATGCCCGCGTGGTCGTAAAAGGATGCAGCAAAATACCCGTGCCAACGTCGGCCTATGTTCGCATTGCCGCGCTGCTGCAACCCGTCGTGCAGTCGCTCATGTTTGGCGAGCCTTGCAGCACCGTTCCGCTGTATAAAAAGGCAAAGTAGTAGGCACAAAAACCAGGTCGTTAGCGATCACGCTACCAACAGCTCCGCCAGCAGTAATTCAACTGGCATAAAATATGTGGGCAACAGCATCATTTAACATGCACGACGCGCCAATTGTCTCGAATTTGTGCGCATAACTCCCCTTAAAATTTTATCATGTACCTAATTTTCCCCAACAAAAAAGAGTCTGAGTTCGTGTGAACTCAGACTCTTTTTTGTTAGTTGGTATCTATCGTTGGTTTATTTAACGACGAATCCGTTTTACAGTAAATGGTACACAAATCTTCACTGGGCAACAATCTTCGCTGAGTTCAACGATGATTGGGCAACAGCCACCTGCGGGACAAGTCCCGTTCGAGGCCGTGTAAGTGTATGTCCCCACCTCGCCAAACAAAACAACATTCCCCGTGGCCACTACTGCGGTGCTACCAGCCTTGAACCACTGTACATTGGTGTATTTGGCAGGTACCGATGCTTGTACCTTTTCGCCAACGCACAGTTTAACG
>JAAFKE010000056.1 GCA_013298215.1 Cytophagales bacterium | reverse complement strand
ACAGCTAAAAACATATTAAAATTGGTACGAAATGAACCCAATACTATTTTTAATGAACAGTTTTGCCAACAATTTATACCACAAGACTTAATTAACGCTGCATAAGTGGCACTCATATTGATTTTTGAATCTTAATTTTCTGACCCATTATTTGTTTAATGCTAAAATCTCCATGAAAAAACTTATTGTATTGTTTGTGTTGCTTTTCCAGATTGGTTTGTGCTACGCCCAAAAGAAAAAAACGATCCAGCAACCCGACTCACAACTGCCCGCCCAGCTGAAAGAGATGTTGGGGTGGTTTGAGGGCGAGTTCGATAATTTTCAGCAGGTTCACAAAGAAAAAGAAGACAAAGCACCCGAAATACACGAGCATATTCACTCTATCTTTAAACCAGTGGTGCTACCCGCTTTTGGCAAAAACGTATTTTATGTGTACCAGTATTTCGACGGTGACCCCAAAAAGGTGTACCGCCAGCGGATGTATGCCTTCAACGAGGATGCCGCCGAAAACGCCATTCGGTTGGATATTTACAGTTTTATGGTTGATAGTTTGTACTACGGTGCCGATACCAAACCCGAAAAACTATCTAACCTCACACCCGCCCAAATGACAACCATGCCGGGTTGCGGGGTGTATTGGAAAAAAGACGGGGAGCAATACACGGGCTACATGAAACCGAGGGCTTGTAATTTTGTATCGAAGCGGTCTGGGAAGAAGATTTTTATCACGGACAGCCTTAAATTGACCCAAAATGAAATCTGGATCAGAGACGAGGCCGAGGACGAAGATGGTAAATATGTGTTTGGACACAAAGGAAAAATTTCGCACCAACTCAAACGTTGCCGCTATTTCAAAGGCTGGTTTGCCCTTGAAAAGGCGGGTCTAAACGATTTTGAGTCGTCGCGCACGCTGCTCATGCACGACCAAGGTGGGCGCGTGCGGCTTTTTACCAACGAGGGCAAAGCAATGAAATACCAAGTAGAACTGGCCAAGGTTATTTACGGCAAAAACCAGGAGGTTCTGAAAATATCACTCTACGAAGACGGCAAAGACCGCGCCGTGGACTACGCCTGGTCGGCCTCCGACTCCAAGCTGATCGGCATAAACCTGCGCTGGTTTTCGGCGGGATTGACGCGGGTTGAATGACCTGAGCGAGGGAGTTTGATGAGTAAAAAAGCCGTTGCTTATCCGTTGCCATTGCAAAGCCGTTGCCTGTGTCTTCACAGGCAACAATTATATTTACGATTTTGCTTGTCAGTGAGGACACTGACAAGGGCAGAGACACTGACGATGGCAAAACCCCCTTTCCCTATTGGGGAAAGGGCTGAGGATTGGGGTAGCCTGACGGCTGCACCTCCTTTATTTTTCCAGGAAGTTTTCTTGCCAAAAATGTCTCAAAGTGGCACGCGGCCTCCACGATTGGTACGATGTCAATGCCAGTTTCGATGCCCATCTGGTTGAGCATATTGACCACGTCTTCGGTGGCAATGTTGCCCGTTGCGCCCGCAATAAACGGGCAGCCGCCCAGCCCCCCGAAGGCAGTATCAAACTGGCGAACGCCCGTTTCGTAGGCAGCCAACAAGTTTGCGAGCCCCTTGCCCTCGGTGTCGTGGAGGTGCAAATTGATGGGCAGCTCCCCAGCCAAGGCCACAACTTGCGCCATCATTAGGCGCACGGCGGCGGGGTTGGCCATGCCCGTCGAGTCGGCCAAGGATATTTCGTCTATGCCCAGGTCTAAGTGGTGTTTGACCAGATCGAGCACTAAATTTGGGTCAATGGCTCCCTCGTATCGGCAGCCAAAAGCGCACTGAATGCCCGCCCGCACGGCCACGCCCGCGTTTTTGGCCTGCCGCACCATGTCGGCAAATTCGACTTTGGAGGCTTCGATTGTTTTATTGGTATTTTTGAGGCTGTGGGTATTACTGGCCGAGAGCGATACCGAAAGATGGTTCAACCCCGCATCCACCGCTCGTGCCACGCCCTTGCTATTGAGCACGAGAGCGCTGTACACAACTCCCTGTTTTTTGATAATTGCCCTGGCCACTTGGTCAGCGTCGGCCATTTGGGGTACGTACTTGGGGTTCACAAACGATGTAACCTGGATGCGTGTCAGACCCGCGTCCACCAGTTTGTGAATGTACGCCACTTTCATGTCGGTAGGAATCCACTTTTTTTCAACCTGCCAACCGTCGCGCGGGCCTTGCTCTTCGATAATAATTGGTTGATTGAATGACCGACTAAACGGTTTTTGGGTATCGTTCATGTGGTGAGAAATAATGTCGAGTGATTGAATGGTGATTGCAGCTGCTACGACGTTTGTAGGCTATACCCGCTCCCAAAATTCGAGCCAGACCCCGTCCGAACTTTGGACTGCAAAGAGTTTTACGCGGCCAAATGGTTGGTAATCGATGATGGTTGGGGCAATTTTGAAATTCACACTGTTTGCGACGATAAAATCGGCGTAGGCATCAATATTGGTTACGGGTATTCTGTACATCATAATGCCGCGATTGGGTGGGCAGGCAAAGTCGGCAAAGTTGCGCCCTGAAACGCCCTCAAACTCAATGAGGTCGAACATGGCATCGCGGCTTTCGGTGGGGGCGATAATTTCTAACTTTGCCGTTACCTGCTCGGCAAAACTCTCTGGAAAACCAAACATATTAGGCCCGCTTGGTAGCTTGAACGGCACTTGGTTGAGCAGCGTAAAGCCCAACTTGTTCACAAAAAAATCGCGGGCTTCGGCCATATTTTTTACCACCAATGCCGAAAGATACACGTTTGAGATGCACCCTTTGCGCCTCGTTGGGTTGGGTAGGGGTGGATCTATGCGGTTTACGAGGGCGAAGGCAATCTCGTCGTGGCCTTTCATAACCACTTCGTTGATTGTAAACGGCCCCATTTGTTGCAAAATTGGATCAGAATGGCCGTGGAAGCCGTTTTCGCGCAGCAAATCGTAGGTATATTGAATGTCGCCGACGCGGAGGTCAATGTCCATGATGCCACCCGAATCCCAGGTTTGCCCACCCGAACGAATAAAGCACTGCGGCACGCCGTGAAACTTGACGAGGCGAATTTGGCCAAAGTCTAAGTCGTCGAAATTGAGCAGAACTTCGTCGGTTCGGGCCTGGGGTAAGCCCCAAAATTGGCACTGCGAAGAATGCCCCTCGCCGCGCCATTGTACTTTCCAGCCCAAAAGTTCGGTATAAATACGCTCGGCGGCGGCCAAATTACCGACGCTAAAAACTACTTCGTTGTATTTGTGTAGCTGATACATTTGCTCGAAAATTAGTGCGTGATAAGTTCTAATATCTCGCCCACTGGGCCAACGCAAACCACGCCCTCGGGCTCGGCAACGCCCCGAATGGGCAGGCAAATCCGCCCCAAAATGGGCCACTGGGCATCTTTGAGGACGTTTTCTGTGACTGTGGCGGTGGCATTGGCAAACCACGCTGCCGATGATAGACCCGTTTTTGAGAAATCGCAGGGGTAGGTCTGGTAGCGGTAGCTGGGGTTGTGGGGGGCGTAAACGTGTTGTTCCATTCCGATCCGATCGGTGCCGCGGCCCATGAGGCACATATCAAAGCCCATGTCGGGCGGGCCGCACATGATGCTCGCCGCGCCAGGCTGCTTTAAAACTAAGTCGTTCACTGGCACTATGCCAAGTACGTCGGCGTACATTTTTTGTTGCGCTCGGGTGGCCAGCGAAAGCACCACGTTGGCGGGTGTGTTGATGCCATCGACGGCTTTTTCTTTGAGCAACGACACGCCACCTTTGCGGCCTACAATCTGCGTCACAAATATTTGCTCGCCAGCGGGTCCCATAAAGGCCGTACTTTTCATTAATACGTAACCCAGTGGCTCAGGCCCCTCGCAGTCGAACTGAGTGGGGGGGGCAATGGCTCCGAAACGCGCCCTCAGTACCTTATAATAGGCTCTTTCTACGTCGGGCGTGCCAGCTTCAAAGACGGCCATGCCGTTGTCCCACGGACTTGCACCCAAACGATTTGGTAAAGCGTCGGCGTTGGAGGTTTCGATGAGCCGAACAACCGACCCTTCTTCGTGGCCCAGAAGTGCGAAGCGACCAAGGTGCATTCCGAAGATTGCCCGCTGACTTTCGGTCAAAAAGCCAGTCTCCAGTATATTGTATCCCAAACCCTCGGTATAAAAACGGATACTGAGCGACCACACGTTGGTGACGACAGAAACTGCCAGAAGTGCGCCTTTCAGAAGTGGTTCGCTGGTCATAATTATAAGTTTTTCATTAAAAAATAGTACTGATTATCAAATATTTATCTTTCCTACAAAAAAAACTACAACAGTATTAATCCAAATATGGTTAAATAGTTAATGAAGTTAATTATTTTTATGAAAAAATAATTGCGTAAACATGGCACTTAGATTATTTCCCAAACACATTGGCATCTGGGAGGGCACTTACACCCGCATCTCGCCCGCTGGCGAAATGATTGACCGTTTCGATAGCAAGCTGACCATTAGAATGGAAGGCGAGCGCGGCTACCACCAAGTGAACGAATACACCTGGACCGACGGCCACCACGAACTCCACGATTTTGGCGTGGCTCAATTTGACGAAAATTGGGAACTTCAATTTGACAATCCACGCATCAAAGGCCACGCTTGGGAAACCCAAAACAGCGTGAACTTGATTTGGGCCTACAAAGACCGCCCAGGTTCGATGCTCTACGAAATGATTGACCTCATTGGCGACGACGAACGGACGCGTATTCGCACTTGGAAGTGGTCATTCAAAGACCAATTCGAGGGTTTGACGATGATTTGCGAAAAGAAAACCAGCGATGACCCCAACCAAGACCCCACCTTTTGGGCAGACCTCCCCAGCAGGCGTTTCATGGGCGAAAGCCGCAGCAACAAGTGATTTTTGGTGATTTAGTGTTATGGTGTTGTGGTGCGATTTATTCTATGGTGATTTAGTGTTGTTGTGTTATGGTGTAAATTTGAGTGGCTAATACAACGCAACAGCACAAAATCACTACACTGCATCACCCCACCACCAAACCAACACCCCACCACAAAACCACCACAACTCCATATCACCAAACCACTATATCACCACAACACCACATAAAAAAATGACCATCACCGAAAAAATAATGGCCTACAACAGTGGGCGCGACAAAGTAACGCCTGGCGAATTGGTGTGGACGGACGTGTTTAGCGTGATGACCATGGACTATTTGGGCAAAGAAACCTTCAAAATGTTCGACTCGCTCGGCACGGGCGATGTCTTTGATAAGTCGCGGGTTATTTGCGTTTCTGACCACCTTGTGCCGCCGCCCACGCCGCAGTTTGCCACCATGCTCAACGAGTGGCGCGCCGCCGTGAAAGCCCACGATATTCAGTATTTTTATGATTTGGGTCGCCAAGGCATTGCCCACCAAATCATGGTGGAGCAAGGCCACGTGCTGCCTGGCAAAATCAGCGTCGGCACCGATTCTCACGCCAATACCTACGGCGCGGTGGGAGCCATGGGCAACGCCGTGGCGGTGTCGGACGCGGCCGTGGCGATGGCCACGGGCAAGTGCTGGTTTCGCGTGCCAGAGCAGGTGAAGTTTTATGTAACAGGTACTTGGCAGCCCTGGGTGATGGCCAAAGATTTGAGTCTGCACATTATGGGCATGATGCGCTGGAACGGCCACTTGATTTACAAAACCCTCGAATTTGCGGGCCCCGCCATTGATGCCCTCGGCATGGCTGGCCGCATGACGCTCTGCAACATGACGGTAGATTTGGGGGCAAAAAACGGCATCATCGCCCCCGACCAAACCACCATTGATTTCTTGCGACCCGTGCAAAAAGGCAATTGGGACATGATTGCCTCGGACGCTGACGCAAGCTACGAAGCCATTTACGAAATAGACATCACGAACCTCGGCCCAACGGTGTCGCGGCCCGATAAATTGGACGACGTTGTACCCGTCGAAATGGTCGTTGGCACCAAATTCAACAAGGCTTTTGTGGGAACTTGCACCAACGGACGCTTGGAAGACATTGCCATGGTGGCCAAGATTTTGGAAGGCCAACAAGTGCACCCCGACGTAAACTTTTTGCTCGTACCCGCCAGTACACAAATCATGAAAGACGCCATCAAAGCGGGCTACATTTCAACATTGCTCGACGCGGGCGTGGCCGTAGATACGCCTTCTTGCTCGGCTTGCGCGGGCATTCACACGGGCGTGGCAGGCGACGGCGACGTGGTGTTGAGCGCGGGAAACCGCAACATGAAAGGCCGAATGGGCAGCAAAAACGCCGCTATTTACCTCACCAGCCCCGCCGTAGTGGCCGCCTCTGCGCTTAAAGGCGAGATTGTGGACCCGAGGAGGTAGGGTTTGAGTTTTGGGGTTTGAGTTTTGATGAAATTACATATTGACACGATGTTACCCAAAGATAATATTGCTTTTGCCGAAGAATTTAAGAAACGTACCAAGCAGTTTGCGCTGAGAATCATTAGGCTGCACCAAAATCTTCCAAAAACAGAAGAGGCGCGAGTGATTGGGAAACAACTTCTTCGGTCCGCAACATCAGTCGGAGCAAATTATCGTGCGGCCTGTCGCGCAAGATCTTTGGCCGAATATCACTCAAAACTAAGTATTGTCGTAGAAGAGGCTGATGAAACAGCCTTTTGGTTAGAATTATTGATTGAAGCTAATATCGTCTTAGAAAGTCGCTTGAATAATCTATTGACAGAAATCAACGAAATTTTGAAAATTGTGGCTAAAGCAAGAAAAACAGTAAAGGATAATCTTCGAGGAACAGAAAGGTAATCAAAACTTAAAACTCAAAACTCAAAAATGATAATTCGCGGAAAAGCCTGGACATCAAGAGAATACGTTATGTCGTTCGACATGGTTGTGCAGCGATTTTGGACATCGCCCATCGACAAAACCGAAAACGCCAAGTTTATTATGGCGGGCGTAGATGCTAAATACGACCAAGAAAATGCCTTCAAAGACGAAGGCTACACTTTTATTGTGGCCGCCCACAATTTTGCGGGCGGGGGCAAAAGCATCGAACACTGCGTAACGGGCCTCATGGGCGCGGGCATCCAAGTCGTGTTTGCCGACTCGTTTGCGCGGTTGCAGTTCCGCAATGCCATCAACTACGGCTTGCCCTTCGTAACGGCCAAAAACGTGATTGACATGGTAGAAACAGGCGACGAATTGGAGTACAACCTCGAAACCTGCGAACTCAAAAACCTCACCAACGGCCAAAGCATGATGACCGCGCCCGTGGCTCCGTTTGTGGCCGAGGTGGCCGCAGCAGGTGGCCTGATGGACTTTATCCGTCAAAAAATAAAAGACGGCACGGTGGGAGAATTGCGATAACGAGTTTGAAACAAATAAATAATTAGATTTTCAATAACAGGTAGTTGATAATCAAGTATTATTCAATCATCTTGCCATTCAAAATTAATTACTATTGTATTTTAACAAGATAAGAAGATGAAAAAGGTATTTTTGACCGCCTGCTTGCTAACGGGTAGCTTGCTGGCCGTGGCTCAACAACCCGACATACAGTACAAAACCAAAAAAATAACCCGCACCTACTCGGTTGATGCTGATGAGGCGGCGGTGGTGGCTTCGGAAAAAGACGGAAAAATGATTGAGGACTTACTGAAACGAAGGTTCAGGGCCACTGGAAAGTTAGATACAAAAGGCATTGTGGCCTGCTACGACGCTTCGCCCGTGTATGTGTCGGGCGAAAAATTTGCCAATATTTCCGCTTATCTGACGCAAAGTATGCCCATGTTCAATGGGAAATTGGAGGTAGATAACCACCACCTCAAATACGAAATGCAGGACGTGGGCTTTGCCACCGCCGAAGAGAACTACGACTACGCGTTTGTGGCTAAAGACGGCAAAGCAGTAAAGGGAACGGCTCTGGCAACTTACGTGGTCAAAAAGCGTAATAATCAGTGGATTATCATTCAGCAACACTTGTCGTTTAAACGCGCCTGACTACAGTTCAAATACCTTCGATGACCAATTAATCAGTATTCTGAACCAACTCAATGAAAAAAAATCACGCAAAAGAAAAAATTCGTAACGGAGAAGCCGCGCTGGGCGTTATTTCCAATACTGCCGACCCCGTAATTGCCGAATTTTGTGGCCACGGTGGGCTCGATTATTACATGATTGACTGCGAACACGGAGCCATCAACATCAACCAAGTGCAAGACATTGTGCGGGCTTGCGAGGTGGCCAATATTACGCCCATGGCCCGAATCCGCAGCACCGACCCCAAACTTATTTTGCAGTTTTTGGACGCGGGCGTGATGGGCGTGATGATGCCTGGCGTGAGCGAAGTAGCCGAAATTGAAGCATTGGTTGCTTCAATAAAATATCCGCCTTTTGGGGCAAGAGGACTCGGCCCCGTGCGGGCTTGGGATTTTGGTTTGGGCAAAATGCCGCAAGCCGAATACGTGCAGTTTGCCAACGAACAAACGCTGGTGCTGCCCCAAATCGAAGACATGAAAGCCGTCGAAAATCTCGAAGCGTTGTGCAAAGTGCCTGGTCTTGATGGCTTTATCATCGGCCCCCGCGACTTGGCCATGAGCATGGGCTTCTACGACGGCCCCGCCCACGACGAAGTAAAAAAAACCATTGACCATATTTTTGAGGTTGTGCTGGCGCACGGCCTCATCATCGGCACAACCGCCGCCACGGGCGAACAAGCCAAAGTGCTCATTGGCAAGGGAGCCAAAATCATCATGAACTACGTGGGTGGAATGTTGGGCGCGTCGGCCAAAGCCTTTATTGCGGGGAGCAAATAACTATCCTACTGGGTGTTGAACAGCAATGAGTTCTTTTACTTTTTGGAGCATGGCAAAAATTTGGTGCAGTTCGTTGGTTTGCGTGGCATCATAAGCCAAACTAACATCGTACTGCGTACCTTCCAAAACGACAAAGAACCAAAAGCGACCTGTTACAAAACTACCATAAAGCGGAAAATCGGCTTGGTTGCGCTGCTGGGCCGCCAACATCGAAATCAGCAGTTGGCCCAACGGGTCGTTGTCGCGTCGGCGTTCTTGTTTGTACTCGTGGAGAAAAAAGAACGGCTGACGCGGGTGTTGTTTGCCTTTTGCCAACATAAACTCTACCCGACCGCTTATTTCAAGATCAAACTCTGGAAACGATGCCGATAAATTGCGTTGCGTAAAGGGTTTGTAATGAGGTGTTTCGTAGCTTACAAGGCCAATAAGCGGGCTAATGAAAAAGAATTTGAGTTCGTCTTCGTTCCAAGCATCGGCGTTGTCGATGAGCAACTCTTGGTAGTGATGCAACAACGTTTGGTAAGGTTCTGGAATGGTGTATTGCGCTTTCTCCCAACTCAACAGAAGTGGATGCTTTTTGACGCGCTCGGTACCAAAAGTCAGCTCTATTTCCTCATATTCCCAGGTCTCAAAAGCTCTTTTTTTCATAGCAAAGCAATTATTTTCCGAAATTTACAAAAAAATCAAGTAACATGACAACCCTAATCGTACTTTTCAACCTCAAAGCGGGTGTATCAGAAGCCGACTACGAAGCTTTTGCCAAAACGCTTGATATTCCGACCGTTACCAGTTTGAAATCGGTGAGCGAGTTCAAAGTGTATAAGTCTTTGGGGCTTTTTGGTTCCGATGCCACGCCGCCTTATCAATATTTTGAGGTAATTCATTTTTCAACTGTCGATGACTTAGTTGGTGACATGGGCAACGAGCCGAAAATGACCGACATCCCCGCCAAATTTGCCGAAATGGCCGATAATCCAGTGTTTATTCTGACCAAATCTATCGAATGAAAACCGTTATTATTACTGGCTCTGGCCGCAAAAAAGGCATCGGCGAAGCACTCGCGCTGCGCTTTGCCGCCGAAGGCTACAACGTTGTTGTGTCGGATATTGGGGTGGCCCAAGGCAAGGAGTTTGCCGCCGAACACATTGGAAACACCGCCGAAATGGACGAAATTGTGCTGGCGTGCCAAGAAGTTGCTGGCGGCCGAGCCATTGGCGTGGTATGCGATGTGCGTTCAGCGGAGTCGTGCCAAAACCTAATCCAAAAAGCCGTCGAGGCTTTTGGCCGAGTAGATGTGCTCATCAACAACGCAGGGGTGGGCTACCTGATGGAGCCTTTCGTGGATTTTAAAGAAGAAAGCTGGGATGCGGTGTTGAACGTCAATTTGAAAGGCGCGTTTTTGTGTTCGCAAGCCGCTGCGCGGCAAATGATCGCGCAGGGCGGGGGTGGTAGTATTATCAACATTGCCAGCCAGGCCGCCAAGTCAGGCTTTCCGTTTGCGGCGGCCTACACGGCTTCTAAGCACGGTCTGGTGGGTTTAACGCGCTCTAATGCCGTAGAGTTGGGCAAATTTGGCATCAGAGTAAACGCCGTTTGTCCCAACCACATTACCACTGGGTTGGGCGACTGGCAGAATAAGTTTTTTGCCGAAAAGCTCGGCCTCGACTACGACACGTACTTGCAGGGCATCAAAGACCGAAACCCGCTGGGCCGCACGGGAGCCGTGGATGACATTGCCAAGGCTTGCGCTTTTCTGGCCTCCGACCAGGCCAGTTACATCACCGGGGAGGCCATGAACGTGAGCGGTGGCGAAGAATACCATTAGTTAAACAAGCCCGAGTTTCCTAAAATTCGGTACTCAGCGCAGCGCGGGCTTTGTTGTCTACGCTGTTTTTGTACTCGTGTTTTGGCCAAGAAAGGGCCTTTTGAAAGTAAAACCGTGCTTTATCTCGCTGGTTTCTGAGTTTGTAAACGTACCCCAACTGCAAAGCAGACGTTGCCCCAAAACTCAGATTGGTGTTTTCGCAAAGCACAATGGCGCGGTCGAAGGGCGCAATGGCGCGGTCGGGTTGTTGGTTACGCTGGTATATTCGGCCAGTACGATACTGAAATTCCGCTTTTTCGGTTATTGACTTGAAACTGTTTTCGGAATAGTTTTTCAGTGCCAGCTGCGCGGCGTCCGTAAATCCGCCGTCGCAGGCAAACCTTGCTTGCAGCAATATTTTTTGGGATACAGGCACCTGATTGGCCAAAAAACGCCCCGCAAACTTGAGCGCGGCCTTGTCCGACTCCACGTTTGTACTCCCCAGCGTTCTGATTTTCTCTAAATACGGCCGCGCCTCGGCATCGCTGTTTACCAACCAACTGCACAAAAACAGCTTAAAATAGGTGTCTTTGATGAAGTTTACGCCCGCGTGTTGGCTCAAAAATGCGAGGTAGTGGATTTTTGCCGCATCGTATCCCCCTTTTTGAAGCAGTATTTCGGCTTTCAGGTAGTCCCAAAACGGCATCGACAGGTACGCCGCGCCCGTGGGTTTGTTCTGCAAAAAGGCCAAAGCCTGCGCACCCCGCCCGTCTTTCAACGACACCGTAGTGCCGAAAAAGTACAGCAGCAGGTTGTCAGGATGGGCGCGGACGAACTCGACCACTTCTGCGTTTTTTTTGTCCGAATAAGTCAAAATATAGGCGTGAACCAGCACATCAATCAGCTGGGCTTCGGTTCTAAAAATACTATCTTTTTGGATTACATTTTGCAGCTCGGCCAACCCTTTTTTGATGTCACCCTCCAGCCCGATCATTCGGGCCACCCACGCGTAATTCTCTGGTGTTGAGCCAATTAGAACGTGCAGCAGGCCCAAAGATTTTTGGTTTGCCACAAAGTCGGGAAATAATTTGGCGTTTGCCTCCAACAGTCGGTCGGCTTTTATGATGTCCCAGCAGGCGCTAATTTCTTTCCCAAATTTGAGTTTTACAAATGCCCAGTGTAGCCTGATTTCGGCCTGCAAAAAACGCTGATACGGAGACTTATCGTCCATCTTCGCCAAGGCATCGAGTCGTTTTTCTTCATTTGCTTTCCACCGTTCAAACAGCGCGGGGTTTTCGGTAATGAGCAGCGTGACAATCTCGGTGTAGTCATCGACGTATAGTTTCAGGCCATTAGAATTGGATTCTTTGGCCAGCAGCTGCTGGCTCGACTGAATGCGGAGTTTCTGTGCCTCCGAGTACGCTTTTTGGAGATTGGGCGTAAAATTAAAATCGGTTGCCGCGCAACTGGTTTTAATACCTATGGCCAACGCCGTTATCAAAACAAGGAGACGATTCAATGTAAGCAGGGGTTTGTGAAAAAAAAAGGTTGCCAATTTTGGCAACCTTTTTTAGTTTGTAAACAATTAGATGCGGCGCACCGTAATGATGTCATCGTGCGAATCAACGTCGGCAAAAATTCGTCCGCAGTGCTCGCAAACAATCAGTTTTTTCTTTTCGCGAATATCTGCTTGGCGTTGTGGCGGCACCATATTGAAACAGCCACCGCAAGCACCACGCTTCACGGCCACTACTGCCAAACCATTGACCGAGTTTTGGCGAATGCGCATGTAAGAGCGCAAAAGCCGCTCTTCGATGTGGGTAGATTGCTCCTGGCGGGTCACGGCGAGTGCCTTTTCCTCGTCTTGGCTCTCGGCTATGATTACATCTAATTCAGCTTTCTTCGATTTTAGGTCTTCTTTACGCTCGTTGAGGACGGCTTTTGTGCCACCCACTTCCTCGTTTTTAAACTTTATTTTGACCGTAGTTTCACTGATTTTTTTATCAGACAGTTCTTGTTCGAGGTGCTGAAACTCAATTTCTTTGGAGATTGCATCAAACTCTCGGTTGTTGCGAACGTTGTTTTGCTGCTCTTTGTACTTAGTAATCAGCTTTTCAGAGTCTTTTTTGGCTTGTTTAAAGCCAGAAATTTCGGTGTCAAGCGCGTCGATTTCCTTCTGAAATTTAGATACTCTGGTCTCAAAACCAGCGATCTCATCCTCCAAATCCTGAACCTCCTCGGGCAAATCACCGCGTACCTTGACGAGTTCGTCGAGCTTGGAGTCTATTTGTTGAAGTTTGAGTAATGCGTCTAATTTTTGAGCTATTGTAAGTTCCATATATATTATTGATTTGCTATTATTGGTATAATCTTTGGCGCGTTAGTGGCGGCGTCAGAAGTAGTAATTCACTGGATTGGTATTGGTTTGGCACAAAATTGTTGCAAAATTAGGGAAATTCTCCGACAAATAACCTTGTAATAACTCTTTTGTGTAAACTTCGCTTTCGTAGTGGCCAATGTCGCAGATAATCAGTCGATCTTCGGCATCGAAGAACTCGTGGTATTTGTAGTCGGCCGTTACGAAGGCATCTGCTTTCTGGCGGAGGGCATCGTGCAACAAGAAACTCCCTGCGCCACCACACACGGCAACCCGCTGTATAAGCCTGTCGGTGTTTGAGGTGTGCCTGACAACCCGCAGGTTCATGTGGTGTTTCAGAAACGAAAGAAACGCGTTCGCTGTGAGTGCCTCGGGGAGTTCGCCAATTGCCCCCGCGCCCACGTTTTGGTCGGTATTGAGGAGGTCTGATACGTAGAAAGCCACCTCCTCGTAGGGGTGAGCCGCCCGCATGGCAGCTAAAATGTTGGGTTGTAAATGGCTCGGGAATATGACCTCCACCCGATTTTCGGACGTACTTTCTAAACTGCCGCGTTGTCCAACAACTGGGTTGGCAACCTCATTTGGCCTAAAACGTCCCGTTCCCGCTGCGGCAAAACTACACTGGCTGTAGTTGCCTATGTGTCCTGCACCCGCCGCATGGAGTGCCTCTAAAAGTGGTTGGGTGTTTGCCAATGGTACAAAAACGACGATTTTCTGCAACGTACCCGTTTTTGGGGCTAATATCCTGGTGTTTTTGAGCCCAAGTTTTTGGGCAATTTTATCATTTACTCCACCCCGAACGTGGTCTAAATTGGTGTGAATGGCATAAATGGCAACGTCGTTTTTGATGGCTTTCAAAACCGTTCTCTCTACGTAATTTTTGCCGTTCAGTTTTTTTAGACCCTTGAAAACAATCGGGTGGTGTGCCACAACAAGGTTACAGTTTCTGGCAATGGCCTCATCAATCACTGCCTCAGTGCAGTCCAAAGACACAAGCACGTTGCTTACCTCAGCGTTAAAATCACCGACGATCAGCCCCGAGTTGTCGTATGATTCCTGGTAGGCTGGGGGAGCCAACCGCTCCAGACAGGATGTTACTTCGGTTATTTTAGACATATTTGAATTTTATCGGCTGATAATCAAGGTATTATTTTATTTGCAAAATTATTTTTGGCAAAGGTATTGCTTTGCGTTCGTAAAAATACTACTTTTGCACCACTATAAATAAGCAGTATTACAGAATGGTTCGGTAGTTCAGCTGGTTAGAATACCTGCCTGTCACGCAGGGGGTCGCGGGTTCGAGTCCCGTCCGGACCGCATTGAAAGTAAAAAAGCCTCTCACAGCAATGTGAGGGGCTTTTTGCTTTAAATGTACCCTTTGAATGTACCCGATTTTCGGGGGTAGTGTATCCGATAAAAGCCTCTAAAAAGTACGCCTAAACCTACATAGGACTCACACCATTTTAACATGAAAGGGGTTTACACCCAACCTTGCGAAGGTTGTTATTTGGTTACACGTCTGCAAGTTTATCTCTTCTCTTTCTTGTTTGGGAGGTGCTTGGTCTTTGTTTGGTCTATTGACCTTTGATTCACAAAAAGCAACTAAATCTACAAAATGATTATGGCCAGTAACGCTTATTATTCGGGATCCTGGACAACCATTCGCCTCGATGACATACGTTTTATTGTTGCCGTCAATCATCAAATCAACTCCCGAAAAATCAAGGCCAACCGCTTGTGATGCCCGAACGCAAATATCCTTTTGTTCGTCTGTTAATTCTATT
>JAAFKE010000055.1 GCA_013298215.1 Cytophagales bacterium | reverse complement strand
CAATTCTTTCATCGCTTTTTGCTTGAAATCATCGAAGTCGAAGGATTGAGAGTTTCCCATTTTTTTCTGCGTTTTGTTAAAGTTAAAAATTATACTTTAATTTGACACAGTTCAGTGAAAACTCTCTTTTTAATTTCAATTTCCCTTTTCTCGCAAGAGCAAGATTTTCAACGGCTTCTTTTATTTCTTCCATCAGCAAAGCCTTTTCGTTGGAAATGGTTTTTGTTTTCACATACGATAGTCCCTTTAGTACTTCCATTAAGTGCATCGCTTTGTTGTCTTTTATGTCCAATAATACTTTCATGGTCTTGTTTTTTACTTCACTGAAATATTTTGCTGGAAAAAATCTTGAAATTTCTTTTTGGTAAGCATCGTATCAAGCATTTTATAAATTATACTTTTGTCTTCTTCCTCCAATTGCTCTACCAACCTTATTTTTTCTGACACCGTTTTATCTTCTACGGCATACTACTGGACATTTTCAAAAGGGGATTGCAAAAAGTGCGGAAAAGGTTAGATTTTTGTGTTTTTCTACCACCCAATTATCTATGCTTTCGCCGCACCTACGCAAATTTAGCGCACTTGTCGCAAACTATGGCCTTGGCGCTGTAAAAAATGTTTGGCTGCTGACCAGTCTGCTGCCCATTGCCCGGACAGCTAACCTCAACAAGTTGAAAGACCACATCGGCTCGGCGTTAGGAAATTTCGACGTGTCACCATAAAGCCACTATCGTCGGCTAACCCCGTTTTTTTAGAGTTTGTTTTGGAATTATAACTTATTGATAATGAATAAATTGCAACTTTTCTATTAATTTCAAACCTCTGACAATCTGATAAATGCAAAATATTTTCTGGTAGCGTATTTCTACTTAATTCTGAGAGCGAAAAAAATAAATATTTACAAAGAAAATATGTTAAAAATCTGATTATCAGCAGTTTAAAAATCCAAAACAAACTCTAAGGACTCCGGGGCAATAACCAAGAGTTCCGTCACGACTTGATGCGCCAAAACCTGCTGCTGCTCAAGAAGTCGGGGTATAAGACCTTGGTCATGCACCGACTCAGCATTATCTTGCACGACCAGCAGCAGGCTTCGGTGGATATTTACCTCTACTCGCCCTTGTCAGTGTCTTCACTGACAAGTCCACTGACAAGTAAAATCGTAAGCATATCGTTGCCAGTGACGACACAAGCAACGGCTTTTTCGCATCACCCTAAACTGTAAAAGCATTAGTTTGGGTAAAAAAAGGGTGGCGTTTGCTTTATTGATGGTGGAAGTAGATTTCTCGCTGTCGCTCGAAACGACAAAACAAACGAGAAACGACAAACTAACTTTCCACATTTCTGTTCTTAACAAAAACGATATGAAACCAAATTCAATTTTGTCAAAGCAAACGCGGCGGGACTTCATCCAGAAGGGTGCGCTGGCGGCTTCGAGTTTTTTTATTGTGCCGCGCCACGTGCTGGGCAAGGGCTTCGTGGCTCCGTCCGACAAGCTCAATATTGCGGGCGTGGGCGTGGGAGGCAAGGGATTCTCGGACGTGAATAATGCCTACCACAACGGCACCAACAACATTGTGGCCCTCTGCGACATTGACTGGGGACGCGCCAAGCAAAGCCTCGATAAACACAGCAACGCCGCCCGCTACAAAGATTTTAGGGTGATGTTTGACAAGGAGGCCAAAAATATTGATGCCGTTACGGTCTCGACCGCCGACCACTCGCACGCCGTTGTGGCCATGGCTGCCATGCAGCTGGGCAAGCACGTGTACGTTCAAAAACCTTTGACCCACAATATCTACGAGGCCAGGATGCTCACCGAGGCCGCCCGAAAACACCAGGTCGTGACCCAGATGGGCAACCAGGGGTCGTCTAATCCAGCCCAAAAAACGATGGTCGATTGGTTTGACAGTGGCCTCATTGGCAAGGTGCACACAGTACACGTCTGGACCAACCGACCCGTTTGGCCGCAGGGCATTGCGCTGCCAACCGCCAGCGATGCGCCGTCGGACATTGATTGGGACGTTTGGATTGGGCCAGCCCAAAAAGTTGGCTACTCGCCTGGTTATCATCCTTTTAAGTGGCGTGGCTGGTGGAACTTTGGCGCGGGGGCGCTCGGCGACATTGGTTGCCACCAGATCGATGTGCCGTTTAGGGTACTCGGTTTGGGCAGCCCAACCGAAGTGGAGTGCAGCGTCGGGGCGGTTTTTTTGAAAGATTGGGTGTCTGAGTACATTCCTGACGGATGCCCGCCGTCGTCGCAGGTAAAAATTAAGTTCGGCGCAACTGCCAAAAATAAATCGGATGTCACACTCCATTGGTCGGATGGGGGGATTAGGCCGTTTCGACCCGATTTTTTGCCCGAAGGAGTGCCTTTGAGCGACGATGGTGGTGACAATGGCGTTTTTATGATCGGCGACAAGGGCTTGATGATGTGCGGAATGTATGGGCAAAATCCCAAAATATATACTTCGACGGGCCAGCTGATTGAAGCCCCCAAAAGCGACCGCCGCCAATCTACTACACCCGAGTGGGGGCATCAGCTGTTGTGGACTGAAGCCTGCAAGGCGGGTTTCGGCTCGGAGGCGCACCGAGGCCTCACGTCTTCCTTCGACTTTGCGGGGCCACTCACCGAATCGGTTTTGATGGGAAACCTGGCCATCAGAAGTTACAACATACGGACTTCTGGCAGCAACGGCTTTAAATATCCAGGCCGCAAAAAACTACTCTGGGACGGTGCGAACATGAAAATTACCAATTTCGACGACGCAAATCAGTTTGTACGCCGCCAGTACCGAGAGGGCTGGAGCTTGGGCGTTTAGGCTGCTGCCCCACTCCCGAGAGAGAGCCTTATTGCTTTCTTTTAAACCCCTTGAAGCATTGTAGAATGCGGTAGGTGAGGTCGTACTCGGACGCGCTGAGGACAAAAGTTTCGTCGGGGTCACAGTACTTCATAAACCGCTCCAACTCCTCGCCACGCAGGTCGGTCACGTTGGCGGCCGTCATGTCGAGTCTGAAATTAGCTAACTTGCGGCGGCGGTCTTGTTGCATCAGCACCAGCACTTTGCGGTCGGAGCGGGCGCGGCGGCTAAACGCCTCGTACAGCAACGAAATCGGCGACTGGGCCAGGTCGAGCACCTGGTCGCCCGACAGGTTTTTGCTGGCAGTTGGTTCGCTTAAAACTAATTCGAGCTCTTTTTTGAGTTCGGACTCGCGCATGGAGCGCACCTCAATTTCTTTGAGGTCGATGGTTCTCAAGTTTTCTTCGAGGGGTTTCAGCTGTATCAAAATCGTCGGTTCGAGCGTCGTGCCGTCCCATCTTATACCCGCCCGACCCTGGGCGGGCTTACTCACAATGATCGAGTCGTTTTCTCGGGCATAGATAAAAAACACCCCGTCGCGGTTGGTTTGGGTACGCTGCAGCGTTCTTTTGTTAATGACCAAAACCTTATCAACGCCTTTCTGGGTATTGTCGTCGATGACGCGGCCAATGACTGGTTTTTTTTGGGCAAAACCAACGTGGCCCATTGCGGCAAAAATAAAAATGAAGAGGGCTTTTCTCACAGAAATAGATTTAGTTAGAAACGAAATATTGGGGGGAAGTGTTGCCTAATAACTTGACGAAAAACACCTTTTTATTGGGTACTTAGGAGATGTATTACCTCAAAACGGCGTAAATACGTAACTTTGGGCGTGTAAAAAAAAATAGAGAAGACGTTTCTCCAATAATCTGTCTGCTATGATCTCGGATAAAAAATATGTTTTTGCGGCTTTGCTGGTCGTCTTTTTGGGCCAAAGTATATTTTTGCCGAGCTCAAAAGCGGTTTTTTCTAACCACGTTTCACTAACTGACACCACCCGTCGGGATTCAACTTCGGGGCAGTCCGAGGGAAGCATCGTTCCGCGCTTTGTGGGCAATTTTGTTGCGCCCAACGACTCCACCCAAAAAGACTCTACACTGGTTGGCGCAGTGCCGCTGGTTGTTGCCAACAAACCCACCGACTCGATCCGCCTCGCCACCTCCGACGTGTCGTACTTGGCCGTTTGCGCGGGGGCGAGCGTCCAGATTCCGTTTGAGGTTAGCGGGGCGTTCAATCCAGACAATGAGTTTAAAGTTGAGTTTTCTACCCCGCTGGGGGAGTTCAGGCCCATGCCCGAAGCATCCAAACAAAGCCCAGTAAAAACCCAAATTCCTGCCAATTGGGCGGCGGGCCCGTACCAAGTTCGGGTCGTGTCGAGCAGTCCGCGTTTTGTGGGCTCAACCAGCAGCGTGTCGGTTTTGCCAAGTGCGCACGCGCACCTCGACTTTGCCGATGGTAACTTTACCACCAAAATTGGGCCAGGCCAGAACGCCACCTTGCGCGTGAGTTTCACGGGGGCGGGGCCGTGGTCGTTTGCCCTTTCTGACGGTACGGCGGTCAGAAATACGTTCATCAACCCCTACACCAAAACCGTTGCACCGCTGGTTTCGGCGGCCTACAAACTAACGGGGGTTGGTAACGCTTGCGGCAGTGGCAGCAAAACCGGGGAAGCCGTTTTGCAGGTCAGCCGAGATACGGTGGCCAAGATTGCGCTTCGGGCGGTGCCCAAAAACGGGTTTAGAATTTGTACGGGCGTGCCACTTCAAATAGATTTTGCGGCCACTGGCAAATACTTTTCGGCAAACCAATTTGAGGTTCAAATAGCCGACACCAGCAACCGTTTTGTGCCAATTGTGGCCAATAGTACCGCCCCATTGGTGGCCAAAATACCCTTCGGCACCAGAGCGGGCAGGTACAAGCTGCGCGTTGCGTCGTCGTTTCCCGTGGCCGTGAGCGACACCGCCGACGTGGAGGTGTCGCTCACGGCCACCACAATTCTCCAAAAAGACACGCTCGACATGGACGAGGGCAAGGGCACCGCCCTCACGCTGCGTTTTGGCGGTGGCGGCCCCTGGTTTGTGCTCCTATCCGACGGCACTTACGTGAACGACATCCGAGATTCGGCCTATCTTTTAAAGGTAAACCCCTATAATTCAACGGCCTACGGCATTACGTCGGCGGGGGGACTTTGTGGCGTGGGCGATTACGGCGGCGGGGCTTACGTGCGCGTAAAAATTCCGCCCACCACCATTAGCACCGTCGATCTGTCGTCGAGGGTCGTTTGTGCGGCCACCGAAATTGACGTGCCGTTTACTACCACGGGGCGGTTTTGGGCGGCCAATCAGTTCAAGGCTCAGATTGCCGACTCGCTGGGCAACTGGACCGACCTACCCAGCACGGGGCGCGAAAGCCCCCTGAAAGTGAAAATTAAACCAACTTATGCCCCCGACACGCTCTCTCGGCAACGCATCAGAATCGTGGCCACTGCGCCCGCCACCGAGGGGAGTAGTGCCAGTTTGCGGGTGTACCAGCTCAATTCGGCGCAGGCGTTGCTGGCGGGCGGTGGGGTTATCAGGCCTGGCGGCGCGGCACGCTTGCAAATAAGTTTCAAAAACGGTCTGCCGCCTTGGTCGTTTAGCCTTTCCGACGGTACGAGCATCAGTGGTACCTTTATTAATCCTTACCGAATGACGGTTGCGCCCCGAACAACGGTAGAGTACAAAGTTACGTCCGTGACCAACACCTGCGGTGCGGGCGCGGCGGTGGGCACCGCAACGGTAAAGGTCGATACCAATTGAGGTTGTTTATTTGAAAAACTTTGTTTCCCCTACCAGCGTTTCGCACGATCGAATATGACTCGGTGAATCATATATGATTTATGCAAAAAATATACGAGGTTCGGGCGGCGCGTTAAGGCTGGTGTATTAAGGCCACGCAGTGGGCGGCAATGCCGTCTTTGCGGCCCACAAAACCGAGGTGCTCTGAGGTGGTTGCCTTAATCGAAATGTCATTCTCTGGCACGCCCATCACTACCGCCAGACAGGTTTTCATGGCGGGTATGTGCGGGTTGAGCTTGGGTTCTTGCAGCACCACCGTTACGTCCAAGTTGCCAACTTCGTAGCCTACTTGGCGGATCATTTCGAGTACCCTCGCCAGCAAAATTTTACTATCAACCCCCGCGTACTGGGGGTCTTTGTCCGAAAAATGATACCCAATGTTGCGCATATTGGCAGCACCGAGCAGTGCATCGCATATCACGTGGCAGATCACGTCGGCATCGGAGTGGCCTTTTGCCCCGTGGCTGTGCGGGATTTTTATACCCCCCAACCAAAAGTCTCGGCCAGCTTCGAGCTGGTGTACGTCGTAGCCGTAGCCTATTCGTATTTTTAGGCTCATCTAAATAATTTTACCCACAATATCCTCTACCGAGATGCCATCGGCCTCGGCCTTAAAATTACGGACAATTCGGTGGCGTAAAACGGCCAATGCGACCGCCTTCACGTCTTCGATGTCGGGCGAGTACTTGCCATTGAAAAGAGCATTGCACTTGGCCGCCAGTATGAGTGCCTGCGATGCCCGTGGCCCCGCGCCCCACTCCAAATAGCTGTTGGCTTCTTTGGATGCCAACTCGGTTTTGGGGCGGGTTTTATGAACCAACGACACCGCATATTCGATCACGTTGTCGGTTACGGGTACGCGCCTGACCAGGTGCTGAAAATCTTCAATTTCGGCACTCGTCAGCACCTGCTTCACCTGGTAGCGAACGTCGGAGGTCGTGGCCTTAACGATCTCTAACTCAGACTTATACGACGGATAGTCCAACGAAATCATGAACATAAAACGGTCGAGCTGCGCCTCTGGCAATGGGTACGTACCCTCCTGCTCGATGGGGTTTTGGGTGGCCAACACAAAAAATGGTCGGCTCAGGTTGTGTTTCTGCCCCGCCACCGTAACGGCATATTCTTGCATAGCCTCCAGCAGTGCCGATTGCGTTTTGGGCGGAGTCCGGTTTATCTCGTCGGCCAGGATGATGTTGGCAAACACGGGACCCTTTATAAACCTAAAATTACGCTCATTGTCGAGCGTCTCCGACCCTAAAATATCGGAGGGCATGAGGTCGGGCGTAAACTGTATGCGGTTGAAACTCAGATCTAAAACGCCCGAAAGCGTCTGGATCAACAGTGTTTTGGCCAACCCTGGCACGCCCACCAGCAGGCAGTGACCCTGGCAAAAAATGGCAGTAAGCAAGAGCTTTACCACATCGTCTTGGCCAATAATAACCTTGGAGATTTCTTTTTTTAGGGCTTGAAAAGATTTATTAAGGGCCTCGGCCGCTTCTACGTCAGAATTGTACTTCACTATTTTATGTGCGTTTTTTGTTCAACTACTACCCTACCTACTGGCCATCGACCCCAAATATTTTATAACCGCTGTACTCGGGTTCTACCTTTATAAAAACATCGGCCACGGCTTTTCTGAACCACTCATCTACGGCGCGGGCTTTTTTGTTTTGAAGCACAATGTTATAAATTTTTTCGTAGTCTTGCTTTAAGTCGGCCAAGTGCGGTTCGATTTTATTTTTGTACCAAAGCACCCGAACGCCCGTGCGCCCGTCTTCGGTTCTGTACGACACCGGTGCAGTAATCATGCCAACCTTCATGCTGTCGAGGGTAAAATAGAGCGTTGGCTCCATTGACTGGTCGAGGGGTAGTTTCGACGTTCGCGAGGCGGGGTCAATCAGCATCCCACCAGCGTCGGCGGTGGCTTTGTCTTCCGACCAATCTTTGGCCGCCTTTTCAAATTTGAGCGTATCCACCTGAATCAAAGCCCGAATGCTGTCGAGCACCCGGGTGGGTTCACTCACGTCCATTCTGTTGTACTCGGGGCGGAGCAAAATGTGGCGGGCGTGGTACTCGGCACCGCGCGTTTCGAGCATCTGAATGAGGTGAAACCCAAACTCCGACTCCACAGGGTCAGATATTTGGTTGGGTTTTAACTTTAAAACCGCGCCCTCAAAGGCCGATACCATCTGGCCGCGCTTGGCAAAACCCAGGTCTCCGCCCTGCTTGCCCGAACCCAAGTCTTCTGAAAATTCAGTGGCAAGTTTGGCAAAATCCTCCCCCTTTTCGACCCGCGCTTTGTAGTCAAACAGCTTTTTTCGGAGGTCTTCTTTTTGCAATTTAGTCACTTTGGCCATCCTAACAATGTGGCCAATTTCGGCCTCGGCGGGTATGTAGGGCAAACTATCTTTGGGTATTGCATTAAAAAACTTTCGCACGTCGTTGGGAGTCACCTTCACGGCCTCGGTAATTTTGTCCTGCATTTTCTCGATCGTGGCCTGTTCCTTAATTGGCTGGCGGAGTTCTACTTTTAGGGCTTCGATGCTCTTTCCGTAGGCGGCCACAATGTTTTTTTCCGATCCAAAACGCTGCGCCATGTACTGCATCCGTTGTTCGAGCTGGCCGTCAATAACCTTGTCTTCTACCGACACCGAGTCGATTTCTGACTTGGCCAAAAGTAGCTTATTGATAATCAAACTTTCCAGCACGCGCCCCTCGTCGGGCACTTTCTGGCCATTTTGCTCGTAGTTTGCTTTGGCTTCTTGCAGGTCCGATTTTAAAATATAGTAGTTATCGACCCTGGCAATAATCTTGTTTATGGTAGTGCCCTGGCCCTGCGCCAACGCCCAAAACGGGCAAAGCGCAAACCAGATTAGTATTTTCTTCATGGTGTCTTACTTGGTTATTTTTTTTAATTCAGTTTCGTTTATTTTCACGGGTATTTGCTGCCTTAGTGCTGCCAACCACTTGTTTTCCAAGACCTTTTGGTAGTCGTTTATAACCGCACCGCGTGCCTCGTCGAAGGTCTTTGGGCGCGGTGGCTCTATTTTGTAAACCTCCACACTCACCTTTTTGGTGTCCATCGCAAAGGTTTGGTAGCCCACCGCCCACTTGGCGGCATCTACGGCAGGGTTGTTTCCCTTCGCAAAGATACCCTCCGAAACCGAAACTCCATTCGGATACTGCGAATTTATGATTTTTTCGATGTCCCGCCGATCGGTAGAAAAATACTGAAACCCAACGCGGCGGTTGAGGCCGGCATCGGCATTTGGTCTAAATTTACCGTAGTCTTTTTCAATGATTTTGTTCAGCGGCACGCGGTTCAGCTTCAAAAAAGCCACCACCTTTCTAATCCGCTCGTCCGACAGGCTGTCGGCCTCGGTCGCTTCGGCGTGGCCCGACACCTCCACCAGATAGCTGGGGTATTTGAGCAAAACCACCACCAGGTCGGTCAGGTCGTCGCGTTGGCGTTGGGAGAGGTCGCTGCTATTTTTTTCAAACAACAGGTCTGCCCCTTTTCTTTCTAATCGGTACGGTTTTTGGGCCATCATCCGTTGGGTTTTTGCCAAAATACTATCGCTGGCCGCCACCACCACCGTGGCGCGGACGCGCTCGGGGTACTTGTATTTGTCTTTGTGCTGCCCATAAAACTGCCGCTGCCCCACCGAGTCCGTCAGCGATTTGCCCCAAACGTTTTCTTCCATCAGTTGAGACAGTAAAATTCCGTCCTTAATTTCGTTCATCAAAGCCCGAAACTCGCCGTTTTTCTTCTCGAGGTTCGTGTCTGCGTAGTCGATTAGCTGCTTTTGTTGGTAACGTTCAAAATAATGTTGCATGGCCACCCTCGGCGACGATCCTGCGGCTCTGGGCTCTTGGCGCTCGGCGAGGTACTGCAAAAAATCAGCCACCGCATAGTTTTTATCACCGATACTAAACAGCGGTTTGGCCAATACTTCGGGCTTCTCGCGGTTTTTCCACTGGCCCCTGAGCAGCGAACTGTCGGCGTTTTCGACCAGGTTTTCGAGCACCGATTCGGAGACTTCTACCTTATATTCTTTTTCTAATTTTTTTTGGGTCAATTGGGCAATGAGCTCCCCCCGCGAGTCGGTCACGACCTGCTGTTTGAGCGTTGGAGCCAGCTCGGCAAAGGGTTGGAGGCCGATTTTTTCGACCAATTTGACCACGTGCCAACCATAATTAGTCTGAAATGGTTTAGAGAAATCGCCTACATTAGCCAACCCAAAACTGGCCTCTTCAAAGGCTGGAATCCAGCGGTTCACCCCAAAAGGTCTCAAAATCCCCCCATCGCTTCGAGTGCTGTTGTCGTCAGAAAACGTGCGGCACAGTGTTTCAAAAGGTTGGCCTTCGAGTAATTTTTGGTGGATCATTTCAATTTTTTTCTTGGCCTGATTCACCTCATTTGGTTCTGCGCCAGGGCTTATTCTCACCAAAATATGCGCCACCCGCACCTGCCCGCGCGCTGGGCGACGGGCGGTGGTTTTGAGGAGATGAAACCCCGTTTTGGTTCGCACAATGTCCGACACCTTGCCAACGGGCAGGTTGTAGAATGTGTTTTCGAGTGGATAAAGTGCGTAGAATGCCGACAGATACCCCAGATCGCCCCCTTTAGCGGACGTGGCGGGGTCTTTTGAGAACTTTTGGGCCATTTCAGCAAAACTCTCCCCCTCGTTTATGCGCCCTTTGAGCGCCTGCAAAGCACGGTAGGCGGCGAGCGTGTCTTGCGGCGAAGCGTCTGGACCAACGGGCAGCAAAATGTGCGACACCCGCACCTCTTCTTTGAGACGCTGGTAGGCTTCGGCCACCAAATTATCAATCAAAAGCTTGTCGGTCAGGTAGGTTTGAGCCAGTTGTTTGCGGTAGCTGGCCATTTCTTCCCTAAACGCCTCGGTGGTGTCGCGGCCTTGTTTTTCGGCGGCTACCACTTTCAGTTTTAGGTTGGTATAAAGGTCAAAATACTGGCGGGCGTCGGCTCGGCGGGCGGTATCGGTGGCAAACTGATTTTTGGTGAACGACTGAAAAAAATCATCGGCAGTAAATTTTTTATCTCCGACGGTCAACACCACTTCTTCGCCCTCAGTTTGGAGGGGTGTCTGAGCAGTTTTGCAACTATTCACCAAAATTATACTGACTACAACGCAGGCTATTCGAGAAATCATGGAATGAGGTTTACCAACTCTAACGCCAAAAATGTGTTTTTAGTATTTTGATGATGCCGTGGGGGTTGTGTCTACCACCAGTTCAGGGAATAAAATTCTCCAAAAAATCATAAAACTCTTTTTTGGAGGTGAACTTCATTTTGTGGTTGATGTTTTTTCGGTGCGTTTCTATCGTATAAAAACTTAGACCCATTTCGGTAGCAATTTGCTCAGTTGTGTATTCTTGTTTTAGGAACTTCAATACATCTACCTCTCTTTTGGTAAGCTGATTTTTATTATAGAATTGGCCATCGGGTTTGTTTTCTTTTTGGTGGTAATCAAAGTAGTTTTCTCCCCCTACTATCCGTAACAGTCGGCTTACCAACAGATTGGGTGGGTGGTTTTTGAGAAGTACCCATTTACTCCCAGTTCTTCAAATTGTTCAATTTCACGGTGGTCGGCATAGGTACTAATAATGACAATTTTGGGCGAGTACGTCAAAGACCTTAATTGCTTCACTACCTCTAACCCATTGAGATATGGCATATTGTAGTCAATCAAAATAAGATCGGCTTTATTTTGCGTACATTTAACGTAGGCTTGTCGGCTATCATAGATTTGCTCAAGCACCAGAAACGTTTCCGATTGTTTTAGGATGAGCGCCAACCCTTCATTAAACAGGTGGTGGTCGTCTATTATGATGCATTCTAATTTCATAACGGTATCTCGATTGTGGTGTTTGTTCCTTGCGTGGAGGAATCTGTAATGATTTTAAATCCAGCCAGTTTGGCCCTTATGTCAATATTCTTCAGTCCGATTCCTTCGTTGGTTTCCCTACGACTCATACCGATTCCATCGTCTTCTACAGTAAGCCAAATCCGTTTATTGTCTTCAAAAATCTGTAAAATCACCTCCTTGGCAAACGAATGTTTCAGTGTATTCGTAAACAATTCTTGAATAATATAATACAAATTGGTTTGCTGCTCGGCAGATAATTGAGTGTTGATATTTTTGCTATAATTCGTAAAAATATAGTTGATGTTTGAAAACTCATTGAAGTGTTCGGCCAGGCGTTCAATTTTTACTTTGATGGGCAAATCTTCATCCTTTACTAAGTTGTGGCTCAAAAAACGAATCTCGGTCATGGCGTTTTTAATTAAGTTTTGAACGGTTTCAGAATTGACGTTCCGAAGATTCAAGTAGCCCAAGGCAGTTGCCAGTAAATTACCTACGTTGTCGTGGAGGTTTCGGCCAATAGCGGTTATTTCATTTTTCCGAACAACATCCATTGTTTCTTTAAGTTGCAAAAGGTTTGCTTCGAGTTTTTTGCGGGTTACAAGTTTTTCTCGCAGTAGATAGATACCAACAAACGCCTTCCCTACTGTGATAAAAAAGATGATTACACTATCTGACTTAAGAAACACATTGGCATTTTCGCTAAACAGCGTAGTTTGGCTCAAGATGAATGGTGCATAAGAGATAACCAAGCCAATGAATAAATAATAGATTTTAGAACGAATCCACGCCAAAAATGAATAATAAAAGAGCCGAAGCATATTCAAAAGGGTAAGAACTATCATCACCAATGATAGGTTTACGGTATTCTGTATGAGGTTATATAAGGGGGTAGGAAATAAATAACATACCGTAAAAAATAAACTTATTACAAACAATGAATACGTAATAGCGTCAAAAACTTTTTCATTTTTGGGTATGGGTTTCATCCATTCCCTCAAAAACAACGGAGGTGTAAGGCTTACCATCATTCCAAATACACTTACATTGCTACCCGACAACCCTATATTAGAGAAATTGCTGATGGGGTCTGTAAAACCCCAAGTTGTGATGTACACAAAAACAATCCCTAAGATACTCAGACCCCAGTACGTCATACTTCTGTAATGAAATACTTGCCCCAATATGAGCATCGTAATGGCCAGAATCATAAAAAAAGTAAGCTGAAAAACCCTCGTTAAGAAAATAGTGAAGGTTGTATTCAGATAGCTTTCGTAGTTCGAGACATTAAAATTTACTTCATGCACACCAAAGTGCCGTTGGGTATTAATCAGTAGGTTAAGGGTATCTTTGGGTTGAATTGTGAATGGTAGGGCATACGTAAGAAATGGGAGTGGGTACTTCGAAAATGGCGTACTTCGGTTGAGGCTTCCCCATTTTTTTACGCTATTATCTTTGATGGTATATAACTCAAAGGCATCGCATCGAAGCCGATTAAACTCATCAGCTACCAAAATCTGGTTTTCGTTGGTTGTATTGATAATTTGCGTGTAAAACCACGCACTTGGATATTTCCTGAAACTACCAAGCAAGATGGCACCTTTCTTCTGAATAACTTTTTCGTTATGCTGCTTAATCCATGCTTTGAGGTCTTTTCGGCTCAAATCTTTCTCCGTAAGTTTTGTGCAAACCAACACCCGCTCATTGAGCGACATTGAGCTAAAACTGCTATCAATGACTACGGTTGAAGTCATTCTTTGGGGCAAGGGCGTAGTTTTCTTCGGTGTGCAACTCTGACCGATAAAGACCCACAGAATACTTATGGTTAATAGTTTATAAGACCCAATCAATTTTTTCAAGTTTTTGATACGCTGAAATACTTCTGCAAAGTACAGTAAACGAACTTTGTAAAAAAATACCTGATAGCAGGTAGAAAAAGCCAAAATTAGTCCAAAAAATACCTGGTAGCAGGTATTTTTTCTTGTTTTAAATACCAGTTGCTTTGCAATAGTCAATTTTCACCCACAAACACTACTCATGGCAACAGCAGTACAACCTAAAAAAACAAGAATAATTAAACCCACCGACCACCAGAATATTGTCTACATCAAACACCTCGGGCAAGAACCCTACAACGAGGTGAAGTTTGACTGCGGCAAGAAACTTATTGTTTGTTATAGCCTTACCTATTGGCACAGTATTTTTCAAGACTTCCACCGCATCAACAAAGGCGTTTTGGTAAATCCCAGCAAAGTTATTAGCCAAGCGGGCTTCCCAGAGGTAGAGTTAATCGATAACACAAAGTTTATGTATTCTCGCCGAAGATTAAAAGAAAAATTTATTGAAAACCTACAGCGATAAAGCAATACTCTAATACCTATAAAACCTTAATCTAATCATTTTTTCAAAAACTAATCTCAACTCTCACAATGAAAAAACTGTTTCTTTCTCTGTTTTTCGGCTTACTCATTAGCCAAAACCTTTGGGCCACAACCGTTCCTGTTGCCCATTATTTATTGCCCAATGGCAGGCTCAATACCGCCGCCATTGGCAGCCAACAACTCAGCCTCGACCTCAAAGGCTGGCACGTAAGCCTCGACCCCAAACTGGGGCCAGTCTTTAGCCCCGCCGCCGCCGTAGATGGCTTTTCGCCCTTAAACAAGGGCTTAAATAATGCTGTCCTTGCCATTGCCATCAGTGGCAGCGATGTGTATGTGGGGGGATTTTTTACGAATGTCGGCTCGGGCGGTGCGGCCGCAACGGGCTTGAATGGCATCGCCAAATGGAATGGCACGGCTTGGTCGGCTTTGGATAAGGGCTTGAATAATTATGTCTATGCCATTGCCATCAGTGGCAGCGATGTGTATGTAGGGGGAAAATTTACGGATGTCGGCACGGGCGGTGCGGCCGCAACGGGCTTGAACAGCATCGCCAAATGGAATGGCACGGCTTGGTCGGCTTTGGATAAGGGCTTGAATGGTACTGTCAGTGCCATTGCCATTAGTGGCAGCAATGTGTATGTAGGGGGAAAATTTACAGATGTCGGCACGGGCGGTGCGGCCGCAACGGGCTTGAACAGAATCGCCAAATGGACTGGCACGGCTTGGTCGACTTTGGGCAGCGGCTTGAATCAAAATGTCAATGCCATTGCCATCAGTGGCAGCGATGTGTATGTGGGGGGAGATTTTACCGATGTCGGCACGGGCGGTGCGGCCGTAACGGGCTTGAACAGAATCGCCAAATGGAATGGCACGGCCTGGTCGGCCTTTGACAAGGGCTTGAATGGTCCTGTCTATGCCATTGCCATCAGTGGCAGCGATGTGTATGTGGGGGGATATTTTACGGGGGTCGCCATTGGCGGTGCGGCCGCAACGGGCTTGAACAGAATCGCCAAATGGACTGGCACGACTTGGTCGGCTTTGGATAGCGGCTTAGATGATATAGTCACTGCCATTACCATCATTGGCAGCAATGTGTATATGGGGGGAGCTTTTACGAATGTCGGTAGCGGTGCGTCCGTGCCAGGCTTGAACAAAATCGCCAAATGGAATGGCACGGCTTGGTCGGCCTTGGACAAGGGCTTAAATGATATTGTCCTTGCCATTGCCATCAGTGGCAGCAACGATGTGTATGCGGTGGGAAATTTTACGGATGTTGGCTCGGGCGGTGCGGCCGTGACAGGCTTGAACAGAATCGCCAAATGGGGGGCGGTGGCTTGCACAACCCCTACGGCCTACAACGTAACTGGCACAGGCTCGTATTGCTCAACTGGAACAGGCACATCGCTTGGGTTGAGTGGCTCAGAAAGTGGCGTAACGTATCAACTCAAAAATGGTACAGTAGATGTAGGTGCTCCGGTAGCTGGTACGGGTGCGGCCATTAGTTTTCCAAACCAAACAACTGCCGCAACTTATACCGTAGTAGCCACCAGAACAACGGGCGGCTGTACGGCAACCATGACAGGTAGTGCAGTGGTTGCTATTACACCAAATGTAGGCACACCGAGTTTTAGTGCAGGTGCAACTTCGCTTTGTGCGGGCGGTACAAGCACTTATACGGCAACTGCAAGCAATTCATCTTCAATTGTTTATAGCATTTTGAATGGCACGGGGGCAAGCATCAGTAGTTCAACTGGTGCAGTAAGTAC
>JAAFKE010000054.1 GCA_013298215.1 Cytophagales bacterium | reverse complement strand
ACAGCTAAAAACATATTAAAATTGGTACGAAATGAACCCAATACTATTTTTAATGAACAGTTTTGCCAACAATTTATACCACAAGACTTAATTAACGCTGCATAAGTGGCACTCATATTGTTATTATTAGGTGCATTTTTAGCCCGCTCATAAAAGTCATATGGAATCAAAACAGTACTATTTCTATTAACTCTGTTTTGAAAAATAACATCGTCATCAGCTCCACGTGTTTGACCCGTTTTGTATATTTTGCTCCTTAAAAGCTGTGGTAGATTAGGAACTCGTGTCTTGCTCATTGAATAACTCTTTTATGCTTACATTGAGTGCATTAGCAATTTTTTCAATGTTAAGAAGGGTTATATTTTTTTCGGCCCTTTCTATCATACCGATATAGGTTCTATGTAAGTCTGCTCTAAAAGAAAGTTGTTCTTGTGATAGACCAATTTTCCTTCTTGACTCTTTTACTTTTATCCCAAAGTTTATTAATATTTCTTGTTTTGAGTTCATTGCTAATTTCAGTATGCAAAATTAATTGTAGTATGTAATTTCTACAACATACTATAGTTAGCATTATTTATTTGGAAGTTGAATGAATGTCAATTTTGGTAATGCCTTGGTAAGGTATTGTACAACAACAAAACGATCGCGTCACAATCTTTTTTAACAATTGCCCCGTGTGTTTCGTTTGTAACATTACTGGGCTACACTTGCGCAGTCAATCTTTTTTCTGTAAATTCGTAGTCGAATCACAACCACAAAAACCTGAGAAAAATGGCAATCGTCGCCCAAATCTTATTCGCAGCGGTCTTAGCAACGGCAACCTTTCTGATTTACCGCCGCGTAGTACTGCTCAAAAAAACCATCTTACTGGGTCGTCCCGAAAACCGTACCGACCACGCTCCCGAGCGTTGGAAAAACCTGCTGCTGTTGGCTTTTGGCCAGCGCAAAATGTTTGACCGTCCACTGGTGGGTACAATGCACTTTGTGATTTACGCGGGTTTTGTGCTCATCAATATAGAAGTTTTGGAGATTGTTTTGGACGGGCTTTTTGGCACACACCGCTTGTTTGCACCCATTTTGGGGAGTTTTTATACCGTCATGATAAACTTCTTCGAGTTCTTGGCCGTTGGCGTTTTAGTGGTGTGCGTGGTGTTTCTAATGCGCCGCAACGTAACCAAAGTAGAACGCCTGCAAACGAGCCGCCACCGCGAAATGGCTGGTTGGCCGAGCATGGATGCGAACGTGATATTGGTAGTTGAGATTGTGCTGATGCTGGCCGTTTTGAGCATGAATGCCACCGATAGTCTGCTGCAAGAACGCGGCAACGACCACTACGCCCAGGTTGGTACTTTTATGTTTAGTGGTTTTTTGAAGCCAATTTTTGAGGGTTTGAGCAACGACGGCCTCGTACTGGCCGAACGCACCGCCTGGTGGCTGCACATACTCGGTATTTTGGCCTTTGCCCTCTACGTGACCTACTCAAAACACCTCCACATTTTTATGGCCTTCCCGAATACCTATTTTGGTGGGCTGCGCGCGAAGGGAGAAATGAAAAATATGCCGGACATTACCAAGGAAGTGAAAATTATGCTGGGTTTGGAGCAGCCTGCACCTGGCGAAGAACCCGCCGAAATTGGCCGTTTTGGCGCAAAAGACGTGGCCGACCTAAGTTGGAAAAACCTGATGGACGCTTACTCATGCACCGAATGTGGCCGCTGCACGTCGGTTTGCCCCGCCAACATAACGGGTAAGCAACTGTCGCCCCGCAAAATTATGATGGACACCCGCGACCGCCTCGAGGATATTCAGCAGGTGATGATGGCCAACCAAGGGGCATTTGTGGACGATGGTAAAAGTTTGCTGGGCAATTATATTTCGGAACAAGAAATATTGGCCTGCACCACCTGCAACGCCTGCGTAGAAGAATGCCCCGTGAGCATCAATCCGCTCGACATTATTTTGCAGTTGCGCCGCTACAAAATAATGGACGAAGCCCAGGCACCAGGTTCTTGGAACGCCATGTTTGGGAACTTAGAAAACAACATGGCTCCTTGGAAATTTGCGCCATCCGACCGTTTTAATTGGGCGGACGATCTAAAATAAACAGCCCAAATTGATCTATTAGCGTCCAATAAAGCATCGACACAAAACGTTACATAAATCACAATGTATTGGTAGTTAGTAATTTTTACCTACTTTTACAGTTATATTAGTATAGAAAACCTAATTTTAGGCCACTCAGTGAAGCAGCTTTTTTGTGCTTTTGAACAAATAATTGCTCATTGGCACCAGTCTGCTAATCTGACCTAAGAAAACAAAAATTTAATGACAACCGAAAAAGTTCAGTGCCTCATAGTTGGTTCGGGGCCAGCGGGTTATACTGCCGCCATTTACGCCGCGCGCGCAGGGCTAAACCCAGTGCTATATACGGGTATTCAGCCAGGGGGCCAGTTGACCATAACAACCGAGGTTGAAAACTACCCAGGCTACGCCCAAGGCGTGCAAGGGCCCGAAATGATGCTCGATTTTGAAAATCAGGCCAAGCGTTTTGGTACGGATGTTCGTTACGGGATGGCCACAAAGGTGGATTTTTCTAACCCGCCCCATCACCGCGTTGTTATAGACGACCAACACGAAATACACACAAACGCCGTTATTATTGCCACGGGCGCGTCGGCCAAGTGGCTCGGTTTGGAGTCGGAGCAACGCCTCAACGGCAACGGCGTTTCGGCCTGCGCAGTTTGCGACGGATTCTTTTTTAGAAATCAGGACGTGGCCATTGTTGGCGGTGGAGACACCGCCGCCGAAGAGGCCAGCTACCTCTCGAAGCTCTGCCGAAACGTATTTATGATCGTGCGCCGTGACGAGCTGCGTGCGTCGCAGATTATGCAAACCCGCTTGAAGTCGCTACCAAACGTAGAAATACTTTGGAACACCGAAACCGAAGAAATTTTGGGAGACGCTGCCGTGACGGGTGTGCGCGTGAAGAACCTCAAAACCAATGAAAGCAAGGTTTTGGACGTGACTGGCTTTTTTGTGGCAATTGGCCACAAACCAAACACAGATATTTTTGATGGTTTTATTGACCAAGACGCGGCTGGGTACATCCAGACCGTGAAAGGTAGCAGTAGAACCAATATTGCGGGCGTTTTTGCCTGCGGCGACGCCCAAGACAACGTGTACCGCCAAGCCGTAACGGCGGCTGGTACTGGCTGTATGGCCGCGCTGGATGCCGAGAGGTACCTGGCCGAAATGGGCTTGCACTGAATGTTTAACCCTGGCGACTGAACGGGCATGGATGCGTTCCCCCCGTTGAGGCGTTGTAAACTGATAGAAGCAATGCGAATTAAATTTTTAACATCTATTACCGCCTTGGCGTTGGCACTTACGTTGCCCAGCCAGGCCCAAGAGAAGGGTCTTTTTAGAAGAAGCCCTAAAATTAAACCCAACAGCACAACCACAAAGGAGTCGTACAATCCGAATTTTTCGGTCATTGAACCAAAGAAACGAGCCGAAGACGACTTCGAGGCCGAGTCTACCAAGATGCGCTTCAACGCAACCTTCGAGGCGGCCAAAGAGCTCAACACTGCCATTGCCGAAGACACCAGCAAGATAGATCAGGGCGAGATTCAGGTGGTCGAAGTGGTAGATTCTATTCAGGTGGGCGATGATTGGGTGCAGATGGCCGACTATTACCAGATATGGGATTCGCATACCATCGACCCCTACAACCTGAACCCGCGCGAGTTTGAGGAAACTATTCAACTCAAATTGTTTGACAAGACCAAGGGGCAGGGCTGGAACCTTCCCACCGCACAGACGCGGATTACCTCGGTTTTTGGGCCACGCTGGGGGCGCTGGCACGAAGGCATGGACTTAGACTGTGAGACTGGCGATCCGATTTATTCGACTTTTGATGGTATCGTTCGGGTGGTGGCCTGGGACGGCAACGGCTACGGTCGCTTCGTGATGGTGCGGCACTACAACGGCCTCGAAACCCTCTATGGACACCTTTCAAAGCAATTGGTAGAGCCTGGCCAACTGGTTAAGGCTGGCGATTTGCTCGGTTTGGGAGGCAACACGGGGCGCAGTTTTGGCTCACACCTGCACTACGAAAACCGCTATGAGGGCAATGCCTTCAGCCCCGTCCACGTTTGGAACTTCCCCGAACAGAAAATCATATCCGACCGCTTTGTACTAACCCCCCACGTCTGGGATTACTTGCGCGGTGGCCGCTCGGTGAACAGCGAGTTTGAGAGCTCGAAGTCTCGAATGAAGCGAAGCATTCTGCACCGCGTGCGCGCGGGCGAAACGCTCGAAAGCATTGCCAATCGGTATAAAATGCCACTGGCCGACCTCGTGTCGCGAAACCACCTAAACGAAACCGCCCGATTGCGCGTTGGCCAGAAATTGAGGTTAAAGTAACGGCGCACCGCTCAATACAACATTCTCAGCCTGATCGTTCCCTCAATGTTTCTGATTTCTTGCACAAACGAGTCGCTGTAAGTCTCCGAAATGTCCATGATTACGTAGCCCACGGTGTCGTTTGTTTGCAGGTATTGCCCAGCAATATTGACGTGGTATTTGGCCAAAATGCCGTTGAGCTGCGCCAGCATCCCAGGCACGTTGCGGTGAATATGCAACAACCGGTGCGAATTGCGGAGGGGCGGCAGCTGCTGCTCGGGCAGGTTCACGCTGCCGTAGGTGCTGCCATTGTTGATGTATTCCAACAATTTGCTGGGAACAAAGTGCCCAATGGCCGCCTGGGCTTCTTCGGTGCTGCCGCCAATGTGAGGCGTTAGTATTACGTTGGGCAGGCCGCGAAGGTCGTTCATAAACGTTTCTTTGTTGGTTTTGGGTTCGTAAGGAAACACGTCTACGCCCGCGCCCGCCACTTTGCCACTTTTTATGGCTGCCACCAGCGCGGCTATGTTCACTACCTTGCCACGCGCCAGGTTCAAAAACACCACGCCGTTTTTCATGAGCGCAAATTCGCGCTCGCCGATCAGGTTATCGTTTTCTTTGCGCCCGTCCACGTGCACAGTTAGCACGTCGGCAATGGCCAGCACCTCCTCAATTTTGCGGTGCTTTCGGGCGTTGCTGTACGGCATTTTGTCCAAAACATCGTAGAAATGCACCTCCATTCCCAGCGCCTCGGCCACGTTAGAGAGCTGCGTGCCAATGTTTCCGTAGCCGATTATCCCCAATTTTTTGCCGCGCACCTCAAAGCTACTTGCCGCCGACTTGTCCCACTTGCCCGCGTGCATGGCTTCGCTTTTAGAAAACACATTTCGGATCAGCATAATCATCTCGCCCACGGCCAGCTCCACCACCGAGCGCGTGTTTGAGTACGGCGCGTTGAAAACCGCAATGCCCTTTTCGGTGCAGGTTTTGAGGTCTATTTGGTTGGTGCCAATGCAAAAAGCACCGATAGAAATGAGCTTGGGGGCGTTTTCTAAGACTTTTTTGGTCACGTTGGTTTTGGAACGAATGCCCAGAATCGACACGTCGCGGATGCGTTCGGCAAGTTCGTCCTCGTCGAGCGCGCCCTTTACCGTTTCGACCGTAAAACCGTCTTCGTCAAACAGTTGGACGGCATCGGGGTGGACGTTTTCTAACAGCAGAACCTTTATTCTACTTTTGGGATACGACTGGCTGCGGCTAAGTTGGTTGTCGAACAAAAACTCGTCGAGTGAGGCCGAGCGATGTTCGGCCGCGGCCATTACCTTTGGGCGTTCCACGTTTTCGGTGAAGGCATAAAACCGCGTGGCGAGCCCCGCCTCTTTCATTTCGTAGTCGGTGTAGCCATCGCCGATCACATACACTTCGCCAGGTAGTTTTAGTGCTTCAAGCAGTTTTACTTTTCCCTTGTCGTGGGCCAGAATGTTGTTTTGGTCGAGCCCCACGATGTTTCCCGCCTCATCGAAAACAAACGTGTTTGCGTATACATTCTCTGGTTTAATGCCCATAGAGGCCACAATGGGTACGATAAATTCCTTAAAACCGCTCGATACGATGTAAATCTGGTCGGAGTATTGGGTCAAAAATGCTTTGTTGCGCAGGAAAGAATCCGATATTTTTGTGAATAAAAATGCCACCAGCTCGTCGATATGAAGTTGGTTGGCCTGCAAAAGCGCTACCCTGCGCCGCAAAGATTCGGATAGTGCAAGCTCGCCCGCCATGCCCAAGTCGGTCAGCTCACGAATGGCGCGCACGGTCTCCTCGCGCTCGCGTTTGCCCACCAGGGCAATGTTGGCCAGTTCGTCGAGGCCCTCTACTTTCGTAAAAGTGCTGTCAAAATCAATAACTATCGAAACCTGGTCGAACGATTTGGTGTGCATGGCAATGAATGTTGGTGTGGTTTTTTGAAACGCAAACTTACGAAATCATTCTTGAAAAAAATCCAACGCCCGCCATTCCGACCAGTACGCGCCCTCTTCTATGAAATCGGGCCTAAAACCGCAGTGGCCGCCCTCGGCGGTTATTTCGAGCGTGGTGGTGGGGTGGTTTCGGAGCAAATTGTGCGGCAGGCTGTCGGCGGGCACCATGGGGTCGTTTTCGGCGTTCACGATGAGCGTCGGAACTGCAATGTGGGCCACAAAATGTTTGGACGAATTTTGGTTGTAGTAGTCTTCTGCGCCCGCAAAACCGTGGATCGGTGCGGTAAAATAGTGGTCAAAGTCTAACAGGGTTTTTATTTTGGGGAGCTGGGCAATGTCAATTTGGTCGGGATAAACCGCGTGTTTGGCCTTAACTTTGGGGGCGAGCGAGCGCAAAAAACGCCAAAGGTAAGGTTTGCTGACTGGTTTTTGGATGGCCAAACTGCAAGCCATTAAGTCCATGGGTACGCTAAAAACAATTGCTTTTTTGAGCTGCTGCGCCACTGCTGCGCCGCGCTCGCCCAGGTACTTGAGCGTGAGGTTGCCGCCCAAACTAAAACCAACCAGGTTAATATGTTGGTAGCCTTGCCCCAGTGCGTGCTCAATTACCGTTTGGAGGTCGTCGGTGGCGCCGCTGTGGTAGAACCTCAGTTGGCGGTTCATCTCGCCCGAGCAACTCCTAAAATTCCAGGCCAGACAATCGAAACCATTGGCGGTTAGCAATCTTACCATGCCCGTTATGTACTGCCGCGTGCTGTTGCCTTCGAGCCCGTGGCTCAAAATAACCAAAGTTTTTGGGGTAGAAGCAACTCTTTTTTCGTCTTTTGTCGTTGTACAGTAAGCCCAATCCAAATCTAAAAAATCGTTGTCGGGGGTGGCAATCCGCTCACGGCGATAGGCAACGCTCACTTTTCGGAACAAGGCAGGATAAATACTCTGAAAATGGCCGCCAGGCAACCACGCGGGGGGGGAGTAATCGAGCGAGAAAGTGAGCGGCATGGTTGTCTTTTTTTGAACACCCAAAGGTACTGCGCTTTCCAAGAAAAGTGCAACATAAATTCCGTTAGATAACCGATAAACTAAAATTAATTACATTTTCTTTTGTTAATACTGACCTAACACCGTTTCTTTGTACTGGTTTTTGGGTAGTTAAATTACACCAAAACAAAGACCTACTGAATACGTAAATTTTGGGGTATGCTTCATAGTCGAGACAGACCAACTTTCGTCCCCAATTTCAATCATTATGACAAGCTAATGTGGTGGTATGAGACACTTTGAATATCCCGTTTTTACGTTGGGCGAGACACTCACCGACGAACAAAAGACTTTTTTTGACACCCACGGTGTCATCCATTTTAAGAATTTTATTAGCCCCGAAACCGCAAAAATATTCCTGAGCGAGATCCACCGAATTGAGAAGGAATGGATCGACGCGGGCATCGAGAAAGTGAACGGCACGCCCCTTAAGTTTGGCCAAAACGAAGACGGCACAAAGATTGTTCAGCGGCTGGCGTTTACGTCGCAATACAGCACTATTCTGCACGAATTTCTAAAGGATCCGCGTCTGCATACCCTAAACGACCTGCTGCACCCATACGAAGGCCGCCTCGGCGAAGACGAGAAAGACGGCCTGGTGGTCAATCACTACGTTCGGACTACCAACAGCAAGTTTAGCCAAATGGGCTGGCACACCGACAGCCCACGGGATATTTTCTTGGGCCAAAAAATAATGCCGATGCTCAACGTGGGGGTGCATCTGGACACGTGTCCCAAAGAAAATGGCGGCCTGCGCGTGTTGCCAGGCACGCACAAGCAGGGAATTTTGAAGTTACTTTTTGGCAAAAAACAGTTTATTGACAATAATCCTGATCCACGCGAGATCGGTTTCGACATCGAAGCTGGCGACCTGACAGTGCACGACGGGCGCATTTGGCACCGCGTGCAGCAGTCCCCAAACTTTGGTGAGGCCAGCCGCCGCCGCGTCATGTACGTGCCGCTCATTACGGGCGCCTACAAACCCAAATCCGAGAACAGCAAAACACCATTTTACCACCGCTTCGCGGGCATTGTTCAGTAATTGATGGTCTGGCAGCAAACGCAAAAAGTAATTCCAATAAAAAGATGGCAAAGGAAAACCTAAGCGAACTATCGACGGAGGACTTATTGAAGAAGAAAAAAGTTGCAACCGCCGCAACGGGTGCGTTGGCGGGTTTGCTAACTATACTACTCGTGTTGGCAATTTACCTTGTCATTGAGCAGGGGTCTGCGTTCATAAGTTTGGTTGCCGTTGCGTTTGCCCTTTTACCCGTTTTGTTTTTGAACTACGGCACGATCGGTAACATCAACAAAGAACTAAAAAGCAGAGGTGTAGAACTGTAACCCTACCGAGGGTTTCAAACCCTCGGTAGGGTTGTTGAACATACCCAGTGCCTCGGCGTTGGTGTTGCGAAAATCTTGATAGGCACGGCCTGTGATTTGGCCCTGGGCAGCTACGCCAACCCACAAGCACAATAAAAGTAATGTAGGACGCATATCGTTATGGGGTTTGCTGTTTGGATAAATTTTATTTTTTGGGCATTTTTGACCGTATGAACCAACCTTTTATGAGTTTACTGTACAAAATGAAGCGACACGATTCATTTTTGAAAGTGCTGGTAAGCAGTCGATCCAAAAAATAGTGGTACGCTAAGGATCTACAACTATGACTCCTGCAAAAGCCAACCCACAGCCACTTAAAAACAAAACTAAGGGTCAATTTAAAAACGAAACTGAGTTCTTGATTGCCGAAAAAAAACGCTTCGAAGCCGTTTTTAGTCATGTAAACTGGGCTGATCTGAAAATAAAAGTAATGTAGTACGCATATCGTTATGGGGTTTCTTGTTTGATTTATTTGGTGTTGGTACGCTCCGACGATTCGATTACAAATCCAGCCCAGCGGGGGAAGCCCTCAAATTGGGGGCTTCCCCCGTTTCCTTTAAGTAATTAAGTTTTTCCGTCATCTCTTTTGCATAAAACTGGGGGTCAGCCTTAAAAAGTAACTTTAAATCGTCTGTTGGTCTAATTTTAAATTGATATTTTTCGCCATTTATCAAATGTAGAGTATAGCCGTTATTAAACACACTTGTCATTTCTATTTTTTCAAATTGATTAACTAATACCTTTCGTGTACTGTAAATATTAGCAATAATTATAAAATCATGCTCATACCAAACATTCCACATACCAGCACCTGTGTAATTTATAATTACAGTAATGATTAACACCATAATAATTGTGTATAACCCATTCAGGTCAAAAGAGTAAAATACTATACTCCCTGCAATTATTAAAAAAGATAGACTAATCCCCCAAGTCATTAGTTGCGAGGCTTTTATATCAAATTTGCTGATTTCCATTTTATCAATTATCCTTTTTTGGGGTATATTTTGCTCTAACTCCTACACTCACATCGAATGACATCGTAAAGGGTGTTCCTATTTTTGCACCAGTCCTTGCAGCTTCTCCTCTTACTTCGTAACTATTCCCAGTTGGTGTCGTTTCGCTTGATAATTTAACGCCTGCCCCTAATGGAAGTGGTCCTACTGGGGTCGGTATAACACCATAGACACCGCCACCATCAATTTCAGTTCTTGTTCCGACTATACCTGTTGAGTTTTTTATTGTCTCTCTTTCCACTCCTGCTTCAAGAATAGCCCCTGCACCAAAAGCATTCAACGTTTTTGTTTCTCCATTTTTACTAGCATAGCTTCCTGTGTAGAGATACTTGTTAGCCGCTCCGCCGTTTCTTACTATTGGCAAACCAAAAGGGTAATACCGAAACGTCGGGCCGCTCCGTCTCTTGCAAAACTGTTCCCGTTTCTCTAATTACCTGCCTAACGCTTCCAAACGGTGCGACGTCTCGCTGGTCTTTGAGGTAGTATTGGGCGGTGTAGTTGCCGCTGGCATCACGTATGAGTTGGCCTTCTTCTGTGCCAATGCGCTGCAATACGCCTCCCAAATACTCAAAAGGGCCTTCATAGATTGGTGATTTACTACTTTTTGTTTTCAAAGAACGCTATTTGTTGGCACGGTTCGACGATTCGACTAAAAATGCCTTACTCTTTTGAAATGCACGGTTCGGTACTGCGGCGGCGTACCGTGCCGTGCGAACCGCTGACATTGTAAGTCCCACCCAGCGGGGGTAAATCACCGCACATTCCGTTTTTGGAAGTTATTTCTGCCCAAGCAGCACGTTACAATGTAGTAATAAAAGCCCGTTATCTATTGATTGGTACCTGCTTAGAACATTTTATTTTGAGGTAGGGCAGGCCAATCTGCTCACTGCCTTGACGGAAACCCCCATTTCAGAAACGAATAATTCTATCCATTTCTGGCGATTTATCACTCACAACAAGCATCCATTTGAACTCATATTCGGTGGTTGCCTCTATGTCTGGCAAACCGATTATGGGCACAGACTGAATTGCGTAAGCTTCCCGACTAACTTTAAGGTAGTAGTTTTTGCCCGATTCAAATCGCATCGCTATTGGCTTTCCCTTTACTTCAAAAACCAAACTATCTTGCATAGGTTCGATAACTATGTATTCATTGGCTTTGACCCGAAAAGAGTTGTTACTTTGTTTGGGATAAGGCTGCAAATCAATACCTTTAGCCGAACAATTGTAGATGTGAACTCGGGCGGGCGCAGCTTGAGAGAATACGTTGATTTTGCAGCAAAAAACCAACAGAAAGGCAAAAATTAGGCTATTTTTCATGATTTTGGAATGGAGTAGATTTTCTGCTGAAAACGCCAAGCAAGCCTAATTTATTACGAACACTACAAACAAAAAGGTGCCGCGCTGTCAAGCGCGGCACCTTTTTGGTGTAAATCTTAGCAAGCCAAGCCTTAGATAGTCGGGTCGGCCGGTGTGTTGGGATTGTTGTCGCGCTCTACGGCTGGGTATGGGTAGAAGTTGCGGTTGCGCTCCGAGTCGGCGGCGGTCGAAACTGGGCGGCCAAAGCGGCGCGCGTCTTCAAAACTCGAACCACTCATAAACAACTCAATCCGACGTTGGCGGTAAATCTCGGCCAAAATGGCTGGCTGGGTGTTTTCGCCCGCGTAGGCTGGCAAACCCGCGCCAATGCCCCACGCATCGGTGGTTTTGGTGAGTACAGCGTTGAGTTCGGTTACGGCCGCTGCCAAATTGTTTTGGCGGGCTTGGGCTTCGGCCTTTATCAATAGCATTTCGCCAGGCAAATACATCGGAATGGCATCGCCGTTGCTCTTAAAAAAGCCACGCCCTCTGAAAACGCCAGCCGTGGCCGTGCGACTCAAAAAATAAAAATCCAAGCGGCGGTCGGTGGCCACGGGGCGCAGAGCCACGGGCAAACCTAAGCCCAAATCAACTGGCTGTACCACGTTTACGTTGCCCAATGCCACGTCCCAAATGGGGTTGCGGGTCACGTCATCAAAACGAATTTCGGAGCGCACCGTTAAAACCACGCGGTTAGCTGCCGCCAAAGCCTTGGCGTTGTCGCCCGCCATGAGGGCGTAGCGGGCAATGAGGGCGTTGATGGTGTTGGGAATGTCAATGCCAGCTACCACGCGGCTCGTAAAACCTGCCGTGGGAGGCGTGGCCGCTATCGCAGCTTGTGCCGTTTCTAACAAAACAATGGCCTGATTGAGGGCTTCGACGCGGGGCACAAACCTGGGTTTGGCCGTGTTCTCCACCGTTACCTGCTCAAAATAAGTGGCCATGGTACCAATGGCCAACGCTTTGTAAATAGTAGCGTAGGCTTGCAAACCACTCCGAACACCTGGGTCGGTAACGATCGAGAGTTTGTTCAAAATCAAGTCGGCGTTTCCTTTAATGAGGTTCGACTGCGACCACAACTGGCGCACAATGCCATTGACACCGTCCACTACCGCACCACCCAAACGCAAGTTCTCTTCGTCTAAGTTACCCGCGTTCAGAACGCGTAATTCGCGGGTAGAAACGCCACTGCCCACAATGGTGGTATAAACGGGTGCTTGCCGACCTACCGAGTAGCGAAATTGCAGGCCGTTGGCCAACGTAATGAGTCCGTTTACGTCGTTGGTTACTTGTGTTTCGGAAGCGGCACTTGGGTTGAGGTATTCGGCAGAGCAGCTACTTAGCAATGCCACCAACAAGCCCCCTACCAAGCCTCGGAAAGGCAACTGGCGGGCGGTATTTGTTATATTTTTCATTATTTTCATTGTCATGTTTCGATTGAAAGATGGAGAATTGATTAGAAACTGGCCGAAAGTGTGACTTGGTAGCTGCGCGGAATGGGCACGTTACCGAAGTCAGTGCCACGCAAACGGTCGGAGTTACCACCCGCGTTGGTTTCGGGGTCGAAGCCGTTGTATTTGTCCCACGAAATCAGGTTACGCCCCGCAAAGGTCAAAGTTAGGTTGTTTACCTGCTTGATGAGTTTCGGCAGCGAGTAGCTCAACGACAATTCGCGGAGTTTCACGAACGAGCCATCGTCCACCCGATATTCTTCGATCGGAACCAGCGCAAACACTGTGCCACGTGGCGCGTCGCCGCGCAGCTCGGCCTCGGCCAAGTCGCCAATGCCCACGTTGTTGCGCGTGCGTTTGTCGGCGTTGAACACGTTCACACCCTGCACGGCATCGAACAACACCCTAAAATTCAAGTTTTTGTAGCGCAAGTTGCTCAACACCGAGGCCGTGAAGTCGGGGTTGGGATTGCCCACGATGGTTCTGATGAACGCGCCAGAAGGTTGCCCGCCAATGCGCTCGCCGATGGTATAGTTGGTAATAGAAGTCTGCGTACCGCGCTCCGACTGGGGCAAGCCCTGGGGCGTGAGCAACAGCGAGCCGTCGGGATTGCGGGCGTAGATACGACCCACAAACATACTGGCGGGTTGGCCTTCTACGAAAGCCACGCCGTCGGGTGCAGTGAAGGCGTTGTTCACAAACACCGCACCGCCAGGCAGTTTGGTGATTTTGTTGCGGTTGGCACTGTAAATAAAATTCAAATCCCATTCCAAATCTTTGGTACGAATGGGCGAAAAGCCCAATGAAATTTCTAACCCACGGTTTTGCATTTCGCCCACGTTGTCTACCTTGCTCAAACCACCCGATGATGGGTTGATGGTCTGGTTTACGATGAGGTCAGAAATATTTTGGCGGTAGGCCGTTACAGCAAGCGTGATGCGGTCTTTCATAAACCCAAAATCGCCACCGATTTCTAACTCACGCATTCGCTCTGGGCGCACGCGCTCGTTGGCCAAACGCGTACTGGGCAAAATGGTGGTGCGGCCCAAATAAGGCACGGGCGAAAACTGCCAAAAACGGTCGTAAGTGCCGAGGGCCGTTAAACCACCCGCGTCGCCAAACGAAGCCCGCAATTTAGCCGAGCTGATGGCTTCGCCCAGTTTGCTGTTTTTCCAAAAATCTTCGTCCGACAAAACATAGCTGGCGCTTACTTTTGGGTAAAGTTGGTTGATTTCTTCTTTCGAGAAAATCGAAGCCCCGTCGCGGCGAATGGCCCCCGTTACGAACAAACGGTTTTTGTAGCCAAAAGTGGCTTGGAGATACTGGCCCGCCACCCAAAAACGGTCAAGTCCGTAGCCAGCGGCGATGTTGGTACTGGCACCGCTCACAGTAGTAATAAAAGGGGCCAAGCCCTCGCCAGTTCCCACCGAAAAGTCTTTGCGGCTGTATTGGTAGTTGAAACCACCCGTTACGGTCATTTTGAAATCTTCGCCAAACTGCTTATCGTAAGTGATGTTGAGGTCGGTATTCAACAAAAATACTTGGTTGCTGGCCGAACCCGCAAAGCCGTTGGGAAACAAACCTGCTGGCAAGCCCGACGCAGCGGCGTAGGGATAGGGCAACATGGTGTTGCGACCCGTTTGCGAATAAGTATCAAGGCCCACGATGCCGTCGATGCTCAGTCCTTTAACGGGTGTGAGATTAAGTTGAAGGTCGTTGATGGTACGGTTTACCGACTGCGAGAAGTCCATGGCCTCAATGGCCGACAGCGGGTTGAGGCGCGTTGGCTCAACCGGCAGCAAATTGCCCGCCGCGTCGCGCTGCGTAATGTCCCAAATGTTGTTGGTGATGGTTACGGCGTTGATGGGGCTAAAAAACACGTTTCCGTTGGGTTTTTCGTTGGTAGCACTGTTTGAGTAGCTAATACCCGCTGAGAGTTTGGCCCAGCTGGCCAGGCGTTGGTCCACGCGCAAGCGCAGGCTGTAACGGCTAAAATCGGCTCCTTTCACAATGCCTTGGTTTTTCATGTACGAAAGCGAGGCGTAGTACTGTGTTTTGTCGTTTCCACCCGAAATCGAAAGCGAGTTATCAGTACCGTAGCCAGTTCTAAAAATCTGGTCAAAATAATTATAGCGCGTCACGTCCACTAAGTTGGTAGCCAAAACGCCAGGCACACCGTCGCGCACTATACTGGTGGTTGTAGTGCCTGGGTTGGCCGCAATCTGTGCCGCCGAAGGTGCGCCAATGGTGTGTAAACGCAAACCCGCAAACCCAAACTGTTTGCCGTAAGTGGAGATAAATACGCCCTTGCGGAGTTCGCTCATGTTTACGCTCGTCGAGAAATTTACTTTGGGTGCGCCCGATTTTCCGCGTTTGGTCGTAATCAAAACCACGCCATTAGAAGCTCGCGAGCCGTATTGAGCCGCCGCTGCCGCGCCATTAATAATATTTAAGCTCTCAATGTCGTTGGGGTTGAGGTCGGCCAAGCGGTTTTGGGCAGGATTTGCCGAACCAATCGACGGAGACAGTTGCGACACATTGTCGGAGGCGTTCGACATCACCACGCCGTCTATTACGTACAGTGGGTCAGAATTTCCCTGCAACGATTTCACGCCGCGCAAACGAATAGAAATACCACCGTCGGGGTTGCCCGAGTTTTGGGTTATTTGCGCCCCTGCCACTTTGCCCTGCAATGCGCCCAACAGGTTGTTGGTGCCCGTTTTTTGAAGTTGCTCAGATTTAATGGTCGTAATGGCGTTGCCGAGTGTACGGCGGTTGGCCGAAATAGTCGAACCCGTTACCACCACTTCGTCGAGCAAAGAGGTTTCTTCTTGCAACGACACGTTGGTGGTAAGAACGCTTTGCGCACCAATGCTGATGGTTTGCACCACCGACTTGTAGCCAATCGACGAAAAATTGAGTTTGTAAGTACCTGCTCCTACGTTGGTAGAAAACGAGTAGTCGCCCTCTGCGTTCGACGTACCCCCAGCGTTGGTACTTTCGAGGCGTACACTCACGCCTGGCACACCGCTGCCTGTGGCATCGGTAATTTTACCTTTCAAGGTGGTTTGGGCCATTACTGCCCCCGAAAGACCCAACCAAAGTACCAGTAGGCTTCCCAAACGGAA
>JAAFKE010000053.1 GCA_013298215.1 Cytophagales bacterium | reverse complement strand
TGAATCGTATATCAAAGAACTATGTAGTAATCAAAAATTACTAAGTAAAAATCAGATTATCAACATCTTAGAATATATTGAAACCTTAATTCCAATTTAATAATCAATCACCCGAAAGGGAGTAAGTTTTTCAAAAGTATCAAAAAAGCATTCCGTACTTGCTATCTCAATAGATAAAAATGCGTTTACCCTTTTACTTTTTTTTCATTTGTTGAAACTTTAGGCCGTGTATTTTTCTCTGCCCAACCATAATAAGCGGTAGGCTTTTCGCAAACTGAAAATTCATCAGCAAACACAATGGCTGTAGTCGAGGATTCTTTATATAATGTTTGTTCTAAGCCTTTTACGAACGAAATTTGCTCCTCTTTATCGGCATTGATGTAATCTGAATGAGCACGTTGATGACTAAGATTTAATCTTTCTAATAGCTCACGGTTCGCCGCTGCGATATATACCACTTTTATAACATACTTGATAGATTTGCTTTATGTAAGCTATCATCACTTGACCAGTCCAGATGTTGGCATTTAAGCCATGGTCACTGGGGTGGGTTGTTAGAATAGTTGTCTTAAAGGCTTGCTCTTGGTCGGTACTCAGTAAAGTTGGTTGCTTACGAGTAATTCGCTTTAATAATCCCTCATAGGAGCTATCAATATAACACTGAATGATACGAATAACTCTGTTTTTGTCTATTGAAAGTGAGTCAGAAATAGCTTTGGGTTCTAATCCACTTGCAAACAATTTGACACAACGAAGACGAACTCGCAAATATTCAATTTGATTTTGATGATACTTTTTTTCCCAGTCAGATATAGTAAAATTAATTGCAAGGAATTGTTGGCGTAACTCGGTCATTCAATATCATTTTAAAATGTAAAATATCACTAAATTACAACTTTTTTATCAACCTAATGGGAATAAGTAACGAAATATGCGTCGAAAGGTATCGTCAGAGGGTACGCCGTGCTCCAAGCGAAGGTACTGTCTAAGCCAAGACTCGTTGTCCTTTGACCATAAGTGGATACCCATATAATCATCACAGCCACAACAAACGGCACAGATACTCATAAAAATTACTTCGTTGAGACAGTAAAGTCTCTTCCGATTTATACACAAGTGAAATTGGTTTTCGGATTACTGTTTTCTAAAAACGTGCATAGAGACCTGATTCTGCTGTTTTTAAGATTTTAAAACCCCAAAACCACTTTCACTCCAGTATAAACGAAAATCAGGCACTTTGCTGAATGTTTCTAATATATTCATTGGGGTAAAGTCTTTTGTGTCCCCAAATTTAGCAAATCCAGTGATTTACCCTATCTTTTTAATGCGGTCGCCCTGCTTTTTATGCTACGCAACTTGCATTACTGAATATTAATTGTAATCTTTTTATCGGCGGCAACTTCAAAAATCATGTCCTCGTGTTTGGGTGGGCCAAACTGGGGCTTCACGTTGTTGGAGCAACCCCAACCTTCTTTTGGGATACCCAAAAAATTGGTATCTAACTTCTGATTGTTGTTTTCGTCGTGAAACATCCTGACGACGTACCTACCTGGCAACAGGTTTTTGAAATAGACCGTAACCTCTTGGTTACTAATTACTTCGATCTTACTTTGCAGCACTTTTTTCTCGGCGTTCTCCAGCGCAATCATGGCTTTTCCGTGGTTGTTGCTAAAGCCTTGGATGTAAACCTGAAGGGTAAAGTTGGCGGAATTGGTCACGCAAAACGATGTTAAGATGAACACAAAAAATACTTTCATAGAGTCAATAACGTTTAAAAGCTGGGATAAGTACCCGCAAAATAAAACTATTATGACCTCAATCGCGCTGCGCTTCACACTATTTTTTTGTCTGTTTAGCATAATGACCCGAGCCCAAAGCAAACCCGAACGTTTTGAAACCAACTGGAAGCGCGCCGACTCGCTGGCCGATGCGGGGTTGCCGAAGTCGGCCTTGGAGGTGGTCGATAAAATATACAACCGCGCCAAAAGCACCCAAAATTATCCCCAGATGGTGAAGGCCATCGTGCACAAAATGGGCTACCTGACCAACAACGACCAGGACGCATTTGTGGGCGTTATCGACGACTTGCGGCAAGAAATAAAGAGTTCGCCCGCGCCCACAGCCTCGGTTTTGTACTCGATTTTGGGCGAAGTTTACTGGCAATTTTACCAACAAAACCGCTGGCAATTTTATGAGCGCACAACTGTGGCCAACAACACCGCCGCCGATCCGCGCCTGTGGGATGCCCGCCAGGTGGTAAGAACGGCCGCCGACGCATTTTTGGAGTCGGTGGCAGCACCCGAACTGAGATCGACGCAAGTGGGTATTTTTGATGAAATACTCGTGAAAGGCGATGCCGCCGCCCGAGCCCTCCGACCTACTTTGTATGACCTACTCGCACACCGCGCCATCGACTTTTTTGGCAACAAAGAAAGTGATTTTAGCCAACCCATTTTTGCTTTTTCGTTCGACAACACCAGTTATTTATCTGACTTTGAGGTATTTAATAATTTAAAACTACAAAACCGCGACTCACTTTCGCTGAAGTTTTATGTCCTTGATTTGTACCAAAAACTGGGGAAGTTCCACGGCAAAGGTGCCAACCCAGACGCGCTGGTAGCCGTCGATTTGGCGCGCTTGGCGTTTGTGAGGCAAAACACCAACCTACCCGACCGCGACACGCTCTACCGAAAAACCCTGCGCAGCAACACCCTAAAAGTTGGCAACAACGCCGCTGCTTACCAGTTTGCGTTGGCACAAAACCTGGCCGATGGCGGGGCGCGGTACTCGCCATTAGACAACCCCAAACCCCGTTTAGAACGCAAGGAAGCCGCTGATATTTGCCGCGAAATCATTAAAAATCACCCAAAAACCCCTGACGCGCAACGCGCAAACGTACTGCTCAAAGACCTTTTACAAACCAGGTTAGATTTGACAATTGAGGAGGTGAACGCGTCCGAAAAACCGTTTCGGGCGTTGGTGTCGTACCAGAACGTTTCAACAGTTTTTTTGCGGGTGCTGTCAGTTTCGGACCGCGAAAAGGTGCAACTTAGAAATTATTACGCCAACGACGACAAAAAAGACCAGCCGTTTATCACGTCGCTTTTGACGCGAAAAGCAGTGCGCGAGTGGACGCAAAAACTACCCGAAGACGGCGATTTGCAAACCCACCGAACGGAGATAAAAATAGCAGGGCTGGCGCGGGGTTCATACGTAATTTTGGGCAGCGACACCCAAAAATTTACGCCCCTGAGCACCCAGTTTGGTCAGTTTCAAGTTGCCGACCTGGCCTATATTAAAAAGCAACAACCCAGCCAACACCAGTTCTACCTGACCAACCGCCACACGGGTGCGCCCGTGGCGGGGGCAACGGTTGAGGTACACGAGGTAGATCGGAGCGGGTTTAAAAAAAGGCTAATAAATAAATATAGTACTGATAATGAAGGCTTTATTGGGGTTTCTTCGGGAGCCGAACGCACAATACAAATTGTGTTTAAGGCAGGTGGTGACGAAATTACCACCGAAAACATCTACGACTATGCCAACGGAAACCCAGCCGACGTAGCCGAAAAAACGCAACGAAAAACCGTCCTTTTCACCGACCGCGCCCTGTACCGACCTGGCCAAACAGTTTATTTTAAGGGCATTTTGTTTGAAGGAAAAAACAACGATTTTCGGGCCGTGGCCAACCAGACCATGAACGTGGGCCTGTTTGACGTGAACAACGAAAAAATAACCGACCTGCGGGTGGCCTCCAACGAGTTTGGGTCTTTTACGGGCACGTTTGTGGCCCCCACGGGTCGGCTCACGGGCGCTATGTCTATCCGTTGCGAGTTTGACGGAGCGGCCACCATCAGCGTGGAAGAATACAAACGCCCAACTTTTGAGGTCATTTTCAACGCGCCGCAAACGTCTTTCAAGCTCAACGAAACGGTGAAAGCCAGCGGAAAAGCCACCTCGTTTTCGGGGGTGGCGGTCAGTAACGCCCTTGTTTCGTATCGGGTAGTGAGGCAGGCGTATACGCGGCCGTGGTGGGGCGATTTTGGGAGAATGGGCCGAATGGGGGCAATAACGAACGAAATGGAAATTGCCAACGGCAGCGTCCGAACCGACGAAAATGGGGCGTTTGCCGTGGAGTTCTCCGCGTTGGCCGACCCACGGGTGGCTCGCGACGAAAACCCCGTTTTTAGTTTCATAGTGCTAACCGACGTAACCAACACCAGCGGCGAAACCCGCCAAAGCACCCAGCAGATTCGGGCTGGCTTTGGGGCGCTAACAGTAGAAACATCGCTGACGGGAACCATCGACGGCGCAGGGGCAACGCGCTTCGATTTTCGGGTAACTAACTTGGCTGGCATGCCAGTGAAGGCAACTACCCAGCTGGTTATTAGGCAGTTGAACGCCCCCAACCGAATTTTGAGAAAACGATTGTGGATGCACGCCGACCGATTTGTGATGGATCAGAAGGCATACGAAAACGACTTCCCAAACGATGTATACGCCAACGAAGATCAGCCAGAAAGCTGGCCGACGGGCAGTGTGGTTTGGGAGATGACGCTGACTGACTCCACCAAAAAAATAAACATTGCCAACTTGGGCACCTGGAAACCAAGCGCTTACGTTCTCGAGATAAAAACCCGCGACGAGCGCGGCGAGACACTCACCGAAAAACGGCGTTTTGGGGTTCAGAACGCCACCCGCACCGAACCACCTCAAAGAACCGAAGATTGGGTACAAACCATCAGGGCAAACGGAGAACCAAGCCAAAAAGCCGTTTTTATGCTCGGAAACGCCCAGCCTGGCTGGGTGCTGTACGAGTGTGAGCGCAACCATAAAATAGCAGAAAGCCGCTGGTTGAAAACCACTGGCCTGCCCGTGCGCTTTGAAATACCGATTTCAGAAACCGATCGGGGCGGCTTCGTTGTGCATTTTACGACGGTGCAAAACGGGCGGCTATACACCAACACGCGGGCAGTGTCGGTGCCGTTTACCAATAAAATGCTTGCCCTAAAAACCAGTACATTTCGCGACAAACTGCAGCCAGGGCAGGCCGAACAGTGGAAACTGCAAATAACGGGGCCAGCCGCCGACAAAGTAGCCGCCGAACTGGTGGCCACCCTATACGACGCGTCGTTGGATGCCATTATGCCGCACAATTGGCCCACGGAGCTGTATTCCGATTACTACGCTGGGGTTCAAAGTTGGCAATCGGGTAGTTTTGATAACCAGCAAACTCGGCCTTTTAGGAATAAAATGATGGAGTTGGCGCAACTGAGAGAACTTATTTTTGACCAGTTAGACGGGTTTGGAAGCGCGTACATGGGCTACCCAAATAGGAGTCAAAAACTACACATAAGAGGAGCTGCAAGCCGAAAAAACGCGGTGGCGCAGCAGAGTTTCGCCGACATGGCTTTTGCGCCCGCGTTGGCAAATGCCCGGGCAGAGTCGGACGTTGAAATGGTTCAAACAGGCGCACAAGATTTAGCCTCGCCAAGCGTAGCCCGACCAAGCGTGGCCCGACCAAGCGTGGCCCGACCAAAATTTCGCAAGGATTTTAACGAGACCGCTTTTTTCTTTCCTCAATTACAAACCGACAGTACGGGAGATGTGACGCTCAGTTTTACGATGCCCGAAGCCCTAACGCGCTGGCGGCTGATGGCCTTTGCCCACACTAAAAACTTGCAAATTGGCCACTTGGAGGCTACCGCAATCACCCAAAAAGAACTCATGGTTACGGCCAACACCCCGCGTTTTTTTCGAGAAAATGACAAGATAAAATTCACGGCTAAGATCGAAAATTTGGCCGACGGCACGCTCAACGGTACGTCAGTTTTAGAGCTTTTCGATGCTTTTACGATGAAAGCCCTCCAAGCCCCAGCCAGCTTGGCGTTTGAGGTGGCGGCGGCGCAGTCGGCAAACGTGGCTTGGGACTTGCAAATTCCGCAGGAGGTTTCGGCCATTGTCTATCGGCTCACGGCCACGGCGGGGGCTTTTTCGGACGGCGAAGAAAAGGCCATTCCAGTGCTATCTGACCGAATATTGGTAACGGAGACGCTCCCAATTTGGGTCAGTGGCCCGCAACAAAAAACCTTTACCCTCGCCAAACTCCGCGCGCCATCGGCCACGCTCCGCCAGCAAAGCTTCACGCTCGAGATGACCAGCAACCCCGCCTGGTACGCCCTGCAATCGCTACCGTACCTGATGGAGCACCCCAACGAATGCACCGAACAGGTATTTAGTAGGCTGTATGCCAATGCGTTGGGCGCAAAAATAGGGCAGTCGAACCCCGCTTTTAGGGCCGTTATAGCCAACTGGGCACTCAACGCCAAGCGGTCGGCCAGTCCGCTGCTCAACAACCAAGAACTAAAAAACGTACTCATCGAAGAAACTCCCTGGGCCGCCGAAGCCCGCACCGAAGCCGACCGCACCGCCCGCCTGGCGCAGTTGTTTGACCTCAACAGAATTGAGGCCGAAACCCAATCTGCCCTCCAACAGCTCTCGGATATGCAGAGCCAAACGGGGGCCTTTACGTGGTTTAAAACCGCGCCCGACGACCCAAACATGACCGCGCACATTTTGGCGGGTCTGGGCAAATTACAAAAGTTGGGCGTGGTGTTTGACCCAGAAAAAAGGAACCGCATCGTTGATCGTGCGTTGCTGTACGTGGACGGTGAGGTGATTCGGACGCACGAAAAACTCAAAAAAGGCAGGGCAAAAATGAACGACAACCACTTGTCTTACAGCATTTTGCAGTATCTGTACGCGCGTAGTTTCTACGCCCAAAAACCAACGCCCACAAAAGCGGGCGAGGCATACGCGTATTTCAGAAAGCAAGCCCGGCAACACTGGCTCACGCTGGCGTTGCCAGCGCAGGGCATGGCAGCGTTGGTGCTCGCCCGCGCGGGCGACGGCGAGACACCCGCCAAAATTTTAAGATCTTTGAAAGAACGCGCCGCAACGTCGAACGAGTTGGGTACGTACTGGCCGCAAAACCGAGCTGGATACACTTGGCAGGAAGCCCCCGTAGAAACGCAGGCGTTGATGATTGAGGTTTTTTCGGAACTAACCGCCACCGACCACAAAACAATCGACGACTTAAAGCGCTGGCTGCTCAAACAAAAACAAACCCAGGCTTGGCCAAGCACCAAAGCCACCACCGAGGCCATTTATGCCCTCCTGCTTCGCGGCCAAGATTGGACGCAAACCACGCCAAACGTGGAAGTAAAACTGGGAAAAACGCGCATCGACACCCAAGCCGAAACCAAGGAAGCGGGCACGGGCTATTTTAAAGTCACGTATTCGCCAACGGCTATTTTGCCCGAAATGGCGCAGGTTTCGGTCAAAAAAACCACCGAGGGCCCAGCCTGGGGTGGGCTGTACTGGCAATACACCGAAAAATTAGAAAACGTGACCCCCGCCAACACCAGCGTGCTGATAAAAAAGGAGTTGTACCTAAAAACCAACGGCCCGAGCGGGCCAGTACTATCGGTGGTGTCGGCCACAACCAACTTGAAAGTAGGCGATTTAGTGACCGTCCGAGTGGAGATTAGCACCGACCGAGACATGGATTTTGTACAAATTAAAGACCAACGCTCGGCTGGCTTTGAGCCAGTGGGGGCGCTGTCGGGCTACCGTTTTCAAAATGGGTTGGGCTACTACGAAGCCCCGCGCGATGCCTCCACCAACTTCTTTTTTGGCTTTTTGCCCAAAGGCCAGCACGTGTTCGAGTACGACCTTCGGGCCACGCACGCGGGCGATTTTTCTAACGGACTCACCACGCTGCAATGCCTGTACGCACCCCAGTTTACGAGCCACTCGGCAAGCCTACGCGTGGTGGTGGGCAAATAAAAGGCTGGCTATTTGAACGTTGAACACACCACTTTTGAGGAACGGAACGGTGTGTTAGAATTTTGAACAATTACCTAAAAATGTAGTTATTTTGTTGAATATGTACGCACCGCTACTTAACTATTTAGGAATTGGTATTTGGGATGGAAATCTAACATTTGAAGAAGTTGGATTAAATGCTATTCAATTGTCATTAGGAATAGCGGGATTAGCTTTGGGAGGCTGGATTGCCGTTGCGACTGGTGGAGTAACCATAGGTATAGCTGTTTACTCTCAAACTCTAAACAATGAACAAACTTGTCAGTAAAATATATACGATAGGCTACTTACGTATTTAGTAAGTGACCTACCATATGATAAACTAAATTCAGCGTTTTTATGATCAAATTTTTATTAAAACTACGTGATAGGTCTTGGTTTTATACAAATCAATTATATCCCAACGATTCAAAAAAAAGTAACCTAAAAGATTTCAAATTACGGTTTTCGATGTTTTTCCTTCCACCTATTATATGGGTAATAGGTAGCCTTGGGTGGTTTTTTAGTGTGGTTCTCAAAATGAAATCTGACGTAAATCCTCACAACTATTTCATTGTGTTACCCTTGGCGGGAGTATTCTGGTTCTTGTTTTGGAATCTTTATTTACTCATTTTCAATAAACTTTCTGAATATCCATTTGATAAAAGAAACGATTCTGGGCACACAAAAAACAGTATTTTCATTGCGATAATAATTTTGTTAGAATTAACCGTGGTATTTTCGTCAATCTATTTTTTGTTTCAAATCAAGTCATTCAAGGCTTAATTTGGGTAGTTCTCGAAAAATGAATCAAGCAAAACATCCTACTTCTTTATAGTAGTGGGACGTTTCGTTGGTATTTCAATCAATTTATCTGTCTAAATTTTAACAGTTAATAGCATGAAAATATCGTTTTTGTTTTGTTGTTTATTGGCTCTTGTTTTGCTTGGGTGCTGCAAAAAATCGCTTGAAACTTCTGTAAAAATACAGAATACCACAAGTTCCAACATATCAATACAAATGTATAAGAATGGGGAATTAAGCAAGATTCCAAACGTGATTTTGAAAGGAACACCGGGCGTAATTTTAGACAGCACAAAAACAAAACTGAGAGATGCACTTGATTTTAGTAGGGTTGCAGACTCAGTAGTTGTGGTGTTTGACAACCAAAAAAAGGCGGTGCATTATGATTTCAATAAAACTGGAAATAATCCTTTCGCTATCTTGTTTAAGGACAAAAGATGTCTGTTTAATGAGTTGGCGTATGAATCAAAGGTAATAATCGACGACAGATGCTACGCAGAAACTGAATTTGTATATACTTTCGTGGAGCAAGATTATTTGAACGCAAAATGACACAAAACAATATCACTGCTCATTTCACCGCATGAAAAAATGGTTTTTGCATATAGTCCTCAAATTAAGAGATAGGCTCTGGTTTTATACACATCAGCAATATCCCAACGACTCGCCCGAAAGCTGCGAGTCTGATTTTAGAATGAGATTTACTGGGTTTACCATGATACCACTAATTATTATCTTTGGTACTATATATTTCATCTATGGGCGAGTTTTTGACATAAGGAACGTTAATCGCAATGATTTGTCGGAGCTAATACCAGGAGTTATAGTCTATTGTACTACTTGGTGGTATTTTAACAAATATGTTTTGTCTTTTTTGTCTGTTTACCCTGTTGATGCCAAGAATGACTTGGGTAGGGTAAAAAACATATTGTACGTATTGAGTATAGGAATGCCCCTTATATTCGGTTCAATAGGGTTTTTGCTTTTGCTTAGGTATATTTGGTTTGGGCGCATATAAACTATACAGAACAGTTGGAAAGGCACAAAAACACACCACTTTTGAGGAAGGAAACGGTATATTAGAATTTTGAACAATTACCTAAAAGTGAAGTTTAGTGTTAAGTTGCACCAGATTAAACCCTCAAAGTTTATGAAATTAATCACACTATCAATAATACTTGTTGTTTTGCTTGGCTCTTGCCAAAGTAAGGAAGAGAAGTTGATTCAAACCCAATTGGATAAAATAGTGGGTCGGTGGAAAATTGATTCTTTTGAGCCAACCAGCACTGCACCCAATGAGTTTAAGGGATTGGTGAAGTCTGGTGAGTTTAAGTTTGATAGGTGCCGAGCAAAAAACATAAGGCCCAGCAATTCTCTTTGCAATGCGGCAATTCAATTGAACGATGAAATATATGATTTGGCTATTCGTTTCGATGATTATTTTACTTTCTCTTTCGGCCCCATTAGCAAAGATGGTACTGGGAACGTTGTCTTTTCTAAAGATGTTGTGCTGCTCATGCAACTGATGAATGGCAAATGGGAACTTACCGTAAGCAATAATACCTTGATTGGCAAGCAAGTAGCCAATCAAGGCAACCCCAATTTATTGTCCTCATTCACGGCTACTCGCCAGTAATTCCTATACCCACGGCACGATGAGAGATTATTTTTTATGGCTGCTATTTTCTCCGTTTTTGGTTTTTGGCCAGCGCGTTACGTTGAGCGGATACGTCCAAGAAAAAGGCAACCAAGAAAACCTCGTGGGCGTGAGCGTGGCGCTGTTGGGCAATACCAACGGCACAACCACCAACAATTACGGGTATTATTCGTTGAACGTACCAGTTAATCAAACCATTACCGTGCGTTTTTCGGCACTGGGCTACGCCGCCGAAGAAAAAACGTTTACGCTCACGCAGTCTGTTCGGCAAGATGTGTTGCTGGTGGCCACCGCCCAAGAACTGCAAGAGGTGCGCGTGAGTGAACAAAAAGAATCTTTGCAAGCCCCCCAAATGAGCGTTGTGCGGCTGTCTGCCCAGCAAATCAAGCAAATACCCGCGCTGCTGGGCGAAAAAGACGTTATCAAAGCCATTCAACTACTGCCAGGCGTGCAAAAAGGAACAGAAGGCAGCACGGCCTTGTACGTGCGCGGCGGCGGCCCCGACCAAAACCTGATTTTGTTGGACGAAGCCCAGGTCTATAATGCCAACCATTTGTTTGGTTTTTTTTCGGTTTTCAACGGCGATGCCATCAAAAACGTAGATTTCTGGAAAGGCGGCTTTCCAGCGCGCTACGGCGGGCGGTTGTCGTCGGTCATAGATTTGCAGATGAAAGAAGGCGGCAAAGACCGCTTGCGGGGCGAAGGCGGCATTGGGCTATTGTCGAGCCGCTTAACGCTCGACGGGCCCATCGAAAAAGGCAAATCGTCGTTTCTGCTGTCGGGCAGGCGCACTTACATCGACTTGCTGACGATGCCCTTGATGCCCAAAGGAGAAAAAATGGGGTACAGTTTCTATGACCTAAACGCCAAACTTAATTTTGATTTGGGGCCCAAAGACAAACTCTACGTAAGCGGCTATTTTGGCAACGATGCCTTTCGGATTCGAGAACGGGTGGAGCGCAGCACTTCTACCATCAACTACAATTCGGGTTTGGGTTGGGGCAACGCCACGGGTACGGTACGCTGGAACCATTTGTTCAACCAAAAACTGTTTTTGAACACCACCTTTTCAGTGTCTGATTTTCGGTTCAAACTTTTCGACGACTTTGAGCGCATCCGCACCGACGGGGGCGCAAACACCAGTACCTACACCGAGTTCACGTCTTCCATTCGCGACTATACCTTCAAAACCGATTTTGATTATTTTCCGAGCAACGCGCACCAAATCAAATTCGGGGCCTTGCTGACCAACCACCGCTTTAAACCACGGGCTTTTATCGAAGAAAATCGGGTTAGTGCCGCCGAAGCGTCTGACAATCAAACTTTTAATAACCAAGAATTTGCGCTCTACGCCGAAGACACCTACCAACACAATCGTTTTTCGCTCAACGCGGGCTTACGGTTCAACGGCCTGCGAACGCCCACGCGCACCTACTTTTTTGCCGAACCGCGCCTCACCATTAGCCATTTATTGCCCAAAAATTGGGCATTGAAAGCCTCTTACGCCCGCAACAACCAATTCGTGCATTTGCTCACCAACACGGGAACGGGGCTTTCGACCGACCTTTGGGTGCCTGCCACCGAGCGCGTGCCACCCCAACAAGCCGACCAAATAGCCGTGGGCATCACCAAGAATTTTCCAAAAGCGGGCTTAAATTTGACCATTGAAAGCTACCGAAAATGGATGCGCGGCATTGTGGCCTACCAAGAAGGGGCTACTTTTTTGAGTTTTAACGACGGCGCAAAGCCGCTGCGCTGGGAAGACAACGTGACCACGGGGCGCGGGTGGTCGTATGGCACGGAGGTGTTGCTCCAAAAGTCCAAAGGCCGCCTGACGGGTTGGCTGGGCTATACGCTTTCGTGGACGATTCACCAGTTTGATGCCCTCAACAACGGAAAGCGTTTTTATCCGCGCTACGACCGTCGCCACGATTTTTCGGCGGTGGCTTCCTACAAACTATCCCCAAAAATAACGCTTTCGGCCAATTGGGTTTATGCCACTGGCAACGCCCTGACCGTGCCGCAGGGTTTTTATTTTGTCCCAGGTGGCCTCAGCAGAAATTTTATAGAGCGCGTCGATTACTTGGGTTCGCGCAATAGTTTTCGGGCCGAAGCCTACCATCGCCTGGATTTGGCCGCGCAGTTTCACAAGAAAAAACGCTGGGGCGAGCGCACTTGGGAGGTGGGGCTTTATAACGCATACAGCCGCCAAAATCCGCTGTACTATTACCTAAGAACCGAAAGGACTTCCGAAGGCGATAGAACATTCTTGGCAAAAAAGGCATTGTTTCCCGTTATCCCGTCGGTGACATATAATTTTAAATTCTGATGAAAAACGCACTTTTCTTGCTGTTGGGTTTGTGGCTGGTGTCTTGCGACAGTGGCGTTGAAATAGAGCGACTTGCGCCCAAAGATTTGGTTGCGGTGAGTTCCTTTATTTCGCCCCAAGACTCCATCGTGCGGGTTTATGTGTATCAGGGCAAAGCACTGGGCGACATTGCCAGTTTAGAAAAAGCATTAATCAAAGACGCAAAGGTGAGCATCAGCGACGGCAGTGTGACCCAAAATTTGTTGTTTGACGAAAAAACCAGAAGCTACGCCATCAGCAATCAATTACTGAAAGTAACGGCCTCAAAACAATACGCCCTGCAAGTGAGCACCGCCACGGGAACAGTCTTGAAAGCCACTTGCCAAGTGCCGCCCAACCCCGCCGAGGTGCAGATTGACGGAGTGAAAGATGGCAACGATTTTATTTTTAGTTATGCTTGGCCACCACTCGAAAAAACTGCGTATTTCACCTATGATTTTGACCTAACCGACGTGCTTTTTAGGCCGCGTCTGGGAGCAACTTCTGGCCCTTCATTTTCGGTCATAGTTATTGCCCAAAACAACCTTTTCGACAACAGCGACCGCCCCAGCAAGACCATCGAACGCAAAGTTATTAATGCGTTTTTGGCAGAAAAAGTGTCGATCAGAACCGTTTTTAACTCCATTGACAAAAACACTTATCAATTCTTAAAGACCAAAACCGATGCCAACAACTGGAACTCCAACGCCAGCGGGTTTATCCCAATCTTGCGCGAACCGCAACCCGTATTCTCTAACGTAACGGGCGGAGTAGGCGTATTTGGCGGGTACAATCAGCGCATCTCTACTTTTGAGATTTTGTAATTAAGTGTAGGCTAAAAATTAAGCAGTTCGCCGCTGCGATGACAAAATATATATTCAGCTGCTTGTTAAATGATGTATGTCATAACACAAAGCCCAAACTGCACGTGGCAGTTTGGGCTTTGTGGCAAAAAAACAAAATTGCAAATACTTAGAAACTGGCCGACAAACTCACAAAGTAGTAGCCTCCGTTGAATCCAAATTGGGTAGCGTTGCGGCTATACACAAACCGACCTTCGCCCGTGTTGCCGTACAGTCCCGACCCCAAGTTGCCGTTGCCTTCAGTAAACCAACGCTGCTTATCAGGATAAACATCAAACAAGTTGTTGGCTCCAACAACGGCTTTGAGGGCTTTTGTGATTTGATAACCAACACTTAGGTCGGTGAGGGTTTTGGCCGCGAACACCTCGTCAAGGTTGGTAGTAGCAGTGGTGGTTGGACTCCAAGCCTCCACTTCGCCGAAGCGTGTGGCTCTGATGTTGGTGCTAAATTTACCTATTCTATAACCAAGCGATGCCGTGAACTTGTCGCGGGGGTTTCCTACCAATATGCGCGACTGCTCGGCGCGGTCGAAGAAGAAGTAGTTGTTGGTGGCATCGAGCGTAGCAGGAATTTTAGACGTTCCGTTTACCTTCAAAAAGTCGGTCTTGTTGAAATTGGCCGCAAACATAAAGTCGAGCGTACCTTTGCCGAGGCGTGGGCTGGCCGTAAGGATAATGTCCAAACCACGGGTGCGGGTATCAATAATGTTTCCGAATGCCTGCACTACTTGTATGTCCGTTGGTACGTTGGCTGCGGTCAGGATATTACCCACCACGGCGTTGTTTCTGCGGAATGGTCCCGCCAAAATGATGCGGTCTTTGATGTCGATTTGGTAGGCATCAATGGTAATATTAACTATATTGGCCAAACGCGAGGTAATACCCAAACTCAAGTTAGTAGATCTTTCGGGCTTGAGGGCATCAAAACCGAGTGCAGTAGCAACTGGGCTGTCGTTGCGTACCGTCAAAGTATTAGATGGTACGGTCTGGCCGCCGACGATCTGGAACTGCGTAGAGGTATTATTGAAATACGACTGGTGAATAGATGGGGCACGGAAACCATTTGAGACCGAACCACGGATAGACAACGCATCGGCTAACTTCAGACGCACAGCCAACTTGCCCGCAAAGGCCGAACCAAAATCGCTGTAATTTTCAAAACGAGCTGCGGCGTTTACCAAAAGGCTCTTGGTCAAGTCGGTTTCAATATCGGCGTATGCCGCCACGACAGATCTCGATACATCTACGGCGTTTTCGGGGCGGTAGCCAGGAAACACCTGCGCACCTGGGGCGTAGTTGAGGCGAGCTGTACCAACGAGTTTGCCTTCTGGGCGGAAGTTGCGCCAAGAGGCATCTTCGCCCGCAATAATCTTAAACATATCAATGCGAGCCTCTGCACCAAAAGCTACGTTGAACGATTGGAGGTTAAGTTTTTGGCCAAAATCGCGCGAAATATCGAGGTTGGTTGTGTTTTGGAAAAACTTAAGGCTACCTGCGTCAAATGTAGTTTGACGGCTGGTGCCTTCCAACGAAGCATTGTTTGAGTTAGAAACATCAAACCGAAATGAGTTACCACCGTAGGTATTGCTCAAATCCCAACGCCACCCGCTACCAGTTTTGCCAGTCAGACCCGCAATAAGCGACTGATCCATGATTGTTGATTCAATTTGCGGCAAAAAGCCCCTTGGAAACAAGGCCAAATCGACCTGAATGGGGTTTTGCAAGCCTTGCTTTGGGTAACGATAAAAGCCCGCTCCCTTTCCATTGCGGTAGCCCAGCATCAAGGTAGCATACAAATCTACTTTACTCGAAAGCGGCAAGTCCAAATTGATTGCTCCGCCGATGTTGATGAGGTTCGAGTTTCCAACTTGCATATTGTTGGCACGGTCAAAACCACCGTTGGCGGCAATGGCCGCATCGTCGGCGGCACGCTGGGCGGCCGTAGGGTTAGCTCCTGCGGGTGTGAACACCGTCCCCAAAAAATTACCAGCGCGGTTAGTAGAGTCGCGCTTGCGTATGTCGAGTGAGAAGTTTAAATACCCTTTTTGTTTGATTTTAATACCGTGGCTAATGCCCACTTGTAGGTTACGCCCGTCGCCTGCAAACTGCTGACCAAAGTGCGTATTTACCTGTGTACCCGTGCTTTTTTTCAATACCACGTTAATAACCCCAGCAATGGCGTCGGAGCCATACTGCGAGGCTGCACCGTCGCGCAGTACTTCGATGCGCTCAATGGCTGCCGCAGGAATCGAGTTAAGGTCGGTGCCTACCGAGCCTTTACCCACTGTGCCGTTGATGTTGATGAGTGCCGTTTGGTAGCGACGCTTGCCATTTACCAATACCAGCACTTGGTCGGGGCCGAGGCCGCGCAACGAAGCTGGGTCAATGTGGTCGGTGCCGTCCGATACAGTTTGGCGGTTAGACACGAACGAAGGTGCTACGAAGCTCATCATTTGCGTAGGCTCAATTTGGCCCGTGCTGATAAGTTCTTTTGAGGTGATTACGTCCACGGGTGCTACCGTTTCGATGCTGGTACGGACCTGCGTTGAGCGCGAACCTACTACCATTACTTCGCCCAGGGTTAGGGACGACGCTTTGAGGGTCACATCAACTACGTCGCTGTTGCCGAGGCTCACTTCGCTGTTTTCGTATCCCACAAAAGAAAACACCAATTTGCTGCCAGTGCTCACACTGAGGTTGTACTTACCCGAG